>NZ_CP021080.1:3060864-3673037 GCF_000802245.2 Streptomyces pluripotens
ATAACCACCGACGGTCCCTGGAAGGGCGGCGCGGTAGCGGCCGAGGTCGGCCACCAGGAAGGCGCGCAGTCTGACCCCTTCACTCATCGCCTCGTCGAGTGACTCGGCGAGGCGGAAACAGTCCTGGACGTCCTCGGTGGAGGCTTGGCCGGGGTGAAGGGCGAGGGCGAGGGCGCGGCGGAGCACACACAGCTCCTCCGCGCCGAACGCCATGCCGCCGCGGGATCCGTATGGCGTGGGCATGCACGCGACGGTATCGCTAATCGGACAAAAGTGATGGATCGAGATGATGTGTCGCGGTATGTCGTTTTCGGTTTCCCCCGACCGGGGCCATCGGACCTGACCGGGTATCCAGAACCACCGGCGCTCCGCGGGCGCCGGCCGCCTCACAGGCGCGACACGTTCCGCTCGTACACCAGGCGCAGCCCGATCAGCGTGAGCCACGGCTGGTGCTCATCGATCACCGAGGACTCTCCCAGCACCATCGGCGCGAGCCCGCCCGTGGCGATCACGGTCACATCGTCCGGGTCGTCCGCCAGCTCGCGCGCCATCCGACTGACGACCCCGTCGACCTGCCCGGCGAATCCGTACACGATGCCCGACTGCATGGCCTCGACCGTGTTCTTGCCGATCACGCTGCGCGGCCGGGCCACCTCGATCTTCCGCAGCTGCGCGCCCTTGACGCCGAGCGCCTCCACGGAGATCTCGATGCCGGGTGCGATGACGCCGCCGACGTACTCCCCGCGCGCGGAAACCGCGTCGAACGTGGTCGCCGTGCCGAAGTCCACGACGATCGCCGGGCCGCCGTAGAGGTCGACGGCGGCGACCGCATTGATGATCCGGTCGGCGCCCACCTCCTTGGGGTTGTCGGTGAGGATCGGCACGCCCGTCTTCACGCCCGGCTCGACCAGGACGGCGGGCACGTCACCGTAGTAGCGCCGGGTGACCTCGCGCAGCTCGTGCAACACGGAGGGTACGGTGGCGCAGATCGCGATGCCGTCGATGCCGTCACCGAGTTCGTCGCCCAGCAGCGGGTGCATGCCCATCAGCCCCTGGAGCAGCACCGCCAGCTCGTCCGCCGTGCGGCGTGCGTCCGTGGAGATGCGCCAGTGCTCGACGATGTCCTCGCCGTCGAACAGGCCGAGGACGGTGTGGGTGTTGCCGACGTCGATCGTGAGCAGCATGACCGTTACTCCGCCTCGCGCAGGTCCAGGCCGATGTCCAGGATCGGCGAGGAGTGGGTGAGCGCGCCGACGGCCAGGAAGTCCACGCCGGTGTCGGCGTACGCACGCGCGTTGCCGAGTGTCAGCCGGCCGGATGCCTCCAGCAGCGCCCGGCCACCGGCGATACCGACGGCCTCCTCGCACTCGCCGGGCGTGAAGTTGTCCAGCAGGATCAGGTCGGCGCCCGCGTCGACGACCTCACGCAGCTGGTGCAACGTGTCGACCTCGACCTCGATCGGTACGTCCGGGAAGGTTTCCCGGACGGCCTTGAAGGCCTGTGCGACGCCACCGGCGGCGACCACGTGGTTGTCCTTCACCAGGGCCGCGTCGGACAGCGACATGCGGTGGTTGACGCCGCCGCCGCAGCGCACGGCGAACTTCTCCAGCGAGCGCAGGCCGGGTGTCGTCTTGCGGGTGTCCCGCACGCGGGCACGGGTGCCCTCCAGGGCGTCCGCCCAGGCGCGCGTCGCGGTCGCGATGCCCGACAGGCGGCACAGGATGTTCAGCGCACTGCGCTCGGCGGTGAGCAGGTCCCGGGTACGCGTGGTGACCGACAGCAGCTTCTGGCCGGCCTCGATCCGGTCGCCGTCCTCGACGTGCCGCTCCACCTCGAACTCGTCGGTGCAGACCACCGAGAGCACGGCCTCAGCGACCCGGAGGCCGGCCACGACGCCCGCCTCGCGCGCGGTGAAGTCCGCGGTGGCCACCGCGTCCTCGGGGATGGTCGCGACGGTGGTGACGTCCACGCCGCCGTCCAGGTCCTCCTGGACGGCGACGTTGGCGATGTCCTCGACCTCCACGGGGTCGAGCCCGGAAGCGGCCAGCAGCTCGGCGAGCGTGGGGTCGAGCCCGCACTCCACGTACTTCTCGTACTCCTCTCCGCCGTCCGCGCCGCAGGCGCAGCCGTCGCCGCAGCCACCGGTCGGGGCGAGAGGAAGGTCGTCGGTGCTCACGTCTGTCACTGCTCCTGGGGGCGCTGGGGACGGGGGTGCCTCCCTGCCCGGACGGAGCCGGGAGCCTGCGGGAGGACAGGGGGGAAATCTGCGGTGTCGGTGGTGCCCACGGCCAACGACCGGTCCGACCTGAGTCGCACGACGATGTGGCGCCGCCAGTGGGTGTCGTCGCGCTCGGGGTGGTCCTCACGCCAGTGGCAGCCGCGGGTCTCCTCGCGCAGCCGGGCGGCGGCGACCAGCACACGGGCCACGCACATGAGGTTGGTGGCCTCCCAGGTGTCGACGCCGGGCTCGGCGGTCTTGCCGTTCTGGTCGAGCGCGTCGCGGGCCTCGCTGTGCAGGTGCCGGAGCTGCTCGGCGGCCTTGGCGAGGGACTCCTCCGAGCGCAGCACACCCGCGCCCTCGGTCATGATCCGCTGGATGGCGAACCGGGTCTCCGGGGCGAGCAGCGGGTGCTGCGGCTCGTTGGAGTACCGGACCGGTTCGGGCACGCGCGTACCGGGACGGCCGTCGTCCCCGCAGGTGGCGATGTCGGTGGCGATGCGCTCGGCGTAGACGAGGCCTTCGAGGAGGGAGTTGGAGGCAAGCCGGTTGGCGCCGTGCACGCCGGTGCAGGCGACCTCGCCGCACGCGTAGAGCCCGGGCACGGTCGTGCGGCCGTGAGCGTCGGTGCGGACGCCGCCGGAGGCGTAGTGGGCGGCCGGGGCGATCGGGATGGGCTCGGCGACCGGGTCGATGCCATTGGCCCGGCAGGCGGCCAGGATGGTCGGGAAACGGTGCTCCCACATGTCGGCACCGAAGTGCCGCGCATCGAGGAACATGTGCTCGGCGTCCTGCTCCTGCATCCGCCGCATGATGGCCTTGGCCACGATGTCCCGGGGCGCCAGCTCGGCCAGCTCGTGCTGACCGACCATGAAGCGCACCCCGTCGCCGTCCACCAGATGGGCGCCCTCGCCGCGCACCGCCTCGGAGACGAGCGGCTGCTGCCCTTCGGCGTCCGTGCCGAGGAACAGCACGGTGGGGTGGAACTGCACGAACTCCAGGTCGCTGACCTCCGCGCCCGCGCGCAGGGCCAGCGCCACGCCGTCACCCGTGGACACGGAGGGGTTGGTGGTGGCGGAGAACACCTGACCCATGCCGCCGGTCGCGAGGATCACCGCGGGCGCGTGCACGGCGCCCACCCCGTCGTGCTGGCCCTCGCCCATCACGTGCAGCGTGACACCGGCCGTGCAGCCGTGGGCGTCGGTGAGCAGGTCGAGCACGAGCGCGTTCTCGACGGTGCGCAGCCCACGCGCGCGTACGGCCTCCACGAGCGCCCGGGAGATCTCCGCGCCGGTCGCGTCGCCTCCGGCGTGCGCGATCCGGCGGCGGTGGTGGCCGCCCTCGCGGGTGAGTGCCAGTCGTCCCTCGGATGACTCGTCGAAGTGGGCACCGGTGTCGATGAGCCGCCGCACGGCGTCGGGGCCCTCGGTGACGAGGATCCGTACCGCCTCCTCGTTGCACAGGCCCGCGCCTGCCACGAGGGTGTCCTGCAGGTGTTGTTCCGGGGTGTCGCCCTCGCCGAGAGCGGCGGCGATGCCGCCCTGTGCCCAGCGCGTGGAACCGTCGTCCAGGCGGGCCTTGGTGACGACGACCGTCGTCAGGCCCGCGGCCTCACAGCGCAGGGCCGCGGTGAGGCCGGCCACTCCGGAGCCGACGACGACCACGTCCGCGTCGATGGACCACCCGGGGGCGGGCGCGTGCAGTCGTATGCCTGTGCTGGTCACGAGGCGGCTCCGAGGGATCCGAAGGTGAGGGGGAGGTTGTCGATCAGCCGGGTCGTGCCGACCCGGGCGGCGACGGCGAGCACTGCCTCGCCGGTGAAGTCGGCACCGATCTCGGTGAAGTCGGCGGGGTCGACCAGGGCGAGGTAGTCCAGTTGGAGCGGCGGGTCGAGGTGCGCGGCCTCGTCCAGGACTTGGCCGGCGGCGGCACGGACGGTCGCCGGACCGCCGGGCGCGACCGTGGCCACCGCGTGCGCGTCGGCAGCTGCGCGGGACTCCCCTATGGCGCTGAGCGCCTCGGCACGCGCCTGCGTGGAGGGCACTTCCCGGGCCCGCGCGCGCAGCGCCTCCTGCGCGGCGTGCCGATCGCGGCCGGCGAAGAGCGCGCGGGACAGGGCAAGCGCGGTACGCCGCTCGTCGGGCGAGAGGTAGCGGTTGCGGCTGGACAGGGCGAGCCCGTCCTCCTCGCGCACGGTCGGCACGGCGACGATCTCCACACTGAAGTTCACATCCCGCACCATGCGTCGGATCAGTGCCAGTTGCTGGGCGTCCTTCTGCCCGAACAGGGCCACGTCCGGGCGGGTGAGGTGCAGCAGCTTGGCGACGACCGTGAGCATCCCGTCGAAGTGCCCGGGCCGGGACGCGCCCTCCAGCCGCTCGCCCATGGGGCCGGCCGAGATGCGCACCTGGGGTTCACCACCCGGATAGACCTCCGCCGCGGAGGGGGCGAACACCGCGTCCGCGCCGGCCTGCTCGGCGAGCTTCAGATCGGCTTCCAGGGTGCGCGGATAGCGGTCCAGGTCCTCGCCGGCGCCGAACTGCAGCGGGTTGACGAAGACGGTGACGACGACCTCGCCGTCCGGGCCGGCGATCTGCCGCGCGGAGCGGATCAGGGTCGCGTGGCCCTCGTGCAGGGCGCCCATGGTCATCACGACGGCCCGGCGGCCGTGGCGCACGCGCGCGTGCAGCTCCCCCGCGGTGCTCAGCAGGACGGTGGTCATCGGTCGTTCCCCTCGGTGCCGTCGGTGCCCTCGCTGTCCTCGCTGTCCTCGTTCTCCTCGGTGCTGTCAGTGCTGTCAGCGGCGTTCGCACGGTGTGTTCCGTCGGCGAGCACGCCGAGCAGGTCCTCCGCGAGTTCCGGCCTCAGCAGCCCGTGCGCGAGGGCCCGGTCGGCGGTCGCCCGGGCCATCGCCAGATACCCAGCCACGGTCTGCGGTGCGTGCTTGCGCAATTCGGTGACGTGCGCGGAGACCGTGCCGGCGTCCCCGCGCGCGACGGGCCCGGTGAGGGCCGCGTCGCCGGAGCGCAGCGCGTTGTCCAGGGCGGCGCCGAGCAGCGGGCCGAGCATCCGGTCGGGTGCCTCGACGCCGGCTGCGCGCAGCAACTCCATGGACTGGGCGACCAGGGTCACCAGGTGGTTGGCGCCGAGGGCGAGAGCCGCGTGGTATAGCGGGCGGTCCTCTTCCCTGATCCACTCGGGCTCACCGCCCATCTCGATGACCAGGGCCTCGGCGGCCAGTCGCAGCTCTTCCGGCGCGGTGACGCCGAAGGAGCAGCCCGCGAGCCGCTGCACGTCAATCGGAGTGCCGGTGAAGGTCATCGCCGGATGCAGCGCCAGCGGCAACGCGCCGGCGCGCCGGGCCGGGTCGAGGACTCGTGCACCGTACCTACCCGAGGTGTGCGCGAGCAGTTGTCCCGGCCGTACGGCACCGGTGTCCGCGAGCCCGGAGACCAGGCCGGGCAAGGCGTCGTCGGGGACGGTGAGGAGCACCAGGTCCGCGCGCCGGAGAACCTCGGCGGGCGGTACCAACGGCACGTCCGGGAGCATGGTCCCGGCGCGCCTCCGGGAGGCGTCGGAGACGCCGGACACGGCCACCGGACGGTGCCCGGCGAGCTGCAGGGACGCCGCGAGCGCGGGGCCCACGCGTCCGGCGCCGACGACACCGACGGTGAGCCGCGCGGGGCGGCCCTTGAGGTCTGGCTGATGGACTGTACTCACGCGACGGCGGCCTTCCCGTTCCAGTCCGCTCTGGGTACCGGACGATGTACCGGACGATTTCTCGTCATGTTAACGCTATCGGGTCGGACGGCGGCCGGTCGTCCACAGGCTGTGGGTTACCCCACGTCACCGCTCCGGGACCGCGGCACGGAAATCCGGGTGCCCGAGCGGGTGCGGAAGGGCATGCTCAACGGCATGAGCGACACGGCTGAACAGGACGAACGGCGGTCTGAGCAGAACGGGCAGCGACCGGTGCGTGAGCGGCGCGCGACCGCAGGGCGGAAAGCACGGCGCACCCTGTGGCGTCCGGGCGTCCGGGACACGCTCCGCGAAAGGCTGACCTGGCTGGTGGAAACGGCACCCCAGGTCCACGACCTGGACGAGCCGGCGGACGTGTACGGCGACCGGATCGTCGCCGCCCTGGAGGAGCGGGTCGCCGCGCTGCTGGGCACACAGGCTGCGGTGTTCTTCCCGACCGGCACGATGGCCCAGCAGGTCGCCCTGCGCTGCTGGGCGGCCCGCACCGGCAACCCCACGGTCGCCCTGCACCCGCTCTCCCACCCCGAAGTACACGAACGGGACGCGTTCAGCCAGGTCAGCGGCCTGCGCCCGGTCCATGTGACCCGGGAGCCCCGGCTGCCCACGGCCGCGGAGATACGCGACTTCGAGGAACCCTTCGGCACGCTGATGCTGGAACTGCCCCTGAGGGACGCCGGTTTTCTGCTGCCCACCTGGGAGGAGCTGACCGAGGTCGTCGAAGCGGCGCGGGACCGCGACGCGGTGGTGCACTTCGACGGCGCGCGCCTGTGGGAGTCCACCCTCCACTTCGGCCGCCCCCTGAAGGAGATCGCCAGCCTCGCCGACACGGTCTACGTGTCGTTCTACAAGTCGCTCGGGGGCTTCGGCGGAGCCGCGCTCGCCGGCCCGGAGAGCCTCGTCGCGGAGGCGAAGACCTGGCGGCACCGGTACGGCGGGACGGTCTTCCAACAGTTCCCGACCGTTCTGTCGGCGCTCGCCGGACTCGCGCGCGAGCTGCCCCGGCTACCCGACTATGTGCGGCACGCGCGTGTGGTGGCCGCCGCGCTGCGGGAAGGCTTCGCGGCGTCCGCCCTGCCCTGGGTGCGGGTCCACCCGGACGAGCCGCACACCCACCAGTTCCGGTTGTGGTTGCCGTACCGCCCCGAAGTGCTGGAGGAGGCCGCGGTACGCCAGGCCGAGGAGACGTCGGTACTGCTGTTCGGGGCCCCCTGGGAGCAGGGCGGGCCGGGCCTGGCGGTCACGGAGGTCACCGTCGCGGCGGACGGCTTGGAGTGGACGGCGCAGGACGTACGGGCGGCTGTGGCCGACTTCGCGGCCCGCCTGCCCGCGGTGTGATCACAGCGAGCGCGGACGCGGCCGGTCGGCGCCCGGCACACCGGACGACGCCGGTGTGCCGGGCGCCACGCTCACCGAGGGTCCAGCACCAGCTGGACCCCTCCGGCGCGACTCGGCTGGGCAACGACTCGTAGGAGGCGTGCTGCGCTGAGGCCCCGGGCAGCCGCGGGTGCCCGGGGGGTGCCTCGTCAGCCGTGGGTGGGCCGCGATCAACCCGTGGTCGCCGGCCTCGGTCAGCCGTGGCCGCCGGCGCGTACCAGGCCCGTCTCGTACGCGAGCACCACGACCTGTACCCGGTCCCGCAGCCCCAGCTTGGTCAGAATGCGGCCGACATGCGTCTTGACCGTCGCCTCGCTCAATACCAGCCGGGCCGCGATCTCGCCGTTGGACAGGCCTTGCGCGACCAACATCATCACCTCGCGCTCCCGGTCGGTGAGCCGGCCCAGCTCCTTATGCCGGGGCTCGGTGTTGGCGGAGGGCAGCATCGGTGCGAACCGGTCCAGCAGACGCCGAGTGGTGGAGGGTGCCACGACCGCGTCACCGTTGTGCACGGACCGGATGGCGGCCAGCAACTCGCCCGGTGGCACGTCCTTGAGCAGGAAGCCGGAAGCACCCGCCTTCAGCCCGGAGAAGGCGTATTCGTCCAGGTCGAAGGTGGTGAGGATCAGCACCTTCGGCGGATCGGGCTCGGCGCAGATCCGCCGGGTGGTCTCCACCCCGTCCAACTTCGGCATCCGGACGTCCATCAGGATGACGTCGACGGCGGTGGAACGCAGCACCTGGAGTGCCTCGACGCCGTCGCCCGCCTCCGCGACGACCTCCATGTCCGGCTGCGCGGCGAGCACCATCCGGAACCCGGTGCGCAACAGCACCTGGTCGTCGACGAGCATGACTCTTACGCGCCCTGCCGGCGCCGGGCTTTCTGAGGCTGTCATACCGTCAGAGTACGCAGCAGAGGGCCCCGTTCCCGGGGGCTGTGAACGGGCCCGGTCCGACGCGCTGAACTGCACTGCTCGCCGCCGCTCAGCGGGTCGACATCATCGGCGGCACCCGGATGCAGGTGGCACCTGGGTGCACAGGTGCCGGCCGGGGGGCACGGGAAGCCGTCAGTGCGCTGGTTTGAGCGGCAGCAGGACACTGATGCGGAATCCTCCGCCCGGGCGCGGGCCGGCGTCCAGTGTGCCGCCGACCATGCCAACCCGCTCGCGCATGCCGATCAGCCCGTGTCCCTGACCGTCGGAGCCACCCTCCTCGTACAACTCGTGCGGGGCGCCCTTGCCGTCGTCCTCGACGAGCAGGCCGAGCCCGTCGTCGAAGTAGACCAGCCGTACGCTCGCGCCCGCGTTGGGGCCGCCGTGCTTGCGGGTGTTGGTGAGCGCCTCCTGCACGATCCGGTACGCGGTCAGTTCCACGCCGCTGGGCAGCGGGCGCGGCGTGCCCTCGATCCTGAAGTCGACGGGGAGGCCTGCGTCGCGGCACTGCTCGACGAGGTCGTCGATCTGCCCGACGTCGGGCTGCGGGACGTACTCCCCGCTCTCCTGGTGCTCACCGGTGCGCAGCACGCCGAGCAGGCGGCGCATCTCGGCCAGGGCCTGACGGCCGGTGGAGGAGATCGTCTCCAGTGCCTTCCTGGCCTGGTCGGGCGCCACGTCAAGGACGTAGGCGGCGCCATCGGCCTGTACCACCATCACCGACACGTTGTGCGCGACGACGTCGTGCAACTCGCGTGCGATGCGGGCACGTTCGGCAGCCACCGCGACCTTCGCCTGCGCCTCGCGCTCCTTCTCCAGGCGGGCCGCGCGCTCCTCCAGCTGGGCGAAGTAGGCACGCCGGGTGCGCATGGAGTCGCCGAGCACCCAGGCGAGCGCGAACGGCACCGTCTGGAAGACCACGACCGCCACCTGCCCGAGAGCACTGGCCTGCTGGTCCGGCCAGCGGAGCTGGGCGAGGGCCGCCGCTCCGAAGCTGGCGGCGAGCGCCAGCCGGGACGACCAGCGCGCGCCGATCGCCGCGACCGTGTAGGTGATCACCAGCATCGCGAAGTCGGCGACGGTCGTTTCGATGTCCAGGACCAGCTGGGCCAATCCGGTCGCGAGGGCCAGCAGCAGCATCGGCTCCGGGAAGCAGCGACGCAGCGCGACGACGACGCACAGAACGGCGGACACGGCCAGTCCCGGGACCAGTGCTCCGTGGTGACTGGGCACCTCTCGGAGACTGACCACGCCCAGACCGAACAGGACGACGGCCCAGAAGGTGTCGACCCCGGTCGGATGGCGTCGGAGGAAGTCGTAGAGGCGCTGCACGTAACCCAGCGTAGGGAAACCGGACGCGCGCAGGGGTCAACCGGAGGGCCGATCCGCGCCCGGCGCGCGTACTCCGCAAGGTGGAGGATGTGATCATCTGTGCGTCTAGAAGACTGCTGAAGATCTTGTCGTGGGCTGTCCAGCCGTAGGTCGGACAGCCCTTCTTGCTTATGCGGTGGCCGGGGTGAGGTGCCAGCTGCCGTTGGCCCTGGTGAGTCCGAGGTTGATCAGTCGGCGGAGGTTGAGGGCGGCGGCGCGGTGGTGGAGCCAGACGTTGTTGGCGATGACGCCGCGGTAGGGGACCCGGCGGTTTCCCTTGGCGACCAGCCAGGCGATGGCACGTTCGACTGGGGGCCGCCATCTGCGGTATTCGTCCTGCCAGACGGGGTCGGTGGCAGCCTGGTGGCGGGCTGCGGTGAGCAGTTCGTGCTGGGGGTGGACGTTGAGGGTGCGCCCGGTCTTGGAGGTGGTGCAGCGTCCGCGCAGGGGGCAGTCGGTGCACATGCGCTTGAACTGGGCGGTGCGAGCACCGTCCGCTTTGACCTGTCCGAGGTTGGCGGTGTGTCCGGCCGGGCAGGTCGCGGTGCCGGCCGCCGAGTCGACGTGGAAGTCGTCGATGGTGAAGCCGCCGGGGATGGCCTGCCGCAGCGGCGGCGGCTTGATCACCAGGGTGTGGCCGTCGGCCTGCAGGTGTGCGCGCAGATCGCCGGTGCCGTATGCGGAGTCGCCGAGCACGGTTAACTCCTGGCCCTCGTCCTCGTCGGCCAGCAGATCGCAGGCGACGGCGGCCTCGTGGTTGTCGGGGCCGTAGCCGCTGGTGAGGGCAACCGCGGTGAACAGCCCGGTCTCCGGCTCGAAGGACGCATGCCCTTTGAAGCCGTCCTGGTGGCGGGTTCGGTTTTTGTGGATGTGCCGCGCGTCCGCATCGACGGTGGACACGGTCCGGTCCGCGACCGTGCGCTGGGCGATGCGCCAGCGTCCGTCGCGTCCGTCGGAGTCCTCGGCCGGCTCCACGTCCTGGCCCGCGACCAGGGCCAGCAGGCCCACCGCGTTCGCCGCCCTCTCGCCCAGTTCCTGTTCGGGCAGGTGACCGAGCAGGTTGAGGGCGTCGGTGACCAGCGCGTCGACCAGCGCGGCGCGGGCGGCCTCGTCGTCCCAGGCGATCCTCGGCTTGCCGGGGTCGGTGTAGTCGTGTGCCGTGCACCACTGCTCCGCGGTCTCCTGCGCGCCGGGGACCTCACGGATCACCCGTCGGGCGGCGGAGATGATCTGGGTGACGGTGTCCTGGGTGGCCACCGCGTCATCGAGGACGGTGGAGTCCAGTGCCCGCCGCTGCTTGCCCTTGAGCACGCCGGTCCCGGCCACGACCTCTTTGACCTTGGTGAAGATCCGCGTCGGGTCGGCCGAGTGACGCAGCCGGCGCCGGAAGTACGTCAGCAGCGACGGGTCGAAAGCGGTGTCGTACAGGCCGAGCCCGCAGGCGGCCTTCCACCGCAGGTCACACCGCAACTCCTGGACTGTCTCGAAGTCCGACAGCCCGTGCAGGCTCTGCAGCACCACCGTCACGGCCAGGACCTGCGGCGGCAGACTCGGACGGCCGTTGGACGAGGGGTACATGTCGGTGAACATTCCTGGCGGGAACAGCACCTCGCGATGCTCGGCGAGGAACGCGAACACACTCCCTGCCGGGATCAACTCCCGGCAGGTCTCCCACACATCCGGCCCGACCATCTCTCCGGCCCATTCCCCCTGCATGCCTACAAGACTGGCCCCGACTCCACCGAGCCGGGGCCAGAACCCGAGATTTTCAGCAGTCTTCTAGGCTGTTCCGGTGGCGGATGAGACGACGGCGGAGAACCTTCGCGAGGAGCCCGGCCGGCACGGTCCGCGCGGCTGGCGTGCCGCAGCCCAAGCGGCGCTGTACGGTCCCGGCGGCTTCTACCGGCGCCCCGAGGGTCCGGCCGCCCACTTCCGGACGTCCGTGCACGCGTCCCCGCTGTTCGCCCGGGCCGTGGCCCGGCTGTTGTGCCGGGTCGACGCGGCGCTGGGGCAACCGGCGGTGCTGGACTTCGTCGACATGGGGGCCGGGCACGGCGAACTGGTCACCGGAGTGCTCGCCGCGCTGCCCGCCGACGTGGCCGCCCGGGTACACGGGTACGCGGTCGAGATCGCCGGACGCCCGGCCGGCCTGGACCGGCGGATCACCTGGCTGAACGAACCCCCAGAGTCGGTCACCGGGCTGCTGTTCGCCAATGAGTGGCTGGACAACGTGCCCGTGGACGTCGCCGAGGTGGACTCGGCGGGCGTGCCCCGGCTGGTGCTGGTCGCGGCAGACGGCTCCGAACAGCTCGGGAAACCGGTCGCCGGAGCGGACCAGGACTGGCTCGCGCGCTGGTGGCCGTTGCCGGCCGAGGAGGGGCTGCGGGCGGAGATCGGGCTGCCCCGGGACCAGGCGTGGTCATCGGCCGTGCGCAGAGTGGCACGTGGGCTCGCAGTGGCCGTGGACTACGCACACACAGTGGACACCCGCCCCCCGTTCGGGACGCTCACCGGCTTCCGGGAGGGACGCGAGACGGCACCGGTGCCGGACGGATCCTGCGACATCACGGCGCATGTGGCGCTGGACGCCTGCGCGGCGGCCTGCGCGCCGGGGGCGGTGCCCGGCACCCGGCGGACGCCCCCGGACGCGCCGTGCACGTCTCCCACCGGGACCCAACATCCGTCCGGAACAGCGCGCGCCCTCCCCGCCGCGCGCCTGCTCACGCAGCGCGCCGCTCTGCACGCTCTGGACATCAACGGCGCCCGCCCCCCACTCGCGCTGGCCTCCACGGACCCCGCCGCCTACGTGCGCGCCCTCACGTTCGCCGGTGAGGCCGCCGAGCTCACCGCCCCGGGCGGCCTCGGCGACTTCGCCTGGCTGGTCCAACCGGCCGGAATCCCCAACCCGCTGGAGCCGGGGGCGCCGCCCCCGGCGTGACGTGCCCGTCCGTCCGCCGCGTGACCTCCTCGCGGACCCGCCGCAGGGGCTACTTGTCGATGTCCCCGACCACGAAGAACAGCGAGCCCAGGATCGCCACCATGTCCGCGACCAGCGTCCCCGGCAGCAGCTCGGTCAAGGCCTGGATGTTGTTGTACGACGCCGAGCGCAGTTTCAGCCGGTACGGGGTCTTCTCGCCCTTGCTGACCAGGTAGTAGCCGTTGATGCCGAGCGGGTTCTCGGTCCACGCGTAGGTGTGTCCCTCGGGCGCCCTCAGCACCTTCGGCAGCCGCTGGTTGATCGGCCCGGGCGGCAGCTCGGCGAACCGGTCCAGACAGGCGTCGGCAAGGTCCAGCGCGTTGTGGGTCTGCTCCAGCAGGACCTCGAAACGGGCGAGGCAGTCGCCCTCCCCGCGGGTGACGACCTTCAGGGTGTCCTGGAGGTCACCGTAGGCCAGGTACGGCTCATCGCGGCGCAGGTCGAAGTCGACGCCCGAGGCACGTGCGATGGGCCCGCTCACGCCGTAGGCGTGCACGGTCCCCGGTGTGAGCGCCCCCACTCCGCGCGTGCGCCCCCGGAAGATCTCGTTGCCGAGCACCAGGTCGTCGAAGACGTCCATGCGCGAGCGCACAGCGGCGACGGCGGCACGCGCGCGTGCGGTCCAGCCGGCCGGCAGGTCCTCCTTGAGGCCGCCGACACGGTTGAACATGTAGTGCATACGGCCGCCGGAGACCTCCTCCATGACGTTCTGGAGCACCTCGCGCTCCCGGAAGGCGTGGAACACCGGAGTGATCCCGCCCAGCTCCAGCGGGTAGGAGCCGAGGAACATCAGGTGGTTGAGCACCCGGTTCAGTTCGGCGAGCAGCGTGCGCGTCCACACCGCCCGCTCGGGTACCTCCATGCCGAGCATCCGCTCCACGGCGAGGACCACGCCCAGCTCGTTCGAGAACGCCGACAACCAGTCGTGGCGGTTGGCGAGCATGATGATCTGCCGGTAGTCACGGGCCTCGAAGAGCTTCTCGGCACCGCGGTGCATGTAGCCGATCACCGGCTCCGCACGCACGATGCGCTCCCCGTCCAGCACGAGCCTGAGCCTCAGCACGCCGTGCGTGGACGGGTGCTGGGGCCCGATGTTGAGCACCATGTCGGTGTTCTCCGCGGCGCCGCCGATCCCGACCGTGGTCTCCGTCGTAGGAGTCATGGCCCCAGTTTCCCCCACGTACGCTGGCCCCATGGAGACGGGGAGCCCGGAAGGGGCCGGGATACGGGGGGACGAACCGGTGTGGCGGCAACTGCCGCCCGGCCTGCTGCGCATGCGCCGGCTGCTGCTGGTGGCCTGGACGGGGGTGCTCGCGGTCGCGGCGGGGCTACTGGCGGCCCTGCTGGTGGGGCCCGCGTGGGCGGCCTGCGCGCTGCTGCCCCTGCTGTGCGCCGTCTGGTGCTGGCGGCTGCTGGAGCGCAACTGGCGCTCGTGGCGGTACGCCGAGCGCGCCGACGACCTGCTGATCAGCCGGGGTGTCCTGTGGCGCGAGGAGACGATCGTGCCGTACGGGCGGATGCAACTGGTGGAGGTGACCTCGGGCCCCGTGGAACGGCGCTTCGGGCTCGCCACCGTGCAGCTGCACACGGCGGCCGCCGCGACCGATGCGACCATCCCCGGGCTCGCTCCGGCCGAGGCGGAACGTCTGCGCGACCGGCTCACCGAGCTGGGCGAGGCCCGATCGGCGGGCCTGTGACGTCCCCGGGTCCCGACACCGGCACACGTGAGCGGCCCGGGCAACCGGAGCGGCCGGGGCAGCCGCCCGTCGTCGAGCGCCGCCTGCACCCGGTCACTCCCTTCCGCCGCGCGTGGGCGCCGATCGCCGTACTGGCCGGCTGGGCGGTGCACGACCCGGACGGGGCGCAGGAGCAGTTGGCCCGGCTGACCACCACCGTGCTGCTGCTGGGAGTCGCGGTGCTGGTGCCGGTAGCCGGCCTCTACGGCTTCCTGTCCTGGTGGTTCACGCACTTCGCGGTCACCGACACCGAACTGCGCATCCGTACGGGACTACTGTTCCGGCGCACCGCGCACATCCGGCTGGAGCGCATCCAGGCCGTGGACGTCTCCCGGCCCCTCCTCGCGCGCTTGGCGGGCGTCGCGAAACTGCGGATCGACGTCGTCGGGGCGGACGCCAAGGACGAACTGGCCTTCCTGGGCGAGCAGGAGGCGCGCGCCTTGCGCGCGGAGCTGCTGGCACGCGCGGCGGGCTTCGCCCCCGAGACCGCGCACGAGGTCGGCGAGGCACCGGTGCGGGAGCTACTGCGCGTGCCCCCGCGCGAGCTGGCGCGCTCCTTGGTCTTGACCGGCGCCACCTGGGGCTCGCTGTGCGCCGCGCTCGTCGTCCCGACCGTGCTGTGGTTCGCCACCTCCAGCCCGTGGACGGTCCTCGCCGCCCTCCTGCCACTGCTCGGCGCGGCCGGCGCCAGCAGCGCGGGACGATTCGTCACCGAGTTCGACTGGACGGTCGGCGAGTCTCCGGACGGGCTGCACATCGACCGTGGGCTGCTCGACCGCGCGCACTCCACGGTGCCGCCCGGCCGGGTCCAGGCCGTGCGGATCGTGGAGCCGCTGCTGTGGCGGCGGCTCGGCTGGGTGCGGGTGGAACTCGATGTGGCCGGGGCCGCCGACTCGGTACTGGTGCCGGTCGCCCCGCGCGCCGTCGCCGATTCGGTCATCGCGCGCGTACTGCCCGGCGTGCGGGTTCCTCAGAGCCTCGCGCGGGCCCCCCGGCGGGCCCGGTGGCGTCTGCCGGTGTGGTGGCGCGGAGAGCACCTCGCGGTCACCGACGCGGTCTTCGCCACCCGTCAGGGGCTGCTGTGCCGCAGGCTCTCGCTGGTCCCACACGCCAAGGTGCAGAGCGTACGACTCACCCAGGGGCCCTGGACACGTGCCTGCGGACTCGCCGGCGTGCAGGTGGACACCGGTGCCAACACAGTGGTGACGGCACGTCTGCGGGACGCCGGGGAGGCGGCGCGTCTGCTGCACGCCCAGGCGGAGCGCTCCCGTACCGGGCGCCGAAACGCCCGCCCGGACCGCTGGATGACCGGTTGAGCCCGGACCCGGGACAGGCCGGTCCCGGCGGGGTCAGGGCCTTTGCCCGCCGGGACTGGCAGGCGAAGGGGAACCAGCAGGCGCCTGGGGCCGACTCGGACCCCAGGACCGCCCGGCACAGGCTCAGGAAGCCGCGCTGCGCAGTCCCTGGATGTCGATCTGCTCGGTCGCGTCGTGTGCGGTCAGGTCGATCACCTGGCCGGCATCGAGGGCCTGCGCGCCGGCGGGCTTGAACTCGGCCTCCGTCTCGGCCTTGTGCACCGCCAGGGCCTCCTGGCCGACGACGTCGGCGAGGTCCTCGTTCTGCACGGAGTCCAGCGCGGTCTTCGGCGCACCCTTCTGGGTGCCGAAGAAGTCGAAGCCGCCCTCGGCCACCGGGCGCCGTACGGGCGGGGAGGGGGCGACGGCCACCGCGGTCGGCACCGTGAAATGACCGGCGGGCGGCTGCCCCACGGGCTCGGCGGTCTCGGCCGGGGCCGTGGGGGAACCGGCCGCCGCGGGGCGCTCTTCTGCCCCGTCCTCCCGGTGTGCCCCGTCCCCCCGGGCGGGCGACGCACCGGCCTCGCTCCGGGAAACGTCGGAAGCGTCGGTCACTCCGTCCTCGGTGCCTGCTCCTTTGGCAGCTTCCCCCTCTGCCACCTCACCTTTGGCAGGTTCTCCCTCTGCCACCTCACCTTCGGCGGCTGCACCTGCGACTGCCTCGGCCACCGGCCCGGTCCCGGCGCCCGTCTCGCTCCCGTCGGCAACGGGCACGGCCGGTGCGCCCCCACCGAACCGGGCCAGGGCGGCCAGGGCCCGCCGGTACAGCTGGGCGCCCTCGGGAGAGAACACCGCATGCGCCAACCCCTTGCCCGCGGGGCTTCCCGTGACCCCAGGGCTCTCGGGGCCGGCCGGCTCCGGCTGCTCGGCCGGCTCCGGCTCGGCGCTGCGCGCGGGCGGCAGCGCGGGTGAGGACGAGGGGGTAGGTACGGGCAGGGTCGCCTCGACCTCCAGCAGCCGACGCCCCTCCAGTGCGCTTGCGCGCTCGGTCTCCGCCGTGGCGTACCGGCGCAGCAGGGCCGCGTGCTCGTTGCGCAGGCCCGCCAGCTCCGCCCGTTTGGCGCGCAACCGCTGCTCCAGCTTCGTGCGCAGCTCGCGGGACTCCTCGAGGTCGGTCTCCAGTTCGGCGATCCGTTCCTCGTACCGCCATTCGTCGCTGACACGCGCGCGCGTGAGGTCGGCGACCTGCTTGCCCGCGCTCGTGTCCCAGCGGCGCAACACGACCGCGCCGACCACCGTCGTCGCCGCGGCGGCTGCGGCCAGTGCACGCACCACCGTGGCCTCGGAGAACACCCATGGCCCCAGCGCACAGACGACGGAGACTCCGGCGATCGCCGACGGAGGCAGCAGCCGGTGCAGAGGCGGGGAATGGCGGTGGCGTCCACGTGGCATGGCCAGAAACTTACCGCGCGTAGGCGAATCACGGACCCCCGCCCCGTAAAAAGACGGCTACACCGCGGGCTTCGCGGAGCGCCCGGGCAGGACCTCAGCGGTCGGTGAGCCGCCCGCTCATCCACTGCAGCGTCGCGGGGATCTCGCGCCGCCAGGTGTTGAAGTTGTGCCCGCCGCTGTCGAGGATGATCGACGAGATCCGGGTCAGGTTCGTGGCCTGTACACGCTTGATGAATTTCAGCGTGTCCTTGTAGTTGTGCTCACCGAGCTTGCTGCTGGTGACGAGCAGGGAGGTGTCCGGCGCCGGTTCGTGCTTGAGGAGCCACCACAGGTCGGCACGGTTCTGCAGGTTCCGGTCGCCCCCGAAGAGGTCGCCGGTCGTGGGGTCGATCGGCGCCTTGTAGTACGGCGACAGCCCGGCGGCTGCCGCGTACACCCCGGGATGGTGCATGGCGAGCTTCAGCGCGCAGTAGCCGCCCGTCGAGTCGCCGACGATGCCCCAGCTACCGGGGCGCTTGCCCACCCGGTAGTGCGCGAGCACAGCCTCCGGGAGGTCCTCGGCGAAGAACGTTTCCGTCTGCGGGCCGCCCGGAATGTCCGCGCACTCGGTGTCCCGTGGCGGCGCCACGGTCGGCCGCAGCATCACCAGGATCATCGGCTGCATCCGCCCGTCCTTGGCCAATCGCTGTGCCGTACGGGGGTAGTGCAGCTTGTCCACCAGCGCCTTGGCCGTGCCCGGGTAACCGGTCAGCACCACGGCCGCGGGGAACGTACGCGTGCGGTACTGCGGCTGGAAGTACTCCGGCGGCAGGTACACGAACGCCGGTGTGGCGATGTGGCTCCTGCGGCCGATGATGTCGACCTTCTGGACCTGTCCGGTGGTGGCCGGCCGCGAGCCCCGCACGCCCTTCACATTGGCCGCGGAGACGACTTGGAGCGGACCGCCGGTGACACCGTTGGTCGAGTGGTCGACGACGACCCCCTGGCCGGTCTCCCTGCCGAACAGGTCCGCCCAGCTGGCGTAGAAACCGAAAGCCTGGTTGGCGGCGAGTCCGACGGAGGCGAAGAGCGCCAGCTGGGTGGACAGCATCAGCCCGACCCGTCCTCCGACGGCCCGCCAGCTCTGCCGGGAAAGGCGTGGCCACAACCACACCGTGCCAATGAACAGCACGGCGGCGGCCACCATCGCCAACACCAGCACTTTGTTGCTCGTGAGACCCATGGGGTGTTACCTGCCTGCGCTTTCCGCCCGTGCCGCTCCCCCGCTTGGCCGCGAAGGCTTGCCCGAGGCTTTCCTTTGCCTTTGACCGGACTTTCCGGTGGGGAGTGAACCTGTCTCCCCGAGACACCGTCCTAGATGACGCAATGTCCGCCGGATGCCCCGATCGGCACCGGGTTCAAGGTCTCTCGCAGAACTACAGGATGCGATGTCTGTCAGGATAGATGGGGAAATGTCGGGCGGGGTTCCGGGCCGATCAAGCCGGGTGCGGCGCATAGTGCGCGGCCCGCGCCCCGAAGTCGTTCCCGCCCTGATCGGCAGGGCGGCGGCGCTCGTAGGCGTCCTGGACATCGCCGCGGGTGTGTTCCCGCGCTTCCGCCACAGCCGTATGCACGCCCTCGTCGAGGTGCTGCCGGGCTCCTTCGGGCCCTTCGTGGCAGCCCTGTCGCTCAGCGCAGGCGTGCTGTTGCTGTTGCTCGCGCACGGTCTCAAACGGCGCAAGCGGCGGGCGTGGCGTGCCGCGGTCGCGCTTCTGCCGGCGGGCGCGACGGCGCAGTTCGCGTACCGGCACTCGATCGTCGGCATGCTCATCGCGGTCGCGCTGCTCGTGCCTCTGCTGCGCCACCGGGACCAGTTCGCGGCCCTGCCCGATCCACGCAGCAGATGGCGCGCCCTCGCCAACTTCGTCCTCATGAGCGCCGGTTCGCTCGCCCTGGGACTCATCATCGTCAGCGTCCACCCACACCGGACGATCGGCGACCCGAGCCTGGCCGCCAGGCTGACCCACGTCGTCTACGGCTTGTTCGGTTTCGAGGGGCCGGTCAACTACCAGGGCAGCACCTCCTGGACCGTGGCCTTCTCCCTCGGTGCCCTCGGCTGGATCACCGCGGTCACCACCATCTACCTGGCCTTCCGCCCCGAACACCCGGCCGCGCGCCTGACCGAGGAGGACGAGGTCAGGCTGCGGGCACTGCTGGAGAAGCACGGCGGCCGGGACTCCCTCGGCCACTTCGCGCTCCGCCGCGACAAGGCCGTCGTCTTCTCCCCCAGCGGCAAAGCCGCGGTCACCTACCGCGTCGTCTCCGGCGTCATGCTCGCCAGCGGCGACCCCATCGGCGACGTCGAGGCCTGGCCCGGCGCCATCGAGCGCTTCATGGACGAGGCCAAGGCACACTCCTGGACCCCTGCGGTCATGGGCTGCTCGGAGACGGGCGGCGAGGTCTGGACCCGTGAAACCGGCCTGGACGCCCTGGAACTGGGTGACGAGGCGGTGGTCGATGTGGCGGATTTCTCACTCGCCGGACGCGCGATGCGCAACGTGCGCCAAATGGTCAAGCGGATCGAGCGGGCCGGCTACGAAACCCGAGTACGGCGCATCCATGACCTCGGCGAGGCCGAACTGGAGCGCATCCGGCAGGCGGCGGAGGACTGGCGCGGCACCGACACCGAGCGCGGCTTCTCGATGGCGCTCGGCCGCATCGGCGACCCCGCCGACGGCGACTGCCTGATCGCCACCGCCCACAAGCAGGACGAGGAGCCCGGCGAGTACGGCGATCTGAAGGCGATCCTGCACTTCGTGCCCTGGGGCAAGGACGGCGTCTCGCTGGATCTGATGCGCCGTGACCGCAGCGCCGACCCGGGCATGAACGAACTGCTGATCGTCGCCGCCCTGCAGGCCGCTCCCAAGCTCGGCATCACCCGGATCTCCTTGAACTTCGCGATGTTCCGCTCCGCGCTCGCGCGCGGGGAGAAGATCGGTGCCGGCCCGGTGCTGCGCGCCTGGCGCAGCCTGCTGGTGTTCCTCTCGCGCTGGTTCCAGATCGAGTCGCTGTACAAGTTCAACGCCAAGTTCCGGCCGCGCTGGGAGCCCCGCTTCGTGGTCTACCGCGCCTCCGCCGACCTACCCCGCATCGGCTTCGCCGCGATGCAGGCGGAAGGCTTCGTCAACTTCGCCCTGCCGTTGCCGCGCTTCCTGCGCCGGCGCCGGGCGACCGCCGAACGACCGTGCGCACACGCCATGGCCGAGCGGGACGTCCGAGCGGCCTGAGCGCAGGACGGAGCGCCTGGCCCCAGAACGGGCCCGGGCGGAAGCCCCACCCCCTCCAGCACAGGGGTTTCCGCCCGGGTCACCGCGCGTTCGCGGTGCCCGCCTGGGCCTACGCTGAACGTATGAACAACGTCAGCTGGCGTGGCCGAGTGGCCGGCCTTCCGTCATGGGACCGGTGCGCGGTCATGGGAGTCGTGAACGTGACCCCCGATTCCTTCTCCGACGGGGGTCGCTGGTTCGGCACGTCCGCCGCCGTCAAACGCGGCCTGGGGCTCGTCACCGCGGGCGCGGACCTGATCGACGTCGGTGGCGAGTCCACCCGGCCCGGTGCCACCCGGGTCGACGAGGCCGAGGAACTGCGCCGTGTCGTCCCGGTCGTGCGCGGCCTCGCCTCCGAGGGTGTGGCCGTCTCCGTCGACACCATGCGCGCCTCCGTCGCCGAGCAGTCCCTGGCGGCCGGCGCCGCCCTGGTCAACGACGTCAGCGGCGGCCTAGCCGACCCCGCGATGATCCCGGTGGTCGCCGATGCCGGCTCCCCGTTCGTCGTCATGCACTGGCGCGGCTTCCTCCAGGGCGGCAACGTCAAGGGCGACTACGAGGATGTCGTCGCCGAAGTCGTGAGCGAGTTGCGCACCCGCCTGGAGGCCGTTCTGGCGGGCGGCGTCGCCCCCGACCGCATCGTCGTCGACCCCGGCCTCGGCTTCTCCAAAGAGGCCGAGCACGACCTCACCCTCCTCGCCCACCTGGACCGCCTGCACGGCCTCGGCCACCCACTGCTCGTCGCCGCCTCCCGCAAGCGGTTCCTCGGTCGGGTCCTGGCCGGGCCGGACGGGGCACCTCCTCCGGCCCGGGAGCGCGACGCCGCCACTGCCGCGGTCTCCGCCCTCGCTGCGCAGGCCGGCGCATGGGCGGTACGCGTCCACGAGGTGCGCGCCACCGCGGATGCGGTACGGGTCGCACGGGCCGTGGAAGGAGCGCGCGCTGCGGGAGCGGCGCCGGACACCGAGAGTGAGCGCGGGTCGCACCGCACCGGTCATGCGCCAGGCGTGGACAGCGAGCACGGGGCGAAGGACACTGGGCACGCGCCGGGTGCCGGAGGCCAGGGGGAGGCGCATGACACCGAGTACGCGCCCGGCTCCCACGGCGAGCACCGTGCGGAAGGAGACCGGTGAGCGCACCGCACACCGACGTCGAACAGGTAGAGGCGGCCAATACCGCCTTCTACGAGGCGCTCGAACGCGGCGACTTCGACGAGGTCTCCACGCTCTGGCTCACCCCCTCCGACCTGGGCGTGGACGAGGAGTACCACGACCCGGCCGACAGCGGTGTGATCTCCTGCGTGCACCCCGGCTGGCCGGTGCTCACCGGCCGCGGCGAGGTCCTCAGGTCGTACGCACTGATCATGGCCAACACCGACTACATCCAGTTCTTCCTCACCGACGTACACGTCTCCGTCACCGGTGACACCGCTCTCGTCACCTGCACGGAGAACATCCTCAGCGGCGGCCCCGCCCCGGCCGACGGCGCGGAGCTGGGGCCGCTGGTCGGCCAGCTCGTCGTCGCCACGAATGTGTTCCGGCGCACGCCCACCGGCTGGAAACTCTGGTCCCACCACGCCTCCCCCGTCCTGGCCGAGAGCAACGACGGCGACGACGACACCGGCGCGAGCGACGCCGAACCGGACGGCGGCCCGCTCACCTGAACGGGTGGACACGTCGCCGGACACACCGGGAAGAGACTCGCGGAGGACGGCGAACGGCTGGAGTCACCCGTTCCGGACAAGCGGGGCAACCTCCCCGTGACACTGCCGGGTTCCCTGGGGGAAACACAGGGTGAACCCTCCGGGCCCCGGCGCCGGTCCGTGCCCCCACGGCCCGGCTCCGTCAGAGCCCGCAGGTAGATTCGTCTGAGGCCGGTGTGCCGCCCGCACGCGACACCGACCGGCCGTTCCCGACGATTGCAGGAGTGATTCGCGTGGATCGTGTCGCGTTGCGCGGCCTCAAGGCCCGCGGGCACCACGGGGTGTTCCCCAAGGAGCGCGACGAGGGCCAGACCTTCATCGTGGACCTCGTCCTCGGCCTGGACACCCGGCCGGCCGCGGCCGGCGACGACCTGACGAAGACCGTGCACTACGGCATCGTGGCCGAGGAAGTCGTTGCCGTGGTCGAGGGCGAACCGGTGAACCTCATCGAGACGCTCGCCGAGCGGATCGCCCGGACCTGCCTGAAGCACGACGGGGTCCAGGAGGTCGAGGTCTGCGTGCACAAGCCGGACGCACCGATCACCGTGCCCTTCGACGACGTGACCGTCACCATCACCCGGAGCCGAGTATGACCCGACCGTTCACCCAGGGTCACAGTGACCCGACCGTCCAACCGGTACCTACCTCGGTGGTCGAGAAAGTCGACGCCGCGGACACGACCCTGCACAACCCCCAGTGGGCCGTCATCTCCATCGGTTCCAACCTCGGCAACCGGCTGGAGACCCTCCAGGGTGCTGTCGACGCGCTGGAGGACACCCCGGGCGTCCGCGTCAAGGCCGTCTCCCCGGTGTACGAGACCGCACCGTGGGGCGTGGAGCCCGGTAGCCAGCCCTCGTACTTCAACGCGGTCGTGGTCCTCAAGACCACCCTGCCCCCTTCCTCCCTGCTGGAACGGGCGCACGCCATCGAGGAGGCCTTCAACCGCGTCCGCGACGAACGCTGGGGACCGCGCACCCTTGACGTCGACATCGTCGCCTACGCCGACGTCACCTCCGACGACGCGGGCCTCACCCTGCCCCACCCGCGCGCCCACGAGCGCGCCTTCGTGCTAGCGCCCTGGCACGACGTGGACCCGCGGGCCCAGCTGCCCGGCCACGGCCCGGTGGCCGATTTGCTGTCGGCCGTCACCCGCGAGGGCGTGGAGGTACGAGGGGACTTGGAACTCCGGCTGCCCGAGTAGTCGTTAAGGTCAAGACGGCAAGGTCATGCCGACCAGAGTCCGGGGCCGGTCCGGGGGAACTGAAGGGACACCGTGAGAGAGCTGCGCATCAGGGTGCTGGTAGGCGTGTTCGTCGTGGCCGGAGTCCTGTCCTGGGCGGGCGCCCGCCTCTGGAACTCGATCGGGACCCTGCCCAGCGTCCCCCTGGCCGCCCCCATCGTCCTGGCGCTGATCGCCGTGGTCCTCCTCGCCACGGCGCTCTCGCTGCGCGCCCGCCTCAAGGCCCAGCGGGAACGCCGCCCGGGTGCAAAGGGCGTCGACCCTCTGATGGCGGCCCGCGCGGTCGTCTTCGGCCAGGCCAGTGCCCTGGTCGCCGCCCTGGTCGCCGGTATGTACGGCGGCACCGGCGTCTTCCTGTTGGAACTTCTCGACATGCCCGCCCGCCGCGATCAGGCCATCTACGCCGGCTTCTCGGTCGTGGCCGGTCTGGGCGTGATAGCGGCGGCCCTGTTCCTGCAGCGGGTCTGCCGGCTCCCGGAGGACGACGACCAGAACCACCCGGGCGCCGAACCGGTGGCCTGACCGTCACCCGGGCTGACCCGGTGGGTGATCACCGGCCGGCTGGTCGGGGCGGTCGCGGGCACGATCGACCATCGGGTCACCGAGCCATGATCAGGCTCATTGCCTCGTTACGGGTAGCAGGGTCGCGGAGCTGGCCGCGGACCGCCGACGTGATGGTCTTGGCCCCGGGCTTCCGTACCCCCCGCATCGTCATGCACATGTGCTCGCACTCGACGACCACGATCACCCCGCGCGGCTCCAGGATCTTCATGAGGGAGTCGGCGATCTGCGTAGTCAATCGCTCCTGCACCTGCGGGCGTCGCGCATAGACGTCCACCAGACGAGCCAGCTTGGAGAGACCCGTGATCTTCCCGTCCACGGACGGGATGTACCCGACGTGCGCGAATCCAACAAACGGCACGAGGTGGTGCTCGCAGGAGCTGAGGACTTCGATGTCCTTCACGAGCACCATTTCGTCGTGCCCCAGATCGAAGGTCGTCGTCAGGACGTCCTCGGGTTTCTGCCGCAACCCCGCGAATATCTCCTGGTACGCCCGGGCGACCCGTGCCGGCGTCTCCCTGAGACCCTCGCGGTCCGGGTCCTCACCGACCGCGATCAGGAGTTCACGCACGGCGTTCTCGGCGCGCTTCTCGTCGAACTCGCCGATAGGGCCGTCACCGGCCAGCGTCACGGGGTCGGTCATCTGGTGCCTCGTTCCTGATACGTCTCGCATGCAGGCATGGAAAATGCCGTGCTCCCCAGAGTAAAACCTGAGGAGGCACGGCATTCTTTCCGGGCCTGTCGACCGAAACCGGTCAGCTTTCTGAGCGGTCCTCCGGGGTCGGGTCCGCCCCGGCGGGGGACTCCACGGCGGTGGACTTGGCCGTGCTGATCGCCGCCGTCGCGCCGTTCGCGCCGTTGGTCAGTGCCAGCTCCTTCGGAGAAAGCACCGGCGGGCGGGTGGACGGCGTACGGCGGGAGGAGCCGGTCCAGGCGGGACGCGGCGGACGCTTGACGATCGGCGCGAAGACCTCGGCGATCTCCTCCTTGCCCAGCGTCTCCTTCTCCAGGAGGGCCAGAACGAGGTTGTCGAGCACATCGCGGTTCTCGACCAGGATCTCCCAGGCTTCGTTGTGCGCCGTCTCGATGAGCTTCTTGACCTCCTCGTCGACCAGCGCGGCGACCTCTTCGGAGTAGTCGCGCTGGTGAGCCATCTCACGGCCGAGGAAGGGCTCGCTGTTGTCGCCGCCGAACTTGATCGCGCCGAGTCGCTCGGTCATGCCGTACTGGGTGACCATCGCGCGGGCCAGGTTGGTGGCCTTCTCGATGTCGTTGGCGGCGCCGGTGGTCGGGTCGTGGAAGACCAGTTCCTCCGCTGCCCGGCCGCCCAGCATGTAGGCGAGCTGGTCGAGCATCTCGTTGCGCGTGGTCGAGTACTTGTCCTCGTCGGGCAGGACCATCGTGTAGCCGAGCGCACGACCGCGGGACAGGATGGTGATCTTGTGGACCGGGTCGGAGTTGGGCGAGGCCGCCGCGACCAGGGCGTGACCGCCCTCGTGGTACGCGGTGATCTTCTTCTCCTTGTCCGACATGATCCGGGTCCGCTTCTGCGGGCCCGCGACCACACGGTCGATCGCCTCGTCCAACGCCTTGTTGTCGATCAGCTTCTGGTCGCTGCGGGCCGTGAGCAGCGCGGCCTCGTTCAGGACATTGGCGAGGTCGGCGCCGGTCATGCCGGGGGTGCGGCGGGCGACGGCGGCCAGGTCGACGTCGGGCTGGACCGGCTTGCCCTTCTGGTGGACCTTGAGGATCTCCAGACGGCCCTGCAGGTCCGGCGGGTCCACCGCGATCTGGCGGTCGAAGCGGCCGGGGCGCAGGAGGGCCGGGTCGAGGATGTCCGGGCGGTTGGTAGCGGCGATCAGGATGACACCGCCCTTGACGTCGAAGCCGTCCATCTCGACGAGCAGCTGGTTGAGGGTCTGCTCGCGCTCGTCGTGACCACCGCCGAGGCCGGCGCCGCGGTGACGGCCGACCGCGTCGATCTCGTCGACGAAGACGATCGCCGGGGCGTTCGCCTTGGCCTGCTCGAACAGGTCACGGACTCGGGAGGCGCCGACACCGACGAACATCTCGACGAAGTCGGAACCCGAGATCGAGTAGAACGGGACGCCCGCCTCGCCTGCGACGGCGCGCGCGAGGAGCGTCTTTCCCGTACCCGGGCGGCCGTAGAGGAGCACACCCTTGGGGATCTTGGCGCCGACCGCCTGGAACTTGGCCGGCTCCTGGAGGAATTCCTTGATCTCGTGGAGTTCTTCGACGGCCTCGTCGCAGCCGGCGACGTCGGAGAAGGTCGTCTTCGGCGTGTCCTTGGTGATGAGCTTGGCCTTGGACTTGCCGAAGTTCATCACCCGGGAGCCGCCGCCCTGCATCTGGTTCATCAGAAACAGGAACACGACCACGATCAGGACGAAGGGCAGCAGGGAGAGCAGGACCCCGAGGAACGGGTTCTGCTTGGACGGCGAAACCGTGTAACCGTCCGGGATCTGCTTGTTCTGGTACTTGTCCTGCAGCGTGCCGGCAATGGTCGCGCCCTGGGTGTCGATGTAGCTCGCCTGGATCTTCGAGCTGCCGTCGACTTTGTAGCCGTTCTTGAGCGTGACCTTGATGCTTTGTTCGTCACCGGTGGTGAGCTTGGCCGACTCGACCTTGTTGTCGTTGATCGCCGCCACGACCTGGCCGGTGTCCACCGTCTTGTAGCCGCCGGACGAGCCGACGACCTGCATCAACACGACCACGGCAAGGACGGCCAGCACGATCCACATGACCGGCCCACGGAAGTATCGCTTCACGTCCATCCATACGGAGCGGTGCCGCCCCGTCCCTCCTGCCATAGTGAGTTTGATTAGACAGTTCTTCTGACGGTACCCCAGCGTGGTTGCCCGAAGCCGCACGAAGACGTTTCGACGGCTGGGAAACCCGTCTCTGCATCTTCAACGGCACGGAACCCGCCGGGGTTCCCGATCGTCCTACCGGGCTTGGGCCGACTGGCTCAGCCGCCGTAGACGTGAGGCGCGAGCGTACCCACGAACGGCAGATTGCGGTACTTCTCCGCGTAGTCGAGGCCGTAGCCGACGACGAACTCGTTCGGGATGTCGAAGCCGACCCACTCCACGTCGATGGCCACCTTGGCGGCGTCCGGCTTGCGCAGCAGCGTGCACACGCGCAGGGAGGCGGGCTCGCGGGAGCCGAGGTTGTTGATCAACCAGGACAGGGTCAGCCCGGAGTCGATGATGTCCTCGACGATCAGGACGTCCCTGCCCTTGATGTCGGTGTCGAGGTCCTTGAGGATGCGGACCACACCGGAGGACTGGGTGCCCGCACCGTAGGAGGACACGGCCATCCAGTCCATGGTGACGGGGGTGGACAACGCCCGGGCGAGGTCCGCCATGACCATCACGGCGCCCTTGAGCACACCGACGATGAGCAGGTCCTTGCCCGCGTACTCCGCGTCGATCTTCGCGGCCAGCTCGGCCAGCTTCGCGTCGATCTCTTCCTTGGTGATGAGCACCTGCTGGAGGTCGGCACCCATGTCTTTCGCGTCCACCCGCATCACTTTCGGTCGTCCCGCACTTACGGCCTCCGGCTGCCCGGGCCGGCCGCCGGAGGTCGCTCCGGGGGGTCGGGATTCAGCCTTGCCGAATCACCAGTCTGCCACCCTGTCGCTGGGCGACGACTTTGCCCGGGAGGTTGATGGCTCCCTGACCGCGCCAGCCGGTGATCAGACGGTCGACTTCCTCGATGTGCCGGGCGAACAGTGAACCGGCCGGGGCACCGGCCTCGATGGCGGCCCGGCGCAGGACCCGGCGGCGTACGGCGGGCGGCAGGGCGTAGAGCTTGGCGCACTCCAACAGGCCCGCGGCGTCGCGTACCGAGGCCTCGGCCTGGCCGGCCCAGGCGTCGAGGGCGTCGGCGTCGTCGCGGGAGAGCTGGGCCGTGCGGGCGAGGGCCTCGACGACGCCCTTGCCAAGGGCCTTCTCCAGGGCGGGCAGGCCTTCTTGCCGGAGCCGGGAGCGGGTGTAGGCGGGATCGATGTTGTGCGGGTCGTCCCAGACGGACAGGGACTGGACCAGGCAGGCCTTGCGTGCGGTCTGCCGATCGAGCTGCAGGAAGGGGCGCCGGTATCGGCCGCCGGCCCCCGAGACCGCGGCCATTCCGGACAGGGAGCGGATACCGGAGCCGCGTGCGAGGCCCAGCAGGACGGTTTCGGCCTGGTCGTCGCGGGTGTGGCCGAGCAGGATCGCGGCGGCGCCGTGACGTTCGGCCACGGCGTCGAGAGCGGCGTAGCGGGCGTCGCGGGCCGCGGCCTCAGGGCCGCCACCGCGCCCGACGGTCACCGCGACGGACTCCACCGGATCGAGTCCGAGTTCACGCAGTCGCAGGACGACCTCGTCCGCGCGGAGGTCGGAACCGGGCTGAAGGCCGTGGTCGACGGTGACGCCGCCGGCCCGGACGCCGAGCTTGGGGGCCTCGAAGGCGAGGGCGGAGGCCAGCGCCATGGAGTCGGCACCGCCCGAGCACGCAACGAGCACGAGCGGGGACACGAGCGGGGAGGGGAGCCGCTCGGCTGTCTGGCCCGGGCGCCCCCCGGATGTGTGCCGCCCCGGGCGTGCGCCGGAGATCCGCTCGTGCGGGCGTGCACCGGAGGTCTGGTGGTGGTTCAGGACGTCGTGGAGGACGCGGCGGACCGCCAGGCGTATCGCCGCGACCGCAGGATGGGGACCCATGTCCGGTTCCCTTCATGAAGTGTTCGGGGGTGAGCCCGAAGTTCGGTCACTCTGAGTGTGTAGATGGTGACAGAAGCGGGCCGTTCCCCGAGCATTGCACGCCTACGTATGGCTCACGGTCCCTCGGACGGGTGATTGGAGGGGCGTTCGACTGCCGTCGGCCGGTTTCGTTTCACGACTTCTGCGGCCCCTTCACGAGTCGGCCTTGCGGTGCACCCGCGCGACCCAGTCCGCCGGTTTGGCGATCTCCACCTTGGTGGGCAGGGTATTGGGGGAGGTCCACACTCGGTTGAAGCCGTCGACGCCGACCTCGTCGACGACGGCCCGGACGAAGCGTTCGCCGTCCCGGTACTGCTTCAGTTTGGCGTCCAGACCGAGCAGCTTCCGCAGGGCGAGGTCGAGGCGGGAGGCGCCCTTGGCACGGCGCTGCTGGAACTTCTCGCGGATCTCGGAGACGGTCGGTACGACGCTCGGGCCCACTCCGTCCATGACGTAGTCGGCGTGGCCCTCCAGCAGGGACATCACCGCGGTGAGGCGGCCGAGGATCTCGCGCTGGACGGGGGTCTGCACCAGCTCCACGAAGGAGCGTCCACCGTCCTCCTCCTCGCCCTCGGGGCGACCGCCGGCGAGGGACTGGGCGGCTTCCCGGACACGCTCCAGGAAGGTCATCGGGTCCACGTCGGTCTCCGCCAGAAACGACTGGATTTCACCCTCCAGGTGGTCGCGCAGCCAGGGCACGGCCGTGAACTGGGTGCGGTGGGTCTCCTCGTGCAGACACACCCACAGGCGGAAGTCGTGCGGGTCCACGTCGAGCTCGCGCTCGACGTGCACGACGTTCGGCGCGACGAGCAGCAGCCGGCCGCCGCCGTTCTCGCCGGCGGGGAGGTCGCGGGTGGCCGGGGCGAAGGTCTCGTACTGGCCGAGGACGCGGGAGGACAGGAACGACAGCAGCATGCCGAGTTCGACGCCGGTGACCTTGCCGCCCACGGCACCGAGGACGGCGCTGCCCGGGTTGTCGCCGCGTCGCGCCTGCATCTTCTCCAGCAGGGGCCTGAGGATCTCCCGGAACCCAGCGACGTTGGCACGCACCCAGCCGGGGCGGTCGACCACGAGGACGGGGGTGTCGTGGGTCTCCTCGGTGCCCATGCGAGTGAAGCCCCGGACGTGCTCCTCCGAGGCCTTCGCGTGCCGCCGCAACTCCGCGACGACGGTTCTGGCCTCATCACGGGTGACGTCGGGGCCCGGTCGTACGAGCCGTGTCGCGGTTGCCACCGCGAGGTTCCAGTCGACCATCCCGGGAGATGCGGTGCCACCGAAGCTCGTCATGCTGTCAACCGTACGTGAGCGATCCCCTTCGGGGCAGGCCACGGCATCGGCCGGGGCACGGTCTCCGGTGGACCCCGGCGGGGTGCCTACCGGCAGCCGCAGCCCGCCAGCGCCGTAGCGGTCCGGTCCAGAGCCGACTGGGCCTCGAAGGGGTTGGTGGTGTCCGAGGCCAGGAACGCGAAAGCGAGCAGCCGGCCGTCGCTGTCGACCACTGTGCCCGCCAGGGTGTTCACGCCGGTCAGGGTCCCCGTCTTGGCCCGCACGACACCGGCCGCGCCGTCGGTGTAGCGGTGGGCCAGAGTGCCGGTGAAGCCCGCCACCGGCAGGCCGGTGAGGACGGGGCGGAGGCCGGGGCGGTGTGGGTCGCCGGCCTTGGCCAGAAGGGCGGTGAGGAGGTCCGCCGTCACCTTGTCGGCGCGGTTGAGGCCGCTGCCGTCGTGGAAAGAGGCGCCGGACATCGGCATGCCGAGTTTCCTGAGCTGGGTGGCGATCGCCTTGGCACCACCGCTGAAGCTCGCGGGTTCGCCGCTCGCCAGTGCCGTCTGGCGGGCCAGGGCCTCCGCGATGTCGTTGTCGCTGTGCGTCAGCATGCGCTCGATCAGGGCGGACAGCGGGGGCGAGGAGACGGTGGCAAGGATCTCGGCGCGGGTGGTGGCCTTGGAGGGGCCGGGGGAAGTGGTCTTGATGCCGGCGCCCTGGAGGAAGGCCGCGAACTTGCCGGCCGCGGACGCGGCCGGGTCCGTCACGCGGGTGGCCGGGCCGCTGGTGGAATCGTCGGTGCGCCCCTCGTCGGCGGTCAGGGCGCTCACCCGAGCGAGGTTTTCGTTGACGCCGATGGGGTGCAGCGCGGGGCCGGAGAAGAGGGTCGTGTCGTAGGAGAGCGTCACCTGGTCGATGCCGCGCTTGTGGAGGACCTCCGCGGTTCGCGTGGCGAGGGTGCGCAGGCTCGCCCAGTCGCCCGCATCCTGGCGGGCGGTGAGCGTGGGGTCGCCGCCGCCGACCAGGACGAGTTCCCCGGTGTCGGGTTCGAGCGCGGCGCGGGTGGTGAAGCGGTGGTCGGCGCCGAGCGCGGACAGGGCGGCGACGGCGGTGGCGAGTTTGGTGGTGGAGGCCGGGGTGAGGGGCTCGTCGGGATCGGCGCCGTACAGGCGCTTGCCGGTGCTCACGTCCACGACCACCGCGGCATGGCTGCCCCCCAGCGCGGAGACGTCCAGGAGGGGCCCCAGGACGTCCGAGAAGGGCTTTCCGCCCGGTGCGGCCTTCCTGGTGCCGACAACGTCCGAGGCGCCGCCCAGACCCACCAGGACGGGCGCGGCGCTCGGCGCGGGTCGCGGCGCCCCCGCCTGAACGGCGGAACTGCCGTGATCTGCGCCACCTGGCTGCTCCAGGGCAGCGGCCCGGTCCCGCTCGGCCGTACGCTGACCGTCGGCGTCCCAGGGACCGGCCACGGTCACCACGCCGACGGCCAGTGCCAGGCCGACGGTTGCGGCGCCCGCGGTGTACTGCCAGGTCCGGACGGTCCGCGAACGGGGGAGGTGCAAAGGCCGGGGGCGCAGGCCCCTCCTCAGTCGTGCAACCTGCGGCTTCGCGGCCGTCGCCGCCCGCGCCAGCCGCGGTCGTACGGCGTTCGCGAGCCGCACCACCTGCGGTCTCGCGGCTCGCCAAGGCCTCAGCTCTGGCACTACCACCAGCCCCTTTCGCGATCACACACCTGCGTGAGGGACACTTAACCACCAGAACTATGTGCTGATCATGGAGGAGCCACCGGTGGAGTTCGACGTCACGATCGAGATTCCGAAGGGTTCGCGGAACAAGTACGAGGTGGACCACGAGACCGGTCGGATCCGCCTGGACCGTCGTCTCTTCACCTCGACCGCCTACCCGACTGACTACGGCTTCGTCGAGAACACCCTCGGCGAGGACGGTGACCCGCTGGACGCGCTGGTCATCCTGGACGAACCGACCTTCCCGGGCTGCCTCATCCGCTGCCGTGCGATCGGCATGTTCCGCATGACGGACGAAGCCGGCGGCGACGACAAGCTGCTGTGCGTTCCGGCCACCGACCCGCGCGTCGAGCACCTGCGTGACATCCACCACGTGTCGGAGTTCGACCGCCTGGAGATCCAGCACTTCTTCGAGGTGTACAAGGACCTGGAGCCCGGCAAGTCCGTCGAGGGCGCCGACTGGGTCGGCCGCTCCGACGCGGAGGCCGAGATCGAGCGATCCTACAAGCGCTTCAAGGACCAGGGCGGCCACTGACCGGCCGGTTCGTTCCGCAAAGGGCCGCGGCACCCTGCTGGTGCCGCGGCCCTTTGCGTGCCTGCGTGCGCCCGCCCCGCACGCGTGCATGCGTTCAGCTGCGCGCGCGCATACTGAGGCCTACGGAAGGTGTCGTTCAGGGAGCGGTGCGAGGTGTCGGAGGCGGAGGACCGCAAGCCCCGGTCGGACGAGGCGCGGTACGACCCGGAGATCACGTCGGAGTTCGCCGTTCCCGAAGGCCTGGACGCCCCCAGAGCACCCGCCGAACCAGAGACGATCTCCGAGTTCGCCGTGCCGGAGGGACTGGTGGCGCCACAGTCGTCGGGCGCCGAGCCGGAGGGATCGGCGTTCAGCGCGCCGAGCACTTACGGCGCCGGGCCGGCCCCCACCGCGTTCACGCCGGCCACCGGAGTGCCGCTGGTCGGGCTGATCGGGGACGCTCCCTGGCAGGACCGGATGCGCACGATGCTGCGGATGCCGGTGACCGAGCGGCCGGCACCGGAACCGGTGCAGCGCGCGGAGGAGGGCGGTCCGGCCGTCCCGCGCGTGCTCGACCTGACCCTGCGCATCGGCGAGCTGCTCCTGGCGGGCGGTGAGGGAGCCGAGGACGTGGAGGCCGCGATGTTCGCGGTGTGCCGGTCCTACGGCCTGGACCGCTGCGAGCCCACCGTCACCTTCACCCTGCTGTCCATCTCGCACCAGCCCTCCCTGGTGGAGGACCCGGTGACGGCGTCCCGGACGGTGCGGCGGCGGATCACCGACTACACGCGTCTGGCAGCCGTGTTCCAGCTGGTGGACGACCTGACTGACCCGGAGACCCATGTCTCACTGGAGGAGGCCTACCGGCGCCTGGCGGAGATCCGCCGCAACCGGCACCCCTACCCCAGTTGGGCGCTGACCCTGGCCAGTGGTCTGCTGGCCGGGACCGCGTCGGTGCTGGTCGGTGGTGGTGCACTGGTGTTCGTCGCAGCGGCGTTCGGCGCGATGCTCGGGGACCGGCTGGCCTGGCTGTGCGCGGGACGCGGGCTGCCGGAGTTCTACCAGTTCACCGTGGCCGCGATGCCGCCCGCGGCGATCGGGGTCGCGCTCACGCTGGCACACGTCGACGTGAAGGCCTCCGCCGTGATCACCGGTGGGCTGTTCGCGCTGCTGCCCGGGCGAGCGCTGGTGGCAGGCGTACAGGACGGCCTGACGGGTTTCTACATCACCGCCTCCGCCCGCCTGCTGGAGGTCATGTACTTCTTCGTCGGCATCGTCGCCGGCGTGCTGGTCGTCCTGTACTTCGGCGTGAAGGTCGGCGGAAAGCTGAACCCGGACGCGACGCTCAGCATCACCGGACGGCCCCTGATCCAGATCGCGGCCTCCATGCTGCTGTCACTGACCTTCGCGGTGCTGCTGCAGCAGGAGCGGTCCACAGTGCTCTGGGTGACCCTCAACGGGGGCGTGGCGTGGTCCGTGTACGGCGCGATGCACTATGCCGGGAACATCTCGCCGGTGGCCTCGACGGCTGTGGCCGCGGGGCTCGTGGGCCTGTTCGGGCAGCTGCTGTCGCGGTACCGCTTCGCATCGGCGCTGCCGTACACGACGGCGGCGGTCGGTCCGCTGCTGCCCGGTTCGGCGACCTACTTCGGGCTGCTGTCGATCGCGCAGAACGAGGTGGACAAGGGTCTGGTGTCGCTGGCGAAGGCGGCTTCCCTGGCGCTGGCCATCGCCATTGGGGTCAATCTGGGGTCGGAGATCTCCCGGCTGTTCCTGCGGGTCGGTTCCGCCGGGAAGCGGAGGGCTGCCAAGAGGACCCGGGGGTTCTGACCCTCACTGGTTGCGAGGGTCATAGGGGTACTGCTGCTGGCCGTACTGCTGCTCCGGGTACTGGGGCTGCTGGAACTGGGGGTGCTGGAACTGGGGGTGCTGGTACTGGGGGTGCTGGTACTGGGGCTGATCGTAGTACTGATTGTTCCAGTCCTGCTGCTGCGGCTGCTGATCCTGCTGCTCGTACCGCTGGCCGTACTGCTCCTCGGGCTCGATGCGGCGCAGGCGGGTCGTGGCGTCGTCCAAGACCGGGGGCTGCTGCTGGTACTGGTACTGAGGGTGGGACTGCTGGTACTGGGACTGCTGGAACTGGGGGTGGGGCTGGGGCTGCTGGTACTGGGACTGCTGCGAGGACGGCGGCTCGGTGGGGTCGGTCCGCTCGGCCTTGCTGTTCTTGCCACGGGCCCGGAGGAACTCGATCGCGATCGGGACCACCGAAACGAGGATGATCAGCATGAGGATCGACTCGATGTGCTTCTTGACGAAGTCGATGTTGCCGAGCCAGGAGCCGAGCAGGGTGACGCCCGCGCCCCACAGCACGCCACCCATGACGTTGAAGGTCAGGAACGGGCGGTACCGCATACCACTCACGCCGACGACGATCGGCGTGAACGTGCGCACGATCGGGACGAAGCGGGCCAGGACCAAGGACTTCGGCCCGTACTTCTCGAAGAACTCATGCGCCTTGGTGACGTTCTCCTGTTTGAACAGGCGTGAGTCCGGCCGGTTGAACAGGGACGGTCCGACCTTTCTACCGAACATGAAACCCGCCTGGTCGCCCAGGACCGCGGCCAGGCAGATCAGCGCGATGGCGGCCCACAGCGGGAAGTCCAGCTGCTTCGACGTGATCAGCAGACCGCAGGTGAACAGCAGCGAGTCGCCCGGTAGGAAGAACCCGATGAGCAGGCCGGACTCGGCGAAGACGACGAGCAGCAGACCCCAGATGCCGTAGGTGTCAAGCAGATAGTTGGGGTCCAGCCAGCTCGGGCCGAGGGCGAGTGTCGTCACGAGTCCGGCTCCTGGGAGGGTGAAGGGAACTTCGGCGGCCGTGTGGGGCCGTACAAAGCTACCAACGCGAGGTGGCCACCACAGGTTCCACCGGTGCCTCCAGGATGCACTGTGGGCCGACTCGGAGAAAGCTGTGCCCCATGGGACTCGATGAGTACGGCGGTGGCCAGGAACCCGCGTCGGATGTGCTGGTCGTGACGACGAACGACGTACCCGGGTACCGGGTGCAGGAGGTGCTCGGCGAGGTCTTCGGGCTGACCGTGCGCTCCCGGCACCTCGGGAGCCAGATCGGCGCCGGGCTGAAGTCGATGATCGGCGGCGAGCTGAAGGGGCTCACCAAGACGCTCGTGCAGACCCGCAACCAGGCCATGGAACGCCTGGTGGCACAGGCACGCGCACGCGGGGCCAACGGGGTACTCATGTTCCGCTTCGACGTGGCGGAGGCCGCGGACGTCGGCACCGAGGTGTGCGCCTACGGCACGGCGGTGGTGCTGGCCCGGGAGTGACCCCGTCCGCCCCGGGCCGGGACCGGCCTCCCGCGGCAACCGATCCCGCGGTGCGACCCGTCCCGACCACTCGTGCAGGACGACCCGCCGCTTGGCGGCTCAGGCGGTGCGACGGTCGGCGTTGATGAGGATCGCGTCACGCAGGTGCTCGGCGAGCCCGGGCCGCATGGCGTCGTAGTACGCCGTGAAGCGCTCGTCGGAGACGTACATCTCCCCGAGGCACCGGTGCATCTCGTACGGGCACTCGTAGAACCACCTGCTGATGTGCTGCCGGTGTTCCTCGGCCAAGTCCGTGGCGGCCTCGCTGCCCGCCGGCTCACCCGCGGCCACCAGCGCGACGTACCGCTCGTTCCAGGCGTCGCTCTCGGCCTTGATGCGCTTCCAGTCCTCCTTGGAGTAGCGGGTGGTACGGCGCTGGGACTCGGTCCACGCCTCGGTGTCCCCCCACCGCTGCTCCGCCTCCTCGGCATATTCCTCGTTGAAGGGGTCCTGGTCCCCGAAGACCTCGAAACGCTCCTCGGGCGTGAGGTTGATTCCCATCTTGCGTGCCTCCATGGCGTGCTCCACGGCCGCGGCCATCTTCTGCAGCTTCTCGATCCGGGCGGTCAACAGTTCGTGCTGGCGGCGCAGGTGCGCGCTCGGGTCACCTCTGCCGGTCTCCAAGTCGTCGAGCAGGACCGCGACCTCGTCGAGCGGAAAGCCGAGCTCCCGATAGAACAGGATCTGCTGGAGCCGGTCGAGGTCGGCGTCGTTGTAGCGCCGGTGCCCGGCGTACGTGCGCTCGCCGGGCACGAGCAGGCCGATCTCGTCGTAGTGGTGCAGGGTACGCACCGTGACCCCGGCAAACCCCGCGACCTGTCCCACGGAGTAGCTCACTTTTCCGCTCCTTCGGTCGGTACGCCCCCACGTTGCGGCCTCACGCCACGTGAGGTGCAAGTCCGGGTCATTCCCGGGGCAAATCGGGGTCGTTCCGGATGTTGGGCCGCCGTCGTCCGCTTATGGTGGCCGAGAGGAGGTCCCCATGGCCCTGCACAAAGGTCCCGCGAAGCACGAAGAGCGGACGATGTCGGTCAACCCGTTCTTCGGCGAGGCCAACCCCGTCGGCGGCATGACCGAGGCCCCGCCCACACACCGACTGCCCGATGCCCCGCTGCCCCCGTCCACGGCCTACCAGTTGGTCCACGACGAGCTGATGCTCGACGGCAACTCCCGGTTGAACCTGGCCACCTTCGTCACCACCTGGATGGAGCCGGAGGCCGCGGTGCTGATGGCGGAGTGCCGGGACAAGAACATGATCGACAAGGACGAGTACCCGCGCACGGCCGAGCTGGAACGTCGCTGTGTGGCGATGCTCGCCGATCTGTGGAACGCGCCGGACCCGTCGGCGGCGGTGGGCTGTTCGACGACCGGATCGAGCGAGGCGTGCATGCTCGCCGGAATGGCGCTGAAGCGCCGCTGGGCGACTCGGAACGCTGACCGGTACCCGGGCGCGCGGCCCAACCTGGTCATGGGGATCAACGTCCAGGTGTGCTGGGAGAAGTTCTGCAACTTCTGGGAGGTGGAAGCCCGGCAGGTCCCGATGGAGGGCGACCGCTACCACCTGGCCCCCGAGGCAGCCGCCGAGCTGTGTGACGAGAACACCATCGGGGTCGTCGGCGTCCTCGGCTCGACCTTCGACGGCTCCTACGAGCCGATCGCGGCGCTGTGCGCGGCACTGGACGACCTCCAGGAGCGCACCGGGCTGGACATCCCGGTGCATGTGGACGGAGCGTCCGGCGCCATGGTGGCGCCCTTCCTGGACGAAGATCTGGTGTGGGACTTCCGTCTCCCCCGCGTGGCCTCGATCAACACCTCCGGACACAAGTACGGGCTGGTGTACCCGGGGGTCGGCTGGGCCCTGTGGCGGGACAGGGAGGCGCTGCCCGAGGAGTTGGTCTTCCGGGTCAACTACCTGGGCGGCGAGATGCCCACCTTCGCGCTGAACTTCTCCCGCCCCGGCGCCCAGGTCGTGGCGCAGTACTACTCGTTCCTGCGGCTGGGCCGCGGAGGTTACCGGGCGGTGCAGCAGTCGACGCGGAACGTGGCACGCTCGCTCGCCGAACGGATCGAGGCGCTCGGCGACTTCCGGCTCCTCACCCGCGGGGACGAACTGCCGGTATTCGCGCTCACCACGGCCGACGACGTCAAGGCCTTCGACGTCTACGACGTCTCCCGGCGGCTACGCGAGCACGGCTGGCTGGTGCCTGCGTACACCTTCCCGGCCAACCGTGAGGACCTGTCGGTGTTGCGGGTCGTGTGCCGCAACGGCTTCTCGCACGACCTGGCCGACCTGTTCATCGACGACCTGTCCCGGCTGCTGCCGGAGCTGCGTCAGCAGCAAGGACCGCTGACCGGGGACAGGGCGACGGAGACCGGCTTCCACCACTAGGAGAATCCGGCCAGTGGTCGTTCCCGGGGTGCCACTCGGTCATTCCCGGGGTGCCGCTGACCCATCGCGAAGGGGTTCTCCCGGTCCGGTCATCGCCGCACACGCCCGTGAACGGTTGGCCCTTCCCCCTGAACGGCCACGCGCCCACCGCCGGGTCACCGGTCAGCCCCTGCGGCCCGGCCGTGGCCGGGCCCGTTCAGCCCTAGCCCTGCCCTTGCTGCCCCTCCCGTTCCAGGGCCACCAGCTCGAAGGCGGTCCTCCCGTCCAGGGACTCACGGATGATGTCGGCGTGGCCGGCGTGCCGGGCCGTCTCCCGGATCAGGTGCAGGCACAACCAGCGCAACGACACCCGGCCCTGAGGCGGGAACCACGGGTCGGGCGGCAGGGGGAAGGTGTCGTCCAGGGTGGCCACGGACCGGATGAACTTCTCCGTCTCGGCGGCGACCTCTTCCCAGTACGCCAGCTGCGATGCGACCGTTTCGTCGTCGGCGAGCCGGAAGCACTCGCTCCAGTTCGACTGGTCGCGTTGCACGGCCGGCGGCTCCTGTTTCGCACGGGCCACCCAGCCCTGCTCGGTCTCGGCAACGTGCTTGAGCAACCCGCCCAGGGACAGCTCACTGGCGCTGGGACGGGAGCGAGCCTGCTCCTCCGTCAAGCCGAGCACCGCCCGGCGGATGCCACCACGCTGTTCCTCCAGGAACGACAACAGCGCCCCGCGCTCATCGCCCTGCGCCTCCGTCGGCACGTGAGTGACCATGGCCTACCGCCTTTCGTCGGGTCGGTTCGCCGGGGTCCGTTTCCCCGGCACCGATGACGTTACGGGCTATTGCGGTCAGGTTCTGTCCGCAATAGCCCGGCCCTCCCGCACAGGGCTAGATCCAATGCCGTGTAGTTAGCGCTGGGTGTGCATCGTCAAGGGGTGCGGGTGGTCAGGATGTCGATGCTGATGGTGCCCTTGTAGCTGGTCCTGTCGATGGTGCCTCGGGCGTTGTACTTCGAGATGGCCCGTTTGACGACGCGTGGCCGGGTGCGGATGCGCCGGTCGGGCATGAGGTCGGCCAGGACCCGGCGGCCGATGATGCCGACGAGGTCGACGGCCGTGTCCTTGAAGACGCCTGCGGCTTGGACCAGCAGGTCGCGGGCGGTGTTCAGGGCGATGGAGAAGCTGGCCCGGTCGGGGTCGGTGTCCGGGCGGATGCCGGTGGCATCCGCCATGGCCAGTCGCAGGACCTGGTAGGTGACCAGCAGTGCGAAGACTTCCTGCGCGACGCCGGCAGGGGTTTGGGCGCGAAGGACCCGACCGCCCAGGATGGTGGACTTGATCTCCAGGTAGGAGGTCTCGACCTCCCATCGCTCGTGGTAGAGCCTGATCAGCTCGGCGGCGGGGTGCGTCTGGGAGTCGGTCAGGGTTGTGACGAGACGGTAGGTGGCGGTGCGGCGTCCCTGGGAGGTGCTGACGGTGATCTCGCAGTCGACGACGCGGACCGCAACGGCGCCGAGCCTGGACAGGTAGGAGCCGTCAGGGAAACGCTGCAGGACCGGCAGCCTGCGGTGTTCTTTCACGCGGACCAGGACGTGCGCGCCCGTCCCGGTGATCGCCTCAACCAGTGCCTGGACGGCGAAGTTCCGATCCAGCAGAACGATCATGCCCTCGCGCAGGCTGCGGACCAGGCTCGGTGCATAGAACGTCTCCCCGTTCGCGGTCGGCCCGAACACCGCGTCCAGGACGGTACGGGTGCCGCAGGACACCAGAACCAGCAGACGGAGCGAAGGGGTATCCCACCCCGCCGTTGTTGCAGCGGTGCCTGATGAACTCGGCCTGGTTCGCCGGGCTGTCGGGCACAGCCACCAGCGTGCCGTCGACAGCGCAGACGAGCAGGCCCCGCCACCACGCTCCCACGGTGCCGATCCCGGCGGCCGGTCCCCGCAGCAGGTCGAGCAAGCAGCGCAGCGGCCCGGTCCCGACCCGCCTGCGGGCCTGCGCCAGCGCGCCGGCCGTCGGAGTTGCTGTCTGCAGTCCTTCCAGACCTGCCGTCAGCCGCTGCCACACCTGCTGCCAGCCGATCCCGGGGAACAGGACCCCGGCCAGCAGCAGATACACCACCACACGAGAAGGAAGGTCGCGTATCCGCTGCTGTGTCCTGCCGGTCTCGGACAACACCTCGTCGACCATCTCGAACGGGACGATCCGCGTTAACTCGCCCAGATGGCCAGGGGCGAACGGCCCCGCGGCAACCGCTACCTCATGAGAAATGACAGACTTGGCGTCCAATGGAGCTCCTGCTGAACAGTGATCTTGGTCGACACGGTTCTAGCAGGAGCTCCATCTCTGCTTCAGGCACCTTGACACAACAGCTCAGCGCCTAACTACACGGCATTGGGGCTAGAACGGGAATCCGCTGCGGCCGTGTTGCACCGAGATCCACTTGATCGTGGTGAATGCCTCCAGCGTCGTCTCACCATTCAGCCGGCCGATGCCGGAGTGCTTCTCGCCGCCGAAGGGCACCAGCGGCTCATCGTGGACGGTGCCGTCGTTCACGTGGAACATGCCGGTGTCGATCTGCTTGGCGAAGGCGACACCCCGCTCGACGTCACCCGTGTGGACGGCGCCGCTGAGGCCGTACGGGGTGTCGTTGACGATGCGGACCGCCTCCTCCTCTCCGTCGAACGGGATGAGGAAGACGACCGGACCGAAGACCTCTTGCTGGAGCAGCGCGGAGCCGGCGGGGACGTCGGTCAGGACACTGGGTTCGACCAGGTTGTTGGCCGTGGCGCCGCGTACCAGGGCCGTGGCGCCCTCGGCGAGCGCCTGTTCGACGGTGCCCGAGATCGCGTTCGCTTGCGCGGAGTTGATCACTGGGCCGATGACGGTCTGCGGGTCACGCGGGTCTCCGACCTTGAGGGTCCGGACCTTGGCGACGAACTTCTCGGTGAATTCGTCGGCGACGGAGCGGTCCACGAGGACCCGGTTGGCGGCCATGCAGACCTGCCCCTGGTGGACGAACCGGCTGAAGACCGCCGCGTCCACCGCGTAGTCGACGTCGGCGTCGTCCAGGACCACCAGTGCGCTGTTGCCCCCGAGTTCGAGTACGGAGCGCTTGAAGTTCGCGGCGCAGACGGTGGCGACGTGCCGTCCGACCTTGTCGGAACCCGTGAACGAGATGACCTTGGGTACGGGATGCTCGATGAACGCGTCACCGATCTCGGCGATGTCGGTGACGACGACGTTGAGCAGACCACCAGGCAGCCCGGCGTCCTCGAAGATCCTGGCCAGCAGGGTGCCGCCGGCGATCGGGGTGTTCTGGTGCGGCTTGAGAACCACGCCGTTGCCGAGTGCGAGGGCCGGTGCCACCGACTTCAACGACAGCAGGAAGGGGAAGTTGAACGGGCTGATCACGCCCACGACCCCGGCCGGCACTCGGTAGACGCGGTTCTCCTTGCCGTCGGCCGGGGAGGGCAGGATCTTGCCCTCGGGGCGCAGCGCGAGGTGGATGGACTCGCGCAGGAACTCCTTGGCGAGGTGCAGCTCGAAGCCGGCCTTCACGCGTGTGCCGCCCAGTTCCGCGATGATCAGGTCGGCTATCTCCTGCTCGCGGTCCTCTATCAGCCTGAGCGCCCGCTCGAAGACCGCGCGCCGGGTGTAGGGGTTGGTCTCGGCCCACTTCTTCTGCGCGCGGGCAGCGGCCCGGTAGGCCTGGTCCACCTCGTCGACCGTGGCCACCGTGATCGAGGCCAGCTTCTCGTCGTCGTAAGGGTTGAAGTCGATCACGTCCCAGGAGCCGGTGCCCGGGCGCCACTCGCCGTCGATGTACTGCTGGGCCAGGTCGGTGAAGTAGGACGCCATGTGATCCCTCAATCGCTAGCGGACACCAGAGTTACGCCAGATCTGATCACATGTCATCGTACTTGCGTTTCAAGAGAGTTGAAGGAGCCCTCGAAGCAGGTCCCGGCTCTCGACGGGCCCTGGGCTGTCCTGCTGCAGCTCCTTCAGTGCCTGTTCGTACTGTGCGACGTCCTCGCCCTTGTCCAGGTAGAGGGCACTGGTCAGTTGCTCCAGGTAGACCACGTCGGACAGGTCGGACTCGGGGAAACTGAGGATGGTGAAGGCGCCGCTCTCGCCGGAGTGCCCGCCGAAGCTGAACGGCATGATCTGCAGCCGCACGTTGGGCAGCTCGGAGACGTCGATCAGGTGCTGCAGCTGACCGCGCATCACTTCGCGGTCACCGTAGGGGCGGCGCAGCGCGGCCTCGTCCAGGACGATGTGGAACTCCGGGGCGCTGTCGGAGTGCAGGCACTTCTGCCGCTCCAGGCGCAGTGCCACCCGCCGGTCGACGTCGGCGGCGCTCGCCCCCTTCATGCCGCGCCGGACCACTGCGCGGGCGTACTCCTCGGTCTGGAGCAGGCCGTGCACGAACTGGACCTCGTAGGCGCGGATCAGGGAGGCGGCTCCCTCCAGCCCCACATAGGTGGGGAACCAGGTAGGCAGGACATCCGTGTAACTGTGCCACCAACCCGCCACGTTGGCCTCCCTGGCGAGGGAGAGGAGCGACTCGCGCTCGGCATCGTCGGTGATGCCGTACAGCGTCAGCAGGTCCTCCACGTCCCTGGTCTTGAAGCTCACCCGGCCCAGCTCCATCCGGCTGATCTTCGACTCGGACGCGCGGATCGAGTACCCCGCCGCTTCACGCGTGATCCCCCGCGCTTCACGCAGTCGCCTGAGTTGCGAGCCGAGCAGCATCCGCCGCACCACCGATCCGGGCTCTCCCGCGCTCACGTTCGCCAGCCTCCCCAACCGTCTCCAGGGGCCGCAGTCTGCCACTAAAACACTTCGAGCAGTACTCGTGCGGTTACGGAAACGGAAAGAGCTCGGCCGTTTCTGCCTCCTCCAAGCCAGGAAAAGGTCGGGACCACTGGCGACAACCGCCCTTGAGGGGACGGAAAAAATAGCCATGAAGCGGTATGGTCACGCTCATTTCCGTCACGTGCACGTGCATCTGCCCTTGCATCTGCCCTTCGCTTCCGAAACCATGGTGCCGCGCCACCGCTATATCGCATCGCAACGACCGCGGATTCCCGGGAGTGCCTCGCATGGGAACGAATGGATCGACCATGCTCAAGCCGTTACGGCAGGGCCTTCCGCCACTGGACCCCGCAACCGCATCCGATGCCGCTTCCTGCGCCCTACCCGCCCGTTACGAGGCGGTGCGAGAGGCCCGGCGCTTCACCCGCCGCTCCCTCGACCAGTGGGACGCCAGCGACCGCTTCGACGACATATGCCTCGTCGTCTCCGAGCTCGTCACCAACGCACTGCGCCACGCACTGCCACCCGATCAGTGCCACGCCGCCGAACCCGGCCCGCCCGTACGGCTGCACCTGGTGCACTGGTCCGATCGGTTGGTCTGCGCGGTGCGCGATCCGAGTCACGAGACACCGGTCCCGGGCGACTCGGACGACTTCTCCGCCGAGTCGGGCCGCGGGCTGTTCCTGGTCGAATCGTTCGCCGACAGCTGGGGTTGGCACCCGCTCGCGGGCCCGCTCAACGGCAAGATCGTCTGGGCCCTGTTCGGGCTCGGACCGGCCGACTGATCCGGCCGGCGGTGGATTCACGCCCGACTTCTACGCGCGTCACCCCACACCGAGGAACCCCGGCGTCGTTTCCGCCGGGCCCACCCCAACCGGGTCGGTCAACTCACTATCAGGTGGTCGAACTCGCCATCCTTGACCCCGAGGAGCATGGCCTCGATCTCCGCACGCGTGTAGACGAGTGCCGGTCCGTCTGGGAACCGCGAGTTGCGTACGGCAACATCGCCACCCGGCAGCCGCGCGAACTCCACGCAGGAACCTTGCGAGTTGCTGTGCCGGCTCTTCTGCCAGGCCACCCCGTCCAGCTGAGTGGCAGCCATGCCGTTGTACACGTCATACCCCCCGTAAACGCCGTCAACGTCGCGGTCCACAGGTCGCTCCCCGGTGGTGCACTGGCTCGTGTAGCCATGGATGCTCTGGTCAACTGACCCGGATCATAACTCCGTTCCCGTGCACTTGCATGAGCAGATGCACGTGCACGCCGAGTGTTCTCGCAATTACAGCTTTGACGTGCGCTTTACCCGAACTGTTCCAGCGTCTGCCCCGGAGCAGGCAGGACATGCACCTTCCCATCCCTCATCCATGATCTTGCACGACGTCAGCCGAGCCGGGGCGCCCGGGGCGCCCCTTTCGCGCACCGGGAAAAGACGCGTACCGGCGGTCTTCTCGTTCCAGGGGCCGAAGATGATGGTCCGGTGCAGGGATTGTCCTGATCCGCGTCCGACCGCCGCAGGGACAGAATCCACTCAAAGTCGTAGGCCAGGACCCACACCTCCACGACACCGGACACACCAGAATCCGGCCGCGGGACGGAGGTCATCTGATACCGATGGCCGACCTCCGGACGGAACCGTTCATACGGACGCAGTCGGTCCTGCACACCCCGGCAAACGGACGCGGGGAAGGCCCACCTGCCGGAGGGGAAAGGGTCCCACCGCGGGAAGGGATTCTGGTCGGAGACAGGAAGTCCTGCCGTACCTGCTGGTAACTTGCTGGGAGCCGTCCAGTTGGGGGCGGCCGGCCGCGACAGCTTGGGGGCTTCCCGGTGACTCCTGCGACTGCGAGAGTACGGAGCGCCGCCGTGGCCACCGGGCTGCTGGCAGGTGCGTTGGCGCTGACTGCGTGCAGCGGCGGCGGCTCGGCCGACCGCTCCTCGACCACGCCGAGCGCGGACACAACCCCAGCGTCTACGTCTGCGCCGACTCCGGCCACCGGCTCCCCGACCGTGTCCGGCGAGTCCGCCACACTCCAGGGCAGCTGGGTCACCGCGTCCGGCGACAAGGTCGTGGCCCTGGTGATCACCGGGCAGGACGCCGGGGCCTTCGCAACCGGCGGAACGGTGTGCAGTGGGACGGTCGGTACCGAGGCCGGCGCACCGACGATCCATCTGACCTGTACCGGCGGCAGCAAGGACCGGGCTTCCGGCAGGGTCGAATCGGTGAGCGAAAAGGTCCTGAAGGTGACCTGGTCGGGCAAGCTCGGCCAGGAGACCTACACCAAGGTCGAGGGCGGCAAGCTGCCCTCCGGACTGCCCAACCCCCTGAAGGGATGATGCTGCGGCAGCGACGCGGCGGCGCCCGGCTCAGCGACGTGGAAAAGCGCCCGAAACAGTGATTCGACGGGGGCGCCGGAACGGTGCCGGAGCCTGGAGGCCATGATGCAGGGACACCGTCACGATCTCGATGGGGACCTGCTCATGCGCGTCATTCCGCTCACCGTCACCGCCCTCGCCGCCGCTCTGCTGCTCACCGCCTGCGACGGCGGCGGAGGTGTGAGCGGCGGCAGTTCGGCCTGCAGAATCGGCGGGGTCTCCGTACAGATCGGGTCGGCGAGCGTGGCCCCGGCCGCCGGGGATACCGGGGAGGTTCCCGTCAGCCTCACCAACCAGAGCACCCCCTGCACCCTGGACGGCTTCCCCGGCGTGACCCTGGAGGCCGGCGGCGTGGCGCACGAGGTGCCGGTCCTCAAGGGGGCCAAGGCCCAGAAGCTGAAGCTCGCCAAGGGTGACTCGGCGTCCTTCACCATCGGCTACGTGCGCGGCGAGGCGGGCGACAAGAGCCACCTGGCGGCGAAGTCGGTGAAGATCAAGCTGCCCGGCTCCGCCACCACCCGCAGTTTCCCGTGGTCGTACGGCCCGGTGGCCCTTTCGAGCACGGGCGACGCACCCAACGCCTCCGTCAGCGCCTTCCAGCGGGTCGGGGACTGAGGTGGCACCGGGCCTCACGGCAGCCGTGGCCGGCCCTCGACCCGGGCCCGGTCGGCCGCCGCAGTGCCCTCCGTCCAACCCGCCGCGTCGCTCACGCCGCGCAGCCGGGTCGTGCTGGTCTCGGGGAACATGCGTTCCACCCGGTCGGTAACGGCCATGGCGCGCGTGGCCAGCACGGGCAGCAGATCCCGGGTGACCTGGGTCTCGGTGACGGCCGCAAGCCTGTCGCCGACCCGGTGGGCGTAGGCGGCGAGAAACGACTGCCGGAAGGTCTTCGTCCGTCTGCGCCCGCCTGCTCTCTGGACGGCCTCCGCCTTGGTCAGTGCATGCATGGCCTGCACCAGCAGTGAGACGTAGAGCAGTTCCACCGCCTCCAGATCCGCCTCGAAGCCGACGACCGTGGAGAAACCCAGCGGTTCGTTCCACACCGCACGGCAGTGGTTGGCGGTGGCCACGGCGTCCAGCAGGACCGCCTTGGGCTGTTCGTACGGCGACTCGACCCCGATCCGACAGGCACGGGGCGCATCCGGGACGGGTGCTTGGGCGGCGAGCAGTGCCTCGTCGACGCTGTGTCGTGCGATGAGTTCCTGCGCCTTCGCGCTGAGCGCCTCCGCCTCCTCGGGGTACCCGGTCGCCTCCGCCTTGGCCAGCAGCGCGCGGATGCGGGTGAGCATGCGGGAGGCGGCCGGACCGGGGGTACCGCGCATCTCCTCCTCAAGGGGTTCCAGGGCGGGAAGCCTCAGCAACAGGCGGTACAGCTCCAGGACGGTGGTGGCATGCGAGAAGCGGTCGACCTCGCGGGCGGGTTCTTGCGGAAGGGACTCCAGCTGGGCGGCCCAGCGGCGCCCACGCGGGCGGTCCCGCCCGGCCTGCGCCCGGATCAGCGCGACAGCCAGGCGGACGTGCTTCTCGGCCAGCTCGCGCCGCACCAGCCGTATGACATCAGCGGGCTGCCAGCCGCGCTGCCAGGCCGCGGTCACGAACTCCTCGCCCCGCCGCGTGACTTCGGCGTCCGCCGCACGATCGGTGGCGAGCAGGGACGCGCCGGTGTCGAGGCCGGTGTCGGTGTCGTCGTAGAGGGCGGCGCGGAAGGCCCGCTCGACGGTACTGGCAGTGCTGGTCACATCGTCGATCGTGCCACGGCCCACCGACGACCTCCCTCGGCCGTCCACAACCTGTGGACGACCGACGCTCCGGCGCGGGCCGCACCGCGGCCGGCCCCGGAGTGGACGCCCACGCCGCTCAGCCACCGGAGGCGCATTCCAGGGCCAGGGCCAGGGCCTCGGAGCGGAGCAGGGAGCGTCGCCCCCTCACGCCTGTCAACCATTGGTTGACGGGCGTGAGGGGGCAACCTACGGTTGACACATGGCGACCAATCCGAACGTCACAGCATCCGTGCGCCTCGACGACCTCATCGGGGCCATCAAGAAGGTTCACTCCGAACCCCTCGCACAGCTCCAGGACGCGGTGCTCGCGGCCGACCACCTAGGGGATGTGGCCGACCACCTCATCGGTCACTTCGTCGACCAGGCCCGCCGCTCGGGGGCGTCCTGGACCGAGATCGGCAAGAGCATGGGCGTGACCCGGCAAGCGGCACAGAAGCGGTTCGTGCCCAAGGAGTCCGCCGGCCTCGACCCCGCCCAGGGCTTCAGCCGCTACACCCCCCGGGCCCGGAACGCGGTCATGGCCGCGCACCACGAGGCGGTAGCCGCCCACAATCCCGAGGGCCGTCCCGAACACCTCGTCCTCGGGCTGCTCACCGAGCCGGGGGGCCTCGCCGCGGCGGCCGTCACCGCCCAGGGCGTCCCGCTGGACTCGGTGCGGCAGGCTGCGTCCGCCGCGCTCCCGCCCGCCGCGGACGAGGTGCCCGAGTTGATCCCGTACGGCCCCGAGGCCAAGAAGGTCCTGGAACTCACGTTCCGCGAGGCCCTGCGCCTCGGCCACGACTACATCGGCACCGAGCACATCCTGCTGGCGCTGCTGGAGCAGGAGAACGGCCACGGGGTGCTCAACGGCCTCGGCATCACCAAGGCGGCCACCGAGGAGTACGTCGGCAACGTACTGGCGGCGCTGCTGGAGCAGCAGAAGGCGGCAGTCGACACCACAACGGCGGGCCCCGCCCGCCCCGAAGGATGAAACCGCAGGCCCAAGGGTTGCCAGCCCGTTGCCGACGTCGCCGGCGGACCCCTTGTCAGACCCTCCTGCCACACTCGCGGTCATGACCGACCGGTGGGCGCTCGCACCGGCCGAGGACGGCGGCGTGGACGTCGCACCCCTCGGCCCGGACGGGCTGCCCGCCGGGCCGGTGCGGCGGGAGAGCGATCTCGCCGGGGCGGTGCGGAGCCGCCCGGAGGCAACACGCTGGGTGTGGCGGTCGACCGTCGAGGTCTACCCGCGCCTGCTCGCTACGGGGGTGCGAGTGGAGCGGTGCTACGACATCGAGGACGCCGAAACACTTCTGCTCGGCCATGAGGGTCGGTACGGCGAGCCACGCTCGGCCGCCGCCGCCCTGGCCCGCCTCCGCGGCGGCCCCGTACCGCCCGACCCGCCCCAGCGCACCGCCGGGCCGGGCGCGCAGTCCTCCCTGTTCGAAACCACTGGCGTCCGCCTGCCCCTCGAAGACCTCCTCGCCGTCTACGGCGACCAGCAGCGCCGGCACGAGCAGACCGACCGCCCCGGCCGGATGCAGCTGCTGACCGCCGCCCAGTCGGCGGGGACGCTGGTGGCCGCCGAAATGAATCACGCGGGCCTGCCCTGGAGCGGCGCGGTCCACCGCAGCCTGCTGCACGATCTGCTCGGCGAGCGGTACCCGGGCGGGGGCGAGCCGCGTCGCCTCGCCGAACTGACGGACGAGGTGTCGGCAGCCTTCGGCCGCCGGGTGCGGCCTGACCTGCCCGCGGACGTGGTCAAGGCCTTCGCACAGGCCGGGATCAAGGTGAAGTCCACCCGCCGCTGGGAGATCCAATCCGTCGGCCACCCCGCCGTCGAGCCCCTGCTGCAGTACAAGAAGCTGTACCGCATCTGGGTGGCGCACGGCTGGTCCTGGCTACAGGACTGGGTGCGCGACGGCCGCTTCCGCCCCGAGTTCCTCGCCGGTGGCACGGTCACCGGCCGCTGGGTGACGAACGGCGGGGGCGCCCTGCAGATCCCCAAGGTGCTCCGCCGGGCCGTGATCGCCGACCCCGGCTGGCGACTCGTGGTGGCCGACGCGGACCAGATGGAACCGCGGGTGCTGGCGGCGATCTCCCGCGACCCCGGTCTGATGGAGGTGGCCGGCCGGGAGAGCGACCTCTACCAGTCCGTGTCCGACCGCGCCTTCTCCGGCGACCGTGAGCAGGCCAAGCTCGCCGTACTCGGCGCGGTCTACGGCCAGACCTCCGGTGACGGTCTGAAGAACCTCGCCGCGCTGCGCCGCCGGTTCCCGAAGGCCGTCGCCTACGTCGACGAGGCGGCACGCGCGGGCGAAGAGGGCCGACTGGTGCGCACCTGGCTGGGCCGGACCTGCCCGCCGGCCGCCGGCTCCGACGCGGAGGCGGCGGCGGAGGAAGCGGGCATCCCCCTCGGCGCGGTCGGCGCTGAGGTGACGGCCGACGCGTCCTCGGACGGCCGGCCCGGCTGGACACCTGGCTACGCCTCCAGCGACTCCCGTGCACGCGGACGCTTCGCCCGGAACTTCGTCGTACAGGGCAGTGCTGCCGACTGGGCCCTGCTGCTGCTCGCCGCGCTGCGCCAGGCCTGCGCGGGCCTCAAGGCCGAGCTCGTCTTCTTCCAGCACGACGAGGTGATCGTGCACTGCCCTGCCGAGGAGGCCGACGCCGTCGTCCGGGCCATCCGCGAGTGCGCCGACCTCGCCGGCCGGCTGACCTTCGGGGAAACACCGGTGCGGTTCCCGTTCAGCACGGCGGTGGTGGAGTGTTACGCCGACGCCAAGTAGGCGGCTCCGCGAGGCCAGGGTCAGCCCGCGAGCAGCTCACGCAGCTCCACCAGCACCGCTCGCTCGTCCGTACCGTCCAGCGCCTCCAGCGCCGCCCTCCAGGCGTGGTACGCCTCCGCCCGCCGCCCCTGCTCGTGCAGCAGCAGTCCGTACTGGTGCCGGGCCAGGCCGCCCATGTAAGGGTCGGCACGGGCATCGGCCCGACGCTGCAGCTCCGCGCACTCACGGCCCGCCCGCTCGCTCTCCCCCAGCTGTCGCAGGGCCCGGACGAGACCGAGCCTGGTCTGGGACTCGCCGTGCCAGTCACCATGGGTGCCGAGGATGCGCCGGCTCTCCTCGAAGTGCCGGGCGGCGGCGGCTGGTTCACCGAGGGTGAGATGGGCGTAGCCGATGTTGCAGTGCGCCGAGTGCTGCACGATGACCGCGTCGAGCGCGTCCCCGATCGCCAGGGAGCGCCGGTGGTGCTCGATGGCGGCGCGAGGATCGGTGTGCTCGTAGAGGTTGCCGAGATGGCTGTGGGTGACGGCCTCCGCGAAGGAATCGTTCAACTGCCGCGAGTACGCGAGACTCTGCCGCAGCGCCTCCTCCGACTCCGCGAACCGGCCGAGCCCCTCCAGCAGCAGCCCTCGATTGTTCAGACAGCGTCGGATCCTGGAGGCCGTACCGAGCCGCCGCCAGATCTGCAGGGCCTGGTCGGTAAGGGCCAGGGCGTCGTTCTGCCGGCCGGTCAGGAAGTTCAGGCCCGCGAGGTCACCGAGCGCGTACGCCTCCGCCGCCGCGTCACCGAGCCGCCGCGCAACACGGACCGCGGCCCGCCCCAACACCTTCATCTCGGCGACGCGTCCGCTGCGCTGGACATAGGGGAAGAGCAGCCGCACCAGCGCGGAGAGGTGGGCGGCTCGGTGTGGGTCGGCCGCGTCGACGTTCCGGGCGACCAGGGCGACGACGTTCTCCAACTCCACCTCACCCCAGGCGCAGGCTTCCTCCACCGACGCGAAGGCCGGCACGGCGGCCACATCCTCGGCATGCTCGGGGGGCTGGGCGAAGATCGGCCGACGCCGGTCGTCCTGGTCGAACCCCGGTTCCACGATCGCGTTGAGCACCCGCTCGGCGACGGCGGCGTACCAGCGGAGGGCGACCAGATCCGGCGCGGACGCGGAGGCCGGGACCGGGACGGGCGCGGTGCTGGTGCCGTGAGCCGGTGTCTGGGGCGGGGCGGGGGTCGGCGTCCGGGGCGGAAGGGGGCGGAGCCCAGCGGTCGTAAAATCCGTACCCGCGACCGTCAGTTCGCGGGCGAAGTCGCGGACCAGGTCGTGCGGGGCGTAGCGGCCGTACGCCGTCTCCTCCAACAGGGCGACGTCGACCAGACGGTCCAGAGCTGCTTCGGCGCGGCGCTCATCGGTGCCGGTGAGGCGGGCGATCAGCGGGGCACCGTAGGTCGGAAGGTCGAGCGCGCCGATACGGCCCAGCGCGAGGGCTGCGTCCCGGTCGGCCTCGCGATCGGCGGCGGCGAGTGCGTCATGGGCCACGGCGAGGGAGCGCCGGACACTGAGATCGTCGTACTCCAGGTGGTGCAACCGTTCACCACTGACCGCCAGTTGACCGGCCAGAACCTCCGGGGTCAGTGCGCGGCGGGCGGCCAACCGGGCGGCGACGACGCGCAGTGCCAGTGGCAGCCGCCCGGTCAGCTCGACCAGGGCGTGGCCGGCGTCCAGCCCCTCGCGACCGCTCACGGCACGGAGCAGGTCCGCACTGTCCTGGGCGGACAGCGGGGTGAGGGGGAAACGCCGGGCGCCGTCGAGGGCGGTGAGCGGCGAACGGCTGGTGACGATCACCGCGCAGCCGGGTCCGGCCGGTAGCAGGGGCCGCACCTGGGCCGCGCCCGCAGCATCGTCCAGCACCAGCAGCATGCGGGCCGGGGCGAGGAGCGAGCGGAGCAACCTGGCTGCGGCATCCGGGCGTTCGGGAATACTGCGGGGCTCGACACCGAGGTCCCGCAGTAGGGAAGCGAGTGCCTGCGCGGCGGTGAGCGGGGTCATTCCGGGGGTGGCGCCGTGCAGGTTGACGTAGATCTGACCGTCGGTGAACCGTTCCCGCAGCATGTGGGCGACGTGCAGCGCCAGTGCACTCTTGCCGACACCGGCCATGCCGCTGACCACGGCGACGGCCGATGCCGGGGTGGACTGCCCGGCCAGGGACCGGGACAGTGCGCGGCATACCTCGGCGCGGCCGGTGAAGTGGGCCGGCGCAGCCGGGAGCTGGGCCGGGCGCGGGGTCCGCCGTGCGGTGGGACGGGAGGCGGGCACCGCGCGGACGCCCTCACCGGCTTCCGGCCCACCGTTCCCGTCGGCTTCGTTCGGCCGGTCGGCGGTTTCGGCAGACCGCCGCGGACCAAGATGCTGTTCCCCCCGTTGCTGCCGTCGTCCCTCGCCGCTCCCCCGCAGTACCTCGGCATGCGCCTCCCGGACCGGCGGGCCGGGCTCGATGCCCAGCTCACCCACCAAGCGGGCACGCAGGTCACGATGGACGGCCAGGGCCTCGGCCGGACGGCCGGTGCGGTGCAGGGCGAGCATCAGCTGACGGTGGTACGCCTCGCGCAGCGGATGATCGGCGACCAGAGCAGCCAGCTCGGGAACGAGCGCGGTGGCCCTGCCACCGCCCAGGGCGAGTTCGGCGTCGTAACGCCACTCCAGTAGGAGCAGCCGCGCCTCCTCCAGGCGCTGCACCAGGGCGACGCCGCCGAGTTCCGCGGACAGCCCGCTGAACGGGGTGCCGCGCCAGAGTGCGCGTGCGCCCAGGCAGGCATGCACGACACCCTGCCAGTCCCGCCGGGCGTGCGCCGCACGTGCCTCGGCGACCCGCGCATCGAACACGTGCACGTCCAACTCACCGTGGTCGACACGCAGCAGATAACCCGGCGCTACGGCCCTGAGCCGCTCGGGATCGTCCAGGAGCCGACGCAGCCGGGCGACGTGGTTGTACAGGGAAGCCTGCGCGGAGGCAGGCGGCGCCCCGCCCCACAGGACGTCCTTTAGCGACTCGATCGACACGACCCGGCCAGGCTCCAGTAGCAACGCGGCCAGCAGAGCGCGCACTTTGGGGCTGCCGACCGCACGGACCTCGGCGTCGGGGACCTCGGCGACGGCCGGTCCGCAATCAGCGCCAAAGGCGCTGCCGGCGGCCTGCGTCAGGGGGCCGTCCAGGGTGTCTCGGGAGAGTGTGTACGGCGGTCGGCCGTAGAGGACCGGTGGCCCCAGCAGTCCGAACCGCAGCCCGCGCCGCCGCATCTCGCCGCTCCACTGCCTTCCCGCCCGGCTGGGATCGGCCGAGTTCCGCGGCAGATGTGCACCTGCCGCCCACTGGCGGATTTCCGCCCCATCCACAACGGCTTCCCGCCACCTTCGTTCGGTCGACCCGGTCCTGGACCCGCCTGCCTGAGGCCCTCTTCCGCTCCCACGGAACGAATTCCGGCCAACCGGCCCTTGACGTCCGCCGAACCGTTGGCCACATGTTAGCGATCTGTTGGCGCATTCTGATCTGATCATTTCATCGGAGCCGGTTCGACGGCGCGCGCGTCTATCGCGTAGCTCGGGGGAGTGTCGCCGCAGGCCGGCTCCGGGGACGTACGGGGCCCCGGTCGGCGGAGGTGAACGACCGGGGCCCCGTCCTGCCCCCTTCCACGACCCGTGCCCTCCACGTTCCTCCCCGTGCTCGGTTCCCGGCCTCGCAGGCCGGACTCAGATCACCGGCGGACGCCCGAGCCGGGTAAGCCGCCACACCGTTCGCCAGCGCATGGGCCGTCGTTCCCCGGCCGGCTCCCGCAGCCCTTCCGCGAACCCGCCGAACCACGCCTTCAGCCCGGCCACGGAGCGGGTGCGGGCGAGGGTGAGCAGCACCCACACGCCCAGGTGCACGGGGACGAGCGGCAGCGGCAGCCGGCGCCGGACGAGCCAGACACGGTTCCGGGCGTTGACGCGGTAGTAGATGGCGTGCCGCGCCGGCGAGGTCTTGGGGTGCTGGAGCAGTAGTTCGGGGGTGTAGCGGATCTTCCAGCCGGCGTCGACGGCCCGCCAGGCGAGGTCGGTCTCCTCGTGCGCGAAGAAGAACCGGGCCGGCCAGTCCCCGGTCTCGGCCAGCATCGCCATCCGCAGTGCGTGCCCGCCGCCGAGGAAGCCGGCGACGTATCCCCCGCGCATCGGGTCCGACCTGCCCACCCGGGGAACGTGCCGCTGCTGGGTCTCGCCCCGCTCGTCGGCGATGCGGAAGCCGACGATGCCCAGGCGGGGCTCGGCGGCGTAAAGGTCTCGTACGCGCCGCAGTACGTCGGCGTCGACGAGCAGCCCGTCGTCGTCCAGTTCCACGACGACATCGACGTCCCCGTACTCCCGCAGCCGCGCAAGCGCGGTGTTCCGGCCGCCGGGGCAGCCGAGGTTCTCCTCGACTTCGATGGTGGTGACCTCGCCGGGCAGGGAGAGACGGCTGGTGAACTCCGGCAGCCGACAGCCGTTGCCCACGATCACGATGCGGGCGGGGGCGAGATCCTGCTTCGCCACGGACTCCAGCAGGGCGTCGACCTCTGCCGGCCGGTTCCCCATGGTCACCACGGCGACGGCGATCCTCAGCTCCACCACGTTCCTCACCCATCCGGCCGGCGGCGGCACCGCGTCCCGACCGCCCGGCGCCCGCCGTTCACCAAGATGTTGCCTCACGGGTGCAGGTTCACCTGACAGCGATTCACTTGGCGACCTCTTGAACTCGTCTTACTCCGATGTCCTCCGGGTTTGTCGGTTCGTTCACCATGCGGTGGGACCGTCAGCGGGGGTCGGCCGTGCGAACGCTCCAGCGCTCCTCGACCCTGGCCAGGCGCCAGTAGGTGATGGCCGCGGCCCAGACGACCACGAACAGGCCGACGATGACATAGCCGACGTTGTCCAGGTCCAGGCCCGCGATCCAGCCGGTGACGTCATCACGTAGGCCGAGTTTGTCGTGCAGGACGCCGACCAACTCGATCGTGCCCACGAAGAAGGCCACTGCGATGGACAGGCCGGTGATGGTGAGGTTGTAGAACACCTTCCGCACCGGGTTGGAGAAAGCCCACTGGTAGGCGAAGTTCATGAACGTGCCGTCAAGGGTGTCGAACAGGCTCATGCCCGCCGCGAACAACAGCGGAAGGCACAGCACCGCGTACCAGGGGAGCCCGGCGGCGGCACCGTTCCCGGCCAGGGCGAGCAGCAGGACCTCGGTGGAGGTGTCGAAGCCGATACCGAAGACGAAACCGAGCGGGAACATCTGCCCCGGGCGCCGGACGGACCTGGTGAGCCGGCCCAGGATGCGGTTCATGAAGCCGCGCGAGTCGAGGTGGGCCTCCAGCTCCGTCTCGTCGTAGTGCCCGGCGCGCATGGCCCGGAAGACGCGCAGGATGCCGAACAGCGCGACGAGGTTGAGGGCCGCGATGAGGTACAGGAAGGAACCGGAGACCGTGGTGCCGACGGCGCCGAGGACCTGATGGGTCCGGGAATCGTCGTTCATCAGGGTGCCGGCGAGCTTCGCGCCACCGGCGACCAGCACGGCCATGACGACGACCACGCTGGAGTGCCCCAGCGCGAACCAGAACCCCACCGAAACCGGCCGCTTGCCGTCGGCCATCAGCTTGCGGGTGGTGTTGTCGATCGCCGCTATGTGGTCCACGTCGAAGGCGTGCCGCATGCCGAGCGTGTACGCCGTCACGCCCAGGCCGATGCCGAACGCCTTTGTACCGACCTCGTAGTGATGCGGAATCACGAGCAGGAACAGGATCCCGAACGCCACCACGTGCAGTGCGACGATCATGGCCAGCAGACCGGCTGTCCGGACGGTGTCCTCGCGGCGCCAGCGGAAGGAGTGGGGGGTGGACGGGGCGGCGGTCGTTTCGGACACGCCTTCGGACACGGTCATACGTTCACGCTCCAGCACCTCGTGGATCAGCTTCGTGATGCCGTGGCCGGTCTCCTGGCTGACGGGTCGACGCGCCCGCCCCTGCCTTCCCGGCTGTGTGGCCAGTGGCGTGTGTGGGGCGGGAACTTCCCGATCACAGTGGCGAGGGCCGCTCCGGACTGAGCCCTTGAAGGGCCGGCACCGGTCTTCCCGAACACCACGGCCCGTTCACCCTAGAAGGCAGTGGGTAGTGACTGCAAGGCTGCACAGTTGAGCAGGTATAGCGGGAACGCGAGGGGAGGCTGCGATGATGGCTCCATGCATCTCGTCCCCGCGGAACGTGCCGGGCAGCGCACCATCGACGGTCACCGGGTCTGTGACGCCATCGCCGCCATCGGCGAGCCCGAGCGCGTACGCGCCTGGGCGGACCGCTTCTCCCTGCTCTCCGACCCCGGACGTCTGTCCTTGCTGCTCGCCCTCCACCGGGCCGGCCCGATCTCCGTGTCCGACCTCGCGGTCGCCACCGGGATGAGGGACACCACCGTTTCCCAGGCCCTGCGTCTGCTGCGCACCGCGGGCATCGTCGAGGGCCTGAAGGACGGGCGGATCGTGCGCTACCGCCTGGTCGACGGATCGATCTCCGGGCTGCTGGAGCACTGCGTGGGATCCGACTGAGGCACACCCGGGCATACGGACAGCAGGAACCGTGATGAGCAGCCTCCCGACCGGCGCACCGGTATCACCGCACGCCGATGGAGTGATCTGAGCGGCCTCGCGAAGGGGTCGTCCCTGCAGGGTGACGGCTCCGGGCCAGGGGCCTCACGTCACGTCCTGCCCCCGCACACAAGGTCGCGATGCCCTCATGACGGGACCGTGCGCTGGCCAGCGTCCCCCGTCTGAAGACCTCGGCAGGGGGCGCTGCCCCGTCGGGCCTCAGTGTTGTTTCGCCGAGGGGAGGCGGACGCGGAAGAGGGTGCCTTGACCGGGGGTGCTCTCCAGGTCGACGTGGCCCGCGTGGGCGGTGACGAGGGCGTGGACTATGGACAGGCCGAGGCCGGCGCCGTCAGTGGGGGTGGTGCGGGTGCGGGCGGGGTCGACGCGGTAGAACCGTTCGAAGACACGAGCGGCCTGCTCGGGGGTGAGACCGGGGCCGCGGTCGGCGACTTCGAGGACGCCGTGACCGTCAAGGGTGCCGACGCCGATGCGGACCGGGGTGCCGGGTGGAGTGTGGGCGACGGCGTTACCGACGAGGTTGGCGACCACTTGGCGCAGCCGGGCCTCGTCACCAAGGACGGGGGCGGGGCCGGGCGGGGTGCCCAGGTCGCCTGGGCCGGTGAGGGTGACCGGGCGTCCGGGGTCCAGGGCAGTGATGTCGTGCAGGGCATCCACCGCAAGGGTACGCAGGTCCATCGGGGCGGGTTGGACCGAGCGCTGCTCGCCCATCCGTACCAGGGTCAGCAGATCCTCGACGAGGCCGCCGAGGCGTACGGCCTCGCTCTCGATACGGGCCATCGTGCGTTTGACGTCCTCCTCGTCGACGAGTGCGCCCATCAGGTAGAGCTCGGCAAAGCCGCGGATCCCGGCGAGCGGGGTCCGCAGCTCGTGGCTGGCGTCCGCGACGAACCGCCGCATCTGCTCCTCGGACTCCGCGCGGGCCGCGAAGGCCGACTCGATCTGGGCGAGCATCACGTTCAGTGCCGAGGACAGCCGCCCGGCCTCGGTGCGCGGCGAAGCCTCGGGCATCCGGTGGGACAGCGGGCGGCCCGCGGCTATCTCGGTGGCCGTCGCCTCGATCAGCCGCAGCGGGCGCAGACCGGCTCGTACCGCGAACCAGGCGGCCAGTCCGAGCAGGGCCGCCACCACACCACCGATCAGGAGGAAGGCGGTGCTCAGGTGATCGGTGGTGGAGTCCACCTCATCCAGGGAGGCGGAGACCACCACGCCGACGGGCAGCGGCGCGGCCACGTTCGCCGAAGGGGAGGAGTCGGTGGCAGAGGTGCCGTCCGTGGTCACGGCGGAGGCCGCGACCGGCACGATGAGGACCCGCCAGCTGCCACCGTGGTCGCTGGCGACGTCGAAGGGCTTGCCGAGGTGGGCCTGCAGGGAGGCCGCATCCATCCGGGGCCACACCGGGCGGGGATCACCGGCGGCGACGGGAAGGCGGAACTGCTCGGAGACCCGGCCGTCCGCCGCCACGAAGGCGACCACGAACTGGCTCGGCAGCCATGACCCGTGCCTGTTCGAATGGACGAAGCGTGGCTCCGGCACGCCGTCCGTGCCCAGGCGCGCGGCGAGCGACTGCCCATAGCGCTCCAGCTGCCGGTCCACCCGTGTGACCAACTGGCCGCGGACCGAACCGAGCACCACCATGTCACTGACGGTCAGCCCGAGCAGAACCAGGGCCAAGGAGAGCAGCATCAACCGCGACCGCAGGGACACCGCCGACAACCGCAGGCCCCGCGCCCGGGTGGTCAAGGCACGCGGGTTCACCGCGCCCTCAGCCCTGTGTCGGCGGGCGCCGCAGCACGTAACCGACGCCGCGCACCGTGTGGATGAGCTTCGCGGCCCCGTCCACCCCCGAGTCCACCTTCCGCCGTACGTAGGAGATGTACGACTCGACGATGCTGAGGTCACCGCCGAAGTCGTACGCCCACACGTGGTCCAGGATCTGCGGCTTGGAGACCACCCGGTCGGCGTTGGCCATCAGATACGCGAGCAGTTTGAACTCGGTGGGGGACAACGACACCGGCCGCCCGGCCCGGATGACCTGGTGTCCGACCGGGTCGAGTTCCAGGTCGCCCGCCACCAGCCGTCCGTCGTCGGTGGGTGCCCCGGTGCGCCGCAGGATCGCCCGGATCCGCGCAATCAGTTCCTCCAGGCTGAACGGCTTGATGACGTAGTCGTCGCCGCCGGCCGTCAGCCCACTGATCTTGTCCTCGACGCCGTCCTTCGCGGTGAGGAAGAGCACTGGCAGCCGGTCGGTCGCACCGCCCGCCGTCCGGGAGGAGTGCGGCCCCGAGTCCTCCCACAGCCGTTTCGCCACCGCGAAGCCGTCCATGTCGGGCAGCATCACGTCCAGGACGACAAGGTCGGGGCGCTCCTGGGCGACCGCCGTCAACGCGTCCGCTCCGGTCGCCGCGGAGACGACTCTGAACCCGGCGAAACGCAGGGACGCCGACAGCAGTTCCCGGATGTTGGGTTCGTCGTCGACCACCAGCAGACTGGCCTCGGGCGTGTCCATGGACTCCTCCTGGGGCAAATGCCGTGCACCCTACGCTCTGCGGCTGTGAGCCCGGTTCCGGACCCGAATGCCGGACCCCGGCAGGCTCCGGCCGGGATCAGTTCCCGCCGGAACGACTGCCGGTCCCGCCGTTGGATCTGCCGAACCCCCCGAAGCCGCCGCCCGGCCCGCCCTCCGTCACCGTCGTCGCCGCGATGTCTCCGTCGGCGTTCTGGCTGCCCCTGATCGTCACCGTCTGCCCGGGCTGGAGGTCACCGATCTTGCCTTCCTTGGACTCGGTGACCTTCGTGGACCCGCCGGTCGTGACCTTGACGATGTCGCCCTGGGCGTCGGTGACGTAGATCGTCTTGCCGTCGACGAGCTTGACGGTGCCGAACGTCACGCCGGAGCCGGCCCCGGCACCGTTCGAAGCACCGGTGCCCCCTGCGCCTTGGCCGAAGGTACGACCGCCGCCGGCACGCGCGCTCGCCCCGGCACCCGCCCGTGATCCCGTGCCGCCCGAGAAGGTGAACCCGCGGCCCGACGCCGCACCCGGCGGGTTCTGCAGGTGGCCCTTCTCCACCAGCACCCCGCCGGTGAAGGCACCCGCCGCCACCGCTCCGGCCGCCAGCACCAGCGTCAGCCACGGCAACCTGCGCCGCGGTGGCGCCGCCAGCTCCGCCGAGATGTCCCGCGCGTCCGGCGGCTCGGCCAGGACGTCCTCGGGCGGCTCGGCGGTGGCGCCGCCTGGCCCCTGCACCGCCTCGACCTCAGATGCGTCCGATGCGGCCTCCGTCCCCGACGGCGCGGGTACCAGCGGCAGCAGTTCCGTGCGGGCGTCGTCCGCCTTGACCAGTTCGGTGCGGCGTCGCGCCATCTCCGGTACTCCCTCTCTCCAGCTCACTCAAGCTCACTCAAGCTCTGACGTGGTGTCACTCGTGCCGCAGTGCCTCGATGGGACGCAGGCTCGCCGCACGGTTGGCCGGGTAGCTGCCGAAGAACAGCCCGATGGCGACGGCGATGGCGAAGGCTCCGCCCACCGACTCTGGGATGATCACCGGCTTGATGCCGACGATGGTGAAGTGCGAGCCGATCAGCCCGCCGACCACGCCGAGCCCGCCGCCGACCACCGACAGCAGGGTCGACTCGGCGAGGAACTGCCCCAGGATGAGGCCCTTGGGTGCGCCGATCGCCTTGCGGATGCCGATCTCCCGGGTCCGCTCGGTCACCGTCACCAACATGATGTTGGTGATCCCGATCCCGCCGACCAGCAGCGAGATCGCGGCCACCGCACCGAGCAGCACCGTGAAGGTCTGGCGGGTGGACGTCTGGGTATCCAGCAGTGACGCCTGGCTACTGACCCGGAAGTCCAGCGCCGAGGCGTCCTTGATGCCGTGCTGGGCCATCAACACGGTGGTGATCTCGTTCTGCGCGGGCGTGGTGGCGTCCGCGGTCTTCGCTTCGACCAGGATCTGGCTGATCGGCCCGAAGCCGGTGAACGCGTTCTGCACGGTGGGCAGCGGTGCGATCACCGTGTCGTCCGGGTCCTGGAAGCCGGTGCCGCCCTTGGTCTCCAGCACCCCGACCACGGTGAACGGGGTGCCGCCCAACACGATCTTCTTGCCCACCGGGCTGACCGTGCCGAACAGGTCGGTGGCGGTCGTCGAGCCGATCACCGCCACCTTGCGGGAGTTGAGCACGTCATCGGCGCTGAAGTAGTCGCCTTTCGCCACCTTGCTGTTGGACGCCTTGAAGTACGCGGGATAGGTGCCCACGACCTGGCCCACGGTGTGCGAGGTGCCCTGGTACAACGCGGTCTGCGAGGTGCTGACCTCGGGCGCGACCGACTCGATATCGGGGGCCGAGGCCGGGTCGGCGAGCGCCCGGGCATCGTCCACGGTCAGCGGCTTGGTGACCGTCGCCGTGGACCTGGCGCCGAAGCCGGCCCCGGAGGAAACGGTCAGCGCGTTGGTGCCCAGCTTCTCGATGGAGTCCCTCACCGCCTGCGAAGAGCCGTTGCCGACCGCGAGCAGGATGATGACGGCAGCCACACCGATGAGTACGCCCAGCATCGTCAGGCCCGAACGGACCTTGTTCGCGGCGAGCCCGCCGAAGGCGAACCGTAGGGTCTCGATGACGTTCACCGGCCGGCACCTCCCGGGGCGATCGCGGAGCCAGCACCGGAGGTCCCGTCAGCCAGGGAGTGCGCGGAGTCCGAGGAGTGCGCGGAGTCCGAGGAGTGCGGGGAATCCGAGGAGTGCGGGGAACGCTGGGAGTGCACCGCGAAGATCGCGGGATCGCGGAGTGCCGGCGGTGGCCCCTCGACCGGCGCTTGCCGTACGTCCTCCACGATCCGTCCGTCCACCAGTCGCAGCACCCGCTTGGCGTGCCGGGCCACCTCGTCCTCGTGCGTGATCAGGACGACGGTGCGGCCGGAGGCGTTCAACCGGTCGATGATGGCGAGCACCTCCTCCGTGCTGCGGCTGTCCAGGTTTCCGGTCGGCTCGTCGGCGAGCAGCATCGCGGGCGCGGTGACCAGCGCGCGGGCAACCGCCACACGCTGCTGCTGGCCGCCCGAGAGTTCGTTGGGCCGGTGCCCGACCCGGTCCGCGAGGCCGACCAGGGCGAGCGCGGCGAGCGCGCGGCGCCGCCGCTCGGCGGACCTCACCCCGGCATAGGTGAGGGGGAGTTCGACCTGGGCGAGCGCGGGAGTGCGCGGCACCAGGTTGAACGACTGGAAGACGAAACCGATCTTGCGGTTGCGGACCAGGGAGAGCTGGTGCTCGTCCAGGCCGCCGACGTCGATGCCGTCCAGCAGGTAGCGGCCCGAAGTCGGCTCGTCCAGGCAGCCCAGGATGTTCATCAGGGTGGACTTGCCGGAGCCCGAACTGCCCATGACGGCCACCATGTCGCCTTGCTCGACCACCAGGTCCACGCCGGCCGGCTCGCCCGTCACGGGGCCGGGGCCGCCGCCGAGGGCGCGGACGACGGCGTCACCGTGCCCGTACGTCTTGGTCAGCGACCGCACCTCGATGACCGGCGGAGGGCTCCACGGACTGTCGGCGCCCGGTTCGGCCGCGGGCCCGGCTCCCGTCTCGGCCCGGCGGTGGAATCCGGTTCGGCCCAGGCGCAGCCGCTTGCGCGGGTCCCACCTCATCCGCGACCGCCTCCGCCGGAGCCCCGGACGCCGCCACCGGTGCGCGAGCCGCCGCCCCTGCCCCCGAACCGGCCGCCGCCCCCGAGGCCACCGGGGAACGCTCCGCTCGGGAAGCCACCGTTCCCAGCCGACGCCACGGTCGGGATCTGCACCTTCTGGCCCTCGGTCAGGCCCTTGGTGATCTGGTCCGCGGAATCGCCCTCGACACCGACGGTGACGTCAGTACGGGTGGTGGAGCCATCGGAGTTGATCACCAGGACCGTGCGGTTGGCGCCTGTGCCGGACACCGCAGCGGTTGGCACGCTCAGTGCACCGGACGCCTCACCGGTGATGACCTGGATGCTGGCGCTCAGGCCGGTGCGCAGGTTCGCGGTGGGGCTGGTGATGGTGAGCGTGGCCTCGTACTGCACGGCACTGCCACTGTTGCCGGCGGCGGAGCCACTGCTCGCCGGCAGCGAACTGACCGACAGGACTTTGGCGTTGAGGACCGTGCCGGATTCGGCGTTCAGGGTGACCCTGGCCGCCTGGCCGGGCTTGACCTTCAGGGAATCGGCCTCGGAGAAGTCCGCGGTGACCTGCATCCCGGTGGGGTTGGTCAGCACGATGAAGCCCGTCGGGGTGGTGGAGCTGCCGGCGCTACTCGACGAGCCGGACGAGCCGTTGCCGGAGCCTCCGCTTCCCGTCCCGGTGACCGTCTGGCCCTTCTTGGCGGACACCGACGCGACCGTGCCGGACACCGGAGCCTTGAGGACGCACCCGTCCAAGGCACGCTGGTCGGCGTCGACCCTGTTCCGTGCCTGGGTCAACTGGGCCTGTGCCTGGGCGAGCTGGGCCGGATCCACGGTCGGGGTCGGGGTCGGGGTGGCCGTGACGCCGCCACGGCCGGAGGCGGAGGAACCGGATGAGGCGCTGCTCCCGTTGGCTGCGGGGAGTTCGCCCGCCTGTACCTTCGTCAGGTTCGCCTCCGCCGCGGTCAGCGACGCCTCGTCCTGGCTCAGGGTCTCCTTCGCCGATGTCGGATCGACCTTGGCCAGGACTTGACCCTTCGTCACCTTGTCGCCCGGTTTGACGCTGACCTCGGTGAGAGTACCGCCGGTGGCGAAGTTCAGCCCTGCGTCGCTCGGCGAGAACAGCGTGCCGGATCCGGAGACCGTGGCGAGCACCGTGCCCTTGGTGACGGTGGCCACCCGGGCAGTGCCGTTACCGGAAGACTTGCCGCCGTCGTCGTGCACCGCCGCGTAGGCGCCGCCCGCACCCGCGAGGACCACCACGCCGAGCACCGAGTTGATCAGGGCGGCCCTGCGCCGCCGTGGGAGCACCTTCATGGCGCGCATTGTGGACGCCCATGCCTTTGAACGCCTGGGAGAATCCTGGGAGTTCACTGGGAGTGGCGACCCGCGGCCGGGCGGCCGAACAGGCGGCAAACAGCACTTATTGTGAATAAACCGGTCGAGCATCGGCCGCCGGGTGAAGTCGTCCGCCACACGCTCCCCGGAAACTCACAGCACGGTCCCCGGAAGTCTCCATTTCGATGCGGTTGAGTCGTCCGTCACCGCCCGCGCACCCCCGCGTCTCTGTGCATGCTCGCGCGCGGCGATATACCAGCCGCTGACCCGAGGGGACATACGAAGATGCCCAGGACCACTGCCGGCGCGCTGCGGGCGGGCGTGTCCGTCGCCGTCCTCGCCGTATCAGGAGCGCTCCTCCTCACGGCGTGTTCGTCCTCGCCGGGTTCGGCCTCGGCGTCCGACAAGCCTTCGGGGTCGGCCACAGCCTCCTCCGGCAGGGCAGGCGGACCGCAGGCGATGGAGGCGTACCGACAGTGCCTGTCGCAGCACGGGATGGACCTGCCGACCTTTGCGAGGCGCTCACCGGGGGCACCGCGGCCCTCCGGTTCGCCGCGCGCCAGAGGTGGGTTCGGCGGAGGCGGCTTCCCTGGGTTCGGCGGTGCCTCACCCGACGCGACCACCCAGAAGGCGCTCGACGCGTGCAAGTCGCTGCGGCCGCAGTTCACCGGGCGCGGCGGGGCCGGCGGGGCGAACTCGACGGCATTCCGTGCCTTCACCAGCTGCCTGAAGGACCACGGGGTGGTGGTGCCCACGCCATCGCCCGGCACGACCAACGGCGCCGGCAGACGTGGCCGACTCGGCGGCCTTCGCGACCTGAACACCTCCGATCCGAAGACGGCGAAGGCGTACGAGACCTGCAAGGCGCTACTGCCCCAACGCCCTTCGGGCTCGGGAACCCCCTCGCCGACGGTCACGGCCTGAGACGACACGCGCACGGCCCGATCCCGGCACCGCCGTCGCGTTCGCCGAACGGAAAAGCCCGGCTCAGAGATCTCTGAGCCGGGCTTCGGATTGAGCCGCTTTCGGGATTCGAACCCGAGACCTACGCATTACGAGTGCGTTGCTCTGGCCATCTGAGCTAAAGCGGCACGCTGTCCGCACTATGGTGCGATCAGCAACGACGGTAAGTCTACACAGTTTCCAGGAGTGCTTCGTACCCGCCCCGGAGCAGGCGGTTCCAGGGCGGGTGAAGAGGGCTATGAGCAGCGTTTTCCGGTGGTGGGCGGGGTGCCGTGGAGCAGGTAGGTGTTGATCGCGGTGTCGATACAGGTGCTGCCGCGGCCGTACGCGGTGTGACCGTCGCCGATGTAGGTCAGGAGGTGGCCCGAGGACAGCTGGCGGGCCAGGGACTGCGCCCAGCGGTAGGGGGTCGCCGGGTCACGTGTGGTGCCGACGACCACGATGGGCGCCGCGCCCTTCGCCTCGATGCGGTGCGGCTCGCCCGTGGCCTTCACCGGCCAGTACGCGCAGTTCAGTGAGGCCCAGGCCAGGGCCTCGCCGAAGACCGGGGATGCCTTCTTGAACTCGGGCAGGGCCTTCTCCACCTGGGCGGGGCCGGTGAAGGCCGGCGGCAGGTCCAGGCAGTTCACGGCGGCGTTGGCCATCATCAGATTGCTGTAACGGCCGTTCGCGCCACGCTCGTAGTAGCTGTCGGAGAGCGCCAGCAGTCCCGCGCCGTCGTTCTCCCTCATCGCCGAGCTCAGTGACTCGCGCAGTTGCTCCCACGCCCCCTCGTCGTACATCGCCGCGATCACCCCGGTAGTGGCCAGCGCCTCACCGAGCTTGCGGCCGTCCACGTCGCCCGCCGAGATGGGGTGGGCGTCCAGCTTGCGGAAGAACGCCTTGAGATGGTCGCCGACCTGCGCGGGCGTCGTGCCCTTGCCGCCGAGCGGGCAGTCGGAGTGCCGTACGCAGTCCTTCGAGAACGCCTGGAACGCCGTCTCGAAGCCGGCCGTCTGGTCCAGGTTCAGCCTGCGGGCGTCCAGGTCCGGGTCCATCGCGCCGTCCAGAACCATCCGGCCGGTCCGTTCCGGGAACAGGCCGGCGTACGTCGCCCCCAGGAAGGTGCCGTACGACGCCCCGACGTAGTTCAGCCTGCGGTCACCCAGCGCCGCCCGCAGGATGTCCATGTCACGCGCCGCCTCGACGGTGGAGACGTGCTGGAGCAGCCGCGCCGAATGCGCCCCGCAGCTCTGCGCGAACGTCTTGTCCGCCGCGACCAACGCGGCCTTCTCCCGCTGATCATCGGGCGTCAGGTCGGTCTGCGTGTATGTGTCCATCCGACGCCCGTCCAGGCATTCGACGGGTTCACTGTGGGCGACGCCCCGCGGATCCACCGCGACCATGTCATAGCGGGCGCGGACCTCGGCCGGATAGCCGATGCCCGCGTACTGCTGGAGGTAGCCGATCGCCGAGCCGCCCGGGCCGCCCGGGTTGACCAGCAGCGAACCGATCGGCTTGCCGGTGCCGGTGGCCGACTTGCGGGCGACCGCGAGGTGCACGTCGCCCGAACCGGGCTTCGCGTAGTCGAGCGGGGCCTTCATCGTCGTGCACTCGAAGCCGGCGACACCGCAGCTGTGCCAGTGCAGCCGCTGGGTGTAGTACGGCGTCAGCGCCGACGGCGTCGACTGCGGCAACGCCGCCAGCGCCACGTCCGCCGCACCGGTCACCGAGGTGGGCGGGTTCCCGGAGGAACAGGCGGACACGAGCAGGGCGGCGGCCGTGAGAAGGGTCGCCGTCAGGAAGGCCGGGGCTCGGGTGGGGGTACGGGTCCCGGTGCGGGTCCCGTACCGGCTCCGGGTGCAGCGGAAGGATGGCCAGGTGTGCATCATGCGAGAGTAACGCTGTGCGGTGGCTTGAACGCACCGCGTGGTGAGCATGGCTCGTACGGGTGAGGCTCCCCGTCAATCCCGGGCGACCCGGCCCACCCGGCCCCGGTCATCCGCGCGCAACGCCGTCCCCTGCGCCGCCCCCTGCCCCGGTCACCCGGCCCGCAACGCCATCGTCATCGCCTCCACCGCGAGCAGCGGGGCGACATTGCGGTCCAGAGCCCCACGGCACGCGGCGATCGCCTCGATCCGGCGGAGCGTGGACTCCGGAGCGCTGCCCCGGGCCAGCTGCCCCAGGGCATCCTCGGCATCGGCGTTGGCGATCGCCACCCGGGAGCCGAGCTGGAGGGCGAGAACGTCGCGGTAGAAGGAGGTGAGGTCGCCGAGCGCAAGGTCGAGACTGTCGCGCTGCGTGCGGGTTCTGCGGCGTTTCTGCATGTCCTCCAGGTCTTTCATCACCCCCGCCGTACCGCGCGGGAGTCGACCGCCCTGGGCCGCCCCCAGCGCAGCCTTCAGCTCTTCGGTCTCCTTGCCGTCCATTTCCTCGGCGAGCTGCTTGGCATCCTCGGCGGCGGCATCGACCAGTTCCTGGGCGGCCTTGAGGCAGGCTCCCACCTCGTCCAGTCTCAGGGGCAGCCTGAGCACAGCGGCCCGGCGCTGGCGCGCCGCTGGGTCGGTGGCCAGGCGCCGGGCCCGGTCGACATGGCCCTGCGTGGCACGAGCGGCAGACTCCGCGACCTGCGGTTCGACGCCCTCGCGTCGTACGAGCATGTCGGCGACCGCGTCGACGGACGGGGTCAGCAGGTTCAGGTGGCGGCAGCGGGAACGGATGGTCGGCAGGACGTCCTCGACGGACGGGGCGCACAACAGCCAGACCGTGCGCGGGGCGGGCTCCTCGACGGCCTTGAGGACGGCGTTGGCCGACTTCTCGTTCAGCCGCTCGGCGTCCTCGACCAGAATGATCTGCCAGCGGCCGTTCGCCGGGGCGGTGAACGACTTGCGGACCGTGTCACGCATGTCCTTCACCAGGATCTCGGAGCCGACCGCGGCGACCGTGGTGACATCCGCGTGGGTGCCGAGCAGCGCGGTGTGGCAGCCGTCGCAGAAACCACAGCCGGGGACCCCACCGAGGGCGCGGTCCGGGCTGACGCACTGCAGGGCCGCGGCGAAGGCCCGCGCCGCCTGGTTCCGGCCCGCTCCGGGCGGGCCGGTGAACAGCCAGGCGTGCGTCATCCTGGACGCTTCGGGCAACGGTTCGTCGGCCGCGGCGGCGGTGACGAGGGCGTCAGCGTCCCGCGCGGCGGCGTCGAGTACCGCGCTCACCTTCTCCTGCCCCACGAGGTCGTCCCACACGGTCATGGGTTACGCCGCCCTTCCGTCACACTCCGCGTTCCGCAGTCCATTGTGCGGGCGGGCACTGACAACGCATGACGGGCGGAGGCTGCGGCGCGAAGGGCCGGGGCCGGCGTCAGCCGCGCCGCCCCCGCCCCCGCCCGCGGGGCCCGCGGCCCTGGTCCTCGTCGTGCTCGGCATGCGCCGGCTCGTCGTACGACCCCAGCAGCTCGTCGGCCAGCGTCGGAAGGTCATCGAGTGGGGTCTCCTCAGCCCAGTCGGGGCGCGGCCGGCGGCGAGGCGTGCCGTCGGCGTCGATCCGCGGCATCTCGCGGGTACGGTCCTCGGAGCCGTCGGGACCCGCGGCGGTCTGCTCGTCCCGGAAGAAGCCGGGCGGTACCCGGTCCGCCGAACCAGGATCTTCATGCGGTACGGATGACGCGGCCGGCACGGACGGCAGTACGGCGGTCTCATCGGCTGCGCCCGGCACCACCGGTGGCAGCACGGCCGTCTCCTCGGCGGGATCGGCGGCGTCGGCGGGGACCGGCGGAAGGACCGCGGTCCGCTCTGCCGCGCCCTGCGGCACCGCAGACGGCACCGCAGACTCGCCGGCCGGTCCGGAGAAGACCTGCGGCTGCGGGAGCTCGGCGGTGACCTCGGAGTCGGAACCCGAGTCCCGGGTCTCCTCGACGGACCCGCCACGCTCCTCGCGCACCGGACGCAGCAGGGTCGTCTCACCCATGCCGGGCTCACGGCCGCCGGACGTTCCTCCGTCCGACTCATGACCGTCCGAACCGTGCGCGTCCGACGCACGGCCGCCCGGCTCACGCGCGCCCGGGGAAACGACCGGCGTGGGAACCGTCACCGCCTCGGGCGTCCCGGTCGGCGCGGTCGGCCGGGGTTCACCAGGCCTGCGGGCAGCCACGTCGGCCGCCGCCGCGGCCTCGGCCGCCTGCCGGCGGGCCTCCTCGGCACGCAGCAGCGCCTCCTCGGCCTTGCGCTGCGCCTGAAGGCGCCGGGCTTCCTCCTCGGCCCGCAGTCTGGCCTGCCGGGCCTCCTCCTCCGCGCGCAGCCGGGCCTCCTCCTCGGCCTGCTTGCGGCGGCGCTCCTGCTCGGCCTGCCGACGGGCCTCCTCCTCAGCCCGGGCCTTCTCCTCGGCTAGCAGCCGCTGCCGTTCCTGCTCCGCACGCTGGCGCGCTGCCTCGGCCCGCTGCCGGGCCTCCTCCGCCTGCCGTTCGGCCTCGCGCCGCTGCACCTCCTCCAGCTCGCGCCGCTTGCGCTCTTCCTCCTCGGCACGAAGCTTGGCGAGCTGCTCCTGGCGCTCGCGCTCCAGTCGCTCCTCCTCGGCCTTGCGCGCGGCCTCCTCCTCGGCCTTGCGGCGCGCTTCTTCCTCGGCCTTCTTCCGCGCCTCCTCCCGGGCCCGGATCTCGGCCTCGGACAGCGGCAGCACGATGTCCAACCGGTGCCGGATCACCGTAGTGACGGACTCCGGTTCCTGCCCCGCGTCCACGACGAGGTAGCGGCCGGGGTCGGCGGCGGCCAGCGTGAGGAATCCGGCGCGCACGCGTGCGTGGAACTCCGCCGGCTCCGACTCCAGCCGGTCCGGCGCCTCGGTGAACCGCTCGCGGGCGGTATCCGGGGAGACGTCCAGCAACACGGTGAGGTTCGGGACGAGCCCGTTGGTCGCCCACCGGTTGATGCGGGCGATCTCGGTCGGGGACAGATCGCGACCGGCGCCCTGGTAAGCGACGGACGAGTCGATGTAGCGGTCCGAGATGACCACCGCGCCGCGCTCCAGGGCCGGGCGCACGACGGTGTCGACGTGCTCGGCGCGGTCGGCGGCGTACAGCAGTGCCTCCGCACGGTGCGAAAGGCCGGCCGAGGACACGTCCAGCAGGATCGACCGCAGCCGCTTGCCCACCGGGGTGGCACCGGGCTCGCGGGTGAGCACGACCTCGTGGCCCTTGGCGCGGATCCACTCCGCAAGGGCCTCGGCCTGGGTGGACTTGCCGGCGCCGTCACCACCCTCCAGGGCGATGAAGAAGCCGGTGCCCGCCGGTGCTTCGACCGGGTCGTCGCCGCCGAGCAGCGCGTCCTTGAGGTCCTGCCGCAGCGGAATGCCGGACCGGTCGTCGACCTTGGCGAGCACCAACGCGGCCACCGGCAGCAGTAGCGCCCCGACCAGCATGAGCGTGAAGGAGGCGCCGCCGTGCGCGAAGACGAACCGGCCGTTCTCCAGCCGGTGCCGGCCGATCAGCCCCGCGACGACGGGTGCGACCAGCACGCCGAACGCCATGAAGACCCGTACGACCGCGTGCAGGTGCTCGGTGTTGCGCGCTCTGCGGTAGTCCTCGGTCTCCTGGTCGAGGAGCGCGTGCCCGGTGTTGGCGGCCACGCCCGCACCGATGCCGGCCAGCGTGACGATCAGCAGCACCGTGGTGACGTCCGGGACGAGTCCGGCGGACAGCAGGGCGATGCCGGTGAAGGCGATCGCGAGGGCCAGGAGTCTGCGGCGGGAGAGCGAGGGCAGCAGTGCGGGCGCCGTACGGATGCCGACGGCGACGCCGCCGGTCAGGCCCAGCACCAGAAGGCCGTAGAGGACAGGTCCACCGCCCAGGTCCACGGCGTGCAGCACGCAGACAGAGACGGCGGCGGCGATGGTCCCGGCCACGGCGGCACAGGCCACGATCAGCAGCGGGATCGCACCCGTGCGGCCCTTGTCCACGCCGGCACCGGTGTGCGGACGGCGCAGGCCCTCCAGCGGCGACCGTGCACGGGGGGTCCGCGTGCCGGGCAGTTCGAGGAAGGGCAGCACGGACAGGGAAGCCGAGAACAAGCCCGCGGCCACATACGCGCCGAGGGCGGCCTGATGCTGATCGAACCAGGCCACGCCCGTGCCCAGCAGGTTGTTCAGCAGGGCGGCGGCGACCAGCACGGCCGCGGCCAGCGGGACGGCCAGGAAGTTGGTGCGCAGCGTCAGCCGGCGCAGGGCGTCCAGGTGGTCCGGCAGCGGTCGCACCGTCGCGCCTTCCAGGGGCGGGGCGGGCAGCAGGGCGGGGGCCGCGCTCTCCCGGCACATCGTCCAGAGCCGCTCGGCCGCGCCGGCGACGAAAGCGGTGACGAGCAGGACGACGAACGCGTTGTCAGGGGTCCAGTCGATCCACAGGGGGGCGACGACCAGCAGCACAGCGCGCAGTCCGTCGGCGCCGACCATGGTCCAGCGGCGGTCGAGCGGACCGTCGTAAGCAGTGAGCGTGGCCAGCGGTCCGAAGAGGACGGCGCCGAAGAGCAAGGTGGCGAGGACGCGTACGGCGAAGACCGTCGCCACCGCGAACGCCACGCCCCGGTACCCGCCGCCGAACGTGCCCTCGACGATCGCCGCCTGGAGGACGAGAACGACCAGTACGAGGAGTGCGAGGGCATCACCGACACCGCTCACCAGCTGTGCGCTCCACAGGCGCCTCAGCTGCGGTCGGCGCAACAGGGAACGAACGGCGCGTTCGCGGGAGTCGACGACCAGTGCGTCGTCCGGTGATGGGGTGTGGGCCGTTGGCTGCTCGGCTCGCGTCATGCGTTCAGCCTATCCGCAGCGACGCACACCACGCCCCGCATGGCCGGACGCGAGCGCCCCGACACCGAGGTGGTGCCGGGGCGCGTGGTGCGAAGCCGGGCAGCGGAGCCGCAGGCGGTCGTCCGGCCCGGGAGCCGGTCAGTCCTTTGTGCCGGACGCCGCCGCCCTCGAAGCCGTCGCCTTCTTGGCGGTGGTCTTCTTGGCGGTGGTCTTCGCGGTCGTCTTCTTCGCGGTCGTCTTCTTCGCGGCAGTGGTCGTCTTCTTCGCCGTGGTCTTCTTGGCCGCGGTCTTCTTCACCGGGGCGGTCTTCTTGGCCGCCGCCTTCTTCGTGGTCTTCTTGGCGGGCCCCTTCGCGCGCTTCTCGGCAAGCAGCTCGAAGCCGCGCTCCGGGGTGATCGTCTCCACGCTGTCGCCGGCCCGGAGGGTCGCGTTGGTCTCGCCGTCGGTGACGTACGGTCCGAAGCGGCCGTCCTTGACCACGACCGGCTTGCCGGAGACCGGGTCCTCGCCCAGCTCCTTCAGCGGCGGCTTGGCGGCCGCACGACCGCGCTGCTTGGGCTGGGCGTAGATCGCCTGGGCCTCCTGCAGCGTGATCGTGAAGAGCTGTTCCTCGGACTGCAGCGAGCGCGAGTCGGTGCCCTTCCTCAGATACGGGCCGTAGCGGCCGTTCTGCGCGGTGATCTCCACGCCGTCGGCGTCGGTGCCGACGACGCGCGGCAGCGACATCAGCCTGAGCGCGTCCTCGAGCGTGACCGTGTCCAGTGACATGGATTTGAAGAGGGAGGCCGTGCGTGGCTTGACCGCGTTCTTCCCGGTCTTGGGGGTGCCCTCGGGGAGGACCTCCGTGACGTACGGGCCGTAGCGGCCGTCCTTGGCGACGATCTGGTGGCCGGTCTCCGGGTCGGTGCCCAGCTCGAAGTCGCCGCTCGGCTTGGCCAGCAGTTCCTCAGCCAGTTCGACGGTCAGCTCGTCCGGCGCCAGGTCGGCGGGGATGTCAGCGCGCTGGTGCTGCTCGGTGTCCTTCTCTCCGCGCTCGATGTAGGGCCCGTAACGGCCCACCCGGAGCACGATGTCGTTGTCCACCGGGAACGACGACACTTCACGCGCGTCGATCGCGCCCAGGTCGGTGACCAGCTCCTTGAGACCGCCGAGGTGGTCCCCGTCGCCGTTGCCGGCGTCGGCCGCGCCGCCCGTCACCGTGCCCTCGCCGAAGTAGAAACGCTTCAGCCACGGCACAGCCTTGGCCTCGCCGCGGGCGATGCGGTCGAGGTCGTCCTCCATCCTGGCGGTGAAGTCGTAGTCGACGAGCCGCCCGAAGTGCTTCTCCAGGAGATTGACGACGGCGAAGGACAGGAAGGACGGGACGAGTGCCGTGCCCTTCTTGAAGACGTAGCCCCGGTCGAGGATCGTGCCGATGATCGACGCGTACGTCGACGGGCGGCCGATCTCGCGCTCTTCCAGCTCCTTGACCAGGGAGGCCTCGGTGTAGCGGGCCGGGGGCTTGGTGGCGTGGCCGTCGACCGTGATGTCCTCGGCGGACAGCGCGTCGCCCTCGGTGACCTGCGGCAGCCGGCGCTCGCGGTCGTCCAGCTCGGCGTTCGGGTCGTCAGCGCCCTCGACATAGGCCTTCAGGAAGCCGTGGAAGGTGATCGTCTTCCCGGAGGCGCTGAACTCCACGTCCCGGCCATCGGTAGCGGTGCCGCCGATCTTCACCGTCACGCTGTTGCCGGTCGCGTCCTTCATCTGAGAGGCGACGGTCCGCTTCCAGATCAGCTCGTAGAGCTTGAACTGGTCGCCGGTCAGACCGGTCTCGGCCGGGGTGCGGAACCGGTCGCCCGAGGGGCGGATCGCCTCGTGGGCCTCCTGCGCGTTCTTCACCTTCGCGGCGTAGGTGCGCGGCTGCGGAGGCAGGTAGTCGGTGCCGTACAGCTGTGTGACCTGGGCCCGGGCCGCGGCGATGGCGGTGTCGCTCAGTGTCGTGGAGTCCGTACGCATGTACGTGATGTAGCCGTTCTCGTACAGCTTCTGCGCGATCTGCATGGTCGCCTTCGCGCCGAAGCCGAGCTTGCGGCTGGCCTCCTGCTGCAGCGTCGTCGTACGGAACGGGGCGTACGGCGAACGGCGGTACGGCTTGGACTCGACGGACCGCACGGAGAAGCGGGTGTTCTCCAGGGCGGCGGCGAGGGCGCGGGCAGCTGCCTCGTCGAGGTGGAGGGTGTTCGCGCTCTTGAGCTGTCCCAGGGAGTCGAAGTCGCGGCCCTGCGCGACCCGCCTGCCGTCTACGGTCTGCAGGCGGGCGATCAGCGACGACGGATCCGAGGAATCCCCGGCGCGACCGGTCGCGAAGGTGCCCGTCAGGTCCCAGTACTCGGCGGAACGGAAAGCGATGCGCTCACGTTCCCGCTCGACGACGAGCCGGGTCGCGACGGACTGGACACGGCCGGCCGACAGGCGCGGCATGACCTTCTTCCACAGGACCGGCGACACCTCGTAGCCGTAGAGGCGGTCGAGGATGCGGCGGGTCTCCTGGGCGTCGACCAGCTTCTGGTTGAGCTGGCGCGGGTTGGCTACCGCCTCGCGGATCGCGTCCTTGGTGATCTCGTGGAACACCATCCGCTTGACCGGGATCTTCGGCTTGAGGACCTCCTGGAGGTGCCAGGCGATCGCCTCGCCCTCCCGGTCCTCATCGGTGGCGAGGAAGAGCTCGTCGGAGTCCTTGAGGAGATCCTTGAGCTTCTTGACCTGCGCCTTCTTGTCGGCGTTGACCACATAGATCGGCTGGAAGTCGTGGTCGACATCCACACCGAGGCGGCGGACCTCGCCGGTGTATTTCTCGGGCACCTCGGCGGCACCGTTGGGAAGGTCACGGATGTGCCCGACGCTCGCTTCGACTACGTAGCCGGGGCCGAGGTAGCCCTTGATCGTCTTCGCCTTGGCAGGCGACTCGACGATGACGAGTCGGCGGCCGCCCTGTGCGGTCTCGCTGGTCGGGGACAACTTCGCTCTTCTCTCCGGTCGACGCTGGGGCCTCCCCAGGCCTTAGTCCCGGGGTCGCGGCGTGCTTCTGGCGCGTGTGACGCTGCGGAGTGTGACGGTACATCCCGCTCCCGTGTCAAACGGGAAAAGCCCACAACGGCCACTCGAACGGTAACCCGACTACCACCGTTCCTGCCGCCCGGAGTACCCGGAGATCCCGCAGTCCGTGTCCGGAGCGTGACGCTCCCCTTACTCCCGGGACATCATCGCGAGAGTGCGTACCCCGGCGTCAGAGGCGGGTCAGGCAGTACCCGCCGAGGGCCAGAGCAACGGCCCCGGCCGCACCCGCCAGGGCGACCGATGCGATCCGACTCACACCCTGGGCCACCGGCTCGCCGCACCACACACGCACCCCCGTCCAGACCAGCAGAGCACCTCCGAACAGGGCGAACACCAGTCCCGCGAAGATCGCCGACACATTCTCCATCCCCGCCCCGCCCCTTCCGCGCGTTCCGCGCCCCACGATCCTGCCCGGCGCCGGGAGGGTGCCACGCAGGAGAGGCCGGCGGGCGACATCGGGGTGAACGGAAGGCCACCCCGCCATCGAATATATGTACGAAGAATCCTGGTCCGGGGCCTGCATGCATATTTTTCCGGCCGTTTTCCCGTCGGCCTTCCCGACCACTTCCGGACCACCTCCACGGACGGCGTTCCCGGTGCGGGACTGTCCCGGGTTCCGTCACCGGTCCGTCACCGGTCCGCCGGGCTTCGCCGGTGGCGTGCGCCGTCGGCGAAGGCCCGGGCGCGGCTACGGCAGCGCGGCCTTCCGGACCACGACACCCGCCCGGGCGCGGTTCCGCGGGCGTCGGTCACCGCGACCGCGCGCCGACCCACCCGTGCGCCCCGGCGCACGCACCGGCCGGCTCATCCCAACGGCTCCAGGAAGCCCTGCTCCACCAGCAGCCGGATCTGTGCGGGGGTGCGGTCGCGGAGGAGGACCGGGTCCTCGCCGACCAGCTGGGCGATGGCGTCCAGGATGCGGCCCGCGCTCAGCGTCCCGTCGCACACCCCCGCGAACCCGGCGCCGACCGTGTCCACCTTCGTGGCCCGGCGCATCCCGCGGTGCTGGCGCAGCACGACATGCTCGGGGTCCTCGGCGCCGGGCAGCCCGACCTGTTCCTGGACCACCTCGGCCGCGAGCCTGAAGTGACTGTCCAAGAGCGCCGCGTCGTCGTGCTCCCGGAGGTAGTCGAGGCGCTCGAAGTGCGCACGGATCTCGCCCCCCAGAGGCTGCTCGACCGGGTGCGGCCACTCCTCCACCATGACTGCGGGCTCGGTGGAGCCGGTCCTTCGCAGCGTGATCCAGCCGAAGCCGACCGCCTTGACCTTGCGCGCCTCGAACTCGTCGAGCCAGGCGTCGTAATGCGCCTGGTACTCCGCCGGGTCCCCGCGGTGATCACCGCCGTCCCTGAGCCACAACTCGGCGTACTGCGTGACGTCCTGCACCTCACGCTGCACGATCCAGGCGTCGCACCCGCGCGGGACCCACGCTCTGAGCCTGTCCTGCCAGTCCTCCCCTGCCACGTGCTGCCAGTTGGCGAGGAACTGCGCGAACCCGCCCTCGTTCAGCCGTTCCCCTGCCTGCTGAACGAGCGAGCGGCACAGATCGTCCCCGCCCATGCCACCGTCGCGGTAGGTCAGCCTGGCACCCGGGGAGATCACGAACGGCGGGTTGGACACGATGAGGTCGAACCTCTCGTCGTCCCCGACCGGCTCGAACAGTGAGCCCTCGCGCAGGTCGGCGGTGGGCGCCCCGGAAAGCGCGAGCGTGAGGGCGGTGATGTGCAGCGCGCGCGGGTTGAGGTCGGTCGCGGTCACCCGCGTGGCGTGCTGAGCGGCGTGCAGCGCCTGGATGCCGGAGCCGGTACCAAGGTCCAGTGCGGAGTCCACCGGCGTGCGGACGGTGATTCCGGCGAGGGTCGTGGAAGCACCGCCGACACCGAGGACGACCTCTTCGTTCCGCTGCCCGATTCCGCCCGCGCCGCCGACCGCGCAGCCGAGGTCCGAGACGATGAACCAGTCCTCGCCGCCGGGACCGCCGTACGGTCTCACGTCCACGGTGGCGGCCACCTCCGCGCCGCCGACACGGGTGAGCCAGCCGGCCTCCAGGGCCTCCTCGGCAGGCAGCACGGCAGCCACGCGGGCGTGCGGCACCGGCTGCTGGAGCAGGAACAGCCGCACAAGCGTCTCCAGCGGCGTGTCGCCACGAGTCGCCCGCAGGGCGGGCACGGTCTCGCTGCGGGCGAGCGCCGCGTACGCGGGGGCGCCCAGCAGGTCAAGCAGCCCGTCGGCAGTGAAGGCGGCGGTCAGCAGCGCCTTTCGTAGGCGCGCGGCCGTCTCGGGCCGGTCGGAGGCGGGCAGGGGTGCGAGTCCGGAGTCAGTCACGCCCCCATTGTGGCCCGCGGTGGCCCGGGCAGTGGTCTCAGCACGCCCTCTGGCAGCGCCGACCGGCCACGCCTGGCGCCGCGAACGGGAGTGCCAAGCCGACCACGGCACACGCAGCGAACCGCGCCGCCGAACGGACCTCCGGACAGGATCAGGCCCGGACCGGAACGCGGCGCACCTCAGCCCGTCATGGCCCCGGTCGTCGAGCTCGCCGAAGGTGATGTGGCCGAGGCGTCCTTCTTGCAACTGGCCTGCTCGGCGATCGCGTCCTCGACCTCGCCCTGCTGCAGCTTCTGCAGCGCATCGATGCTGCTCTGGTGCTTCTTCTCCAGCTCCGTCATCTGCGCGGCGACATCGTGCAACTCCGATGCGAACTTCGCCTGGTTCTTGGTGTCCAGCTCGTCGACCTTCTTCTTGAGGTCCGCGTACGAGACGCTGAGACTGTTGAAGCTCTTCACCACGTCCTGCTGCCGCTGGGCACCGCCCTCGACGCCGGGAGGCGCGCCGGCTCCGCTGATCGCGACGGCGATCGCCTTGTAGCCGTCGGACATGTCCTGGAAGGCCTGGGAGTCGGTCTTCTGGAGAGTTTCGGGTTTGCCGGCGGCGGCGGTCGTGCTGATCGCCGCGTTCGCCGCCTTGATCTTCGCGTTCTGGGCGGGCACCGCGTCGCACACCGACTTGGCCCAGGCCACCAGCTTGGGATCGGGCCCCTTGTCGCCGCTGTTGCTGCTGCTGGTGCATCCCGACAGTGCCACTACCAGTACCGCACCGCCGGACAGCGCGGCCGCGAGCTTCTTGTTCACCGGATCGGTCCCTTCCATGGCTCTCGGGCCCCGGACCCTACACGGCGGACACAACGCCTCCCTACACCGTACGTCCCTTAAATCACCTTTCATCGAGCTATATACCACCGAGAGAGAATGCTCACGACGTGGGTGAGCCCACACGGCGAGCGGGCGGGCGGCACGTCAGTTCGCGCCGTCCGCCCGCCCGTTGTGCAGGCCTTCGCGAGGTGGTCTACGAAACCACCGCCGCATCCGTTGAGTTAGCGATCCGCTCACTTCTCTCGTCGTCCCCGACGGAGATCCCGCGCCGTTTGGAGATGTACACGGCGACGACGATCACCAAGAGCGCGAGGATCGCGATCCCGATCCGCACCCAGAGGTTCTTGTCATGGCCGTAGGAGAACTTGATCACTGCGGGCGCAATGAGCAGGGACACCAGGTTCATGACCTTCAGCAGCGGGTTGATCGCCGGTCCGGCGGTGTCCTTGAAGGGGTCACCGACGGTGTCGCCGATCACCGTGGCGGCATGGGCCTCGCTGCCCTTGCCTCCGTAGTGGCCGTCCTCCACCAGCTTCTTGGCGTTGTCCCAGGCACCGCCGGAGTTGGCGAGGAACACCGCCATCAACGTGCCCGCACTGATCGCGCCGGCAAGGTAGGCGCCGAGTGAGCCGACACCGAGGGTGAACCCGATGAAGATGGGCGCCATGACGGCGAGCAGACCTGGCGTGGCCAGCTCCCGCAGGGCGTCCTTGGTGCAGATGTCGACGACCTTGCCGTATTCGGGCTTCTCACTGAAGTCCATGATCCCGGGCTTCTCACGGAACTGCCGCCGCACCTCGAACACCACCGCACCCGCCGAACGCGACACGGCGTTGATGGCCAGTCCGGAGAAGAGGAAGACGACCGCGGCACCCGCGATGAGGCCGACGAGGTTGTTGGGTTGCGAGATGTCCAGGGACAAGCTCAGCGGCGCACCCGGCCCGGTGAGCTTCTCCCCGACGTCCTGCACATTGGTGGTGATCGCGTCGCGGTACGACCCGAACAGCGCCGATGCGGCAAGGACAGCGGTCGCAATGGCGATGCCCTTGGTGATGGCCTTGGTGGTGTTGCCGACCGCGTCCAGGTTGGTGAGCACCTGGGCACCCGCGCCCTCGACGTCGCCGGACATCTCGGCGATGCCCTGCGCGTTGTCGGAGACCGGGCCGAAGGTGTCCATGGCGACGATCACACCGACCGTGGTGAGCAGGCCGGTGCCGGCCAGGGCCACCGCGAACAGCGCCAGCATGATCGACGTGCCGCCGAGCAGGAACCCGCCGTACACGCCGAGCCCGATGAGCAGGGCGGTGTAGACGGCGGATTCCAGGCCCACCGAGATACCGGAGAGGATGACGGTGGCCGGGCCCGTGAGGGAGGTCTTGCCGATGTCCCGGACCGGGCGGCGGCTGGTTTCCGTGAAGTAGCCGGTCAGTTGCTGGATGACGGCGGCGAGCAGGATGCCGATGGCCACCGCGACCAGGGCCAGGATGCGCGGGTCGCCGTCCTTGCCCTTGATGGCCGCGTCAGTGACGCCGTCGAGGTCGGAGTACTTCGCCGGCAGATAGACGAAGACCGCGACCGCGACCAGCACGAGGGAGATCACCGCCGAGATGAAGAAGCCGCGGTTGATCGCAGACATGCCGCTCCGGTCGGTGCGCCGCGGAGCGACGGCGAAGATACCGATCATCGCCGTGATCACGCCGATGGCGGGCACCAGGAGTGGGAAGGCGAGCCCGGAGTCACCGAAGGCGACCTTGCCGAGGATCAGCGCGGCCACGAGGGTGACGGCATACGACTCGAACAGGTCGGCCGCCATGCCCGCGCAGTCGCCGACGTTGTCGCCCACGTTGTCGGCGATGGTCGCGGCATTGCGCGGATCGTCCTCCGGAATGCCCTGTTCGACCTTGCCGACCAGGTCGGCGCCGACGTCAGCGGCCTTGGTGAAGATTCCGCCGCCCACTCGCATGAACATGGCGATCAGGGCGGCACCGAGACCGAAGCCCTCCAACACCTTCGGCGCGTCGGCCGCGTACACCAGCACCACACAGGAGGCGCCCAGCAGGCCTAGCCCCACCGTGAACATGCCGACGACACCGCCCGTACGAAATGCGATCTTCATCGCGGTGTGCGAGACGGCGGTGAGATCTTTTTCCGGTTCGCCTTCGCCCGGAGTGGCTTCCCGGGCCGCGGCGGCGACGCGCACGTTGCTGCGCACGGCGAGCCACATACCGATATAACCGGTGGCCGCCGAGAACGTCGCACCGATCAGGAAGAACACTGAGCGTCCGGCACGCTGATTCCAGTCGTCCGCGGGCAGCAGCATGAGCAGGAAGAAGACCACGACGGCGAATACGCCGAGCGTGCGCAGCTGCCTGGCGAGATACGCATTGGCACCTTCCTGGACCGCCTCGGCGATCCGCTTCATGCGGTCGGTACCCTCGCCCGCCGCCAGCACCTGGCGCACCAGGATCCCCGCGACCACCAGCGCGGCCAGAGCGACCGCCACGATGACGGCCACGATGATCCGGTTGGCGTCGGTCAGGACCGCGGCTGCGAGAGTTGTGGGGTGAACCAACTGATGAGGGGTAGAAAGCCCCGCCATTCGTCCTCCTTGACGCTTGGGCTGAGCTCAAGATGTGGACGGATTGTAGGTACCCCTGAGTGATCCCAACAGAGCGCGGTAAGCGGAATTGGCCCACCCACGCTCTTCAGCAAATGATCGAGGTCACGCCATGGAACCCGAAAGCGGTAATGCCTCAAAGGCATTGACGACCGCATTGACGCTTGATCAAATTATCGGGCTATTGATCGTGAATTCCTTCACGAATTCCGGGAGGTCCGGTTCGACGCCGGAAAAACAGGACGAGGGCCCTGCTCAGCAGGGCCCTCGTGAGGTTGCGCGACAGCTCAGAGGAGTGCTGCGGCCGGCGGGGTGGTGGGCCAGGTCATGCGGATGAGACCGCCGTTCTGCCCGGCGGTGACCTCCACGTCGTCGACCAGACCGCTGATCACCGCGAGGCCCATCTCGTCCTCCTCGGCCTCCCCCTCACCATCCTGCCCCGCGCCGGGCGTGTCGCCGCCCACAGTCGCGTGCGGGGCCTCGTCTCCGACCTCGATGGAGAACTGTTTCTCCTCCTCGATCAGCGCCACCTTCACAGGCGCCGTGATACCGCCGTTCTGATGCAGCCCGACGGCACGGGAACAGGCCTCGCCCACGGCGAGGCGGACCTCGTCCAGGACGGCCTCGTCCACCCCGGCCCTGCGCGCCACTGCTGCCGCCACCAACCGGGCGGTCCGGACGTGCTCGGGCAGCGCGCTGAAGCGGAGTTCGACGGTGGCCATGCATCCCCCTCGCGACTACGGGCGTGCGATCGGGGGCGGAGCCGCAGTGAGCCCGCCCCCCTGCTGTACTTCTGTTCTCCGGACCGTTTCAGTAGCCCGGAACCGGACCGGCCGACGCAGGGGCCATCGGCGCACGGCGGAACCGACCGGCGCCGGGCGACCAGAAGCAGCCCAGCGCCGACCACCGGTCACGGTCAGTCGGTGGCCGCCACCGCTTCCTCGACCGAGGTGTGAATCGGGAACACCTTGGTGAGGCCGGTGATACGGAAGATCTTGAGAATGCGCTCCTGGTTGCAGACCAGGCGGAGCGAGCCCTCGTGGGCACGCACTCGCTTCAGGCCGCCGACCAGCACGCCAAGCCCGGTGGAGTCCAGGAAGTCCACGCCTTCCATGTCGACGACAAGATGGAAATTGCCGTCGTTCACCAGCTCGACCAGCTGCTCACGCAGCTTGGGCGCGGTGTATACATCGATTTCGCCACCGACCTCGACGACCGTACGATCGCCGACGGTACGGGTCGACAGAGACAGGTCCACGGATCCTCCAGCACCTTGCTATCGAGCGGTCGCCCCTCGGGCACCTCGGCTTACGGCCCCCAGGACGCATCGCCAGCCGCGATGGCATTCAATCACTTACTGGCAGGCGTGCACGACGCCTTGGCTCCATTGTCCTTCACGCCGGTGACACACTCGGTCCCGATGGCCAAGAATCACCGAACCGATCGGCCCCCGGCTGACCCGGCATCCAGCCCGTCCCCGGACATGATCCTGGACCGGCTCGCCTCCGGGCCGAGCCGGTCTGCGCGCATCACTCATACGGAGCACTTGCCCCCGCGTGCGGGTCGCCATGCCGTCTGGCCTGACCGGATTCGGTCAGAGGTGATCGCTGCCGTCCAGGCGTGCGGCATTGAGCACCCGTGGACACACCAGGCACTGGCCGCGGAGCACGCCCTGGACGGCGACTCGGTGATCGTTGCCACTGGAACGGCCTCCGGGAAGTCCCTCGCCTACCTCGTGCCGGTTCTGTCCGCCCTCCTCGACGGTGCAGAGTCATCCAACCGGCGGGCGCGGCAGCACGAAGCACTTCCACGGGACGGCGGCGTGCGGCGGCCTGCCGGACGCGGCGCCACAGCCTTGTATCTGGCCCCCACCAAGGCGCTCGCTGCGGATCAGTGCCGGTCGGTGAAGGAGCTCTCCCAACCGCTGGGCAGCGCGGTGCGCCCAGCGGTCTACGATGGCGACACCCCTTTCGAGGAACGTGAGTGGGTCCGCCAGTACGCCAACTACGTCCTGACCAATCCGGACATGCTGCACCGCGGGATACTCCCTTCCCACCCGCGCTGGTCCTCCTTCCTGAAATCGCTCCGATACGTCGTCATCGACGAGTGCCACACCTACCGGGGTGTCTTCGGTTCGCACGTCGCCCAGGTGCTGCGCCGTCTGCGGCGCCTGTGCACCCGCTACGGCGCCTCGCCCGTCTTCCTGCTGGCCTCGGCAACCGCCGCCGAGCCGTCGGTCGCCGCACGCCGGCTCACCGGACTGCCCGTGGTCGAGGTCGCCGACGACGCCTCCCCGCGCGGCGAACTCGTCTTCGCCCTGTGGGAGCCGCCGCTCACCGAATTGCACGGCGAGAAGGGTGCGCCCGTACGGCGTACTGCCACCGCCGAAACCGCCGACCTGCTGACCGACCTCACCGTGCAGGGTGTGCGTTCCGTGGCCTTCGTCCGGTCCCGGCGCGGCGCCGAGCTGATCGCGGTGATCGCCCAGGAGAAACTGGCTGAGGTCGATCGCTCTCTGATCCGGCGTGTCGCGGCCTATCGCGGTGGCTACCTCCCCGAGGAGCGCCGCGCTCTGGAACGTGCTCTGCACTCCGGAGAACTGCTGGGCCTAGCTGCCACGACCGCCCTGGAGCTCGGAGTGGACGTCTCCGGCCTGGACGCGGTGGTGATCGCGGGCTATCCGGGCACGCGCGCCTCCCTGTGGCAGCAGGCAGGCCGGGCCGGCCGCTCCGGGCAGGGCGCCTTGGCGGTCCTCGTGGCCCGCGACGACCCGCTGGACACCTATCTCGTGCACCATCCCGAGGCCCTGTTCGACCAGCCGGTGGAGTCCACGGTCCTCGACCCCGACAACCCCTACGTCCTCGCCCCGCACCTGTGCGCCGCCGCCGCGGAACTCCCGCTGGCCGAGGAGGATCTCGACCTCTTCGGCCCCACCTGCGCGGACGTGCTGCCGCAACTGGAGGCTGCGAAGCTGCTCCGCAGGCGGACGACGGCCTGGCACTGGACACGCCGGGAGCGGGCCGCCGACCTGACCGACATCCGCGGCGCGGACGGCCGCCCGGTCCAGGTCGTCGAGGCCGGCACTGGCCGGCTACTCGGCACGGTGGACGCGGGAGCAGCACACTCCACGGTCCACGAGGGTGCTGTCCACCTGCACCAGGGCCGGACCTACCTGGTCCGCCACCTGGATCTGGAGGATTCGGTCGCCCTGGTCGAGCAGGCCGACCCGCCGTACTCGACGGTCGCACGCGACACCACGTCGATCTCCGTCCTGGAGACGGACATCGAGATTCCCTGGGGCTCCGGCCGCCTCTGCTTCGGCTCCGTGGAGGTCACCAACCAGGTGGTCTCCTTTCTTCGCAGGCGCCTCATCACCAGTGAAGTGCTGGGCGAGACCAAACTCGACCTCCCTCCTCGTAGGCTGCGCACGCGTGCAGTGTGGTGGACGGTCACCGAGGACCAGTTGGACGAGGCCCGGATCAGCCCGGAGATCCTCGGTGGCTCCCTACACGCCGCCGAGCACGCCTCAATCGGCATGCTGCCCCTCTTTGCGACCTGTGACCGCTGGGACATCGGCGGGGTCTCCGTCCCGCTGCATCCGGACACCCTGCTCCCGACCGTCTTCGTCTACGACGGCCACCCCGGCGGCGCGGGCTTCGCCGAGCGTGCCTTCCACACCTCCCGCGCCTGGCTCACCGCCACCCGTGAGGCCATCGCCTCCTGCGAGTGCGACGCCGGCTGCCCGTCCTGCATCCAGTCGCCCAAGTGCGGCAACGGTAACGATCCGCTGCACAAGAGGGGGGCGGTACGACTGCTCACGGTGCTCTTGCGGGGAGCACCGGCGGGGCCGGCGGAGGAGGACACCCAAGAGCGCTCCACGAAGGCTGCGAGGAGCCAGGAGGACACCCGGGAAGACCTCAGGTGAGCCTTAGGAGGACGAGCGCGGACCGGCTCTGGGGGCGAGCCCCTCGGTCCTGAGCCGGGGCACTACCGGTGCCCCGCTCCGCTCGCGGACGGTACAGGTGTCCTGCCCGTACGCGCGGAGGGCCATGACTCACCCCCACTGGGAATGAGCTTCACGGGCCCCGCCGGCCCCGCTCTCGCCCGCACCTCCGCCGTGAACAGCCCTCCTCCCGACGCCGCCGTCAGGTCCGAAGTCTCGCCGACGATCGTGCATCGCTCCAGCCGTACTCTCTGGGCCGCCGCCACCCGTTCCGCACGGGCGCAGGCCTTCGCGCTTCCCTCGGCCCAGTGGTCGGCCGCTGCCAGCGCCGCCAGATCAGCACCGCCGGCCGCTCGGTGCCGGACGATGGCGGCCTGTCCGAGCGCCAGTAAGGTGCCGAACACTACGCACAGCACCACGATCGCCCCCAGGCTCCAAACGGTGGCGGAACCCCGGTCGGAATTCGGCAGGCCGTGCGCCTGACCACGCGTCACGGCTCTCCCCCCTTCGGCGCCCCCACGGTTTGCTCGGCCAGTGCCACAGCCTCCTCACGCATCTCGAAGGGCAGCCCGCCCAGCAGCGGCGGCCTGGCCACCACCGTCACCCGGACCAGGTCGCCGTCGCGCCCCACCGTCACCCGCGCCCCGCGCGGCGCGGTCTGCCGCGTCACCGCCCTCACTGCTTCAACCGGGTCCTGTCGGGCGGCGGCCCGGGCGCCCGTGCGGGCAGCGTCCACGCACTGGATCCGGGCGGCCGCCGCCAGCAGCCCCCAGACCAGTGCCATGGTGAACGCCACCAACACGCAGAGCACGACGGCCGCCTCGGCGGTCACGAATCCCCGATCCCCCTGACGCTCACATCCGCGCACTGAGGGCCTTCTCCACAATCCCCTGCAGCTCCGCCTTGACCTGGCCACTGGTGACCACCTCATAGAGCAGCAGCGCGAAGCCGACGGCGGCGATGATCCCCATCGCGTACTCGGACGTCACCATCCCAGCGTCCCGACGACACACTCCCCGTAGCCGTTGCGTCATTTTCTTGATCTTCTGATTCACACCAACCCCCTTGGAGTTCACGTTCGTTGTCCTTTTCGGACTTCTGCAACCAGCCACTGTCGGGCGCCTCACCCCCCTCCCATCGCACCGCCCGCCAGCCCGATCACGACAGGCAGCACCCCGACGGCGATGAAGGCGGGCAGGAAGCACAGGCCCACCGGCGCGGAGATCAGTACGGCGGCCCGACGCGCCCGGGCCGTCGCGGCCCGTGTCCACTCCGCACGCGCGTCCGAGGCGAGGCGGGCGACCGGACCGGCCGCAGGCACCCCTGACTCATCCGCCCGCTCCAGCAGCTGGGCCAGGCCTCCGGCACCGGGCAGTGAGGCCAACAAGCGCCAGGCGCGGGCCGGTTCACCCCCGAGGCGCACCTCGGCCGCCCCCTGGGCCAGTGCTTGCCCCACGGGGCCGCCGATGGCCTCCCCCACCGCCTGGGCGGCAATCACCGGACCGGCGCCAGCCGAAATGCAGGCCGCCAGCAGGTCGGCCGCCAGGGGAAGTTGGCGTGCTGCCTTGGCAGTGTCAATCTCCTCCGGGCGACCCGCCGCCGACTGGTGGTCCCGCCATCGCCACAGCACGGCGCCCGCGCCGAACCCCAGCAGGACCCCGGTGACTCCGCCCACCAGCGCCCAGACACCGCACGCCGCGCCGGTCGGCAGCAGCCACCGCCGGGCCGCACCCGGCACCTCGAATCGGGCTCTGGGCACGGGCGCTCCCCGGCCCAGCAGCCGGACCACCCGGTGCCGTGTCCGGCGGCGGCGCACCATCACCAACCGCCGGACAGCCCAGGCAAGGGCCAGCAGCACGCCCCCGGTCATCCCCAGCCTGTGGATGACGTCTCCGCTCATACCGCATGCCTCCCATGTGCCGAACAACTCGCTGTGTCCGGGTCACCCGGACCACCACCTCGATCGCCCCCCTCGTCCCTCGGTCGTCTGGTCCCTCACCGACCCACCCGCGCCGCGTACGCCCCCGACCGGAAGGGAGACCACCCGCTGCTCCTGGTGTCCTGGCCCTGCCCGGGCCCACGCGCTCCGTCCTCCGCCCCCACACGCTCCGTCCTCACCCCGATGCCGCTCCGCGCACGATCCGAACGGCCCACCACGTCCCTGCCGCTTCAAGCACCAGCCCGGTGGTCAGACAGCCGAGGCCGACTCCGGTGTGCAGCAGTACGCGCAGCGGATCGGCGCCCATGGCGGCGCCAAGGAGCAGTCCGAGAACAGGCAGGATGGCAAGCAGCAGGGCTGTGGCCCTGGCTCCCGCCAGCTGGGCGCGAAGGTCGGCGCGTTGGTCCCGCTCGGCGCGCAGGGCTCCGTCCAGCCGGTCCAGGCCGGCCGCGAGCCCCGCTCCCCGGTCGACGGCCACCCGCCAGTACGCGGCCAGTCCGAGCAGGCCCTCGGCGCCCGGCTCCCGGGCCGCAGCGGCCAGCGCACAAGGGACGTCACCGCCGAACCGCGCCGCCGCAATCACGGCTGCCCGTGCGTCGCCGAGGCCACCGGAATCCCGTGCCGCCCGCAGCAGCGCTGCGCCCGGCTGCCGTCCCGCATGCACCTCCCCGGAGAGCACCCCACACAGGGTGATCACCGCGTCCGCCCGTCGCTCGTGGGCGAGGCGGGCCTGTCCGGCAAGCCGCACCCGGCGCAGCACCGCCACGCCGGCCGCTCCCGCGACGATCGGAATCACCGAAGTGCCCAGCAGTGCGAGCAGCAGCCCTGCCCCAAGCGCCCACCACTCGGCCCCCAAACGGCCGCGCAGCCGCCGCAGCACACCGAGGGTCTGCTCCCATGAGGGCGGACCTGTGGGGACCACCCCACCACCGGCGAGCAACAGCCGCGCCCGCCGTGCCCCGTAGTGCCGTTCACCGAGCCACCAGGCCGTCGCACCCAGGCACATCAGCGCGACCGCCATGAACATCTCTCCCGTCACTTCCCTCACCTCTGCTCACTCGCTCCCTGACTCATCCGCGTCCGGGAAGCACCGAACCCACCCGCGCCGGCCGATCCCCACTGGTCCACAGATGTCACCCGCATCCCCGAACCCGCCCGAGGCGCCGAGCAGTTGCCGCAGCCGTTCCCAGCCGCTCTCCCGTGTGAAGGCCCGCTCGGCCCAGCGCAGCGCCGGCACCGTCCGCACCAGACCCGTGGCGTCCCTCTCCAGAACGTGCACTTCGGCGATCCGGCGCTGTCCGGACCGGTCCCGAACGAGGTGCAGCACGACCGAGAGGGCGGCCGCCAGCTGGCTGTGCAGCGCAGCCCGGTCGAGTCCGGCGGCGGTGGCCAGCGCCTCCAGGCGGGCTGGTACATCCGCGGCGGCATTGGCGTGGACCGTGCCGCTGCCGCCTTCATGGCCGGTGTTGAGAGCCGCGAGCAGGTGCACTACCTCGGGGCCGCGTACTTCCCCGACCACCAGCCGGTCGGGCCGCATTCGCAGCGCCTGCCGGACCAGGTCCTCCAGCGTGACCAGGCCGGCGCCCTCCTGGTTGGCCGGCCGGGTCTCCAGCCGGACCACATGCGGGTGGTCCGGTCGCAGCTCGGCGGAATCCTCAGCGAGCACAATGCGTTCGCCCGGTCCGACCAGGCCGAGCAAGGCACTGAGCAGAGTCGTCTTGCCACTTCCGGTGCCGCCGCTGACGAGGAAGGACAGCCGGGCCGTCAGCAGAGCCCGCAGAATGCCGTCGCCGCCCGGTGGCACGGTGCCGGCCGCCACCAGTTCCTCAAGGGTGAACGCCCGGGGCCGCACCACTCGCAGGGACAGGCAGGTGGAGCCGACCGCTACCGGGGGCAGCACAGCATGGAGCCGGGTGCCATCGGGCAGCCGGGCGTCCGCCCAGGGGCGGGCGTCGTCCAGGCGGCGTCCGGCCACGGCAGCCAGCCGCTGCGCAAGACGTCGAACAGCCGCCGCGTCGGGGAAGGCCACCGGGGTCAGTTCAAGGCCACCGCCACGGTCCACCCATACCCGGTCCGGGGCGGACACCAGGACATCGGTGACCTGCGGGTCGGCCAGCAGCGGCTCCAGCGGGCCGGTGCCGACGAGTTCGGACCTGAGGCGTTCGGCCGCGCCGAGGACTTCAGCATCGCCGAGGACCCGGCCCTGTTCGCGTAATGCCTGGGCGACGCGCGCCGGGGTGGGATCGGCGCCGCTCTCGGCCAGTCGGCGCCGGACGCCGTCGAGCAGGGCCGCGCCGTCGGCCGGGTGGACTCCGGGGAGCGTCATCGGGTGCCTCCCACTTCGACGAGCGCGCGTTCCCAGAAGTTCACGCAGAAGCGGACGAGCGGGCCGCGGCCGCTCGCACCAGGCGGTTTGGCACCGGCGCGCGGACGCAGCAGTGCCGGTTCGACCGGGACCTCGCCGACCAGCGGCAGGCCCAGCAACCGGGCCACCTCCAGGTCATCCAGGCCGGGCGCGTACGGCCCGCGGACCGCCACCCGCACATCGCGTACGACCATGCCGACGGCGGACGCCACCCGTCCGGCGGCCGCGACCGCCCGCAGTTCGGCGGGGACGACGAGCAGGGCCAAGTCAAGCTGAGCGAGGGCTTCGGTGACTCCGTCGTCGAGGCGACGGGGCAGATCGACCACGACCGCGCCACCGCGCCGTCTGGCGGCGGCGAGCACCGCGCGCACCGCCTGGGCCGGAATGCCCGCGCAGTCGCCCCGGTCCCAGCTGAGCACCCGCAGCGCATGCAGTTCCGGCAGCGACTCCTCCAGGGCTCCTCCGCCGACCCGTCCGCGGGAGGCGGCGAAGGCGGGCCAGCGCAGCCCTTCGGCGCTCTCGCCCCCGAGGAGTACATCGAGTCCGCCGCCGAGCGGATCGGCGTCCACCAGCAGGGTGCGCAGTCCCTCGCGCGCGGAGGTGATGGCGAGCGCGCAGGCGAGGGTGGATGCACCGGCCCCGCCCCGGCCACCGATCACGCCGACAGTGAGGGCTGGACGGCCCACTCCCTCCGCGACGTCGGCGATGCGGTCAACCAGCCACTGCTCACCGTCCGGGAGCATCAGGACATGATCGGCACCGATCTGGACGGCTCGTTTCCACACCTCCGAGTCGTCCTGGTCACGGCCGACGAGCACCACCCCATGACGTCGTGTGGCACCGCGTACGCGGCCTGCGGCGTCGTCACCGACCAGCACGAGCGGAGCCGTCTCCCAGCCGCCGCCGTGATCCGGCACGCCGTGGTGGACCTCCGGTGTCGCGCCCGCGGCAGCGCACAGGCGCAGCAGGTCGTCCAGGAGTCCAGCGTCCTCAGTGACGATGAGCGGCCGGCCTCCGGCACCGGGCGGCGGGTCGTGGGTGAGGGTTCCGGTCATGTGCGCTCCCCCTTCGCTGGGTGTTCCGCGCAGCACCTGCGGCCACGCGATTAACAAAGATGTGAAGAACCGGCGCGCGGCCTCCATATGAACAGCCGATAAGAACCGGCCATACCCGCTCGAACATTCGGAACCGGCCATGAACTCGACGCTGTCCGGAACGTGCTGGAATCACGGTGCAGCGATCCTCGAAATCGTGTGGATCTTGGTCGAAAACTGTGGACAAGTCAGAGGCTGTGGATATCGGCTTCACCCATACCGGTGACTGCCGTACTAGCCCGTGTACGACTTCCGCAGCGCAGTGCGATGATTACCAGGAGTAGCAGATCATGGACATGCCGATTAGGCCCCAGGCCGGCGCGGCATCGATCGCACAGCCCACCGAAGAAGACCCTCAGCAGAGGGGGGAAGTAAGAAAACCCACCCGGACATGCGACGACCCCCGCCGGGGGGGAGAGCGGGGGTCGTCCCCACGGCCGACTCGGGGGGGAGGAGCCGGACCGGGTTAGCACGGTCGCGAACGATCCGTGACTTCCATGGTGTACCCGAGAGCCCTCTCAGGCAAACCCACGCGCCCCACCTTACGCCGAATGGTGGGCGCCTATGCTCAAGGACGTGGAAAACCACTCCTTGCCTCGCGCAGCAGCCTTCTTCGACCTGGACAAGACGGTCATTGCGAAGTCGAGCACACTCACCTTCAGCAAGTCCTTCTACCAAGGCGGGCTGATCAACCGCAGGGCCGCACTGCGTACCGCATATGCCCAGTTCGTCTTCCTGGCCGGTGGCCTGGATCACGACCAGATGGAGCGCGTACGCGAGTATCTGTCGGCCTTGTGTCGCGGTTGGAATGTCCAGCAGGTGCGGGAGATCGTCGCCGAAACCCTGCACGATCTGATCGACCCGATCATCTACGACGAGGCCGCCTCCCTCGTCGAGGAGCATCACATGGCCGGCCGGGACGTGGTGATCGTGTCCACCTCGGGCGCCGAGGTCGTCGAGCCGATCGGTGAACTGCTGGGCGCGGACCGGGTGGTGGCCACGCGCATGGTCGTCGGCGAGGACGGCTGCTTCACCGGGGAGATCGAGTACTACGCCTACGGTCCGACCAAGGCCGAGGCGGTCAGGGAACTGGCCCTGTCCGAGGGCTACGACCTCGACCGCTGCTACGCCTACAGCGACTCCGCGACCGATCTGCCCATGCTCCAGGCAGTCGGGCACCCGCACGCGGTGAACCCGGACCGCGCACTGCGCCGCGAGGCAAACGCACGCGGGTGGCCGGTTCTTGAGTTCCGTCGCCCGGTACCGCTCAAGAAGCGGCTGCCCACGCTCTCCGTCCCGCCGCGCCCGGCGCTGGTGGCAGCAGCGGCCATAGGCGCAGCGGCTGCCACCGCCGGCCTCGTCTGGTACGCCAGCCGGCGCCGTAGTGCCTGATCAGAGTCCGGTTCACCCCGCTTGAAGGCAAAGGTAAAGAAATGCAGGCAAGGGTTCCGCTTGTTCCCGACTTGCAGTAGAAAGAATTCAACGGCCCGCGCGACCAAAGGACATCCGAGAGGATCCCCTAGCGCTACGCACTTGGCCCACGGACCCAGCATGGACACCGGGCACCCACGCGACGTCGACCCGTCGATTACGGGCCAGCCGCACCAGGTGACGGGCAAAGCACCCCGACCTGATGGGCAACATTTCGAGGACGCTTGGTAACCCGGTGGACATGCCAGCGGCGGTACGAGCTCTCGTACCGCCGCAACCTTGTTCGCTCCCCGCGCACGCGTCCTCTTCGCGTCCGACGGCGCACGCCCGCCGGATACGGGACAGCGCACGCCCCGGCTCCGCCGGACACCATCACCCCAGCCGGGAGCGCGATGCCTCAGGCCGCGCCGCGCTGGAGCGCCTCACACACCGCCGTCGATTCGCGAACGCCCAGCTCGACCGCCCGGCCGCAGTGAACGATCCAACCCGCCATGCCCTCGGGGGTACCGGAGACGTATCCGTCCAGTGCGGCCAGGTAGGAGGCTCGACCCAGTTCGGCGTGGCCGACCTCCGCCGGACAGACCGCCTTCGGATCCAGCCCACTGCCGATCAGCACGATCCGCTCGGCCGCACGCGCAACCAAACCGTTGTAGGAGACGAAGGGCCGCAGCGCGAGCAGCTCGCCGTGCACCACGGCGGCCGTCACCAGCGCGGGCGCGGAGGTCCCCGCAATGATCAGGTCCGCCAGCCCCTCAAGTCGGGCGGAGACCTCCTGGGCATCGGGCAGCTGCCGCTCGACGAGCGGCTCGTCCACCACCTCACCGGCCTGACGCGGCCTGCCGACCTGCTCCTCCTGGCTGGCCGCAGCGACCAGGTGCAGCCGCGCGAGCACCCGCAGCGGCGTCTGCCGCCAGATGGAAAGCAGCTGCCCCGCCTCGGCCGACAGCCGCAGCGCCGCACCCACGGCACGCGCCTCGGCACCGGTGCTGAAGTCGGTGCGCCGTCGCACCTCTTCCAGAGCCCAGTCCGCACCGGACAGTGCGGCCGAGCCGCGGGCCCCGCGCAAGGCCGCTTCGGAGGCGATCTCATTGCTGCGGCGCCGCATGATCCGGTGCCCGTAGACCCGGTCCACGGCCTTGCGTACGGACTCCACGGACTCGGCCACGCCGGGCAGCGCACCCAGGGCGGCAAGCGGATCGGCGGTCGCGCCTGTCGTACTCATGAGTACGACACTACGCGTCCCTTGCGGCCCGGCCGCCACCCCCCGGCGAACGTCCCGGCCACCCCGATCACCGACCCCACGAAGGAGTGGTCTTCCTCGCACGGGCCTGCACGGAAAGCCACCGAGCGGCTACGCTTCGTGAACATGAAAATTGCTTTCGTTGGGAAGGGGGGCAGCGGCAAGACCACGCTCTCCTCCCTCTTCATCCGCCATCTCGCGGCCGCCGGCGCTCCAGTGGTCGCCATCGACGCGGACATCAACCAGCACCTCGGCCCCGCGCTCGGCCTCAGCGAAGCGGAGGCGGCGGCGCTACCCGCCATGGGTGAACGACTGCCGCTGATCAAGGACTATCTGCGCGGCACCAATCCGCGCATCACCTCCGCCGCGACAATGATCAAGACGACCCCGCCCGGCGAAGGCTCACGGCTGGTCCGGGTGCGGGAACCCAACCCGGTCTACGACGCCTGCGCACGCCCCGTGGAACTCGACGGCGGTGCCGTCCGTTTGATGGTCACCGGCCCCTTCACGGACACCGACCTGGGGGTCGCTTGCTACCACTCCAAGACGGGAGCGGTGGAGCTGTTCCTGAACCACCTCGTCGATGGTCCCGACGAGTACGTCGTGGTCGACATGACGGCGGGTTCCGACTCCTTCGCCTCGGGCATGTTCACCCGCTTCGACGTGACGTTCCTCGTCGCCGAACCGACCCGGAAGGGGGTCTCCGTCTACCGCCAGTACAAGGACTACGCCCGCGACTTCGGCGTCGCCCTGAAGGTTGTCGGCAACAAGATCCAGGAACCGGACGACATCGACTTCCTGCGCACGGAGGTCGGGGACGACCTGCTGGTCACGGTCGGGCGCTCGGACTGGGTCCGTGCCATGGAGAAGGGGCACCCACCACGGTTCGACCTCCTGGAAGAGCCCAACGGCCGTGCCCTGGAGGCCCTCCGGTGCACCGTGGACGGGTCATACGAGCTGCGCGATTGGGAGCGCTACACCCGGCAGATGGTGCACTTCCACCTCAAGAACGCCGAGGCTTGGGGCAATGAGCGCACCGGAGCCGACCTGGCGGCACAGGTCGACCCCGGATTCGTGCTCAGCGAGAGTGTGGCAGCCCCGATCTGAGGTCTACTTCCCCACCGCCGGCGCCCCGGGCACCCCCTTGGGCGCCGGGGCCGGGTGGCCGGAGAGGAAGGACGCCCAGCCCTTGCGGGGCGCTTCCCCCACCTTCAGGGTGCGCAGCTTCTTCAGGGTCGCCGGGTCCTGGGCGTCCAGCCAGTCGGCGAGCTGTCGGAAGGAGACGCAGCGCACGTCAGGCTTGTTGCACACCTCCTTGACCACGTTCTCGACGGCCCGCATGTAGGTGCCGCCGTTCCAGGACTCGAAGTGGTTGCCCATGATCAGGGGCGCGCGGTTGCCGTCGTACGCCCGGTAGAAACCCTTGATCAGGCCGTCGTGCATCTGGTCGCCCCAGTAGTCGAACTTGTTGGGATCGCCCTGGGTCTCGGTGCCGGACTGGTTGACCATGAAGTTGTAGTCCATGGTCAACTGCTCATAGGTGTGCCCAGGGAAGGGCACCAGTTGCATCGACAGGTCCCACAGGCCCTCCTTCTTCTTGGGCCACACCTGGTTGTTGACTCCGCTGGAGTCATAGCGGAACCCCAGTTGACGGGCGGCCTTCATGAAGTTCTTCTGCCCTTCGAGGCAGGGGGTGCGGGCGCCGATCAGTTCCTTGTCGTAGTCGAAGGGAAGCGGCGCGGCCTGGTGCATGCCGGTGTTGGTCTTCCAGGTCTTCACGAACTGCTTGGCCTGGGAGATCTCGCTCTTCCACTCGTTTACCGACCAGGTGCCGACCCCGCCGTCGGGGCCGCAGAAATGGCCGTTGAAGTGGGTGCCGATCTCATTGCCCTCCAGCCAGGCCAGCCGTAGCTGCTTGACGGTGTCGGCGATGCCCTGCTCGTCGTTGAAGCCGATGTCGGAGCGGCCCGGCGAGTGCTGCGGCGGCCGGTACAGGTCCCGCTTCTCCTCTGGCAGCATGTACACGCCGCTGAGGAAGTACGTCATGGTCGCATGGTTCTCTTTGGAGACCTTGCGGAAGTGCGAGAACAACTTCTGGCTGTCTTCCCCCGCGCCGTCCCAGGAGAACACGACGAACTGCGGTGGCTTCTGCCCCGGCTTCAGCCGCTCGGCTCTGGGTAGATGCGGCTGAGCGCCGGTGTACGCGGTGGATCCGTCGCCGATCAACCGGACCACGCTCTTGGGGGCCGGTGCCCCCTTCTGGGGGCCAGACGCCCCTTCCTTCGAACCCTTGGAGCCGGTCGCACAACCGGCGAGCGACGCGGCACAGGCCGCGGCGACCATGGTGCCCACGGCGATCCTCTGGGTGGCGGCCATGTTCCGCCCACCTTCTTCCTTCTCTCAGACAAACGCTGACCAGGGTCTTTTCTGGTGATGTGCCGGGCTTGCACCGACAGCGCCGCCAAGGTCGCACGGGACCGAGAAGGAATTAGTACGACAAGCCGATCAAATGCCCACTTCGCCCGCACAGGTGAAGAAATACGCCACTTGCCCCGAAAAGCCTTGCCGCATCTTTACTCTGCATTACGATTCATTTACCGAGCGTTGATTCATCCCGCCACTGCATGCCGTGACCCACGGCCGCGACCGAGCCCGCCCAATGACGCGGGCCCCAACCAGTCCGCGACCGCACCGCCCGGAGGAGACGGGAACATGTCAGCCTGCACGCACCATGACACCCAGCACCCCCATCCATCCCAGCACCCCCATCCACCCCATCCACCCCATCCGCCACACTGTCCCCCGTCAGGGCGACGCCGTCGGTTCTCCGTCGAGGGCGCCGACCTGTCCGCGGCCGTCGCCGTCTTCCTGATCGCCTTGCCGCTGTCCCTCGGCATCGCCCTCGCCACCGGTGCCCCGCTCCAGGCAGGTCTCGTCGCCGCCGCCGTGGGCGGAATCCTGGCCGGCCGGCTCGGAGGCTGCCCGTTGCAGGTCAGCGGCCCCGCCGCCGGACTCACCGTCGTCACCGCCGAGCTGATCCACCGCTACGGTTGGCGGACGACCTGCGGCATCACCGTCCTCGCCGGTCTGGCCCAACTCGCCCTCGGCTCCTTGCGGGTGGCTCGCGGCGCACTCGCGGTCAGCCCGGCCGTGGTGCACGGCATGCTCGCCGGCATCGGCATCACCATCGCCGTCGCCCAACTGCACATCGTCCTCGGCGGCAGCCCGGACAGCTCCGTCCTGGCCAACCTGTGGGGCCTCCCGCGCCAGTTGGCCCACCTGCACCCAGCCGCCGTGTCGATCAGCACGATCACCCTGGCCCTGCTGCTGACCTGGCCACGCCTTCCGGGAAGAGCCGGCCGGTTGCTGGGTCGGGTGCCCGCCGCACTCGTCGCCGTCACCGGGGCAACCTCGACCGCGGCTGTCACCGGCCTGACCCTGCCCCGGGTCGACCTGCCCTCCTGGAGCAGCCACGCCCTGGCCGGGATGCCGGAGGGCCCGGTGCTCGGCATCGCCGCCGCCGTGCTGACCACCACCCTGGTGTGCAGTGTGCAGTCGCTGCTGGGTGCGGTGGCGGTGGACAAGCTTGTCGCCTCCCGCCCCGGCCCGCAGTCTCGTATCGGCCGCTCTGATCTGGACCGGGAACTGCTGGGTCAGGGCGCCGCCAACATCGTCTCCGGGGCGCTCGGCGGACTGCCGGTCGCGGGGGTGGCCGTGCGCAGTACCGCAAATGTGAAATCAGGTGCCGTGAGCCGGAACTCCACGATGCTGCACGGCGTTCTCGTAGTAGTCGCCGCGCTGCTGATGGTCCCGCTCCTGGAGGCGATCCCGCTAGCCTCCCTCGCCGCCCTGGTGATGGCCGTCGGCATCCAGATGGTGTCCCTGCACCACATCCGCACCGTGACCCGCCACCGGGAAGCGCTGGTCTACGCCGCGACCACACTCGGCGTGGTGGTCCTCGGCGTCCTCCAGGGCGTGCTGCTCGGAATCGCCGTGGCCGTCGCCGTCGCCCTGCACCGTCTCGCCCACACCCGCGTCACCCACGAAGTGAAGGAGGGGGTTCATCACGTACATGCCCGAGGCCAGCTGACGTTCCTCGCGGTACCCAGACTGAGCAAAGCCCTGCATCTCGTACCCCAAGGCGGCCACGCCGTCGTGGAGTTGGACGGTTCGTTCATGGACCACGCGGCGTATGAGTCGCTGCAGGACTGGCGCAGCGCCCACACCGCGCGCGGCGGCACGGTCGAGCTATCGGGCCTGCGCGGCGGAATCCGAGCCACCGAGCAGGCCCCGTCCACCGAGTGCCGGTGCCGGCCCTGGACGCCCTGGCGCAACCACCAGTCCTGCTCCGCGGTCGGTCCGACGGCCCCGGGAGGACAGGAAGCAGGCCGTGAACTAGCCCGCGGCATCAGCTCGTTCCAACGGAACACCGCGCCGCTGGTGCGGGAGGAACTGGCACGACTGGCCCAGGAGGGCCAGCGGCCCTCGCACCTCTTCCTCACCTGTGCCGACTCCCGACTCGTCACGTCGATGATCACCGCCAGTGGTCCCGGCGATCTGTTCGTCGTGCGCAACATCGGCAACCTGGTCCCGCTACCGGGTGAGGAGCACGGCGACGACTCGGTGGCTGCCGCCATCGAGTACGCAGTGAACGTGCTCGGGGTGCGCTCCGTCACGGTGTGCGGGCACTCCGGATGCGGGGCGATGCAGGCGCTACTGACCGCGACCGGCAGCGCGAGCACGAACACCCCGCTGCAGCGGTGGCTGCGGCACGGGCTGCCAAGCCTCGCGCGGATGGCCGACGACCGCCGCGCCCGGCCACGGCTGGCCGGGCGGGCACCCGCAGACGCGGTGGAGCACCTGTGCCTGACCAACGTGGTTCAGCAGTTGGACCACCTACGGGCGCACCCCCCGGTCGCCCGGGCACTGGCCAAGGGGGAACTGGAGCTGCACGGGATGTACTTCCACGTGGGCGAGGCGCGGGCATACCTGCTCGCAGAAGCTCCGGGAGACACAGCCTTCGAGGACGTCCTGAGAAGCACCGCCGACGGCAAGGCCGAAGGTGCCACGTGGGGTGCCACCACAAGCAAGGGGGAAGTCGCCGCCGAAGATGAGGAGGCACGCAGTCCGGTGTGAAGCGACCCCCGGCCGGCAGGTCTAAACCAATTTTTCGGTCGACCCTTGTCATCGCCCCCCGCGTCTGATGAGCTGTGGCCTGGGACACAACGGACACCCTTGGAAAGGGAGATGTCGTGAGCAACGAAAGCCTGGCCAACCTGCTCAAGGAAGAACGCAGGTTCGCGCCGCCCGCCGACCTGGCCGCGCACGCCAACGTCACCGCGGACGCGTATGAACAGGCCAAGGCTGACAGGCTCGGCTTCTGGGCCGAGCAGGCCCGCCGACTGGCCTGGGCCAAGGAACCGACCGAAACGCTGGACTGGTCAAACCCACCGTTCGCGCAGTGGTTCAAGGACGGCGAGCTGAACGTCGCGTACAACTGCGTGGACCGCCATGTGGAGGCCGGCCGGGGCGACCGCGTCGCCATCCACTTCGAGGGTGAGCCCGGCGACAGTCGCTCGATCACCTACGCAGAGCTGAAGGACGAGGTCTCCAAGGCCGCTCATGCCCTGCTGGAGCTGGGCGTCCGCAAGGGCGACCGGGTCGCCATCTACATGCCGATGATCCCGGAGACCGCGATCGCGATGCTGGCCTCGGCCAGGATCGGTGCCGCGCACTCGGTCGTCTTCGGCGGCTTCTCGGCGGACGCGCTGGCAACCCGTATCCAGGACGCGGATGCCAAGGTCGTCATCACTTCCGACGGCGGCTACCGGCGCGGCAAGCCGTCCGCCCTCAAGCCGGCCGTGGACGAGGCCGTGGAGAAGGTCGGCAACGTCGAGCACGTACTCGTGGTGCGCCGTACCGGGCAAGAGGTGGCCTTCGACCCCGAGCGGGACGTCTGGTGGCACGAACTGGTCGGCCGGCAGTCCGCCGAGCACACCCCCGAGGCGTTCGAGGCGGAACACCCGCTGTTCATCCTCTACACCTCCGGGACGACGGGGAAGCCCAAGGGCATCCTGCACACCTCCGGTGGCTACCTCACCCAGGCGGCGTACACGCACTGGGCGGTCTTCGACCTCAAGCCGGAGACGGACGTGTACTGGTGCACGGCCGACGTCGGCTGGGTCACTGGCCACTCGTACATCGTGTACGGGCCGCTGGCCAACGGTGCCACCCAGGTCATGTACGAGGGCACCCCGGACACCCCGCACCAGGGCCGGTTCTGGGAGATCGTGCAGAAGTACAAGGTCACGATCCTCTACACCGCGCCGACCGCGATCCGGACGTTCATGAAGTGGGGCGACGACATCCCCGCGAAGTTCGACCTGTCCTCCCTGCGGATCCTGGGGTCCGTGGGAGAGCCCATCAACCCCGAGGCGTGGATCTGGTACCGCAACCACATCGGTGCCGACCGTACGCCCATCGTCGACACCTGGTGGCAGACCGAGACCGGCGCGATGATGATTTCACCGCTGCCCGGCGTGACCGAGACCAAGCCGGGCTCCGCGCAGCGCCCGCTGCCCGGCATCAGTGCGACCGTCGTGGACGACGAGGCGAACGAGGTGCCCAACGGCGGCGGTGGCTACCTGGTGCTGACCGAGCCGTGGCCGTCGATGCTGCGCACCATCTGGGGCGACGACCAGAGGTTCATCGACACCTACTGGTCCCGCTTCGAAGGCAAGTACTTCGCCGGTGACGGCGCGAAGAAGGACGACGACGGGGACATCTGGCTGCTGGGCCGGGTGGACGACGTCATGCTCGTGTCCGGGCACAACATCTCCACCACCGAGGTGGAGTCGGCGCTCGTCTCACACCCGTCGGTCGCCGAGGCGGCCGTCGTCGGCGCTGCCGACGAGACCACGGGCCAGGCGATCGTCGCGTTCGTGATCCTGCGCGGCTCGGCATCGGAGAACGAGGCACTCCTCAGGGGGCTGCGCGACCACGTGGGCGCCACGCTGGGCCCCATCGCCAAGCCCAAGCGAATCCTGCCGGTGGCCGAGCTGCCGAAGACCCGTTCCGGCAAGATCATGCGACGTCTGCTGCGGGACGTCGCCGAGAACCGCCAACTCGGTGACGTCACCACACTGACCGACTCCACCGTCATGGACCTCATCCAGAGCAAGCTCCCGGCCGCGCCGAGCGAGGACTGAGCAAGAGGGACGAGGGGCGGTTCGCTGCACCGAACCGCCCCTTTCGTTCGCCACACTAATTTCCAGCACCAAAATCCGGTAAAGTGGCGATCCCAGGGCGTGCCGGGAAGTCTGGTCGGCAGAGCCGTCGTCGACCCTTGCGACGGCTGAGACGAACCGCTCCACCGACCCGGAGGTCCCGCCGTGGCCGCGCCCCGCACTCCCGCTCCCACCCGCAAGGCCTTCGGACGGCTGTCCCTGCCCGAGCGGACCTTCGTCGCGGACGCGCTGCGCACCGAGACCGTCGGCGGCGTCCTGCTGCTCCTCGCCGCCATCGCGGCACTCATCTGGGCGAACGTCCCAGCCCTGCACCAGAGCTACGAGACGGTCAGCGACTTCCACTTCGGCCCCAGCGCCCTGGGTCTGCACCTCTCCGTCGCCCACTGGGCCGCGGACGGCCTCCTCGCCGTGTTCTTCTTCGTCGCCGGCATCGAACTCAAACGCGAGCTGGTCGCCGGAGACCTGCGCGATCCGAAGGCGGCCGTGCTGCCCGTGGTGGCGGCGCTGTGCGGCATGGTCGTACCAGCGCTGGTCTACGTCTTGACCAACGTCATCGGGGGCGGCTCCACCCAGGGCTGGGCCGTACCCACTGCCACCGACATCGCCTTCGCGCTCGCCGTCCTCGCAGTCATCGGCACCTCACTGCCCAGCGCGCTGCGCGCCTTCCTGCTCACCCTCGCCGTCGTCGACGACCTCTTCGCGATCCTGATCATCGCGGTCTTCTTCACGGAGCAGCTGAACTTCGTCGCGCTCGGCGGGGCCGCCGCCGGCCTCGCCCTCTTCTGGCTGCTGCTGCACAAGGGCGTGCGCGGCTGGTACGTGTACGTGCCGCTCGCCCTGGTGATCTGGGCGCTGATGTACAACAGCGGGGTGCACGCCACCATCGCCGGTGTGGCGATGGGTCTGATGCTGCGCTGCACCACCCGCGAGGGCGAGAAGCAGTCGCCCGGGGAGCACGTCGAGCACCTGGTACGGCCCCTGTCCGCCGGGCTCGCCGTCCCGCTGTTCGCGCTGTTCAACGCCGGGGTGTCCATCTCCGCAGGATCGCTTGGGGACGTGTTCGGCAAGCCTGAGACACTCGGAGTGGTCCTCGGTCTGGTCGTCGGCAAGACGGTCGGCATCTTCGGCGGCACCTGGTTCACCGTCCGCTTCACCCGTGCCTCCCTCAGCGACGACCTCGCCTGGGCCGACGTCTTCGCGGTCGCCTGTCTGGCCGGGATCGGCTTCACGGTCTCGCTACTCATCGGCGAACTGGCCTTCGCCGGCAACGCGGTCCTCACCGACGAGGTAAAGACCGCGGTCCTGATGGGATCCCTGATCGCTGCCGTGTGCGCGACGGTGCTGCTGAAGATACGCAACACCAAGTACCGCCGACTGTGCGAGGAGGAGGAGCGAGACGAAGACCTCGACGGCATACCCGACGTGTACGAACAGGACAACCCGGCGTACCACCTGCGCATGGCCGAGATCCACGACCGCAAGGCCGCAGAACACCGACGCATCGCCGCCGAGCAGGAGGCCGCCGCGCGCCACGGGCTTGCGGAAGTGCCAGGCGGGGCAGGCGAGGAGGGCGACCGTCCGGCATGATCTGACGAGACGGTACAAAACAAGACGGCCATCCGAGCAGGACTGCCGCCCGACGGGACCCCGCGCGAGCACGGCGGCCACTCGGGACGGCACACTTGCGGCACGAGAAGACCTCAGAGGGAGAACGCGATGAGCGCACCCGACGGCAGCCCGGTCGGCGCCGAACGCAGCATCGGACAGCTGTTCGCCTCGGCGACGACCGAATTGTCAGCGCTGGTGCACGACGAGATCGCACTGGCCAAGGCCCAGCTCAAACAGGATGTGAAACGCGGCGCGGTGAGCGGTGGCGCGTTCACGGTGGCGGGCGCGGTCCTGGTGTTCTCCCTGCCGATGCTCAACTTCGCCCTCGCCTACGGCATCCGCACCTGGAGCGGCTGGAACCTGGCGATCTGCTTCCTGCTGTCCTTCCTCGCCAACGTGCTGGTGACGGTGCTTCTCACACTGGTCGGCGTGGCGTTCGCGAAGAAGGCCAAGAAGGGCCAGGGCCCGCAGAAGGTGGCGGCCTCGGTGAAGGAGACGGCGAGCGTTCTGCAGAACGCCAAGCCGCATCCGCGCCCGGAACTGCCCGAGGGCCGGGCCCCCGAGGCCATCGAGGCTGTGGCACGCTCATCGTCATGACGGACCCCGCCGCTTCTTCGGTCGTACGGATCGACCTCCCGCACGGGCACCGGGTGACCCACCGGGACGTCGCCGCGAATGGCGCCCGCTTCCACATCGCCGAACTCGGTGACGGCCCCCTGGTGCTGCTGCTCCACGGCTTCCCGCAGTTCTGGTGGACCTGGCGGCACCAATTGGTCGCACTGGCGGACGCCGGCTACCGGGCGGTCGCCATGGACCTGCGCGGCGTCGGCGGCAGCGACCGCACGCCCCGCGGGTATGACCCCGCAAACCTCGCCCTGGACGTCACGGGCGTGATCCGCTCGCTCGGCGAGCCGGACGCGGCCCTGGTCGGCCACGACCTCGGCGGTTATCTGGCCTGGACGACGGCGGCCATGCGTCCCAAGCTCGTCCGGCGACTGGCCGTGGTGTCGATGCCACACCCCAGGCGCTGGCGGGCGGCGATGCTGCGGGACGCCCGGCAGACGGCCGCCAACTCCTACATCTGGGGATTCCAGCGGCCGTGGCTTCCGGAACGTCAACTCACCGCAGATGGCGCCGAACTGGTGGGACGTCTGATCCAGGACTGGTCCGGGCCTCGGACGCCTGAGGACGAGACCGTGCAGATGTACCGGCGGGCCATGTGCATTCCGTCCACGGCGCACTGCGCCATCGAACCGTACCGCTGGCTGGTGCGGTCACTGGCCCGCCCGGACGGCATCCAGTTCTACCGCCGGATGAAACGGCCGGTGCGGGTGCCCACGTTGCATCTGCACGGCTCGCTTGACCCGGTGACGCGCACACGCAGCGCGGCCGGTTCGGGCGAGTACGTCGAAGCCCCGTACCGCTGGCGGCTGTTCGACGGCCTCGGCCACTTCCCGCACGAGGAGGACCCGGTGGTGTTCTCCACCGAGCTGATCAACTGGCTGAAGGATGCCGAACCCGACCGGTGACCGCACCCGACCAGCAGCCGAGCGGCACCCCGGCCGAGTGGGACCAACGGCCGAGCGGAGTCGGTAACCTCACCGTGACGGACTCCGTGCATGGTGTATCCGGATCCTGAACACGTGTCCCCCGAACGGCCACATGCCTACCGCATACGCCAATTGAGGGGGCGCGCAGGAGGTTATCGACCTTGGGGCAGGGGCAGACGTCGAGGTATGGGCTGGACGCACGACCACAGTGACGCACCCCGCAACCGCCGCTCGGCCGCTGGCCTGAGCACGCCTCAGCGAGGCACCCCGCACCTCGCGGAAGCGGACCTCCGGGTGGGGATTCCGCGCATCCTGCGTCGCCGGGCGCGCTGGGTCTCGATGCGTCTACGCCACCCGCGCAGCTAAACCCGCGCCCGGCATCCAAGGACGCTCCCACGCGGTGCTCTCGCAGGGCACCCCAGAGGTCCGCAGGAACCCCTACAGGGCGCAGCTGTCCGTACCCACTTGCTCGTTCGCCGTACGTCCCCGGTTGATGTCGGGCCGGATCTCGTCCACCGTCAGGGCGTAGCCGGTGTTGGCGTCGTCACGCGACTTCGCGAACACCACGCCATACACCTTGCCGTCGGGTGTGAGCAGCGGGCCACCGGAGTTGCCCTTCCGTACGATCGCGTAGAGCGAGTAGACGTCACGGCTGACGGTGCCGCGGTGGTAGATGTCCGCACCATTGGCCGTCATACGCCCGCGCACGCGCGCGGCGCGCACGTCGTACGAGCCGTTCTCCGGGAAACCCGCGACGATCGCGCCGTTCCCTCCGGCCGCGTCCCGCCCGGAGAACCTGAGCGCGGTCGCCTTCAGGTCCGGTACGTCGAGGACGGCGATGTCGCGCTTCCAGTCGTACAGGACGACCTTCGCGTCGTATGTGCGGCCCTTGCCGCCTATCTGCACGGTCGGCGCGTCCACACCGCCGACGACATGTGCATTGGTCATGACACGGCGATCGGCGAAAACGAAGCCGGTGCCCTCCAGCACCTTGCCGCAGCTCTGCGCGGTCCCGGTCACCTTGACGATGGAACGCTGGGCCAGGCTGGCGATCGGACTGCTCGCGAGAGCCGGGTCCGGGGGCTGGACATCCTTGATCGGCTCGTTGACGAAGGGGCTGAAGACCTGCGGGAAACCGTTCTGCGCAAGGACGGCGGAGAAGTCCGCGAACCAGGTGCCGGCTTGAGCGGGTAGCACCCGGGAGACGCCGAGGAGCACCTTGGAGTCGCGCACTTCCTTGCTGAGCGTGGGCAGAGTGGTGCCGGCCAACGCGGAGCCGATCAGGAAGGCGACCAGCAGCATCGCGACGACATTGACGAGCGCGCCACCGGTGGCGTCCAGGGCACGGGCCGGGGACCAGGTGATGTACCGGCGCAGTTTGTTGCCGAGGTGGGTGGTCAGGGCCTGGCCGACGGAGGCGCACACGATGATGACGACGACGGCCACGACGGCCGCGGTGGTACCGACGTCCGCGTTGTCGGTCACTGCCCCCCAGATGACGGGCAGCGCGTACACGGCGGCGAGGCCGCCGCCCAGGAACCCGATCACCGACAGGATGCCGACGACGAAGCCCTGGCGGTAGCCCACCACCGCGAACCACACGGCCGCGACCAGCAACAGGATGTCCAGCACGTTCACGTACGACACCCTGTCATGAGCGCAAGCCGAGCGGGACCTGCTTGTCTCTGTCCCATGGACGTTCCCAGCCGGCGAAATGCAGCAGGCGGTCGATCACCCCGGCCGTGAAGCCCCACACCAGGGCCGATTCGACCAGGAATGCCGGGCCTTGGTGCCCGCTGGGATGCACGGTGGTGGCCCGGTTGTCGGGGTCCGTGAGATCTGCCACGGGGACGGTGAACACGCGCGCGGTCTCGTTCGGATCGACGACGCCGACCGGGCTGGGTTTGCGCCACCAGCCCAGCACTGACGTGACGACGAAGCCGCTGACCGGGATGTAGAGGGCGGGCAGGACACCGAAGAGCTGCACACCGGTCGGATCGAGGCCGGTCTCCTCCTCGGCCTCGCGCAGTGCGGCTCGCAGCGGCCCGTCGCCCCGCGGGTCACCGTCCTCCGGATCAAGCGCCCCGCCCGGGAAGGACGGTTGCCCGGCGTGCGAGCGCAGAGAACCTGAGCGCTCCATCAAGAGCAGCTCAGGGCCACGCTCGCCCTCACCGAAGAGGATCAGCACGGCGGACTGCCGCCCCGAGCCGTTGTCCGGCGGCAGAAAGCGGCTGAGCTGCAAGGGCTCGACCGTCTCGGCAGCCCGCGCCACCGGGTCCAGCCAGTCCGGCAGCCCAGCTCTGCTCAGCATCACCGAGCCACCCCGTGTTTCACCGGGTCTCGCCCGACCGGCCATCGGCCCGCTGTTGCTCGCCCCGATCTCGCGATTCCTCGTCTCGCTGTCCCTCGTCATCGCCGCCCCGTCGCTCCCCCTCGATCCGCCTGTCCCACGCCCGAGCGCCCCGCGATCGTTCCGTTACGCGACCCCCAGTGGCGGCGCCGGCCTGCCGCCCGCGTCGAGGTAGGCCTGCGGGGGCTTGAGCCGCTGGCCGGGAAAGCCGCCCTTCTCGTACTTCAGGAGCTTCTTCGCCTTCTCCGGATCGGTCTCGCCCTCGCCGTAGGCCGGACAGAGCGGGGCGATGGGGCAGGCACCGCAGGCGGGCCTGCGGGCGTGGCAGATACGGCGGCCGTGCCAGATCACGTGATGGGACAGATCGGTCCACGCACTCTTCGGGAACAGCGAGCCGACGGCGGCCTCGATCTTGTCCGGCTCGGTCTCCTCGGTCCACTTCCAGCGCCGCACCAACCGCTGGAAGTGCGTGTCCACAGTGATCCCGGGCCGCCCGAAAGCGTTACCGAGGACGACGAAGGCGGTCTTGCGGCCGACACCGGGCAGCTTGACCAGTTCCTCCAGCTTCCCCGGCACCTCACCGCGGAAGTCCTCCACGAGCGCCTTGGACAACCCTATGACCGACCTGGTCTTGGCCCGGAAGAAGCCACAGGGGCGCAAGATCTCCTCGACCTCCTCCGGGTTGGCCGCGGCCAGGTCCTCGGGAACCGGGAACCTGGCGAAGAGCGCCGGAGTGGTCTGGTTGACGCGCAGGTCGGTGGTCTGGGCCGACAGGACGGTAGCGACCAGCAGTTGGAAGGGGTTCTCGAAGTCCAGTTCGGGGTGGGCGTACGGGTACACCTCGGCGAGTTCACGGTTGATCTTGCGTGCTCGGCGTACGAGCGCCGTCCGCGACTCGGGCTTCCACGGCTTCACGGCCTTGGGCACCGCCGTGACCGCCTTGCGCACCTTGCTCACTGCCATGCACGAAGGCTACGCCGACCGATCGGGCGCTGGTGGCCGATCACCAGGACGCGGGGCCGCACGGCACTGCGGGGCCCGACCCACAGGGCTGGGCGAGGTCCTGCGGCTTCCGCCCGAGGGGTCACACGGCCGATACGGCCCCGCCGGACCGGCGCGCAACCGTACGGCGCGGCGCCCGCGTAGCCCCACACAGGCGGCTTCGTGGAGGCCCGCCGGGCTGAACACGGTCCGGAGCCGGCGGACGACGGGTGCCCCGACGAACGCCGGCCCGCCGGCCCCGGCCGGGTCCGAGGCGAGCGGGACAGGTCTCCGCGCGGCCACCCGCCCCAATTCGCCCGATTTATCGCACACCCGGGATGCTGTTCGCCCACAGCGGAATCGTTGGTTGCGGCCACGCGGACGGTCCCGGACCACCGTCTCCGCCGGTGTCCTACCGGCGATTTGGGCCTCCGGCGATCCCCGGGTCCGGCGGCTGCCGCCGCTGCGGACCCGGAAGAACAGTCCCCGATTGGACCCCTGACGCTTACCTCGGGACACCTGTGCGGCATCCTTGTGACAGATCACACTGTTTGGACCGTCCGGCAAAATGGGGAACACGGTCCCCTGGCACACGGGGGAGCAAGATCCCCTGAGCAGGTCGACAAGGAGAGAACTCGTGGACGACGTTCTGCGGCGCAACCCGCTCTTCGCGGCACTCGACGACGAGCAGGCCGCGGAGCTCCGCGCCTCCATGAGCGAGGTGACCCTCGCGCGTGGCGACTCCCTGTTCCACGAGGGCGACCCCGGTGACCGGCTGTACGTCGTCACCGAGGGCAAGGTGAAGCTGCACCGCACCTCGCCCGACGGCCGCGAGAACATGCTCGCCGTCGTCGGCCCCGGTGAGCTGATCGGCGAGCTGTCGCTGTTCGACCCGGGCCCGCGTACCGCGACCGCGACCGCGCTGACCGAGGTCAAGCTGCTGGGCCTGGGCCACGGCGACCTCCAGCCCTGGCTGAACGTCCGGCCCGAGGTGGCCGGCGCCCTGCTGCGTGCCGTCGCCCGCCGACTGCGCAAGACCAATGACGCCATGTCCGACCTGGTCTTCTCCGATGTCCCCGGCCGTGTGGCGCGCGCGCTGCTGGACCTGTCCCGCCGCTTCGGCGTGCAGTCCGAGGAGGGCATCCACGTCGTCCACGACCTCACCCAGGAAGAGCTGGCCCAGTTGGTCGGCGCCTCTCGCGAGACCGTGAACAAGGCTCTGGCGGACTTCGCCCAGCGCGGATGGCTTCGCCTGGAGGCGCGAGCCGTGATCCTGTTGGACGTGGAAAGGCTGGCGAAGCGTTCGCGTTGAGGTTTCCGGGGGCTGCTGCCCCCGCACCTGCGCGCACGGCCTCGTTCCCAAAACGGCTGCGTTCCGCCAAACGGCCTCGTTCCCGAGGTGACTGCGTGCCCCAAACGGCTGCGTTCCCGAGGTGGCTGCGTTCCTGCGTGCAGCAACCCCCGATGGGTTCCGCTCCCCGGCGTCCTCGATGGCTCCGGACCTGCGCGGACAGGCATAGTGCAGCCATGGCTGAAACGATCCGCCCCACAGGTCTCGATGCTCAGGGCTTCATGGAGCGCGAAGGTTCCCTCGCGCGCGTGGCGGACGCCTTTCGCCCGGCCGTGGCCGCGGCCCGCGACCGGCTCCTGGACGTCTTCGGGGGACGGCTGCACAGCGCATACCTGTACGGGTCGATTCCGCGTGGTACCGCGCGCGTGGGGCGCAGCGACCTGGATCTGCTGGTCGCGCTCCGGGAGGAGCCGACCGGCGCTGACCGGGACGCCGTCCTGTCGCTCAGTGCGGCGGTCGACGGCGAGTTCCCGCAGGTCGACGGCGTCGGCACACTGCTGTACGGCAAGGAGCGGCTGCTGAGCGACCTGGAGCGCCACGACCTCGGCTGGTTCGTCGCCTGCCTGTGCACCCCGCTGCTCGGCGACGACCTCGCCGCCCAGCTCCCCCGCTACCGTCCCGATTCCCTGCTCGCCCGCGAGACCAACGGCGACCTCGCCCGGTGGCTGCCGCACTGGCGGGAGCGGATCAGCGCGGCCGAGGACACCGAGGAGGCCCGCCGTCCGCTGGTGCGCTTCCTGTCCCGGCACCTCGTCCGCACCGGCTTCACGCTCGTGATGCCCCGCTGGCAGGGATGGACCAGCGACCTGCGGGAGATGGCCGAGGTGTTCGCCGCCTTCTACCCGCAGCGGGGCGCACAGCTGCGCAGGGCGGCGGAGCACGGCTACGAGCCGGTCGGCGACTCCGACGTGCTGCGCACGTACACCGATGACCTGGGCCCGTGGCTCGCCACGGAGTACGCACGCGTCCACGGTGTGAAGGCCCCTCGCCCGGAGGACTAGGCCGCGGCACTGGACACGCGGCGCTGGCGCTGCGTCGCTCAGGCTGGACCGGCCAGGCCGGGATCGGCCAACGCCCCATCCGCCTCGCCCGGCCGACCGGTCCTGATGCCGAGCCTGCCCGGGCACGCCCGCGACTGACCGGACCGAGCCCGTCGGCCGGGCCCACGCAACCGGGTCAGATCAGCCCGTGCTCACCCAGATACTCCAGCTGGGCCCGCACCGACAGTTCCGCCGCCGGCCACAACGAGCGGTCCACATCGGCATACACGTGTGCCACGACCTCGACCGGGGTACGGTAGCCGTCCTCCACGGCCGTCTCGATCTGGGCGAGGCGGTGCGCGCGATGGGCGAGGTAGAACTCCACGGCACCCTGGGCGTCCTCCAGGACCGGCCCGTGGCCCGGCAGGACCGTGTGCACCCCGTCGTCCACCGTGAGGGACCTCAGACGGCGTAGGGAGTCCAGGTAGTCACCGAGCCGCCCGTCGGGGTGCGCCACGACCGTCGTACCGCGCCCCAGTACGGTGTCGCCGGTCAGCACGGCCCGGTCGGCAGGCAGGTGGAAGCACAGGGAGTCCGCGGTGTGCCCGGGGGTCGGTACGACCCTCAGTTCCAGGCCGTCCACGGTGATCACGTCCCCGGCTGCCAGGCCTTCGTCGCCGAGCCGCAGTGCCGGATCGAGCGCGCGCACCGGTGTGCCGGTCAGTTCCGCGAAGCGGGTGGCGCCCTCGGCGTGGTCCGGGTGACCGTGGGTGAGCAGGGTCAGGGCTATCCGTCTACCGCCCTTCTCGACCGTTTCCACGACATTGCGCAGGTGCCCGTCGTCCAGCGGCCCCGGGTCGATCACCACGGCCAGGTCGGAGTCGGGCTCGGCGACGATCCAGGTGTTGGTGCCGTCCAGGGTCATCGCGGAGGGATTGGGCGCGAGGACGTTGACGGCCCGCTCGGTCGCCGGGCCCGAGAGGACTCCGCCCCGGGGCTGACCCGGCAGAGCTGCTGCGTCGGTCATGCGGGGCCTCCCGCGGACGGGGTCTGCGCGGTCGGGACGTGCTGGGTGAACTCGTCGTGCCCCGGCCAGGACAGCACGATCTCGCCGTCCTGGAGACGGGCGCTGGCCAGCACCGGCGTCATGTCGCGCGCGGGCGCCGCGGCGAGCGCCGCGGCGGCGGTACCGTACGGGAGCAGCTGGCGCAGGGTGGCGATGGTGGGCGGCATCATCAGCAGCTCGCCCGCGTCGTAGCCGGCGGCGGCCTCTGCGGGGCGGATCCACACCGTACGGTCGGCCTCCGTGGAGGCGTTCCGAGTACGTTGTCCTGCGGGGAGGGCTGCCACGAAGAACCAGGTGTCGTAGCGGCGGGCCTCGAACTCCGGGGTGATCCAGCGGGTCCAGGCGCCCAACAGGTCCGAGCGCAGCACCAGGCCGCGCCGGTCCAGGAACTCGGCGAACGACAGCTCACGCGCAACCAGGGCGGCCCGGTCGGCCTCCCAGTCCGTGCCGGTGGTGTCGCCGATCACCGAGTCAGCGTCGGGCCCGGCGAGCAGCACGCCCGCCTCCTCGTACGTCTCCCGCACGGCCGCGCAGACGACCGCCTGGGCGCCCGTCTCGTCGACGCCGAGACGGTCCGCCCACCACGCGCGCGGGGGACCCGCCCAGCGGACGCGGCGGTCGTCGTCGCGCGGGTCGACACCACCACCGGGATACGCGTACGCGCCCCCGGCGAAGGCCATGGAAGCGCGCCTGCGCAGCATGTGGACGACCGGGCCGGACTCGGTGTCCTTCAGCAGCAGCACCGTGGCCGCGCGCCGGGGGGACACCGGGGTGAGGGTGCCGTCCGCGAGCGCGCGGATGCGGTCCGGCCACTCAGGGGGATACCACTGCCCATTCGCCATGGCCGGAGGCTATCCCGTACCGGGCGAATGTTCGAGAGGTGCCCGAGGTCAAAGGCCCGTCGGGCGGGCCTACGGAACCAGCTCGACCTGGATCTCGATCTCCACCGGCGCGTCCAGCGGCAGCACTGCGACGCCGACCGCGCTGCGGGCGTGCACGCCCTTGTCGCCGAGGACCTCGCCGAGCAGTTCGCTAGCGCCGTTGACGACACCGGGCTGCCCGGTGAAGTCGGACGCCGAGGCGACGAAGCCCACGACCTTCACCACGCGTGCGATGCGGTCCAGGTCTCCGACGACGGACTTCACGGCGGCCAGCGCGTTCAGCGCGCAGGTGCGGGCCAGCTCCTTGGCCTCCTCCGGGGTGACCTCGGCGCCGACCTTGCCGGTGACCGGCAGCTTGCCCTCCACCATCGGCAGCTGACCGGCGGTGTACACATAGGCACCGGACTGCACGGCCGGCTGGTAGGCGGCCAGCGGTGGTACCACCTCCGGCAGCGCCAGACCCAGTCCGGCCAGCTTGGCCTCGATCGCGCTCATGCCTGCTTCTCCCGCTTCAGGTAGGCCACGAGCTGTTCGGGGTCGTTGGGCCCGGGCACGACCTGGACGAGTTCCCAGCCGTCCTCACCCCAGTTGTCCAGAATCTGCTTCGTCGCGTGGACGAGCAGCGGCACGGTTGCGTATTCCCACTTGGTCATATGGGCGACTGTAGCCGCTGCGCCCCCTGGGGCAGGCGGCCGACCACGGGCGCTACCGTCCACGGTGGACGGTGCCGCCCCGCACAGGGACCTGCACCGCCCCGCACAGGATGGTGGCGCCCCCGGTCGCAGCAGACGGCCGCCACGTTTTCACCGAAGATGTGAGCGACCCAAGCGCCGTTATCCACAGCCTCCCGCGTGACCGTCGGCCTGACTGGTTAGTCTCGAAGGCGTGAGCAGGCTCCAGGTCGTCAGCGGCAAGGGCGGGACCGGAAAGACGACGGTCGCCGCCGCCCTCGCGCTGGCCCTCGCGACCGAGGGGAAGCGGACGCTTCTCGTGGAAGTCGAGGGCCGGCAGGGCATCGCACAGCTCTTCGAAACCGAGGCGCTGCCCTACGAGGAGCGGAAGATCGCCGTCGCTCCCGGGGGCGGCGAGGTGTACGCACTGGCCATCGATCCCGAACGGGCCCTTCTGGACTACCTCCAGATGTTCTACAAACTGGGCGGCGCGGGCCGGGCCCTGAAGAAGCTCGGCGCGATCGACTTCGCCACCACCATCGCGCCCGGTCTCAGAGACGTCCTGCTGACCGGTAAGGCGTGCGAAGCGGTGCGCCGCAAGGACCGGTCCGGCACGTTCACGTACGACTACGTCGTCATGGACGCCCCGCCGACCGGCCGCGTCACCCGCTTCCTGAACGTCAACGACGAGGTGGCGGGCCTGGCGAAGATCGGCCCGATACACAATCAGGCTCAGGCGGTGATGCGGGTGCTGAAGTCGCCGGAGACGGCCGTGCACCTGGTGACGCTGCTGGAGGAAATGCCGGTACAGGAGACGGCCGACGGCATCGCCGAACTCCGAGCGGCGCGGCTGCCGGTGGGCCGGGTCATCGTGAACATGGTCCGGCCGCAGGCACTGGACGCGACTGATCTGGAACTCGTACGAACCATCGAGCGTTCCTCGATCGCCCGGGCCCTTTCGTCCGCCGGGCTCGGCGGCGCACGGCGGGGTGGGAACGCGGAGAAGCTGGTGGATCCGCTGCTACGGCAGGCCGCGGAGTACGCCGAGCGGTATGCGCTGGAGCGAGAACAGCGCGCGGCCCTCGGCGAGCTGGGACTGCCGTTGGGTGAACTGCCGCAGCTCACCGAGGGCATGGACCTGGCGGGCCTGTACGAACTCGCCACCGAGCTGCGGAAGCAGGGGTTGTCATGAGTCCGGACCCGGCCAAAGCGCTGGAATCAGCCCGTCATCTTTCCCCCGCGCGCGTGCTCGACGTCGACCTGCTGCTGGACGACCCGGGGACGCGGATCGTGGTGTGCTGCGGCTCGGGCGGGGTCGGCAAGACGACAACCGCGGCGGCCCTCGGCCTGCGGGCGGCCGAGCGGGGCCGCAAGGTGGTCGTCCTGACCATCGACCCGGCCAAGCGGCTGGCCCAGTCGATGGGTATCGACTCACTCGACAATGTGCCGCGCCGGGTGAAGGGCACCGACGGCGACGGCGAACTCCACGCCATGATGCTCGATATGAAGCGCACCTTCGACGAGGTCGTGGAGGCGCACGCGGACCACGAGAGGGCGGCCGCGATCCTTGCGAACCCCTTCTACCAGTCGCTCTCTGCGGGCTTCGCGGGCACGCAGGAATACATGGCGATGGAGAAGCTCGGCCAGCTGCGGGCGAAGGAGGAGTGGGACCTGATCGTGGTCGACACCCCGCCGTCCCGCTCGGCGCTGGACTTCCTGGACGCGCCCAAGCGGCTCGGCTCCTTCCTGGACGGCCGTCTGATCCGTCTGCTCACCGCACCCGCCAAGCTGGGTGGACGCGCCGGCATGAAATTCCTGAACGTCGGCATGTCGATGATGACCGGCACGCTGGGCAAGCTGCTGGGCGGTCAGCTGCTGAAGGACGTGCAGACGTTCGTGGCCGCGATGGACACCACGTTCGGCGGATTCCGCACGCGCGCGGACGCCACGTACAGACTGCTCCAGGCGCCGGGTACGGCCTTCCTGGTGGTGGCGGCCCCGGAGCGGGACGCGCTGCGCGAGGCCGCGTACTTCGTGGAGCGGCTGGCCGAGGAGGACATGCCCCTGGTCGGCCTGGTGTTGAACCGGGTCCACGGCAGTGAAGCCGACCGGCTGTCCGCCGAACGGGCGCTCGCCGCCGCGGAAAATCTTGAGGACCCTCGCATTGTGGATCAAGGGGAAGGGAAAGCTGGACTCCGTAACTCTCCCGACACGTATGGCAGTTCACGCACTCCCGCGCCTGAGAGCACAACCGGCGGTACCCCGACCGCTGGACCCACGACCGGTGGAACGACGACAGAAAGCACAACCGGTGGCACAGCGACCGGTGAGACCACTCCTGAGGAAGGCTCCCCCGCCGACGCGACGCGTTCCGTCGACCAGCTCACCGCAGGCCTGCTGAGGCTGCATGCCGAGCGCATGCAGCTGCTCTCCCGTGAGCAGCGCACGCGTGATCGTTTCACCGCCCGCCACCCCGAGGTGGCGGTGGTAGACGTCCCCGCGCTGCCCGGCGACGTGCACGACCTCGCGGGCCTACGTGACATCGGCAACCAGCTGGCAGCAGGCGCGGCGGGACGGGCGGAACCGTCCTAGCGCGCACAGCCGGCATGCCCGGTGAGCCGGCGGCTGCCAGCAACCGTACGCGGGGAGTCACACACGGCGCGTTCCCCTGCACGGCCCTACGGAACGCAACGCGCAGGCCGTGGGTGGCCCGTGGCTCCCCCGGGCGTTTTCCGCCCGGCCGGCGCTTCCCGTGGCTTGCGGCAGACCGGCGTTCTCCGGCACTCTCCGCGCGACACGCCCGGCTGACGTCTTACGAGGCCTAAACCCTAGGCATCTTCGGAGGCGTGGCCCAGTCGATACCTCCGAGGACGTGCGCCCCGTCGGATTCTCCCCGGGTGTATGCCCGACCGCGCTTCCCGGGGCACTCGGCTGCAGCTTCCGGCAGCGTATGCCGGGTCGGAGCCATGCGTTCGAGGACGCGCCGGAGGGCGATGCCCTCAGCTCACGGCCGCGTAGTGCTCGTACACCTCGTCGTTGTCGAGGGGAACGATCCCCGCGCCTCGCTCATACTCCGAGCGGGCGGTTTCCAGCAACCTGCGCCAAGAGGTCACCGTAGGCCGCCGGCGCAGCAGCGCGCGGCGTTCCCTCTCCGTCATGCCTCCCCACACGCCGAATTCGACGCGGTTGTCCAGCGCATCAGCCAGACACTCAGTGCGCACCGGACATCCCGTGCACACCGCCTTGGCCCTGTTCTGCGCTGCTCCCTGAACGAACAGTTCATCCGGATCAGTAGTGCGACAGGCAGCCTGCGCACTCCAGTCGGTTACCCAGCCCATACCGGCGCCGTCCTCTCCCGAATCGAGGCTCCCCCACGGCGGCAGCGGCATATTCACCGCCGCCAGTTGAGGACGTTACGGAAGGTAGGCACAGCGCAACACCCCCTTCGGGCCCAATCTTGAATGGCCCGAACGGACTATGGGTAAGCGGCAGATCACCCGCGGGAGTGAGCTGGCGACATACACGACTATCCCGGCATTCCGGGGCAGCTGTGGTGCGTCACGCCGGACGCCGAGTGACACGCGAGGCGAATTCGGACACGTCCCTCAGAAAATCGGGGCGCACCCAGAACGTTTCGGGGGTGCCGCACGTACTCCTAGGTGACGGCACGGCTGTGACAGTTGAGAGCAGCTTAGGCCAAGGCCTTCGCGTGTGTCCGGAAAATACGAACGCGAGCGGCGTGCTTTGCCACGCCGTGATGCGGGTCGGCCCCCTCAGCTGGACGTCGACCGGCCCCCCGCCCGATGGACGACCCGGTGCATAACCTCACGCATCATGCGGTACGTCACCTGGTGCGTCACTTGGTACATCACGATCCGGTAGTCGGAACATCCCGAGAGGCGGTCGCTCCATCGGAACGCTCAACAGTACGGATTAGGCTGCCCTCATGCCAAAGAAGCGCTCGGGCGGTGGTCTGTCGACCATGCAGCAGGCCGCCAAGTTCCTCGGTGTCAGTGTGCTCGCCGGAGCCGTGATGGCGGGCCTCGCACTGCCCGCCGCCGGCGCGCTGGGTCTCGCGGCGAAGGGCTCGGTCGAGAGTTTCGACGAGATCCCGGCCAACCTCAAGAGCCCCCAGCTCAGTCAGCGCACAACCATCCTGGACAGCCAGGGGAAGCAGATCGCGACCGTCTACTCCCGCGACCGTACGGTGGTCGACCTCAAGGACATCTCGCCGTACATGCAGAAGGCGATCGTTGCGATCGAGGACTCGCGCTTCTACCAGCACGGTGCGGTCGACCTCAAAGGCGTCCTGCGCGCCCTGAACAAGAACGCGCAGGAAGGCGGGGTCACCCAGGGCGCCTCCACCCTCACCCAGCAGCTGGTGAAGAACTACTTCATCGAGGAGGCCGGCGACGACCCGACCAAGGTCGCCCAGGCCACCCAGCAGACCCTCGGCCGCAAGATCCGCGAACTGAAGTACGCGATCCAGATCGAGGACAAGCTCGGCAAGAAGAAGATCCTCGAAAACTACCTGAACATCACGTTCTTCGGCGAGCAGGCCTACGGTGTCGAGGCCGCTTCCCAGCGTTACTTCTCCAAGCACGCCAAGGACCTGAACCTCCAGCAGGCCGCCCTCCTGGCCGGCATCGTGCAGTCCCCGAGCCGCTACGACCCGATCAACGACGAGGCGGAGGCCACCAAGCGGCGCAACGTCGTCCTGCAGCGCATGGCCGAGGTCGGCGACATCTCCCAGAAGGAGGCGGACCAGGCCAAGGAGAAATCGCTCGGACTGCACCCCAGCCGACCCAAGAACGGCTGCATCACCGCGGTCCAGGGAGCCGGTTTCTTCTGCGACTACGTGCGCGAGGTCGTCCTGACCGACCCGGTCTTCGGCAAGACGAAGGCAGCCCGGGCGAAGCTGTGGAACCGGGGCGGGCTGACGATCCGTACGACACTCGACCCGCAGGCACAGCAGTCCGTGCAGGCATCCATCAAGGACCACGTCTACAAGGGCGACGACGTGGCGACCGCCGCGACCATCGTCGAACCCGGCACGGGCAGGATCCTCGCCATGGGGCAGTCCCGGCCGTACGGCATGAACGCCTCCGAACACGAGACGACGCTCAACCTGTCCGTGAACCAGGACATGGGCGGCGGCGTCGGCTACCAACCCGGTTCGACGTTCAAGCCGATCGTCGCGGCGGCCGCCATCGAGGGCGGCAAACCCGCGACGCAGGAGTACTCGTCGCCGTACCAGATGATGTACCCGACGCCCGTGGCCGCGTGTGACGGCAAGATCTGGCGCGACGATCCGAAGAAGCCCTCCCCCCTCAAGAACGAGAACGCGTCGGAACACGGCCCGTACAGCATGAAGGAGGCGACCGCCAAGTCGGTCAACACCTACTACGTGCAGTTGATCAGCGACATCGGCATCTGCCCGGTCATCAAGATGGCCAAGAAGATGGGCGTGGAGCGCGCGGACGGCAACGCGATCAAGCAGGCCCCCTCCATCGCGCTCGGCACGCAGGAGATGTCCCCGCTGACCATGGCCAACGCGTACGCCACCTTCGCCACGCGCGGGATGTACTGCACGCCGGTCGCCATCGAGTCGGTCACCCGGAAGACCGGCAGCAAGCAGACGTCCCTGCCGGTGCCGAAGTCGACCTGCTCACGCGCGATGTCGGAGAAGACCGCCGACACGGTCACCACGCTCCTCAAGGGCGTGGTCGAGGACGGTACGGGTCAGCGGGCCGGCCTCGGCAGCCGCCCGAGCGCCGGCAAGACGGGCACCACGGACGAGCGCTTCGCGGCCTGGTTCGTCGGCTACACCCCGAACATGGCGGGCGCAGTCTGGGTCGGCGACCCGGCCCACCACCGAAAGATGATCGACATCACCATCGGCGGCATTTCGCACGCGAAGGTGTTCGGCGGTGAGGTCCCGGGTCCGATCTGGCGCGACATGATGTCCGGCGCCTTGGAGAGCAAGCCCGTCGAGGACTTCCACCTGGTCGACATCCCCGACGGCAACGCCAGCGGGAACGGCCAGGGAAGAGGCCACGGGAAGAGGGACGACGGGCACAACGGCGACACCACCGGCCGGCTGATCGGCGGACTGATCGGCGGCCCGGCTGACGGAGGCACGACCGGCGGCGGCACCGCAGGAGGCACCACCGGCGGCACGGCACCGGCGCCGACGTTCTCCTTCCCCGGGAACCTCATCCAGGGCCAGAGCAACGGCGGCGGCAACGGGAACGGCTTCGGAGGTCGACGGGGCTAGGCCCGAGGTCCGTCCCGGGACCTCGGACCCGGCGAGTACGGCTGCGGGGCCGCACCCTTCAGGGGTGCGGCCCCGCAGCCGTACTCGGCCGTCGCCACTGCCGCTGGGGGCGCCGTCGTGTGCCGTCAGCGTCGCGCTGTTGGCGCCACCGCGTCGCCGTGCCCGTCTTCGCCGTCGCTCAGCCCTGAAGCAGCTTCTTCACCGCCGCGGCGACGCGACCGCCCTCGGCCTGGCCGGCCACCTTCGGATTCACGATCTTCATGACGGCGCCCATGGCACGCGGCCCCTCCGCACCGGCCGCCTTCGCCTCTTCCACCGCCTGGGCCACGATCGCGTTCAGCTCATCATCGGAAAGCTGCTTGGGCAGGTACGCGGCGAGCACCTCGCCTTCCGCCTTCTCCCGCTCGGCCTGTTCGCCACGTCCGCCCTGAGCGAAGGCGTCCGCGGCCTCGCGGCGCTTCTTCGCTTCACGAGTGATCACCTTGAGAACCTCGTCGTCGGAGAGCTCCCGCTTCTCCTTGCCCGCGACCTCCTCCTTGGTGATCGCGGCGAGCGTCAACCGGAGCGTCGAGGAGCGGAGCTCGTCGCGCTCCTTGATCGCGGCATTGAGGTCGTCCTGCAGCTTCGACTTGAGCGTGGTGGTCATGGCGTCGATTGTCGCAGGTGTACTGGTCCGTACGCCTGTCGTTTTGGACGGCGGCCGGTCTCCGCGGTGATCCCCGGTCTGACACGATGGACACATGCGCGCGCGATACGGAGTACCCCTGGGAATCATGGCGGCTGGCGCCGCCGGGCTGGCGTACGCGGCGGGCTTCGAGGCCCGCTCCTTCCGCCTCCGACGGGTGACGGTCCCGGTCCTCCCCCCGGGCGTGCGCCCGCTGCGGGTACTCCAGGTGTCCGACATCCACATGGTGAGCGGTCAGCGCAAGAAGCAACGCTGGCTGCAGGCGCTGGCCGGCCTGCGCCCGGACTTCGTGATCAACACGGGCGACAACCTGTCCGACCCGCAGGGTGTCCCAGAGGTCCTGGACGCGCTGGGACCCCTGATGCAGTTCCCGGGCGCGTACGTCTTCGGTTCCAACGACTACTACGGCCCCAGACTCCGCAACCCCGCCCGCTACCTGCTGGAGAGGACGAGCGGCCGCCACGGTCTGAACGGCAACCCGCCGGTGGTGGGCGCGGTCCACAACCCCTGGGAGGACCTCCGGGACGCCTTCGATGCAGCGGGCTGGCTGAACCTGACGAACACCCGGGGCACACTGAAAGTGGAGGGTGCGTCGATCGAGCTGACCGGCCTGGACGACCCCCACATCAAACGTGACCGCTACACCCGGGTGGCCGGGGGCCCGTCGGGGGCACACGACTTCTCGATGGGCGTCGTCCACGCTCCCTACCTGCGCGCGCTGGATGCCTTCACCGCGGACGGCTACCCACTGGTCCTGGCCGGCCACACCCACGGCGGCCAGGTGTGCATCCCCTTCTACGGCGCCCTGGTCACCAACTGCGACCTGGACACGGACCGGGTGAAGGGCCTGTCCACCCACTCGGCAGAGGGCAACACGTCCTACCTCCACGTCTCGGCAGGCTGTGGCACCAGCCGCTACACCCCCGTCCGCTTCGCCTGCCCCCCGGAAGCGACGCTGCTGACGTTGACCGGGAGCGAGTAGCCGGGCGGGCGGAACCCCGCCCCACGCGGCCGCACGACGATCCGAGGCCACACAACGGCACGAAGCCGCACGGTACGAAGCCGCACGGTACGAAGCTTCACCCCACGACCCCCTCACGGTGCGACGCGGCTCGACGCGGGTGCGATGCTTCACGGTGCGAAACCCCACCGTACGGACGTAACCCACCCGGACCAGTCCACATGGCTCCGCTCCTCCGCCGCTCCTAGCGTGAGGACATGATCGCCCCGATACCCAGGGACATCCCGGACCTGCCCGCGGTCCCGGGCCCGCCCCTGCTGCTGCCCGCCCCGGTGCCGGCCACAGCGGTGGTGGCCCCGGCCCGCCGCCCCCCGACAGCGGTGTTCCGCCTACTGACCGCCGTGGTGGCAGCCGCCGGCGTCGCCCTGCAGTTCCTGCTCGGCACCCCGGCACGCACCCTGAGCTACTTCAGCATCCAAACCAACGCACTGCTGGCCCTGGTCATGTTCCTCTCTGCGGCCAGAGCCTGGAGAGCCCGCCGCCCGCTCCCGTCCGCCATAACGGGTGCCGCCCTGCTTTACGCCCTGATCACCGCGCTGGCCTATCACCTTCTCCTGGGCCACGCGTCGCCCCCGTTCTCCATGACGGCCGCGACGACACCCCCGGAACGCTGGCACGCCCAGTGGGTAGCCCTCCAACTCCTCCACACGCTGGCCCCCGCACTGGCCCTACTGGACTGGCTGTTCCTCACCCCCGCGACCCGCCTGCACCTCCGCCAGGCCGTGACCTGGCTCTTCTACCCCCTGGCCTATCTGGCCTTCTCCCTGGCCCGAGCAGCTTTCCTCCCGCCCTCCGCCCCTTCCCGCTACCTCTATCCCTTCCTCGACGTGGACGCCCACGGCTACCGCAGCACCCTGGCCAACGCCCTCCTCCTGGGCCTTGCGATCTACGCCCTGGCAGTTCTGCTCGTGACCCTGGACCACGTCCGCCCGACCCCGGTACGCCACCGCGTCTGAACCGGATTTCGTCTCCAGCCACCGGTGGGCTAAAGTAAACGTCGTCGCCGCAACGAGCAGCGACATCGGGGTGTAGCGCAGCTTGGCAGCGCGCTTCGTTCGGGACGAAGAGGTCGTGGGTTCAAATCCCGCCACCCCGACAGGGAAACACCAGGTCAGGCCCGGTGCTGAGAGATCAGCACCGGGCCTGGTTTGCTTTGTCGCCCCGTTTTGGGAGCCGTTTGGGAGCCGACTTCCAGAAACCGGCTCCCGGCGGCTCTCAGCGAGCGGCCGTTCGCCGTCCGGCCCGCTCTTTGCCGCTCACGCTGGGAAAGGGTCATCCCTACAGTTGTGCGAGGCCGATCACAGGCGGTACGACGATCGCCATGCACCGATGGTCTCCGTTGAATGACCGGCAGCTCGCACTCCTCACCCGCATCGGGGACGGAGCCGACCCCGTCACGTCGGACAGCCCGGAGTTCGCTCTCACCGCCCGCGCGCTCAAGGAGCGGCGTCTGATCACCATGCCCAAGCAGGATGGGAAGTGGCAGGCGGAGATCACTGACGCAGGGCGCTTCTACCTGGAACACGGTCATCACCCGGACCGGCCGGAACCGGCGCCGCGCAAGCAGCGGTCGGCGGGTTCCGAGCAACGGACACGGCCAGGCCCCTCCTCCGCAGAAGCAAGAAACAGCTCCGTCCACGACGAAGCCGGCGCCGCAACGCGCCGCCAAGCCCCCGCAGGCGTCGCCGGCGGAAATCGGAGCCGCCTTGATCGCGGAAGTGCAGCAGGCTGGGCGGTTCCTCCGGATCCCGAACCCCAGCGACCAGGAGCGAGCCCGCTATCGCAGGGCCTTCGACGCAGCCCGGCAGTGTGCGCCCGAGGGGTACCACCTGAAGTACAGCGGCCGGGCGAAGGGGGACTTCTTCCTCGGTCTGCTCAGGGTGTCGGGTGAGGACGACACCGAGTGGAACCGGATCCGGCTGGCGCGCAGCCGGGTGATCAGCGATGTCGAGGACGTGGTCGCCGCTGTCACGGCGGACCACAGCGCCTTCGAGATCTCGGAGGAGGTCCTTCCGCGAGTCCTCTCGCTGCTCCGGCTCCTCGCCGAGCAGGCAGTCGGCCGCCACGGCGAGATCACTGTGTCCAAGAAGCGCAAGCAGCCCAGGCCCCTGCTCACCGTTCACGGCAGGACGTACGAGGTCGGCTTCCGCGAGCGGCAGAGGCAGGTCCGGTACGTGCCCAAGCAGCCGGGCCGACGTACGTACGACTGGCAGCGGGTGACGCCGGGCGTCATCGCCTTGCAGGAACCGGACGTGGATCCAGTCAGACCTGCCACGACCGCCCACCCGAACGATCTCCACCTGCCTGACAGGGCCGCCCAGCTCCTTCGGCCTCGCTCGGTATGCCCAGTGCTCGCCAATCTCCATATACCTATTGAGCCAGGTCCGTTGGCAGGGCTTCGGCGTAGTCGCATGACGTCCGGTTCGTGATCATCCGAGGCCGAGGAGTGCGAGGGGGCGGCGGGGGTCGCGGGCGTTGCGGCGGAGGCCAGCCGCGATGTTCTTCACTCCGGCCGTGCGGAGGGCTCCGATGGCGAGGTTGCGCCAGGTGGCCATCGCGCGGGGAGCGTTGCCGGTCCGCAGCTGGGAGGCGTCCTCGGCGAAGGTGGTGTCGCGGACATGGTGCAGGGCCTCGATCATCCAGTGGTCGCGGACGAGTTCGGCGAGCTGGGCCGAGGTGGCCTGCTCGGCGGTGAGGCTGGTAACGGCATAGACCGTCTTGACGGTGGTCTTGCCGGTCTTGCGCTCGGTGCGCCGGCGCTTGATCTGGACAGCCTGGCGGGCTCCGGGAAAGAGGAGGCTGTTCACGGTGGCGACCTTGATCCGGCGAATCTCCGAGCGGCCGTGGCCGATGCCCCGGGTGCGACCCTGAAGCGGGATATCCTTCCAGGGAAGGGACTGGAGCTGTCGGCGCAGCTTCTTCTGGTTGCCCTTGACGATCACGATGTAGTGGGCGTCCCGGCGGAGGAGGTAGTCGGCGTGCGTCGCGCTGGGTGTGCATCGCGTCGCTGGTGACGACGGTTCCTGCCAGGTCGGCGACGGTTTCCAGCAGTGGCTGGAAGCAGGTGATCTCGTTCGTCTTCTCGCCGACGTCCAGCTGGGCCAGGACCAGGCCGGTGGTGTGCTCCAGTGCGGCGAGCAGGTGGATCTTGCGGCCCTTAGCCTTGGCCGCGCCGCGCAGGCTTTTGCCGTCCACTGCGAGGCCGCGCAGCCCAGTCGCCTTCGGGCGTCGGTCGGCGAGCCAGCGTCCGACCGCCCCGTCCAGCGCGTCGCCGTCGATGCGGGCCAGTAGCCGCCGGACCGTCGTTTCCGCAGGCAGGAACCGCTTCGGGAACAGTGGATCGAGGCGCATGCCGAGGCGTTCCAGGACGTGCGGCGGGGCGTCGGCGATCCACTCGCTGACTGCCAGAACAGAGGTCGCACCCGCCAGAACCGCGCACGCGGTCAGCGCGAGCACGGCAACCAGAGCGTGCCGGACGCCGCGGGGGTCTCGCGGGTCGGGCACCTGGGCCCAGGGCTTCGGCGTAGTCGGACGGGGTCCGGTTCGTGACGAAAAGTCAGATACAGCGAGGTGGTAGGCGAAGCAGGCACGGCTTCCAAGATCATGGAGTTCTCGACGCCCCGTGATCCCGATGGAAGACCGTGCCTGCCGACGCATCATCCCCGATCCCTGCCGCTCTTGACCAACTCCGCGCCCACCGCGCGCCCGCCTCGGCAGAAGTGCCGGGGCTACTGGAGCGCCTGACCGACGTCCCTGACCCCCGTGATCCACGCGGAGTGCGCCACGCTCTGGCCGTCGTGCTCACACTGACGGCCTGTGCGGTCCTGGCCGGAGCGACCTCGCTGCTGGCGGTCGGCGAGTGGATCGCCGACGCCCCCGATGCTGTGCTTGAGCAGCTCGGCATCCGCCCTGACCCGGTGATGCCGCAGCGCAGCCGGCCGGCCGAAACCACCGTGCGCCGCCTGCTCGCCCGGATCGATGCCGACGCGCTGGACGTCGCGGTCGGGCGCTGGCTCGCCGACCGGCGAACCCGCCCGAGCAAGCCCACCGCTCTGCAGGGACTGGCCGTGGACGGCAAGAGCCTGCGTGGCGCGGCCCGCGCCGACGGCCGCAAGATCCACCTGCTGGCCGCGCTCGACCACACCTCCGGCCTGGTCCTGGCCCAGCTGGACGTCGGCGAGAAGACGAACGAAATCACCTGCTTCCAGCCGCTGTTGGAGACGGTGGCCGACCTCGCCGGAGCCGTCGTGACCACCGACGCGCTCCACACCCAACGTGACCACGCCACCTATCTGCTCGGACGCGGCGCCCACTACATCGTCATCGTCAAGGGCAACGCGAAGAAGCTCCGTGCGCAGCTCAAGGCCCTGCCCTGGAAGGACATCCCGCTCCAGGGAAGAGTCAAGGGCGTCGGCCACGGCCGCAGCGAGATCCGCAGGATCAAGGCCGCCACCGTGAACAATCTGCTCTTCCCCGGCGCCCGCCAGGCCATCCAGCTCAAGCGGCGGCGCACCGACCGCAGGACCGGCAAGACCACCATCAAGACCGTGTACGCCGTCACCAGCTTGAGCGCCGAGCAGGCCGCCCCGACTCAGCTCGCCGCCTTGATCAAGGACCACTGGAAGATCGAAGCCCTGCACCACACGCGAGACGTGACCTTCGCTGAGGACGCCTCCCAACTGCGGACCGGCAACGCACCCCGGGCGATGGCGACCTGGCGCAACCTCGCCATCGGCGCCCACAAACTCAACGGCGCCACCAACATCGCCGCCGGACTGCGGCGGACCGCCCGCGACCCGCACCGCCCCCTCACCCTCCTCGGACTCGCATGATCACAAAACAGACGCCGTCCGACTTCACCGAAGCCCTGGGTCCGTTGGCCCCGTTACGGGGCAATCGTCGTAACTGCTGGAGTGAGACGACCGCGCCGAGTTGACGGCCTTGCGGGATATCGAGGTTAAGGCTGTTCCCTCCGGCAGTGGTCGCCGGAGGGAACAGCAACTCTGCTTGTTACGACTTGGCGGGCACACGCGACACCCCGCGTGCCCGCAGGAGACCACTCAGTACGCGCACCGGTGACGGGGCACTCATGGCCGTGTCGAGCCACAGACGTCCCCCAGCGCTCCGTCTGCGATGAAGTCCTCTGCCTGGTATGCCGTTCGGCCTCATGCTGCCGCACCATCACAGGAATCACTTCGAAAGTGAACTGGCCCCCGCCAACTCTGGGCGGGCGCCCCAGGCTCCTGTCGGCAGCTTCAGCTCGTGAGCCGCGTCAAGGCATCGTCGTACCCCAGGGCGTTCTCAGGAAGCAGCTCTTTCATCCTCGTGAAGAATTCTATGCCGGACCGACGCAAGGCTTCCACGAGTTCACGTTCCCCGACGGAAACCGTCCGCTTGACGTCATCATAGGTGAGTGACACGAGGACGAGTCCACCACCCAGGCGCTTGAACGACAAGCGGATCGGCTGATCCGGGAAGTAGGTCGACGCCTCGCCCTCGTTCGCGAGTTTCAGGACCATATCGCCGATATAGGCCCAGAGTTCGTCGACATAGTCCCAGAGCTCCCGGTCCAGGATCCGTACGCCGTTGATGGTCATCTCGATAGCTCCCTCGACATACGAAGGATCCGCAGGAGGAGAGCCTGCCTCCGCCACGTCGACGAACGATCCCGACTTGGTGCGCAGGTAGGACTTGATGTCGATCATATAGCCAGCCTACTTGTCGAGGGTTCCGGGATAAAATTGACCGATGCGGCCATTCTTGATGCCGAGGACGTAGTCCACGCCGTTCACTCGACCCTCGATCTGATACATGCCCATCGGACCGCGCGAGACGAGTTTGTCCCGGTTTTGCTTCAGCGTCTCCGTGATGGCATCTTGCACATCCTGGACTGACATTTTCCCGTCGAGGAACGACTGCTTTGCTTTGACGGACCCGTCCCAGTATTCCGGGTGATGCCTTTCCAAGACATGTGCCATGCCCTTCTTGTCGAGCACGAACTCATTGCTACCGAACTGGTATTTCCGGCTCTGCCAGCTCTTGAGCGCGTTCTCAACCTTGCACGTGAACAAGCCCAGCGGATCGGACTCACTCCCCGGGTTGCCGACATAGGCGTGAGGGTTGGGGCCAGGCAGGAGGCCCATTGGGTCCGATGTGAGGTATCCGCCCGTTTCGGGGTCGTAGTAACGCAACAGGTTGTAGTCGAGGCCCGTCTCGTCGTCGGCGTACTGCCCCGGGAACCGAAGCCGGCAGTCCACAGCTGCCTCGGAGTCCGCGGCTGAGGGGAACCTGGTGCCCCAGAGTGTGGTGCGAGACTGCCACGCAAGTTCGGCGGAGAGGGAGACCAGTTCCATGGGCGTGCCGACGGCGTCCGTGATCACGGCGTGGAAACGGGGCCTCATGTCAAGGCTGCTCTCCTCGGCCAGTCGGGCGAGGAAGGAAGTCTCGGCCGACGACGCCCGCCGGTCGGTCTGCGCGACTGGGCGATGGGTCCCTGGCTCATAGTCCCAGGTGGTGATCCTGCCGTCCGTATCGATCTGTTCCGCAAGGCGCGTGTCGTCCCACGAGAAGTCGATGCGATCCGCTGCTGAGCCGTCCTCGCCGACACGATGTTTGGAGATGCGCCGACCCATCGGGTCATAGCGGTAGAGCCAGTGGTCACCGTCAGGTGTGACAACCTCTTTCAGCCGGTCCTCTGCATCCCACGCATACGTCCAGAGGCGCTTCTGCCCGTTGAGTAGCCCGCGCGTCCGGCAGACCAGGCGCCCCTGTGCGTCGTACTCGAACGTCGTGCGTCCCGCCTGGCGGACGAGTGTGCCCTCGAACTTGCGCCCGCCTTCTGAGGCGTGGCCAGGGGCCGACGCTTGGAGCAGGTTGCCGGCCGCGTCGTAAGCATAGGTTTCGGTCCATCCGTGTGCCCGTACCCCCGTGACCCGCCCCATGGCGTCCAGATCGCAGCGACGCGTACCGGAAGTCAGTTCGCGGATCTCCGTGAGATGTCCGTCGGCCCGGTAGGCGTACGTACGGTGCTGGAGCAGGTGCTCCGGCCCCGCACCTGTCAGAGTCGAGACCAATGACTGGTCACTCAACCGCCCCGTCGGGCTCCAGCTCTGGGTCAGCCTCACCGCCTCACCCAACCGTCGCTCGGTCTCACGCCCCGCCTCGTCGTAGGTGAAAGCGACCGAGCCCGCCTCCGAACGCAGCACTATTGGGCGTCCAGCCGCGTCGTACGCCCATTCCGATGCCAGACCGGAGGGTGTCACGCGGCGAGTACGACGACCGGCGGCGTCGTACTCAAAGATCGACGTCCGACCGTTGACTGTTTCCGACAGGATTCGCCCCAGGGCGTCCCGCTCGAACGCCACGTCGGCATCCGCATTGACCGCGCGCCGGAGCCCCCCGTCCAGCCCGTATTCGTACGTCGTGATCTCGCCGGCGTCGTCTTGCCGAGTCATGACCCGGCCGCACGCGTCCAGCGTGAAACGCATGACCTCGCCGGTGCCGTTGGTCCGGGCGATCAGTTCTCCCGCAGCGTTGTGCGCGTACGTCAGCGTGCGCCCGTTGAAGTCCGTCTCCGCGATCAGCCGGCCAGCCTCGTCGTAGATGTACGACCAGGTCCGCCCATCTGGGTTGGTGACCCCGGTCAGGCGCAGTTCAGTGTCGTAGGTGAATGCATACCGGGTGCCGTCCGGGTCAGTGCGGGTAGCCGGGAGGTCGAAGGGCGCGGCTGTGTGGTGAGTGGTGTTGCCCGCTGGATCGGTGTGGGTGACGAGGTTACCCTCGGCGTCCCATGTCCAGGACTCAAGGGTGGCGTCGGCCAGTTCACGCCACGACGGCTTGCCCTCCGTGGTCCAGCCCAGGCGGGTGGCGTGGCCAAGAGGGTCGGTCACCTCGATGACTCGACCGAAGGGATCGCGCCGGATTGTCGTCGTATGGCCTAGTTCGTCTGTCACAGCGATGGGCAGGCCCGCAGCGTCATACGCCACGGTGCGGGTGTGGCCCAGAGCGTTGGTGATCGCCGTCGGACGACCCTTGTCATCCAGGGCGTATCGTGTCTCAGCCCCGAGCGGGTCGACTGTCTGCAGCAGGTTTCCCCGCTCGTCATAGGTGTGCTGCCAGACAGCGCCGCCCGGTTCGATCACCTCAGTCGGTAGACCGAGCGCGTTGTAGGTGGCCCGGGCCACCGTGCCATCGGGATGCGCGAGTTCAACCAGGTTTCCGGCGCGGTCGTAGGCGTAGCCGGTGCTGCGGCCGACGGGATCTGTCACTGTCAGCGGCTTGTCGCCGTACTCGTCCCACTCCGTGCGGGTGACATGTCCGAGCGGATCCGTCTCTTCCACCACCCGGCCCTCGGTGTTGTACCGGTGGACCGAGACATGACCCTGCGAGTCCGTGTACGTCGTCGTGCGGGCGGTGTCGTCGTAGGTCAGGGTGCCGGCGAGAATGCCGTCGACGCCCTCGGTGCGGACTACCCGGCCGTGCTCGTCATAGACGTAACCGAACCAGGTTCCGTTCCGGTCGGTCCAGCGGGTAACCCGCCCCTCGGTGTCGTAGGTGAAGCGGAAAGGCTCACCGCTGGAGTTGATGACCTCGGTCAGGTTGCCGGAACCGTCGTAGCTGTAGCGCATCACCACGGTGCCCGCGTCGGTCGCGGTACCCGGGCGGTACCGCGACGGAGTTTCGTCCAGGAGGCGCAGGCCGGTGATGCGTGGGCCCTGGGTGTCGACCACGACGTAGTACCCGCCGGAGTGGCGGATGCCGAACGGGATTCCCTCGGCGTCGCGTTCGACCTCGATGCGGTTGCCGTTGCGGTCACTCCAGGAGTCCAGCGCCAGGTGGAACACGCCGAAGGTGGGCGAGGGAACCGGTGCGGCGAAGGTCCGGGTCACGCCCGTCGACGGGTCCGTGACCGTCATCGCGCCGTCCGGCTTGCCGTCCCACTCCAACGGCCAGCGTGGGCCCTTCACCGGCATCGTCGGCACGCCCGGCTCCGGCACCGGATACACCAGGCGCATGCCGTCCGCCGCGGCGAAGACGACGCCCTCGCCGTCGATCTGGAGGCACTCGTCGAGGGTGGAGATCCATGTCGGGCCGAAGCAGACGCCGCCCCGGTAGGAAGAGAGGTGGGTGCGGGTGAACTGAAGAGGCAGACTCCCCGGTAGCGACAGGTCTGTCTGCGTCATCAGCATCGCGCCGGTCGCCACGTCGATCGGCTCGCCCACACACGGCATGTCGTCGGCTTTGCGGGCCGCCGGGCCCAGATCGACCAGGTCGGGGCGGAGCGACGGTGGGCGCAGCAGCGTCGGAGTGTCCGCGAGGCCCCCTTCCATGCTCGCCGTCAGCAGGCCGTCGCCCGCCCCGAGCGCGCCGCCGAAGATCATGCCGTCCTTGGCGGCCTGGTTGACCTCGTCCAGGCTGAAGCCGTGCTGCAGACCGGCTACCATCTGCAGCGGCTGGGCCACGGCAGCGTCGATGGTGACCGACTCGACCCCGCCGAACGCGACGCCGGCGAAGGCGCCTCCGATGATGTCGGCCACCACTGCGGAGACGCCGACGCCTATTGTGGCGCCGAACTCGATGACCGCGTCCGCCGCAGCCGCCGCTGCACCGGAGGCGATGCCTGCGGTGAGCACGGCCAGCGTGATGCCGCCCGCGATCACGACCGCGTCGATGGCTATTCGCGTCCACAGCTTGTTGATCGCGTCGTCGATGGCGCCGGCGAACTTGTCCAAGGCATTGGCCATGTCCCGCGAGGACTTCGCGAGGTCGCTCAGCCAGCCGCCGTCCTTGCCCTTGGCGTAGCGGTCCCAGAATTTGTGGAACGCCTCGATCGACTCACCGGTGTTGTTGTGGATGATCCCGGACGCGCTGCGGTGCACCGGGGAGCGGACGTCATCCACCGAGTCGGCGAAGGCACGCCACGCTTTGGCCGCGTCCCGCAGTTTGTCGGGGTCGGCCTCGGGCCACCACAGGCCCATGTCGAGAAGGATGTGGCGGGCTTTGGACTCAACGCTCACCGGCACCGTCGCTCTGCTTGTGGGTCTTTATTTCCGTGAACATGCCAGCGACGAGTTTGTCGTTGTCCACGTGCCCGTCGGCCATGTCGACCATGGCCTCGTGAATGCTCGTCAGCCCGAGCACCAGGATGCCCGCCGCGCTCTCGATCGACTTCTGATGCGGCTTGTAGACGCCGCCGAACTGATTGCCCTGATCGTCATGCCCCCAGGGCTCGCCAAGGCCGTCCAGGGTCTTGATGAGAGTGGTCAGGGCCTTGCCAAGATCGATGGCCCCCTGCTGGAAGGCCGGTGCCGCCGCCTTGATGTCGGCGGTCTTGATGTCCAGCACCTTGCCGGGGACCTTGCCGTCACCCATCGCTGTCGTCTCCCCCCGGTTCGCAACCGCAGCTTCCGACCCTAGGGGAGGCGAGCCAAGAAGAGGTCATATTGAAGGAATGTGCAGGCAATGCGGTGGCGGTGGGTACATCCTTGACGCGGTCGGGTTCGCCATTTTCGGTCAACTTGGGCAACAGCATCCATCCCATGGGATCGTGCCAACGGCCAATGCGTCTCTCCAAGCGGCTCCCCCGAAGGAACGCTCGGTCTGCCCTTCGGGACACGGCCTTCCATCCCCGAGGGAAAGGGACTTGACGGTGCCCCCACAGCCTTCCCTTGTTCCGGCGTCGGCGCCCGAGGTTGCGGGTCGGAATATGGGCGTCAGAGTCGTCGCCCTCGTAGGGGCGGAATCGTCGTTGCCCCCCCAACGACGTTGCGGGGCACCGTGGAGCTAGCGGAGGGCGGCCCCGCGAACACGCAGGAAATCGCCGAGGACGCGCACCGGCGACGTCGGACACAGAGCCAGCCGGGCGTCCAGCGCCGCCTCCCACTGCGCGGTCAGCCCCAGCATGAGGCGCTTGCGCATGCCTGGGGTGACGTGGGCGTAGCGCGCCGAGACCGAGCCGTCGATGTGGCCCATGCGTTCGTCCATGAGCACCTTCTCGGTTCCCAGGTCCTCCATCATCGTCCGGTGGGTGTGGCGAAGGCCGTGGGGCGTGAGCCCCTTGGCTATCGGGAGCCAGCAGGCGTCGGCCCGATCGCTGGCACCCCGTCCCCGGACCGGGACGCCGGGCCACGGCTCGCCGAGCAAGGGCACCGGCCGTGGCTCCTGCGGTGCCTTCTTCGGATACCAGCCGGAAACCGCCGGCGTGAACAGCCAGGTCGCGAAACCGTTCCTGCGCCAGTGGGCGGCATGCTCCGCCACGGCCCCGCCCCGCACGAACCCAAGGTCCGCGATGGCCTGCTCGACCTTCTCTCGCGTGGCCTCGGTGACGCGTTCTGGGTGGTTGAGGACGTTGGACACCGTGCCGGTCGAAACGCCGGCACGACGGGCGACGTCGACGAGCTCCGCGCCCTGGTGACCACCGGTACGGGCCGCGCCCTGTCCTCGGAAGACGTAGGTCTTGCCATGGCAGGGGCACGGCTTGGGCTTCGTGCGGGCGATGTGGTTGGCGACCAGCGCGGACAGCCAGTCCATCGAGTCGATGGTGCGGTAGCTGTCGTCCTTCGGCGGGCAGCGCACCAGCTCGCCCGTGTCGAGCTCGTACAGCTGCCACTCGACGCGGACGGCTCCAGGGCGGACGAACGCGGTCTCCAGGCCGCCGATCTCGCCCCAGCGCATGCCGGTGTACCCCTTGAGGACCACGGCGACGAACTCGTCGTCGCGGCCGGAGAGCAGGGCGGCGCGCTCGGCGGTCAGCAGGATGCCGAGCGCGTCGGTTAGAAGGTGTTGTCTTTCCGGACGTGATCGGCGCGTTTCCGCTGGTCGGGGATAGGACCGGTGGTTCCGTGGGAGTGGTGGCCTGTCGGGTCGTCGTTCCCCGGGAGGTCGCGGATGCCGTCAGTTGTTGGGCTGTTGGAACAGCACGAGGTCGCCGCTCGGCGTCGAGTCGACGGGCTGCGGGAGGAGGCCGACCGCATCCAGGCCGAGCTGGCCGCGGCCGAGCTGGAATGGCAGGAGTGGGCGATCGCTCGCAGGCGGGTCGATACGGTGCTGGCTCCGGACGACGGTGCCGCCGCCGAGGCGGAAGTCACCGCGGATCCGCGGGATGCGCAGGTGCCGTCGACGCCTGGGGATGCGGCGAAGTCGAAGTCACAGGTGCCGGTGTGGCGCCAGGGGCTGGCCTGGTCGGTGCTGTCGGTGGACTACCAGCGCATCCTCACGGCGCTCGCGGACCGGGCCCGGCTCCATCAAGGCCCTTTGAGCTGCCAGGAGATGGCCGCCGTGTTCGGCATGTACGTGGTGCCGGCGCGGGTGGAGGCCCTGCGGTCGAAGGCGAAACGCCTGGTGGCCCGCGGCTGGCTGGCCGAGCAGCAGCCGGGCCGGTTCACCCTCGCGGCAGGCGTGAGCGGGCCAGGCGGCGGGTCATGAGCCCGGTCATCGACCAGTAGACCATCGCCTCCGCGCTGGTGGTGCGGCGCTCGAAGTCGCGCACCAGGCGGCGGCTTCGCATCAGGTGGGCGAAGAGGCGCTCGACGATCCACCGCTTGGGCAGCACCACGAACCCCTTCTGGTCGTCGCTGCGTTTGACGATCGCCAGGACCAGGGCGAACGTGGCCAGGCAGTGCTCGACGAGGCTGCCGGTGTAGCCGCCATCAGCCCAGAGCAGTTCCAGCCGGTGGTGGGCGTCGGCGACCTGCCCGAGTAGCACCTGGGCAGCGGTGCGGTCGCCGACATCCGCGGCGGTGACCATCACGCCCAGCAGCAGGCCGAGGGTGTCGACCACGACATGCCGCTTGCGGCCGTTGACGAGCTTGCCACCGTCGAAGCCCCGGCTGTCCGCGCCGACGACGGCGTCCGCCTTGACGGACTGCGAGTCGATCACCCCGGCCGTCGGCTGCGCGTCCCGCCCCAGCTCCTCGCGGACTCTCGCGCGCAACCGGTCGTGGAACTCCTTGACCAGGGCGTGGTCACGCCAGCGGCGGAAGAATGCGTAGATGCGGTCCCACGGCGGGAAGTCGGCAGGCATCGCCCGCCACTTGATCCCGTTGTCCACGAGATACCGGATCGCATCGAGCATGACCCGGTGGCAATACGCCTCCGGCCGGCCGCCCCGGCCGCGCATCCAGCCCGGCACCGGCAGCAGCGGCAGGACCCTGGCCCACTCCGCGTCCGTCATGTCCGTCGGATAGCGCGGCTGCCGCGTCCCATTGTCGGCGGCATTTCCGAACCGGTGAGCCAGACAGTCACACTCCCAGGTGACCGCGCTGGACTGCCCGGCCATCGGCACGCAAGACTGCTACACCAGGGCCTCCTGCTGCTCGGTGATTCGACACCAACGAGCTGTTCAGGAGGCCCTGTTCGTATGCACCCAACACCCCGCGACCACCCGATCGGGACTCCCGTTCGACGCGCACCCCTCAAGATCGAAAAGACAACAGCTTCTAAGGCCGCAACAGGCAACGTCGGCACGAAGCCAGTGGCCCCACGGCGTCTGGGCGCCATCTGGGAGTCGCCCCACTCCCCAAGCCCCTTCGATACCACCGCACCCCAACGCCACTACGATCGCCGGTCATGGACTGGCTGGAGCGCACCGCGAAGCTGAGGCAGTGGAGCAGAAGCGGGACCCGCGCTCCGCACAAGCCGCTGCTGTTCCTGTACGCGCTCGGGCGTTTCCAGCAGGACGCCGACGGTGAACTGCGGTACAGCGCGGTGGAGGACGACCTCAGACGGCTGTTGGCCGAATACGGACCGCCCAACAAGACGACGCCCGCCTACCCGTTCCACCATCTGGTGAGCGACGGCGTGTGGGAGGTGCGCACCGATCGCGGACCGGGCAGCCCCGGCAGTGGCGTACGGGAGCTGCGGGAGATCGGAGCTGCGGGGCGGCTGACGCCGGAACTACGGGCGGCGTTGCGGCGCGAGCCGTCGCTGCTCGGCCGGATGGCACGGGTCCTGCTCGACCTGAACTTCCCGCCCTCGCTCCACGGCGACCTGTGCGAAGCCGTCGGCCTGGAGCTGGAGCCGACGGAGACCGAACAGTTCTCGGCCGTGCGCAGGCGGCGGGATCCCCGGATGCGGGAGCAGGTCCTGACGGCATACGAGTACCAGTGCGCCTTCTGCGGCTACGACGGCAGAATCGGCACGGTGCCGGTCGGACTGGAGGCCGCGCACGTGCGCTGGTGGGCGTTCGGCGGCCCTGATGACATCGACAACGGCCTGTGCCTGTGCTCGCTGCACCACAAGCTCTTCGACAAGGGCGTCCTCGGCATCGGCGACAGCCACCGCATCCTGGTCTCGCAGCGCTTCGTCGGCCACAGCCCCGCCGCCCGCGAGCACGTCATAGCGCTCGCCGGCCGCCCGCTCATCGGACCTCAACCGGGTGCCCGTCCCGTCGCGGCGGTCCACCGCTCCTGGCACACCAGCCAGGTCTTCCACGGCAGCCCACGCCCCGCCCCGGCCGCCTGATCGCCGAGCGCCTATCACGTGACCCGCTGGTAAGGAGTGTGATACCGGGAGTATGGTCTCTTGTATGGCAACGAAGAAGGTAACCGTGACGATTCCCGAGGATCTCCTGGACGAGATCCGCGCGGACGCGGCAGAGCGGGGCCTGTCGGCGTATGTCGCCGAGGCGCTGCGCTTCAAGCGTGACCGGGACCGGCTCCTGGAACTGGTCGACTGGTTGCAGGAAGAGCACGGCCCCATCACCGAGGACGAGCATGCGGCAGCGCTCGTCGACCTGGACGAACTCGACGCCGAACACGAACGGCGTCGAACCGCCGGAAAGCACAACGCCGGAGAGGCTGCGTGAAGAAGCGAGCCGGTGAGCACGGACAGCGACCCCTCCGCGTCTTCGTACTGGACTGCGAAGCCCTGTCCCTGGCGGTACGCGGCGACCGGAAGATGATCGCCTGGCTCGACCTCGCGGCACGCGGGGAGGCCGAAGTGGTGACGTCCCCGATGACACTGGTCGAGGCGTACGACGGCAGAACGACCGAGCAGCGCTGGGACTGGGTACTGTCCCGGCTCCAGGTCGTCGACATCGGGAAGGACGAGGCCCGCCAGGCGCGTCGACTTCTGGCCGACGCCAAGTTGCACGGCCACAAGTACGCGATCGATGCCGTGCTCGCCGTCATCGCGCGACAGCAGAGGGGACAGGTCACCGTCTTCACCTCGGACGTCGACGACCTGGAGAAGCTGGTCCCGGACACGATCGTCGTCAAGAAGGTGTGACCCGACCCGCGCCTCTCCAGCGCCCGCGAAGCCATCGCGTACTTTGTCCGGACCACATCGGCAGTCTCCGACGCCAGGCAGCGGACGGCGAATAGAGTGGCCGACTCGACTTCCTGGCACTGGCCCTCTCTGACACCGTTGGGTGAGACGCCCTGAAATGATCAGATATTGTGGGCGTGCACGACAGGAGCACCCATCCGCATGTCCCGTACCAATTCTTCCGAGCAGGTTCCCGCTCCGCGGCCGAAGCGTCGTCGCTTCTCGGCCGAGTACAAGTTGCGCATCGTCGCCGAGTACGACGCCGCCCCCGCCGGAGACAAGGGCGCGATTCTGCGCCGGGAGAGGCTGTACCACTCCCACGTCATCGAGTGGCGCCAGGCCAGAGACGCCGGCGCGCTGGAGAAGCTGACCGACCACCGCACCAGCCCCACCCGCCCGAAGAAGCACCCCGCCGAGGCCGAGAACGACAAGCTGCGGCGTCAGGTGGAGCGGCTGGAGAAGGAGGTTGCGAAGCGGGATGCCGCGCTGGAGGTGCTGGGAAAAACACACGCGCTCTTGGAAGCACTCTCCAAGAGCGCGGACTGAAGGACGCCCTGGAGCCGCTCCTCCACGAGGCCGTGGAGGAGCTGACCCCGTACCTGGGCATCGTGGCGGCGTGCCGGATCGCCGGACGCTCCCGGGCCACCCATCACCGGCGGCTGAACCCGGCCCCGCCCAGACCCAAGGCGCCGAGGCCCACGCCGGTCAACGCCTTGTCGGACACCGAGCGGCAGGCGGTGCTGGAGCTGATGAACCGGCCCGAGTACGTGGACCTGCCACCCGCGCAGATCTACGCCCGGGAACTGGACGACGGCCGCTATCACTGCTCCGAGCGCACCATGTACCGGATCCTGAAGGAGGCCGGGCAGGACGGTGAACGCCGCCGTCAGGCCACCCACCCGCCCCACACGGTTCCCGAGCTCGTGGCCGACGGCCCCTCGCAGGTATGGAGTTGGGACATCACATGCCTGGCCGGCCCGGCGAAGGGAAACTGGTACCACGGCTACGTCATCCTGGACATCTACTCCCGCTACGCCGTCGGCCACACCGTCGAGGCGGCCGAATCCGCCGCGCGGGCCGAGGAGTTGATCCGTGAGGCGATCGACCGCAACGGGATCGTGCCGCACACCGTGCACGCCGACCGCGGCACCTCCATGACGTCCAAGCAGGTCTCCCAGATGCTCCTCGACCTCGGCGTGACCCGTAGCCACTCCAGGCCCAGGGTCAGCAACGACAACCCGTTCAGCGAGAGCCAGTTCCGCACCACGAAGTACCAGCCGGACTACCCAGAACGCTTCGATTCCCTCGCCCACGCGCGGGAGTGGATGGACGCGTTCATCTCGCACTACAACCACGTGCACAGGCATTCCGGGATCGGCTACCACACCCCCGCCAGCGTCCACTTCGGCACCGCCGAACTCGTCCGCGAGCAGCGGGCGGCCACCCTCACAGCCGCCTTCGAGCAGCATCCCGAACGCTTCAACCGCCGCCCCGCACCACCGACGATTCCCCAGCAGGCATGGATCAACGACCCCGCCAGGCGGCGTGAACCACAGCAACACAACTCATAGCCGCACATACGTTTCATTTGACTTGACAGCTACCGCTGTGGTGGGATCGGCCAGCAGACGGAGAGGTTCCGTCATGGCGGCACGCTTCGTCTCTGCCTTTGCTGCCTGCTCCAGTGCGTCGTTCGTAGGCTCCACGGGCGTGGGATCTTCAGTCAACCCCTGATGAGCCGCGAGCCTCTGGTAGGCGACTACGCACTCCTTTATTGCCTGTCCGTAGTCGCTGTACGCCTGCAGGAGCAACCCGCCCCATCGCGCCCCGTGCTCCCTTCGCCAGCGGGTCCGCTCGTTCAACATCCCCACCAAATACGAAAGGACTGCACCCAGCACGACGCCGACCAAGGTCGGCAACTCATCCCCCATTGATCCCCCAGCCACTGGCGTCATCCTCTTCGGCCACACCTCACCATCAGATTGCAGGAGAGCGACGTCCCTCAAACTCGGCTACTGGACGAAACTGTGGCGTAGCTCAGAACACCGAGCCTCCGCCACCATCAGCGAAGATCTCGTCCATGGCTTCGACCCCTGAGTGATCACGGGCGGAGCTACTTCCGGTAGACCGCTTCTGCGGTGGCTTGGCTGCTGTGGCCGACCAGGAGTGCGATGCACTCCAACGGGATGCCGTAATCGGAGGACACGAAGCTGTGCTGGAGCTCCCGAGGAATCCATTCCGGCTTGAGCGCGGCCCTCTTCGCGATGGCCTTGAAGTCGCTACGGACGTTGGCCGCGTCAAGCGGCTCGCCGGTCCTGGTCGTGAAGACACGGCCAGCCGGGCTCCACTCCATTCCTCTCGAAGCCCGCTCCTGCTTCTGCCAGCACAGGTGCTCTTCGAGGACGTCGACCACCTGGTTCGGCAGAGCGATCGTCCGCCGGCTCTTCCTGGTCTTCGTCTCGCCGTGCTTGCGCGCCGAGCGCCACACCGCGACGTGGGACGGGATGCCGTCCTGTGTTCTCCAGGAATACGTGATCCCAGGTGCGTCAATCCCCTGTGCCGTGCTTCAGCCGGCACCATCCGGTTGGATGTGTCGCGTCAGGACGGCAGGCTAGTGCTGGGCACCGGTCGATCTGTCTCAGAGACATAGCATCGCCAGACCCGCGCCCGAATGACCGAATAACCGAATGCAGAGTCAACCGGATCGCCTCGCTGCGGGATCAGTACGCGGAGTTGAGATCCGTGCCCTTGGGGGCTTGCCAGCAGCCGGAGACGATGGTGATCGCGAGCAGCGGGTCCTTCTCGTGCGAGTTGGTCGGAGTGGACACGACGAGCACGGCCTTCACCGAGAAACGGTCCGTCTCCGAATCTGCCGTGAGAGACAGTGACTTGGCATCGCTGTTGTTGGGGCCGTAGTCGACGATCTTCCAGCCCTTCTTCGGCAGGGCGTCCCGCAGCCGTTGGAAGGACGCCTTCAGGTCGTCCTCGGAGAGGTCATAGACTGACCAGGGATGCCGTGTCATGTAGAAGTGCTGGGGGTCCTTACCTTCACAGGCGGAGATGGCGGGGCCGCGCTCGGTGACCTTGCCTTTGTGGGTCCCGATCATCTCGTAGATCGCGCTGGAGACGGCCTTGGCCTTGTCACGGGCCCTGTCAACGTCCAGCGTGGGATGCTCGGAATCTGTCTTCGAGTCGGATGACGTCGGTGTCGACGGGGAGTGTCCGTTGTCGTCCACGGTCTTAGAACATCCTGCCGTGAGGAGGGAAACTACGACTGCGGTGGTGGCAAGACCGATGGAGGCCCCTTGGTACCGCTTCCTTGCTGGGCTACGCATCAGCATCACCTTACGGGTAGACCACTTGGTTGTACCGCCCAGTAACTACGGCTGCCTGGTTCCAGAGACTGTACGAACCCTTATCCCAGTAGCCACTGTGACCGCCCGTGTCGACGGCCATACGATGGGCACCGAATGCTTCGTCGGACGGGACCGTCTGGATGTAACCGGCGTCGTACGGCAATCCGTGGAAGGTCTGGACGCCCCACTTGTCGCCGCCAAGGTGGGCGATCTTGCCGCCCAGCGGGACCGGGTCGTCGTGGGCCGCCTCGGCCCACACGTGGTTCTTTCCGACATCCAGGTCGCTCGCGTCACCGACCAGCATGCCCGGGCTGCCCGCCACGATGATGTCGTCCGCCGCAAAGTGCCCTGGGGCCTTCGCCGCAGCGCCCACGGTGGTGGAACCGTAGCTGTGGCCAATGACGGCGGTGTGGCTGGCATCCGGACCACCCTGGACCGTCTGCAGACCGTTCAGGAAATCGTTCAGTTTCGGAGCCCCTTCATAGGCCCAATGCTTCTCCATGGCTTCGGGGGCGATGCTCTGCGGGGCGTCGTATCCGATCCAGGTAATGGTCGACGTGGTCGTGCCTGGAGATAGCTGGTTGCTGGCGTCCCACACATCCTGCATACGCTGGATGTCGCCTTTGGCCCCCGCCAACTTCGACTTCGTCCCCGGTACGTACACCGCCGTATGGTCCGCCGTGTCCGGGTTGCCGTTGGCCAGGATGACGTGCCCATTGCCCTTGAGGTCGAATCCGAGCAGGTAGGCCGGGGGCATGTGGTCTATGCCGCTCTGGTCGAATCGGCCCTGGATGGCTTCCATGCCCTTGAGCTGGCCCTTGTACTTGTTGCCGCCCATGGCGTTCCACGTGGTCCACTCCGGGTTCGTGGTGATTCCGCTCGCCGTGACGATCTGCTTCTCCGGCTCCGGGCCCAGTTGGTCGAGATTGTGCTGGACCTGGGCTCGGGCCTCGTCGAGCACGATCCGGTTGGACGAGTCCCGGATCCAGGGCTGTTGCAAAGTCTTTTGATCTTGCGTGGGAGCGCTGGTCAGGCAAGGCCGAGGAGGTCCAGTGGTCGGCGGAAGCCGTCGTAGGACATCTCGCGGAGTCCGGCCGCGATGTTCGCGTGGCCGGAGGCTCGCAGTGTGTTGATCGCGAAGCTGCGGAGGGTGGCCATGTTGTCCGGGCCGTGTCCGGTTCGGACCGTGGAGGCGTCCTCGGCGAAGGCGGTGTCTCGGACGAAGTGGAGACGGTTCTCGATGATCCACTGCGAACGGACGATCTTCGCGATGCGCTCGGGGGAGGCTTCGCGGCTGGCCAGGTCCGTGATGACGTAGACCGTCTCGCGGCTGCGTTTGCCGGTCTTGCGCTGAGTGCGGTGCCGGACGATCTTCGCGACCTGGACCGCGTGGGGGAAGTCGACGCCGAGGTCGGTGATGGTCAGGGCCTGCACGACGCGGGTCTCCAGGCGTCCGTGGGCATCGGTGCGGTCGTAGAACTTCGCACTCGCCTTCTCCCAGGGCAGGGTGGCGAGTTGGCGGTGCAGGTTCTTCTGGTTGCGCTTCACGGTGAAGGCGTAGTGCGCCTTCTTCTCCTCGACGAGGAACCGGGCGTGATCGCGCTGGCAGTGCAGGGCATCCGCGGAGACCGTGACGCCGGTCAGGTCGTAGGGCGCCAGCAAGGCGTCAAAGCAGGTGATTTCGTTCGTCTTGCCGGGGACCCGCAGTTGGGTGACGGTCAGGCCGGCGCCGGTGATCGCGGCCAGCAGATGGGCGGCCGGGATCTCGCCGTGGCGCGAGCCGCGGGCGCTCTTGCCATCCACCGCGAGGGTGTCCGCCCCAGCCGGATCGGATCCGAGCAGGTCGGCGAGCCCGCCGGGGCAGGCGGCGTTCAGGACGCGGCGGATGGTCGCCGCACTCGGCGCGATGCGCACGTTCAAGACCGTCGTGGCGCGGGCGCCGAGCCGGGCGAGCGTGTCCTGCGGGGCGCTCGCTGCCCACTGGCCGATCGCGGCGAAGGAACGGGCTCCGGTCAGCACCGCCGAGCAGGCCACCAGCAGCACGCTCACGAACGAGTGACGCTTCCCGCGCCGATGCCGGGGGTCGGCCAAGGTCCGCAGCCGCAGGGCCAGCGGTCCGATCAACCGGTGCTGACGGGTGGGCGACTTGATCAGACAGACGGTGGCAGACTGACGGCACATCGAAGCTCCGGGCGGTGCGGGCGACTTGATCGGTCACCGGCATCAACCGGAGCTTCGTTGCGTACGGACCGGGCCGACCGCGCATCGTCATACCGTCGCGACCTGCGCACTCACGTGATCACCGGGACTTTGAAACCGCCCTGGTCCCGGATCACGCTCGGTATGCCGTCGAGCGCGCCGATCTCTGCCGGATACAACGTCTGGTACTCCTCACGCTGCCCTTGAGTGAGGGCCTCCCACCACTTCTTGTTGTCAGCCGGGGACTTGCCCCGCGGAATGCTGTCCTTGCTGAGGTAGGTGCCGACCGTCTTCTGGACGTCGCCCATATCGTGGGCCTCGTCCAGGAGCATGTCGTCGGTCACGGCCAGGCCGTCCGGTGACTACAGCTCGCGCAGAACCTTTGCATACCGGTTGTCGATCTCGATGGCACTGTTCACCGCTTGCGAGATGCGTTCGGCGATGTCCTCGGCCCTGCCCTTGTTGGGGTCTCCGTTCGCCTCGCCCGCACCAGGCAGGTACGGAACAAAACGCCCGACTTGGCGACTCCCGTGCCGGAGGAAGCGCCGGGGGCCATGGGAAGCTCGGTGCTCCTCGGGTATTCGACCGATCCGTCCTCGTTGACTGTGAACTTGAGATCGGCTGCGTCGTCGAGGGCTTGCTTCAGCTTCTTCTGCTCGCCGGATAGTTCTGCGGCGAGGCCGTTCAGAGTCGTACGGATGAGACCGCATTCGCCGTACAGGTAATGGTAGTTGCGGCCCAACTGGGTCAGGTCCCGCTCTGCCGAAGTCTGCGCCTCACCCTTCTGCGTGGTGTGGATCGATGCCGCCATCTCCTGGTCGACCCGAATACGTGCGGCGTCGGCCCGGTTGCTGACTTTGCCCCAACCATCGGCAGCGCCCTCGTACTTGGTGAACCTCGCGTCGCGCAGTTGTTGCCATGTGGGCATCACGCCTCACCGCGCCCAGTCGGGCTTGTCGCCGGTATCGATCCGGCTGAGCTTGCCGGCGACAGCGGGGTCAAATTCGCCGAAGTCGCGACCGGTCTTGGCCAACGCACCGTGCAAGCGGTCGCACTCGTTGCGCACCGAGGCCAGCCGCTTCTCCCAGGTGGGCAAGATCTCGTTTAGCGCGGCGGTGCTGGCGAAGCCGTCGGTGCCACCCTTGATGCTCTCGTGGGCCGTCTGGATCTCGGTGAGCGCCGCATGGGTGGCGGTCTGTAATTCCTGAGCTATGCCCGAGGCCTTGGTCCACGGTCCCTGTGACGCCTTCAGATCAGGAGCCGGTCCTCCGGAGGAGCCGTTCGATCCTCCGCCACCCGGACCGGCCAGGTGATCGATCTGCATCCGCTGGGCCGCACCTGCTGTGAGCTGGTCCCACTCGTCCCACGCCATCGGTGTGGTTCCCCCCCGTTATGTTCTTGGCGGTCCTGCAAGAGGACCGCTGGCCTCCGGGCCCGGCATGACTGTGTCCCCCTGTCGAACGGATGACCTGGGGGGTGGTGTCACCGGGCCCGGGAGGTGTTCGTCGGAGACGCTGATGAGAGGTCCGGCCACCGTCCGGTCCGGCGCAATGCCGGGCAGTTCGCGGGCGGCAGGTCTGCATAACGTGGATGCGCGCGTACGACACCGCTGCCGAGGTCGGCACGTTCAACTCCCTGGGAAGGGCGCGATGTTCGACACCGAAGACGTGGGCGTGTTCCTCGGCCTGGACGTCGGCAAGACGACCCACCACGGCCACGCGCTCACGCCGGCCGGCAAGAAGGTCCTCGACAAGCAGCTGCCGAACAGCGAGCCGAAACTGCGGGCCGTGTTCGACAAACTGGCCGCGAAGTTCGGCACCGTGCTGGTGATCGTGGACCAGCCCGCCTCCATCGGCGCCCTGCCCCTGACTGTCGCCCGGGACACAGGCTGCACCGTCGCCTACCTGCCCGGACTCGCGATGCGGCGGATCGCCGACCTCTACCCGGGCGAAGCCAAGACCGACGCGAAGGACGCCGCGGTCATCGCGGATGCGGCCCGCACCATGCCGCACACCCTGCGCTCGCTGGAGCTCACCGACGAGATCACCGCCGAACTCACGGTCCTCGTCGGCTTCGACCAGGACCTCGCCGCCGAGGCCACCCGCACCAGCAACCGGATACGCGGACTGCTCACCCAGTTCCACCCCAGCCTGGAGCGCGTTCTGGGTCCCCGCCTCGACCACCAGGCCGTCACCTGGCTGCTGGAACGCTACGGCTCCCCGGCCGCACTGCGCAAAGCCGGACGCCGCAGGCTCGTCGAGCTCATCCGGCCCAAGGCCCCGCGCATGGCCCAGCGGCTGATCGACGACGTCTTCGAGGCATTGGACGAGCAGACCGTCGTGGTCCCGGGCACCGGCACCCTCGACATCGTCGTGCCCTCCCTGGCCCGCTCGCTCGCCGCTGTCCACGAACAGCGCCGGGCCCTGGAAGCCCAGATCAACGCCCTGCTGGAGGCCCACCCTCTTTCCAAGGTCCTGACGTCGATGCCCGGCGTCGGCGTCAGGACCGCCGCCGTCCTGCTGGTCACCGTCGGCGACGGCACCAGCTTCCCCACCGCCGCCCACCTGGCCTCCTACGCGGGCCTGGCCCCGGTCACCAAGTCGTCCGGAACGTCGATCCACGGCGAACATGCCCCCAGAGGCGGCAATCGGCAGCTCAAACGCGCGATGTTCCTGTCCGCGTTCGCCGCCCTGCACGACCCCGCCTCCCGCACCTACTACGACAAGCAACGCGACCGCAACAAGACCCACACCCAGGCCCTCCTACGCCTCGCCCGCCAACGCATCAGCGTCCTGTTCGCGATGCTCCGCGACGGCACCTTCTACGAACCCCGCGATCCGAAGGACGTCGAGCTCGCCGCGTGACCCCAGCAACGCCAAACCACCCAAACCCGACACAGGCGCCTTGACGAAAGACATAGAGGCACCCCCCCTCTTCGTGGCAGCGATGTGGTGTCTGCCGCGATGCGTTGTACTGCCGTGGTGCGCCAGCGTATTGAAGTGGTCCCAGGAGCGCCTGAGCACGAGAGCTGCATGGTTGAGTATCCGTACTCATATGTGACGTGCAACCGCCGCACGCTGCCGCTTCGCCAGGTGCACGAGGTAGTCGCCACTGCCCTGGCCCCGCCCCACACGGATCGAGATAGAGCTAGACCGGCGCTTCTCCGCCCAACACCATCATCCCGACTTCCGAGCCCTCGACCATCGCCACCCACGTCTCCTGGGCCGGCCAGCATCACGCGTGCGCCCGGTGTCGATGACGACGTGGTTGCCGTAAGGGGGCGTGTACCGGATGCGGCCCCGGCTCTGCTCCTCGATCCCGTCGGCAGCCGAGACCACCGGTCCGGCGCAGGAGGGCATGGGCACCCGTTGCGCGCCACCAAACACCGGAAAAATGCAGCGGGTTGACGGCTACCGTGACGGGCCGAGGAAGGTCGGAGGAGCGCCGGTCAGCGCAGTGGCGGAGCGAGCGTTGACCGGCGCTTCGCTGGAGACGGCGCGGCTGCGCGTAGCGGCTGAGTAGGTGTCGAACACGCTGCACACGAGGGGGCCACGCGCGTCGTACGGTCGCGTCGGGGTGCCCCCGTCCGCGCACGAAGAAGGCGGGCCACCCCTGCGCGGGGTGGCCCGCCTTCGCCTCCGGCGCGAAGAGGCCAAAGTCACCTGCCGCCGGCCGGGACGTCAGTGGCCGTGTCCACCCTGGTGGTTGCCACCGTGGCGGTCACCGCCGTGGTGCCGACGGTCGTCGCCACGGTGGTGGTGCCCCCAGGAGACCTTGTCCACGAAACGGCCGTGGTTGTTGCGCAGGGTGGCGGAGTCGGAACCCTTGTCCCACACGTGCGTGTGTCGGTCCTGGTAGAGGTTGAACCGGGTGTTGCGGCCGGTGCCGGTGTGAACGCGGACGGTCGAGCGGCCGTGCAGCCGTACGTGGTGGAAGGTGTAGGTGTGGCCGTCCTCGTCCGAGAGGGTCCAGCCGTTCAGGTTCACGGCCCGACGAGTGCTGTTGGTGATGTCCACCCACTCCTTGTTCAGTGAGCGGTTGGAACGGTTTTCCCGGCCCCGGGAATCGTGGTGCACACCACTGATGAACACGGCGCTGTGGCGCGAACGGCCGTGGTCGTGGTCGGCTGCCGCGGCCGGGAGCGTCGTGGCGCCAACGGCAACGGCAGCTACGCCCGCGACGGCGGTCCAGCGGCGGACGGAAGAAGAAACGGACACGAGGTCCCCCTTCATCAAGGGCGTCAAGAGTGCTCGCACACCCGGCAGACCGCGGCATCGAACGGCGGACCACCAGGCGCGTTGTGCTGGGGTGAGGCCGGTTGGCCACACGTCCTCACCCTGCAACCCACGCCCGTCCCCATGGAGGCAACACGAAGGCCATTACCGTTCCATCGCATTCCCATGACTCTCACGTGTAATAGCCATGTATGTGGCGCATGCACGGTGTTGACAGAATTCGACAGGCCCGTGCGCTGGAATCTCGGCCCCAAGGCAATTGTCCGCCAGCGCCCGCCACCCCACCCGCGCTGACGCGTTCACCCGAAAGTGAGTAACAGGCCTTTACACCAGTCGGGCGATGGGCGGGCGCCGTGAACGTCGCGATCGACGGTTCCGGGTAGCGCCGACTCGCTCCTACTCGGTCCGGGACCGGGTGGAACGGCCGCGCAGGAGGGCGAACATCCCCGCGGCCAACCCCAGCACGCCCACGACCAGACCGGCGACACCGAGACCGCGGGCGGTCGAGTCGGCGGCCGAGTCGGCCGAGCCTGCGGTCGAGGCAGCCGGAGCGGAGGCGTCGGAGCCCTTCACGCCCGTCGAGGCAGCGGTCGAGGAGCTGCCGTCCTCCCTCGCGGCCCTGGCCGTGAGCCTGACGGACGGCGCTGGGTTCTCCGGCTCGTCGCCGCCTTGGGCCTCCTCGATCCAGCGGACGATCGTGCCGTCGGAGTACGTCTGGAGGGTCTTGAAGGTGAGCTGGGCGGTGTCGTCGGGGAGCTGGCCGAAGGCGACGTTGAAGTCCTCGTACTGGCCGGGACCGATCTTGCCGCCGGTCCAGGTGATCTCGGAGACGGCGTCGGTGATGGTGCCGTCGTCGGTCTTGACCGGCGTCTTGAGCTTGGTACGGGTGACCTTGGCGGTCCAGCCGTCCTGCGGGGAGACGAGGACGCCGAGGACGGGGTGGTCGGTGGGCAGGTAGACCTGGACCTTGGTGGTGCTGGCCTTGCCCTTCTCGTTCGGGACGCGGAAGGCCAGGACGCCGTCCGTGGCGCCCTTGGCGTAGCTGTCGGGGTGGACGGTGACGTGCGCGGAAGCCGCTCCGGCGGCGGTGAGGACACCGGCGGTGGTCATCGCGGCGACAAGCCCGGCACGACGCAGGGTGGCGCGGTTGGGGGACATAGGGAACGGATCTCCATCCTGAGGAAGGATTGCGGGTTGCAGGGAACGGGAGGCGGCCGACCGGGGCGGCCCTGCCAGATAGCCGGGCTGCCGGTGGTCCGGGCTGCCGGCCCGGATCGTCCGGCGACCAGGGCAAAAGTGCTCACCTGGCATCCGCCCTTCCTGGAATCAGGCAGGCGGGGTGGGCAGCAGGGCGGAACCAGTAACGGACGGAGGACGGACGGCCGGCCGGGGCGCGGGAGCGCACGAGCGGTCCCGAGGCGGAGATCCCTCCGTGCGACGGATCCGGATGCGGCCCTGGGAAACCGGCTGTGTCAGACGGCAGCGGTTCCGGCAGCAGGCGGTCCCCGAGAAGTGATCGCGTAGGCGAGGAAGAGGCGGTGCGGTACGCGGCCCGAGCCGGCTCGGTGAACACGGAGGCGTGGCCGATGCGGCGGTACGGGCAGCCGGAGGAGCAACCGCAGGGGTGCAACGAGCCAGCCGGCCAGCGCGCGCAGGATGCGGAACGCGGCACGTTCACCGCAGGCGAGCCACAGACCGCTCAGCACCGCGGCCAGCAGGTGGGCGGCGAGCATGCCGGTCGAGGACGCGCCGCCGATGCCGTGCCCCATGGGGCCCATGGGACCCACGAACATCGTCGGGGCGCCCTGGGCCGTACCCGGCCCGGACGACGAACGGCACAGGAGATGGTCGAGCCACTGCTGGGCGAGCGACCTCCCGCCCAACGGCGCCGGGTGCACGACGAGGGCTTGGGCGAGGGAGAACGACGCGTGAAGCCCGGTCTGGGCAGTCACCGCGACGGAGACGACGAGCAGTGGTCCGCGTTCCCGGCCGGCCAGCCACCAGGCCGTACCGCCCGTCGCCGCGATGCCCGCAGCCAGCGCCCACCAGGGCACCTCAGCCCCCGACATCATGGTGTGCCCGAGGGCGGCGAGCAGCACGCAGACGGCCGCGAACACTGCGGCCCGTACCGTGCGAGCACACCACCCCACCGTCATTGCGTCCTCATCGTCGCATCCGTGCTGCCGCGATCGCTCGGGGGTACGGAATCCGGGCTGACACCTCCTCAACCAGGCATGCGTGACCCACGTCACCCCCTCGATCCCCGCCCTCGACGGCCATCCCAGGTCCGGCGGGTTCCCGATCCCTTCGCGAAGACCGAAGCATCGGGAGCGGGCAACGGAGCACGAGAGCACGCGAGCCGGTCAGCACGCCCCCGGCACGCCGTCGAAGCGCGCGTCCGCCCGCGCCGCGCCGGGTAAGAGTCGCCCGTCCGCGCCGGACGCCGGAAGGGGCGGGGAGCGGTGCCGGGCGGCTTCGCGAGAGGAGAGCGTGGGCGTGCAACCGGGTGGCGAGCACATGCACGGGGCGATGGGAACGATGGACATGCCGCTGCTGCCGCAGTGGCTGCGCATCTGCTGGGCGGCGGCTTACGGGGGCGTGGTGGTGCTGCACCTGTGGCATGCCTGGTCGATGGCCGGCCAGCGCCGCTGGTGGCACACCGGGCACACGGTGATGGCACTGGGCATGTTGCTGATGTACGTGGTGCCTCGCGGTGGCCACGACGGCCCGTACCGCGCGGGGACGGCGGTGTTCGGCCTCCTGGCGGTGGCCATCGCCGTCGTCACGGTGGCGCTGAGCCTGCGTGAGGGTGTCCTCAACGCGCTGTGGGTGGCCTCGGCGGTGGACATGGCAGCCATGGCCTACATGCTGCTACCCGCCCATACCCGTCCCAGCGCGGTCAGTTGGGTGTTCGTGGTCTATCTGGCCGGCCAGACCCTGGCCTGGACGGCCGGGGTCTGGGCACGCATCCCGACCCTGCGCACACCGGTCACGGCACCAACCGTCACACCGGCCCCCGCACCGGTCACCACATCAGCCCCCGGGGCCATGCCGCTTCCGGCGCCCGCGGGCAGCGGCCATAGCGGTAGCGGTAGCGGTAGCGGTAGCGGTAGCGGTAGCGGTAGCGGTAGCGGTAGCGGTAGCGGTAGCGGTAGCGGTAGCGGGGGGTAGCGGTAGCGGTAGCGGTAGCGGTAGCGGTAGCGGTAGCGGTAGCGGTAGCGGTAGCGGTAGCGGTAGCGGTAGCGGTAGCGGTAGCGGTAGCGGTAGCGGTAGCGGTAGCGGTAGCGGTAGCGGTAGCGGTAGCGGTAGCGGTAGCGGTAGCGGTAGCGGTAGCGGTAGCGGTAGCGGGGTAGCGGTAGCGGTAGCGGTAGCGGTAGCGGTAGCGGTAGCGGTAGCGGTAGCGGTAGCGGTAGCGGTAGCGGGGTAGCGGTAGCGGTAGCGGTAGCGGTAGCGGTAGCGGTAGCGGTAGCGGTAGCGGTAGCGGTAGCGGTAGCGGTAGCGGTAGCGGGGTAGCGGTAGCGGTAGCAGCGCAGTATCCGACCCGGGTGGCAGATCTGGCGGGGGGTTGCGCCCGGGGGGCGGCCTGGTGGCAGACGGCTCACCCGGCATCCGTATCAGTCTGGCCGTCATGGCCGCGGGCATGGCGTACATGCTGGCCGTGATGTGACCGTGGCCCGATCCGAGGCAGCCACCTGGTCACGGAGAGCCCGTGGGCGGCTTCCCCGGAGGAGGAATCCCAACCGGCAGGTCCGTTTCACGCGGGCCGGTGCGCTATCAGCTCCTCCCTCTCTCCCCTTGTCCGCTCCTCCCCCCTTACCCCTTTCGAGGTCGCCCGTTGGCGCGTGACTCACAGCGGTACGACGATGATGCGGGGCACTCGTCGCCGCGGACGGCACGTCGACGGGGTCCGCCTCAAGCGTCGGCTGCTCCATGCAGCAGGAGGCGGTATGAGCACACTTGAGCTGACGGTGCAGGCGACCATCGCCATGATCCTGCTGGTCGATCCGTTCATCCGCGCCATCTTCTTCCGCCTGATGACCGAGCACGAGCCCGAACGGCGACGCGAGTACGTCCGTCGCATCATGCTGACCGTTACGATCGCCCTGGGTGGTGCGGCGCTCGTCGGCCGAGAGGTGCTCGATCTCATCGGCATCGACCTCGGAGCCTTCGGCCTGGCAGGCGGACTCGTACTCGCCCTGATGGGGTTCGAGATGCTCTTCGGCGGCCAGCAGCCTCGTGCGCAGGGGGGTGCCTCGGCTCATGCGGAACCGGCGCTGGAGTCGGCCGAGGGCTCGATCGTCGTGCCGTACGCCATCCCCTTCATGGCGGGCCCGGGCGCGATCACCACGGTGATCACCATCGCCTCTACCGGAAGTGGATGGTCCGGACCCGTCGCCGCGCTCATCGCCGTGGGCATCACGGTGGCCCTGATCCCCGTGGGACACCTGCTGCTGGTCAACAAGATGAACATGACACCGCAGACCATGTCCATCATGACGCGTTTCGGCGGGCTGTTCGTCGCCACGATCGGTGTCCAGCTCATGCTCGGCGGGATCAAGTCGTACTTCGGCATCACATGAGCCGCGGGTGTTGCAGCGGGAGCGGCGACCCGGTCATGCGCAGGCAGTCGACGCGACTGCTTCAGACCGCAGCGGGTCCTCACATCACCTTGCGGGTGTCGCCGTTCGACCAGGGCGAGCACGACGCAGGGGCGGATCTCTGGATGGGCGGCCTGCACAGCCGAGTTGGAGGACCGCCCGCGCCGCGTCCGAGTCGGCCAGGGCCCGGTCGCGGCCCGTCTTGCGGAGCCGCCGGTCCCTCGTGGACGAGGGGTCGGCGGACCACTGGCCTCCCCAAAGGACCGGGCGAAAGAACTACCCGCCCACCCACCCTCCCGGCCTGCGTCACCCGTCCGGGTGACCGGCTTGCAGCGGCGGGACACCGACGGTTACGTTCGCCGCGACAACCGCAAACAGATGCAGACGAAGACAGCCCCCGGCCGGGACTGGCATCCCGATCGAGGGCCTGAGCGATCAGGAAGCAGGACCTTCCCGATGGCTGACCCGCAGTCTAACGCGCGCCTGCGCCCCGGTGCCGGAGCTCCGACCTCCGGCGTGATCCACGTACGCACCCGGCTCACCGCCGACTTCACCGTGCTCTCCAACGCCCTCGCGCAGCGGCGCGGCAGCGCGGTCACGGTCGGTGTCGCGGCGTACATCGCCTCGCTGCCCGACGGCACCCCGGTGAGCATCACCGCCCTGTGCAAACACTTCGCCGAGGGCGAGATCCTGATCTCCCGAGCGCTGAGGGAGCTCGAAACAGCCGGGTACCTGGAACGCCGCCGCGAGCGGCTGCCCACCGGGCAGGTCCGTACCCGGACGTACTTCTACGACGCGCCCGGCGACGCACCGGCCCCGAGCGGGCCTCCAAAACCGCCGGCACCGCCGCAGCCGCCCCGGCGCCGGAGGTCGCCCGCGGCGGCGGAGGCACCACGGCACCCGCTCGCGACCACGACCACTGAAACGGCGCCAGTACCTGCCCCTGCACCCACACCTGTACCGGCCCCCGCACCCACACCTGTACCTGTACCGGCCCCCGCACCCGCACCCGCACCCACACCCACCGGAGAACGGACGAACGAACCGGTGTCGCTCGGCGACGCCGACCCGCAGGCGGTCGCCGTGCTGGTCTCGCTCCGCCGAGTCGATCCCCGTCTGGTGCTCTCCGAGCGGGAGGCCGTGCGTCTGGCGCCGGCCGTCGCCGAGTGGCTCGCGGCCGGTGTCACGCCTTGCCAGATCACCGCGCAACTCACCACCCGGCTGCCCGACCGCTTCCTGACCCGCCCGGCGGGCATCCTGGCCTTCCGCCTCCGGGAAACACCGCTGCCCGCGCCGCCACGTACGCCCTCCGAGGACACGACACAGCCGGCGGCACAGCCCTTGCGGAACTGCGACGGCTGCGACCGCGCCTTCCGCGGACCCGCGCTGGGACGCTGCCGGGAGTGCCGGGCCCGGGAAGCCCGCGAACGCCTCCGCACGGCCATCTGATCCGAGGAACCGCTCCGCACGGCCGTCTGACCCGGGGCCGCCCACCGGACCGTCTGTTCCGGAGGCCGCCTGCGTGCGGCCGTCCGCGGTGGGCCGGGGCGGGAGTCCAGGGGCGAAGGGGGACGAACGGCCCCTGCCAGCGGGGCGGGTGAGGACGCAGGCTGGGAGGCGAGTCGACGCCGCCGATCCCCTCGTCCGGGAGACGGGTAGCAGATATGAACGGCCAGGCCACGGACGCGGCTGAGGAGACGCGGGTACTGGTCGTGGAGGACGACCGCGGTATCGCGGACGCCCTGGTGCGCGGTCTGCGGCAGGCCGGCTACACCGTCGACGGGGTCCGGACCGGGCGTGCCGCGCTCACGGCATCCTCACCCGACGTGGTGCTGCTCGATCTGGGGCTGCCCGACATCGACGGCATCGAGGTGTGCCGCAGGCTGCGCGCGCGGTCGGACGCCGCGATCATCGTCGTGACCGCGCGCGGCGAGGAGGCGGACCGGGTGGTGGCCCTGGACGAGGGCGCCGACGACTACCTGGTCAAACCGTTCGGGCTGGCCGAACTACTCGCCCGGATCCGGGCCGTGCTGCGCCGGCGGCGCCCGGCGGAGCCGGAGGTCCTGCGGCACGGGCCGCTGGCGCTCGACCTGCGCACCCGGCAGGTCTCGGTCGACGGACACCCGGTGACGCTGACGCCCAAGGAGTTCGGCGTTCTGGAGTGCCTGGCCGCCGATCCGGGCCGCGTGGTGAGCCGCAGGCAGATCCTGGAGCGGGCCTGGGACGCCCACTGGTACGGACCCACGAAGGTACTGGACGTGCACGTCGCCGCGCTGCGCCGCAAACTCAGCGTGCCGGGCCTGATCGAAACGGTCTACGGGCACGGCTTCCGGCTCGGGCCGGTCGAGGGGTCCCGGGAGCGGTCGTGAGCCGCCGGATCGTCTGGACGCTGGTGATCCTGACCTCCGTGCTGCTGGTCCTGGCGGTCGTGCCGCTCGCGGTGTCGATGACGGCACGCGAGCGCGTCGCCTACCGCGACAACCAGCGGGCCGCCACCCGGGTGATCGCCGCGGCGGCCGAGGAACACCTCTCCGACGGCAAACCGGAGACCGCCATGCGCCGGGAGCTGGACGCTGCCGCCCGGGCGGGGGACTGTGCAGCCGTGTACGACGCCTCCGCACGGCTGGTGGCCAGTACCCCCTGTACGGCGGCTCAGGGAAACGAGGCCGAGGAGCTGGCAGAGGAGGTGCTGGCCGGGCACGAGCCGGAGCCGCCGGAGAACGAGGGGCGGCTGCTGGCCGCGGAACCGGCCGGTGAGGTGCGCCAGCCGGCCGGCGCGGTCGTCCTGGCCCGCTCCGCGGCTCCGCTGAACGACCGCATCGCCGCGATCTGGGGCTGGTCCGCCGCGATCGGCGCGGCCGGGCTGGCCGCCTCCGTGCTGCTGTCCGTCCGCCTGGCCCACTGGGTCAGCCGCCCCCTGTCCACGCTGGACGCCTCCGCCCGAAGGCTGGGCGAGGGCGCCCTGGACGAGCGGGCCGACATCGGGGGCGGACCGCCGGAGGTACGCCGGCTGGCGGCCACCTTCAACACCATGGCGGCCCGTACGGAGGCCCTGGTGCACGGCCACCGGGCGGTACTCGCGGACGTGTCCCACCAGCTGCGCACCCCGTTGGCCGCGTTGCGGCTGCGGCTCGACCTGCTGGGCGCCGGTGCCGAGGGCGACGCGGCCACCGAACTGGCCGCCGCCCAGGAGGAGACCGCCCGGCTCTCCCGGCTGGTCGACGGTCTGCTGGCCGTGGCACGCGCCGAACAGGCGACACCCCGTCCGACGGCCGTCCGGGTCGACGAGGTGGCGGCCGAGCGGGTGGCCGCGTGGTCGCCGGTGGCCGAGGAGCGCGGCGTACGGCTGTCTTCCGGGTCCGACGGGCCCGTGCTGAGCGTCGCGCTGGGCGCGGGCCATCTGGAGCAGATCCTCGACAACCTCATCGCCAATGCCGTGGACGCCGTGCCCGCGGGCGGGACGGTGACGGTCGAGCACCGCGCCACGGGCCCCTCGGCCCGGGTGGTCGTCATCGACGACGGTCCCGGCATGTCCGACGAGGCGAAGGCGGTCGCCTTCCGCCGGTTCGGCAACCCCGAGGCCAGGGGCACCGGCCTGGGACTGGCCATCGTCCACCGGCTGGTCACCGTCAACGGCGGTACGGCACGGCTGACGGACACCCCGGGCGGCGGGCTGACCGTCGTACTGGACCTGCCGCTGTGGCAAGGGCGCGGATCTTTACCGGATCTGAAGAAGTCCTGAGCGAGTTCCTGAGGGGCGGCGGCCCAAGCTGGAAGTGCACGCAGCCGACCCGGGCCGCCGACTCACCAGGAGCGCTGCCATGGCCCCCTCGCCCGACGACTTCGATCAGAACGTCTCCTCCGCCGGTTCTCCGGGCGCACGCGATCGCGGTCTGCGGCGCGGCCGTCATGTCACCCGGTGGATCGCCGTCACCGCTGTGGCCGGTGCCGCGGCCCTCGGCGGCTACTACACCCAGGCGCTGCCGGGCGGTTCGGCCTCCCCCGCGCCGGCCGGCCCACAATCCACGCAGCAGCCCGCGACCTCCGCCACGGGAGGGGACGACGCGGAGCACGGTGGGGGGAACGGCCACGAAGAGGGCGGGGACGACGGCGAGGGCACGGGCTCCGCGGCACAGCCGGCACCGCAGCCCCCCGCACAGCCGCCCGCCCCCACCCAGCAGCAGCCGCACACCACGACGGGGGCGTCATGACCACGCGCACTCCGGCCGCGTCCCCCGCCGAGATCGCGTTCCCGGCGCTCGGCACCACGGCGGCCCTGCTGGTGACCGACCCGCAGGCGCTGCCCACCGCGGAAGTCGTCCTGCGGGCGGAACTGGCTGCCGTCGACCGCACGTGCAGCCGGTTCCGCCCCGACTCCGAACTCACCCGGGTGAACCTGAGCGCCGGCACCCCGGTGACGGTCGGCGCGCTCTTCGCCGAGGCCGTCGAGGCCGCGCTGCACGCCGCGCGGCTCACCGACGGAGCCGTCGATCCGACCGTCGGCCGCGCGGTGGCTGCCGTGGGCTACGACCGCACCTTCGCCTCCCTCGCGCCCGACGACGCCCGGCCGCTGCCCGTGGCCCGCCCGGCGCCCGGCTGGCAGCGGATCGTCTGGAACCCGCGCACCCGGCGGCTGCGACTGCCCCCGGACACCCATCTCGACCTGGGCGCCACCGCGAAGGCCCACACCGCCGACCGTGCCGCCCGGCACATCGCCGAGGTCACCGGTACCGGTGTCCTGGTCAACCTCGGTGGCGACCTGACGGTGGCCGGACCGGTACCGGACGGCGGCTGGCGGATCGCCCTCGCCGACGACCATGCCGGGCCCGCCGCGGACCACGGGCCCGCCGTCGCCGTGACCGGCGGAGCCCTGGCGACCTCCGGCGTCCGGGTACGCACCTGGCGGCGCGCCGGACGCACGCTGCACCACATCATCGACCCGGCGACCGGCGAACCCGCCGTTCCCGTCTGGCGCACGGTCAGCGTCGCCGCCGCCACCTGCGTGGACGCCAATGCCGTGGGCACGGCCGCCATCGTGCTGGGCGACCGGGCGGTCGACTGGCTGCGCCGCATCGCCCTGCCCGTCCGGCTGGTCGGCCTCGACGGCCACGTCCAGTGTCTGGGCGGCTGGCCGCCCGACCCCCCGGAGGCCGCCGGAGGTGCCCGATGACGGCGCTGGCCCTCACCGGCAGCCCGCTGTGGTACGCCAGCCGTGCGGGCGGCACCCTCGCCCTGATCCTGCTCACCGCCACCGTGGTGCTCGGGATCACGTCCGGCGGGCGGGCCGCACCCGGCCGCGCGGGCCGGTTCGAGATCGGCCTGCTGCACCGCAATCTGTCCCTGCTCACCCTGGTGTTCCTCGCCGTGCACGTGGCGACCGCGGTGCTCGACCCGTTCGTGCACCTGGGATGGGCGGTGTCCGTGGTGCCGTTCGGGGCGTCGTACCGCCCGCTCTGGTTGGGTCTGGGCACGGCCGCGCTCGACCTGCTGCTCGCGGTGCTGGTCACCAGCGCACTACGGCGACGGCTGGGGGTCCGGCGCTGGAAGGCGGTGCACTGGCTGGCGTACGCGGCCTGGCCGCTCGCCCTCTTCCACGGCGTGGGAACCGGCACCGACACCCGGCTCCCGCTCCAGCTGTGGCTCTACGCCGGGTGCCTGGCCGCGGTGGTCGGGGCAGTGTGGTGGCGGCTGGCGAAGGCCGGACCGGGCCGGGTCGCCGGACGCCTGGCAGCCGCCATCGCCGCGGTCGCCGTACCCGTGGTGCTGACCATGTTCCTCACCTCCGGACCGCTCCAGCCCGGTTGGGCCCAGCGTGCTGCCGCCACGACGGTCCTGTTCGGGGGTGGACGATGAACCCGTCCGCCCGGTCACCCCTCGCGGCCGGCCCCAGCACACTCGGGCCGACCGGCCACTCCGCGCCCGTACCGCCCGGTCCGACCGCCCGGCTGCTGGCCGGCTGGTACGCCACTGGACGGCCGGCCGCCCTGCCCGATCACCTCCGGCGCTACGGGCCGCCCCCGTTCACCGGCCGACCGGCCGGGCCGCTGGTGCAGGCCGTCGAGGCGGCGGGACTCACCGGGCGCGGCGGCGCCGGATTCCCCACCGCGCGCAAGTTGCGCGCGGTCGCGGAACGCCGCGGCCGAGCCGTGGTCGTGGTCAACGCCATGGAGAGTGAACCGGCCAGCCGCAAGGACGAGTTCCTGCTCGCCGTCGCACCCCACCTCGTGCTCGACGGTGCCGTCCTGGCCGCGGACGCGGTCGGCGCCGACGTCGTCCACGTGTGCCTGCCCCGCACCCGTGCCGCCCAGTACCGGCAGCTCGCCGCCGCCCTGGACGAGCGCCGGCGGGCCCGGCTCGATCCCGTGCCGCTGCGGCTGCACGCCCTGCCGCACGCCTACGTCTCCAGCGAATCGACCTCGCTGGTGCGCTGGCTGAGCGGCGGCCCGGCCCGCCCGCAGGGCGGCCCCCCGCGCAGCCACGAACGCGGGGTCGCCCGGCGCCCCACCCTCGTGGACAACGCCGAGACCCTCGCCCACCTCGCCCTCATCGCCCGTCACGGACCCGGCTGGTTCCGGCAGGCGGGCCCCCGGGACGAACCCGGCACCACGCTCGTCACCGTCTCCGGCGCCGTCGCCGCCCCCGGCGTCCTGGAGGTCTCGCTCGGTACGCCGCTCGGCATGCTCCTCGACCACGCCGGCGGGGCCGCGGAGTCCCTGCGGGCGGTCCTGCTCGGCGGTTACGCCGGCACCTGGCTCCCCGCGGAATACCTGCGCACGCCGCTCGCCCGGCACGACCTGGCCGCACTGGGGGCCGCACCCGGGGCAGGCGTGCTCATCGCACTCCCGCAGTCGGCCTGCGGGCTGAGGGAGACGGCCCGGATGCTCGGCTATCTAGCCGCCCACAGCGCCCGCCAGTGCGGCCCCTGTCGCTTCGGGCTGCCGGCCGTGGCCGGGGACTTCGCGGCACTGGCCGCCGGACGGGCCGACCCGGACCTGCTGCCCCGCCTGCACCGCCGGACCGGTCTGCTGCCGGACCGGGGCGCCTGCCGCCACCCGGACGGCGCCGCTCGGCTCGCGGCCTCCGCGCTGCGCGTCTTCGCCGACGACGTCGGCCGGCACCTCACCCACGGCGCCTGCCCGGCCGCGCACCAGCCGCCCCTGCTCGCCGTACCGCCCGCCACACCTCCGGAGGCCTGGCGATGACCCGCACCCGGACCCTGCGCATCGACCGCATCGCCTGCACCGGCCGGGGTCTGTGCGCCGAACTGCTGCCCGAGCTGATCGGCCTCGACGAATGGGGCTACCCGGTGCTCAGGGGGCGGACCGTCCCCGACGAGTTGCGCGGCCACGCCCGCCGGGCCGTCGCAGCCTGCCCCCGGCTGGCCCTGCACACCGACGTCGAGCGACGGTGACACCCCGCTCAGCCGCGCCCCGCCACGGCGGATGCGGGCTGTCCGGCCCCAGGCCAGGGCCGGACAGCCCCTGCCGCCGGCACCGGGGGCCGCGATGTGCTGGACCGGAACCGGCCCGATGGGCACCGCACCGGACGGACCGAGGTGGGCCATGAAGCACCCGACCCACGCAGCGCGGGAAACCCGCCCTGCCTCGGCGGGCGGATCCGTACGGCTCGAACCGGTGCTGCTGGCCGTCACCGCGGCGGCCCTGACGGCCGGCGGTGGCGCCTGGCTCGCCGGCGCCGGCGACCTCGCGGACCTGTTCTGGGCTCTGGGCACGGTCTTCGCCGTGGTCCCCGCCGTGGGGTGGGTGATCGGGGCGCTGCGTCACGGGCGCGCGGGCGTGGACCTGATCGCCGTGTTGGCTCTCGTCGGCACCCTGGCCGTCCGCGAGTACCTGGCCGGTGCCCTGATCGCGCTGATGCTGGCCACCGGCCGCACGCTGGAAGCCGCCGCCCAGCGGCGCGCCTCGCACGACCTGCGCGCCCTGCTGGAGCACGCGCCCCGCTCGGCCCGCCGCCGCACCGGAACCACGGTGACCACGGTGCCGCTGTCCGAGGTCGCGGTCGGAGACCTGCTCGTCGTCGCCCCCGGCGAGGTGGTCCCCGTCGACGGCCGGGTCGAGAGCACCGCCGCCGTCCTGGACGAGTCCGTGCTCACCGGTGAGCCGCTCCACGTCGAGCGCCCCCGGGGCGAGGCGGTGCGCAGCGGTGTGATCAACGCCGGCGGTGCCTTCGAACTGCGTGCCACCGCGACCGAGCAGGACAGCACCTATGCCGGCATCGTGCGGTTGGCCCAACAGGCAGGGGCGGAGTCGGCACCCGTGGTACGGCTGGCCGACCGGTACGCCGCCTGGTTCCTTCCGCTGTCCCTGGCGGTGGCGGGGCTGGCCTGGCTGATCAGCGGCTCGGCGGTCCGGGCCGTCGCCGTCCTGGTCGTCGCCACGCCCTGTCCGCTGCTGCTGGCCGCCCCGGTCGCCATCGTCTCGGGCCTCTCCCGCGCCTCCCGTCTCGGCGTGGTCATCCGTGACGGCGGGGCGCTGGAGAACCTCGGTCGTGCCCGCACGCTCCTGCTGGACAAGACCGGCACACTCACCCGGGGCCGCCCGCGTGTCCTCGACGTCACCGCCGCCCCCGGCCACAAACCCGCGGAGGTCCTCCGGCTGGCGGCCTCTCTCGACCAGTACTCGCCGCACGTCCTGGCCCGGGCCATCGTCGACACCGCCCGGGAACGCAAGCTGGAACTGTCGGCCCCCTCCGGCGTCACGGAGGAACCCGGCCGGGGCGCCACCGGCACCGTGGACGGACAACAGGTCTCGGTCGGCCGCCTCGACCCCGGCGACGTACGGCCCGCCTGGGCCAGGGCGGTGGACAACCGTGCCCTGCTCGACGGCGCGGCCGTCGCCTGGCTCACCGTCGGCGGAGAGCCAGCCGGTGCGGTCCTGCTGCGCGACCCGCTGCGCCACGACGCCCCGCGTACCCTGCGCCATCTCCGCGCGGCGGGCATCGAACGGCTGCTGATGCTCACCGGCGACCGTGCCGCACCCGCCCGTGAGGTCGCCGCGGTCCTCGGCCTGGACGACGTACGCGCCGAACTCAGCCCGGCCGACAAGGTCGCCGCCGTGCGCACCGAACGCGAGCGTGCGGTCACCGTGATGGTCGGTGACGGCGTCAACGACGCACCCGCCCTGGCCGCCGCCGACGTCGGTGTGGCCATGGGCGCCCGCGGTTCCACCGCTTCCTCCGAGGCCGCCGACATCGTCCTGACCACCGACCGCGTAGACCGTCTGGCCGACGCGGTCACGATCGCCCAGCGCGCCCGCCGCATCGCCGTGCAGAGTGCCCTCGGCGGCATGCTGATGTCGTTGGCCGCCATGGCCGCGGCTGCCGTCGGCCTGCTCCCGCCCGCCGCCGGCGCCCTGCTCCAGGAGGGCATCGACGTCGCGGTCATCCTGAACGCGTTGCGTGCCCTGCGCGTCGGGCAGACCGCGCGCCCGGCCCTCACTCCGGCGGCCGAGGCGCTCATCCACCGCTTCGCGGCCGAACACGACGACCTCCAGGACGTCCTCGAAGCCGTACGCGACGCCGCCGACCGTCTCTCTGCCAGTCCGGGCCCCGATGCTCTGGCCGCCGTCGCGGAAACCCACCGGCTGCTGGCCGAGCGGCTGCTGCCGCACGAGTACGCCGAGGAACACCAGCTCTACCCGGCCCTCGCGCCCACCCTCGGCGGCCCCGAGGCCACCGCCACCATGAGTCGCGCCCACAGCGAGATCGAACGCCTCGCCCGGCGCATCGCCACCCACGTGGAGCTGGCCCGCGCAGACGGTGGTCTGGCCCCGGGGCAACTCGACGACCTGCGCTCCTGCCTCTACGGGCTCAACACCGTGCTGCGCCTGCACTTCACCCAGGAGGAGGAGAACTACTTCTCGCTGGCGCCGTGAGACCGCGTCCCGCCCTCGGCCGGCTCACCCAGGTGCTCGGCCAGCTGGAACAGCGCGGGCAGGGCGTCGGCGATGGCCGCCCGGGAGGCGTCGTCGAGGGCGGCGAGGGCGCCGTCAATGCGGTGTTCGTGGGCAGTGGTCCAGGCGGCGAGCTTCTCCCGGCCGGCTTCGGTGAGGGTGACGACGGAGGCACGGCGGTCGGCGGAGTCGACGTCCCGGGCGACCAGCCCAGCGTTGATCATCTGCCCGATCAGTCCGCTGACCGTGCTCGGGGCAAGGCGCCGGCGGGCTGCCAGGTCGCTGATCCGCGCGGGCGAGTGCTCACCGAGCACCTGCAGCAGTTCGACCTGTGCCATGGGGAGGGTCTCCCACGGATAGTCGGTGCGGATCGAGGAACGCAGTGCCCGGCGCAGCCGGGTGACGGCCTCGGTGAGCAGACGGGCCTCCGGCTCCTGCGCCGCGGGACCGGTGGAGGCCGAGGGGTCCTCGGTGCGGGGCTGCGCGGACATGGGGGCAAGGGTAGCCGGGGCGGCGACGGCGGAGGTCCCACCGTCCAGGGCGCGGACGGCCCGCCCCGCTGCACGCCCCGGCCGTACGTCCACGGCCTTGCGGCTCAGCTGTCCCGGTCGGCCACGGTGAGCGAGGCCAGCGCGGCGTCGAGGCGGCGGGTGGCCTCTTCGGCGACCGGTCGAAGGGCGTCGAGCCCGGTCAGGGTGACCATGGTGCCCGGGTCGAGGGCTTGTACGGCGGTGCGGTCGCCGTCGGTGCGCACGACGACGTTGCAGGGCAGCAGCAGGCCGATGGTGCGGTCGGCCTCCAGGGCGCGGTGAGCGAGCGGCGGGTTGCACGCGCCGAGGATGACGTAGTCCTCCATGTCCTGGTCGAGCTTGGCCTTGAGCGTGGCCGTGACGTCGATCTCGGTGAGGATGCCGAAGCCCTGTGCGGCCAGGGCGTCCCGGACCCGGGCCACGGCGGTGGCGAAGTCGGTGTCGAGGTGCACGGTGCGGTCGTAGCGCATGGCGGTGGCCCTTCTGATCGGCTGGCGCGGTACCGGAGCGGTATCCGGTTGTTCACGAAGTTCCCGGGGGACCCGAGAGGTGTTCCACAGAGATGTCCTCGGCCGATTCTGTCGTCTCGGAAATACCCCGGGGGGTACCCATGTTACTGTCGAATACATACCCCCGGGGGTAATTCTTCACCAGAAGGGAGTACCTCGTGTTCTTCGTCGACACGATCGAAGTGGCCGGGCTCGGCAACCGCAGCTACCTGGCGGGTGGCGAGCGGACAGCGGTGGCGATCGACCCACCGCGCGACATCGACCAGGTGATCGCGGCGGCGGCGCGGCGCGGGGTGCGGATATCCCACGTGGTCGAGACGCACGTGCACAACGACTACGTCACCGGCGGCCTGGAACTCGCCCGGGTCACGGGCGCCGACTACCTCGTCCCCGCCGGGGCCCGGGTTTCCTTCCCACGGACGTCCGTGCACGACGGCGACCGCGCCGAGATCGACGCCGCGGCCGGGCTGACCCTGCGCGCACTGGCGACGCCGGGGCACACTCCGCACCACACCTCGTACGCGCTGGAGGACAACGGCACCGCCGTCGCGGTGTTCACCGGCGGCTCCCTGCTGATCGGCACCGTCGGCCGGCCCGACCTGGTCGAGCCGCGGCTGACCGAGCACCTCGCCCGTGCCCAGTACGCCTCCGCACACCGGCTGGCCACCGAGCTGCCGGACGACACCGCAGTGCTGCCCACCCATGGTTTCGGCAGCTTCTGCTCCTCCAGCCAGGCCGAGGGCGAGTCCACCACCATCGGCAAGGAGAAGGCGTCCAACGACGCACTCACCCGTGACGTGGACGCCTTCGTCGCCGATCTGCTGGCCGGCCTGGACGACATTCCCGCGTACTACGCGCACATGGGCCCGGCCAATGCGACCGGCCCCGCGCCGGTCGACCTGACCCCGCCCGCCGTCGCCGACGCCCAGCAGATCGCCGCCCGGCTGGCCGCCGGGGAATGGGTGGTCGACCTGCGCAATCGAGTCGCCTTCGCCGAGGGGCACGTCGCGGGCTCGTTCAACTTCGAGGCGGAGGGGCAGCTGGCCACCTATCTGGCCTGGCTGATCCCGTGGGGCAAGCCGGTGACACTGCTGGCCGAGTCGGCGGAACAACTCGCCGACGCACAGCGCGAGCTGGTCCGGGTGGGCATCGACCGCCCCGCCGCCGCGGCCACTGGAGAACCCCGCGACTGGGCACGGGAGGGCGAGGCCCTCTCCTCCTTCCCCCGGGCCACCTTCGCCACCCTCGCGGAACGCATCCGGGACGGCGTCGTCGTGCTGGATGTGCGTCGCGCCTCCGAACGGTCGGCCGGCTTCATCGAAGGCTCGGTGCACATCCCCGTCCACGCGCTGCCCCGCCGCATCCACGAGGTGCCCGAAGGACAGGTGTGGGTCCACTGCGCCGGCGGCATGCGCGCCGCCATCGCCGCCTCCCTGCTGGACGCCGCGGGCCGCGACGTGGTCGCCGTGGACGACTCCTTCGACGCGGTCGGTCAGGCGGGGCTCGCCGTCCGGACCGACTGACAGCACACGCCCCGCGAACCCCGCGAACCCCGCGAACCCCGCGAACCCCGCGAACCCCGCGAACCCCGCGGACGCCGCGGACGCCGCGGACGCCGCGAGTTCCGCGCCGTGACCTCGCGCGCTGCGAGAACCGCAACACCTCCGCGAACTGCGAGAACTCCGAGAACTCCGAGAAGACGAACAGGAAGGAGAACCCCGATGAGCCTCTTCCGGCGCAGCAGGACCGGCTCCGAACGGGTGACCGCGCAGGATGCCGCGGCCCGCACCGGGCATGGCGGCGACGCCACGCTGCTCGACGTGCGTGAGCCCTATGAGTGGCAGGCGGGGCACGCTCCCGACGCCGTGCACGTACCCCTGTCGGCTCTGGCCGCGGGCGCCGGGCTGCCCGGCACAGCGCAGGCGCGGCCCGTAGTGGTGATCTGCCGCTCGGGCAACCGTTCCCGGCGGGCAGCCCGACTGCTGCAGGCCAGGGGCGTCGAAGCCGTCGACGTCATCGGTGGCATGCAGGACTGGGCCGCCGCCGGACTCCCGGTCGTCGACGCACGCGGCAGGAACGGATCCGTCGCGTGAGCGCTGTGATACTCGCCCTGCTCGCCGGTGCCGTCATCGGGCTGGCACTCGGCGGGCTCGGCGGCGGCGGCAGTGTCCTGGCCGTGCCCGCCCTGATCTACCTGCTGGGTTTCACCCCGGTCGCGGCCACCACCGCGAGCCTGGTCATCGTCACCGTCACCTCCGCGACAGCACTGTCCGCGCACGCCCGCGACGGTAACGTCCGTTGGCGTGCAGGGCTGCTGTTCGCGGCGGCGGGAATCGGTCCGGCGATGCTCGGCAGCGCGCTCGCCGGGCAACTGCCGGCGGCTTGGCTCACCGTGGCCTTCGCCCTGCTCGCGGGTGCTGCCTCGATACGCATGCTCCGACCCCGCCCAACGGCCGGCCCTGCCGCGCCGGTGCGGCCGGGCCGGGCGGCGGCGGCCGGCGCCGGACTGGGCGCGGTCACCGGCGTCCTCGGTGTCGGTGGTGGCTTCCTCGCCGTCCCCGCGCTGGTCAACGTCCTCGGTATGCGCATACGGGAAGCAGTGGGCACCAGCCTGCTGGTGATCACCGTCAACTCGGTGGCCGCCCTGGCCATGCGTGCCGGTACGGCCGACGGCCTGAACTGGGCCCTGATAGGCCCGTTCGCCGGTGCGGCGATCCTGGGCGCGTGGGACGGCAAGCGCCTGTCGGCGAAGCTGTCCGGGCAGACGCTGCAGCGGGTCTTCGCTCTGGTCCTCCTGGCGGTGGCCGGCTTCATGCTGGTCGACACGGTGGCCTGATGGACGCCCGAGCACCAGAAGCCGCGGTGAACACCCGAATGCCGCGAGCCACCGTCAGCATCCGGGAGCCGGAGGTCCGCCCGGCCCTCCGGGCGCCGGGGGCCGGGCCGAACGCCCGGCTCCCGCACCCCGGCCCCGTGCGGGTCCTCACGCCAACGACAGGAACAACTTCTCCAGCCGGGCGCGCATCTCTTCGGTGTCCTCGCCGTTCTTCCGGCCGGACTCGATGTCCGCCACACACTGCTGCAGACCGGTGGCGATGATCGCGAAACCGGCGCGGTCCAGCGCCCGCGAGGCGGCGGCCAGCTGTGTGACGACGTCCTCGCAGTCCCGGCCTTCCTCGATCATCCGGATCACCCCGGAGATCTGGCCCTGCGCCCGCCGAAGCCGGTTCAGCACGGCTTTCAGGGACTCACCCTCAAGCTCCAGTTCCACGATCACTCCTCGAGAAATACCCCTAGGGGTACTGTACGTCCCAGTTCGGGATGACGGCGACCATTAAGGATCACTTCTGTCATGACCCCCCACCCGACCCCCATCGCATTCGAAACCGATCAGGCTCGCGAACGACTGCACGAATTCACCGTGGTCGACGTGCGCACCCCCGGTGAGTATGCCTCCGGCCACCTGCCCGGGGCCCTCAACATCCCCCTGGACCAGATTCGGCGAGCCCTGCCCGAGCTCCAGCACGCGGCCGATCACGGCGGCCTCCTCGTCGTGTGCGCCTCCGGAGCCCGCTCGGAGAACGCCTGCAAGCTCCTGAGGGAGCAGGGCATTCCGGCGGCCACCCTCGTCGGCGGCACGGGCGCCTGGGCCGCTCAGGGGCACGACCTGCACCAGCCCGCCGCCTGTGACACACGCGCCCGCTGGAGCATGGAGCGGCAGGTGCGCTTCACCGCGGGGGCGGTGGTGCTCCTGGGGCTGCTCCTCGGCTTCCTGGTGCACCCGGCCTTCCAGATCCTCTCGGCCGGCATCGCAGGCGGCCTCGTCTTCTCCGCGGTCACCGACACCTGCGGCATGGCGGCCATGTTGGGCAAGCTGCCCCACAACCGGCCCCGCGCCGCCGACCTCGACGCCACGCTCGCCGCGCTGCGCAGCCGCTGAGACCGACGGAACCGGGGCCTGCACGCATAGCGCGTGCAGGCCCCGGTTTCTGTGGGCCCTCAGCCCTGTTCCGCCGCGCCCTCGGCAGCCCGCCGACGCAGGTCACCCATGTCGACGGACCGGATCTCGGCGATCAGCTCCTCCAGGGCCTGCGGCGGCAGCGCGCCCGGCTGGGCGTACAGAACGGTCCGCTCCCGGACAGCCATGAGGGTGGGGATGGAGGAGATCCGGAAGGCGGCAGCGAGTTCGGGCTGCGCCTCGGTGTCGACCTTGCCGAAGACGATGCCCGGATGCCGCTGGGCGGCCTGCTCGTAGACCGGCCCGAACATCCGGCACGGACCGCACCAGGCGGCCCAGAAGTCGATCAACACGATGTCGGAGCCGGTGAGAGTCTCCTCGAAGTTCTCTTTGGTCAGTTCGACGGTCGCCATGGCGTCCCACTCTCCTCTCAGATACCCCACGGGGTATCTGAGACAACCGGCGCGGGGCCGGGTTTGTTCCGGGCCGGCAGGCAGGCAGGGGACCCGAGTACACGCGGACCGAGTACACGCGGACCGAGTACACGCGGACCGAGTACACGGGTTCCCGGAGCGACCCGCACGGGCCCTCGACGCGACCGGCGCGGGGAACGCATCACGCCAGCTCGATGTCGATCTCGGGTGGCCGGCTGAGCGTGTTGTGGACGGTGCAGTGCGAGGCGACGGCAAGCAGGGCGGTACGACGCTGCTCAGTGAGCCCCGGCGGCGGGACGACCACGATGCGCACGGAGGCGACGCGGGCCGGGCGGTCGGTGGCCATGACGAACTCGGCCCGCACCTGCAGCCCGGAGCGGGACAGACCGTGGCGGATCAGGTAGCGGCCGGCGTAGAAGGCGACGCAGGTGGCCAGAGAAGCCGCGAACAGTTCGGTGGGCGTCGGTGCGGTGTCCGCGCCGCCCGCTTCGGCGGGCTGGTCGACCTGCATCCGGTGACCGCGGACGTCGATGGCGTAGGCATCACCATCGACGTGGGTGACGTCGAGCGTGTGTACGGCGGTGTCCTGCGGCCGGGTCACGTTGATGGTGTGCGGTGCGGTGCCGGTCATGGCCGGACCCCTTCCGTAAGCGGCTTCCGTTTCCGGTTCCCAGTCGACTGCGGTCCATCTGCCGGATCGAGAGGCCGAGGGGGTGGTCCGCAGGTCCGATAGGCCCCTCGTGCTCCACGGCCCGGTTCCACCGCGCGCGCCCGGCCGGCCGAGGGCACCGTCGAGCCCGGGAAGCGGAACGACGAGGACGGGAGCGGCAAGCCGGGACCGGGGAGCCGGGAGCAAGAGGCCGGCACCGGGACACCGGCACCGGAACGCCGGAGCCGAGTTGGTCAGACGAGGCCGAAAGACCAGGTCGGCAGGACGGCGCCGGGAAGACCGCGTCAGGAGGACGGGGAACCGCCCTGCGGCCGGGCGCCGCCGGCAGGGTTCTCGACCGCACCGACCCGCTCAAGGAGCAGATGGGCCAGGCCGCGGGCCTCTTCCGGGGTGAGCGCCGCCCAGACTCCCGGGTCGCCGCCGCGGTCCTCCCCCACGTCCAGGGCGATCCTGCTGACCGGCCGGTCCGGACGGCCGAGCCGCAGGCACCGGACCGCGATCCGACGTCCGCACGTGGTCACGAGGGAGTCCTCGTCAGTGTGGCTCTCCTCGCCCCCGCGGAGCCGGTCGTCTCCTGCCGTCGCCATCGGTCTCACGCTCCTCCGCCCGTCGTCCCCTGCCGTCCCAGCGAATCGCCGCCCCTGAGACCCACCTACCCGTCGGGGCACCAGAAGCAGCGCATCACGCACCGGAAATGTTCCCGTCCACCCACCGGAAAGCAGGCGCCCGGATCACCCGCTCCCGGGTCACACCGGGTCCGTGCGGGGGCTCAGCCACGCCGACACGACCGCGACGGCCGAGGCCGACACCAGGATGACGGCGGCCCAATGGGCCCCGGTCCGCACCCCTGCACCCCCCGCCAGATGCAACGCGAGGGTCACCAGGGCGACTCCGAGCGCCGTCCCCAGACCACGCGTCATGTTGACCAGGCCACCGCCCGTACCGGAGGACCGGGCGGGTATCGCACCCATGATCATGGCGTTGTTGGCCGGCGTGAACGTCCCCAGGCCGAGCCCCGCACCCGCCAGCACCGGCACCAGCCAGACGGTGGTCAGCGGGACGACCAGCAGGGCGGCCAGGGCGAGAGCGAAAACGGCGGCCCCGGCCAGACATCGCCCGCGGTCCGAGAGGCGGCGCGGCAGCAACCGGTCCCCGCCGGCCGCGGCCAACCCGAACCCGGCCGGCAACGCCGTCAGCACCAGCCCGGCGGTCAGCTCGGAGCTGCCCTGCGCGGAGAGCACGACCGGCACCAGCACCAGCGGCCCGAACAGCACCAGGTAGCCACTCAGCGCCCCGACCAGCCCGAACGCCACCGCCCGGGTGCGCAGCAGGGCCAGATCCAGCAACGGGGCGACGGCCCGTCGCTGCCGCCGCACGAAACCCCGGCCGGCCCAGGCCGCCACCGCGAACAGCAGCGCCACACCCCAGCCGGGCACGGCCAGCCCGGAGGCGGCGGACACACCCAGCAGAGCACTGGTGGTCGCCACGGAAAGCAACCCCAGGCCAACCCAGTCGAAGCACGCGACCTCCGTCCGGGCCCGGGTGCGCGGCAGCAGATAGTGCCCGCCCACCAGTGCCACCACACCGACCGGGACGTTCACCCAGAACACCCACCGCCAGTCCAGCGCGGACACCAAGACCCCGCCGACGGTCGGACCCAGCGCCAGTCCGAGCGCCTGGGCGGCGGCCTGCACGCCGAGCGCGCTGCGCATCCGCTCACGCGGGGCACTGGTGGTCACCAGAGCCACGCTGTTGGCCTGCATCATGGCCGCCCCGGCCGCCTGGACCACACGGAACACCACGAGCACCGCCAGCGAGGGAGCGAAGCCGCAAGCGGCGGAGGCCAGTGTGAAGACGGCGAATCCGTACAGGTACAGCAGCTTGCGGCCGTGGGCGTCGGCCAGCCGGCCGGCCGGCACCAGCAGCGCCACCAGGGTCAGCAGGTACGCCAGCGACACCCACTCCACGGCGGCCAGGCGGGCGTGGAACCCGGTGCGCAGGCTGCCGTAGGTCAGCGTCACGATGCTGGCGTCCAGCTGCCCCATGAACGCGCCGAAGCACACCGTCCCCACGGCCAGCCACCAGCCGTTCGGCCGGGACCGGATCGCCTCGGGGCGGGGCCGCTCCGCGGTGAGCAGGGTGGACCAGCGGCTCCTGGACCCGTGCGGACTCATGCGGTTGGCCATGACCCACACATTACATCGGTAACCGAAATGTTTTGCCAGCGTCCTATCCGGAGCGGTGATCCCGCACCGGCCGCATCCGGCCCGGGGATCTAGGCTTCCTCCCGTAGGAGATCCGCTTCGTCTGCGCGGTCTGTGGCGTCAAGAGGGAAGTCCCGTTGAACTTCTGGTCGATCTATCAGCACGGCTTCGCGCGCGTCGCCGCGTGCACGGGCCACACCGTCATCGCCGACCCGCACGCCAACGCCGAAGCGGTCCTGCGCCAGGCGCGGCAGTGCGCGCAGGACGGGGTCGCCGTCGCCGTCTTCCCCGAGCTGGGCCTGTGCGGCTACTCGATCGAGGACCTGCTGCTGCAGGACGCGCTGCTGGACGAGGTCGAACGGGCGGTCCGGTCGGTGGCGGCCGGGTCGGCGGAGCTGCTGCCGGTGCTGGTCGTCGGAGCCCCGCTGCGCCACCGCAACCGGATCTACAACTGCGCGGTGATCGTGCACCACGGTCGCGTCCTCGGCGTCGTACCCAAGTCGTACCCACCGAACTACCGCGAGTTCTACGAGCGCCGGCAGATCGCCTCGGGCGACGACGAGCGTGGCGGGACCATCCGGATCTGCGGCGAGACCGTACCGTTCGGCGTGGACCTGCTCTTCGAGGCGGCGGACGTGCCCGGACTCGTGCTGCACGCGGAGGTGTGCGAGGACATGTGGGTCCCGGTGCCGCCGAGCGCCGAGGCGGCACTGGCCGGCGCGACCATCCTCGCCAACCTCTCCGGCAGCCCGATCACGGTCGGACGGGCCGAGGACCGCAGGCTGATGTGCCGTTCGGGATCCTCCCGCTGCCTCGCCGCCTACGTCTACGCGGCGGCCGGCCTCGGCGAGTCGACCACCGACCTGTCCTGGGACGGACAGACCATGATCTACGAGAACGGTGCGCTGCTGGCCGAGAGCGAGCGCTTCCCGCTCGGCGACCAGTACGCGGTGGCCGACGTCGATCTGGACCTGCTGCGGCAGGAGCGGCAGCGGGTGGGCTCGTTCGACGACAACCGCCGTACCCACGGAGCACGCACCGGCGATTTCCGGACGGTCTCCTTCGCACTCGACCCGCCCACCACCGACCTGGGACTGCGCCGCCGTGTCGAACGCTTCCCGTTCGTGCCCGCCGACCCCGACCGGCTCGCCCTGGACTGCTACGAGGCCTACAACATCCAGGTCGCCGGGCTGCAGCAGCGGCTGGCGGCGATCGGCGACCCGAAGGTGGTCATCGGCGTCTCCGGCGGCCTCGACTCCACGCACGCGCTGATCGTCGCCGCCCGGGCCATGGACCGCGCCGGACGGCCGCGCAGTGACATCCTGGCCTTCACCCTGCCCGGCTTCGCCACCAGCGACCACACCAAGGACAACGCCCACCGGCTGATGCGCGCGCTCGGCGTCACCCCGGCGGAGCTGGACATCACGCCGACCGCGCAGCTGATGCTGCAGGAGATCGGGCACCCGTTCGCCGCCGGTGAGCCGGTGTACGACGTCACCTTCGAGAACGTCCAGGCCGGCCTGCGCACCGACTACCTGTTCCGGCTGGCGAACCAGCGCGGCGGCATCGTGCTCGGCACCGGCGACCTCTCGGAGCTGGCACTCGGCTGGTCCACGTACGGCGTCGGCGACCAGATGAGCCACTACAACGTGAACTCCGGAGTACCGAAGACGCTGATCCAGCACCTGATCCGCTGGGTCATCGGCAGCGGCCAGTTCGACGAGGAGACCGGCCGGATCCTGGTCGCCATCCTGGACACCGAGATCAGTCCCGAGCTGGTGCCGGGCGAGGAGCTCCAGTCCACCGAGTCGAAGATCGGCCCGTACGCACTGCACGACTTCACGCTCTTCCACGTGCTGCGCTACGGCTTTCGGCCGTCGAAGATCGCCTTCCTGGCCTGGCACGCCTGGCACGCCCCGGACACGGGCGCCTGGCCGCCCGGGTTCCCCGAGGCGAAGCGGGTCGCCTACGACCTGGCGGAGATCCGGCACTGGCTGGAGGTCTTCTGCCGTCGATTCTTCGCGTTCTCGCAGTTCAAGCGCTCGGCCATGCCCAACGGCCCGAAGGTCTCGGCCGGCGGTTCGCTCTCGCCGCGCGGCGACTGGCGAGCCCCCTCCGACGGCAACGCCCGGGCCTGGCTGCGGGACCTGGAGCGCTTCGGTCCCGACGGCGCGGACACCGCACCCTAGCCGCCGCGTCCACCGCGCCCGACAGCCGACAACCGACACGATCCGTGCCCTTGACAGCGGCCTGGACCGGTGAGGCCGCGTCCGGTGTGGCGCCGGCGCCCGCTCGGCTCACGCCTTCGCGAGCGCCAGTGCGTGGATGATGCGCGCCAGGTCGTCGGGGGCCGCGGCCAGGCGGACCGGCGTGCCGGCGTCGTCCAGTTCGGCGACGTGCCAGTCACCGGGAACGCCGTCGCCGTCGGCACCCCGGGCACGCCGTACGTTCTTCACCGTGAGCCGCTCCACCGGAACCGACTTCGCCCCGAACCGGCCCGGCCCCGGGTGGGGTGTCACTGCGGGCCCCTCGTTGCCGAGGACGATGTGGGTGCCGAAGCCATAGGGGTTGTAGTCGGTGTCCTCCAGGAAACGGGCGGCCAGGAACACGTCACCGTCCGCCGCGTCCTCCGCTTCCGGCCGCCGGGTCGGCGCGGACTCGCCCGGCACGCGGATCCGGGTGACGTGCCAGGCCCAGGTCAACAGGCCGGCGGTGACCAGCGAGCCGACGGCCCACCAGGTGATCGTCTGTGCGGAGCCCAGCGGGGTCGTGGGGTGCAGGTAGCACAGCGGCAGCAGCCAGACGGCGGTGCCGGCGAGGACACCCGTGAACGGCAGGGCCGACGGCAGCCGCTCGTCGTCGGGCAGTCGGCGCCCGCGCAACCGCCGCAGCACCTGGGCCCCGGGAAGCCCCGCGAGCAGGACCAGACCCGCCGCGAAGACGGCCAAGCTCCCCCCGGTGATGACGTGCCCCGTCCAGACGTAGCGCTCTCCGGCGACCTTCATCACCTCGCCCCGGAAGACGGTCAGCTCGACCCGGTCACCGGCCCGGAACGCCTCGGCGGCCTCACGGGACACGGCCAGCCGGTCCGAGGGCCCGCCGCCGGCGAAGTACAGCCAGCTCTGCCGCTTCGGCAGGTGCGGCTCGGTCCGTGTGATCACCGCCGGTACGGTGCGCAGACAGGGCCGGGCCCCGGTCGGCTGCAGCCCGGCCGCACACGGCTGCGCCACCTGGTACTGCCGCTCGTACGCCGAGGCACCCGGCACCGCGAACGCGACCGCACCCGCAGCCGCGAGCAGCAGCAGGGACGCGCACAGCCGGCTCACCCAGCCGCTGCCCGCCGCGTCATCGGTGACGACGCGGAGCCGGCCCGGCTCCGTACCGCCGTGGCGGCGGTGGACCTCGCGCAGGCCGGACAGCTGCGTGGCGAAGTGTTCGTCGCCCGGCGTCGAGCTCGCCGGCTGCGGCAGCGTCCGCCTGCGCCCGTCCCGCATCGCCAGGACGACCCGGCGGGTCTCACCGCCCCGGGGCAGGGTCTTCACACGGACGAGCAGTTCCGCGATGTCATGCCACGGCACGCTGCGGCGGCGCAGCAGTGTCCAGGAGTGCACGCCGTACGCGTCGGCAGCCACCCGGGCGGTCACCTGGTACAACGCCACGGCACCCACCACCACCGCCACCAAACCGACGAGCCCCCACCAGGCAGGAAGACCGCCCCGGTACCCGAACGCCGCCCCGGCGGTGAGCGCCCCGGCCACCCCGAGTCCCACGACGAACCAGAGGCTGCGCTTCGAGCGGGGACGGCAGACATATTCCGAGGCGTTCATGACCGCAATGGTGACAACACGCGCACCGCAGTTCCTGTGCCGGTTACGGCAATGTGGGGGACTCGTCGCTGCCGTGTTCCGACCTCCGCGCTCAGTTGTTCCAGGTCTCGTCGTACGGGTCGTGCGGCACCGGAACCGGTCTGGCCGACGTGACCTTCAGGTAGGGGATGGGCCCGTTGTTGACCGGATCGTGGGCGACCCCTGTGGCGTACCTGCCCGTCACCTCCAGCCAGGCGTCCGGGCGCAGTACCGGCGGCAGCTCGCCGGTCAGGGCGATCTTCACCGGCTGGGCGTCCGCGGCGCAGCAGTTGAGGGCCATGCGGACCAGGTACGGCGAGCCGGCGTGGTCCAGGGCGAGGAAACCGGTGACGCGGACGGCGCGGCCGTGCAGTGAGCGACCGTGGCCGTAGGCGGCGCGGGAAGCGTAGTCGACCACGGACAGCGGGACCGGATCACCGGCGGGCAATAGCCCGTAGCCGTACGGCCTCTGCAGGGCCGTGCCGGTGCGCACCGCGCTGTAGGAGCCGAGGGCTGGCGGGGCGACGAGGATGAGGGCGAGCAGCGGCAGCAGCAGGAGCCAGGAAATGCGTGGTTCGGGGTGTTCAGCGGTGTGGCGGGAGCTGCGGTGGCGCCGGCGCTCGTACCAGGCCGTCGCCAGCGCCGCCACGACCAGGACCGCTCCCGAGGCCAGCAGCAGTGGGCGGAGGCCCGCCTTGACGTAGCGCAGATAGAGGCCGGTGGTGCCGGCGTGCAGCAGGGCGGCGCCGAGCAGGAACAGGACGGCGGCCTGGGCCTGGCGGTTCACAGCAGTACCACACCCGTCAGGACGGCGCCCGCCACGGCCAGCACGAAGGTCGCCGGGGCGAAGCGGAGCGCGAAGGCGCGGCCGAAGGTGCCGGCCTGCATCGCGAAGAGCTTGAGGTCGATCATCGGGCCCACCACCAGGAACACCAGCTTGGCCGTCGGGGAGAACTGGGTGAGGGAAGCGGCGACGAACGCGTCCGCCTCCGAGCAGATGGACAGGAGGACGGCCAGGACGGCGAGGGCCAGGACGGAGAACAGCGGACTGCCGGCCGCCGTGCGCAGCCAGTCCGGTGGGGTCACCGCCTTCAGCGTGGCCGCGGCCATCGCGCCGAGCACCAGGAAGCCGCCGGCGTGCATGATGTCGTGCCGGACCGAGTTCCAGAACGTCTCCCCCCTGGTCGCGCCCTCGTGTGCACCGTGGGCCGGTGGGCGCAGCCAGTCCGTACGGCCCAGGCGGTGCCACAACCAGCCCATCGCGCACGCCACCAGCAGGCTCGCCAGGAACCGGGCCAGGACCATCTCCGGGTTCCGGGGGAAGGCGACGGCGGTCGCGGTCAGCACGATCGGGTTGATCGCGGGAGCGGACAGCAGGAACGCGAGGGCCGCCGCGGGGGTGACGCCCCGGCGGACCAGAGCGCCCGCCACCGGCACCGACGCGCACTCGCAGCCCGGCAGCACCGCACCCGCGACCCCTGCCACGGGAACGGCCAGGGCAGGGCGGCGCGGGAGGGCGCGCGCGAAGAACGACGGGGGCACGAACACCGCGATCGCCGCCGAGAGCAGCACGCCCAGCACCAGGAACGGCAGCGCCTGGACGGTCACCGCCACGAACACCGTCGTCCAGCTCTGCATCCGCGGGGTAGCGAGGAGCCCGCGGATCGGGGACTGGGCGAGCACCGCCAGCAGGAGCGTCAGGGTCAGCACCAAGGGGGAACTGAGCCGCCGGTCCTCCTTGCCCGGCCGGCCGCCGCGTGGGTGTGCCGGGCCGTGCGTGCTGGCGCCGGGCGAGGCGTCTTCGGTGACGGTCACGGGTGCGTACCTCCGGCTGGTGTTCTGCCTGCCTTCTCAGTACGCCCGTTCCCGTGTCGCCGTTCAGGCCCGATGGCGCAGCCTTGCCTACCCCGCCGGGCAGGCGGTCCGCGCGGCCAGGTGCCGCTGCGCGAAGTCCAGCTCCAGTCTCACCTGCTTGATCCGCTCATCCACCACCAGTGAGCCGTGCCCGGCGTCGTACCGGTACACCTCGTGGACCGCGCCCCGGGCCTCCAGGCGCTTGACGTAGTTGTCGACCTGGCGGATGGGGCACCGCGGGTCGTTGACGCCCGCCGAGATGTGCACGGGGGCCTCGACCCGGTCGACGTAGGTCAGTGGGGAGGATGCCTCGAAGTGCTCGGGGACCTCCTCCGGGGTGCCGCCCAGCAGCGTGCGGTCCATGGCCTTCAGGGACTCCATCTCGTCGTGGTACGCGGTGACGTAGTCCGCGACCGGGACCACCGCGATGCCCACCGTCCACGCCTCGGGCTGGGTGCCGAGGCCGAGCAGGGTGAGGTAGCCGCCCCAGGAGGCGCCGGTGAGGATCAGCCGGTCCGGGTCGGCGAGGCCGGAGGAGACCGCCCAGTCGCGCACCGCGGCCACGTCCTCCAGTTCGATCAGGCCGACCCGGTGCTTGAGGGCGTCCGTCCAGGCCCGGCCGTATCCGGTGGAGCCGCGGTAGTTGACGCGGACCACGGCGTAGCCGTGGTCGACCCAGGCGGCCGGGCCCGCCGCGAAGGAGTCGCTGTCGTGCCAGGTCGGGCCGCCGTGCAGGTCGAAGACCGTGGGCAACGGTCCGGTGGCACCGGTTGGACGCTGGATCAGGGTGTGGATCCGGCCGCCCGGGCCCTCGACCCACGCGTCCTGCACTTCTACCGATGGCGGGCAGGTCATGCCGGGCGGGTCCAGGACGATCCGGCCGGTCGTCGACCGCACCACCGGGGGCTCGGCGGCCGACGACCACAGGTACTCCACACTGCCGTCGGGGCGGGCCGTCGCACCGGAGACCGTGCCGGGCGGGGTCGGGATGCGGGTCAGCTCACGCTCCGCCAGGTCGTAGCGGAACAGTTCGCTGCGGGCCTCGAATCCGTGCACGACGAGGAGGGCGGAACCGTCCGGATACCACTCGGCGCCGACGTCACCGGGTAGGTTCAGAGCGACGTCCGTCTGCGTGCCCGTCGCCACGTCCCACACCAGCGGCTCCCAGCGGCCCCGGCGCTGGTGGCCGATGAGCAGGCGGGTGTCGCCGTCGACCGGGGCGAAACCCAGCACCTCCAGGCCCAGCTCCCGCGTGCCGCCCTCGGTGTCGTCCAGTTCGGCGACCGTCGAGCCGTCCGGGCGCAGTACGCGCAGCGCCGCGTGCATGGCGTCACCGTGCTCGGTGTGCTCGACGGCGATCAGGGAGCCGTCGTGGGAGAGGTCTCCCACACTCGCCGACTCGCGGTGCCGGTAGATCTCGACCGGGGCGCCGCCCGTCCCCGCGAGGTGGATGGTGGTGCCGTCCTCGTCCGTGGAACGGCCGACGACCGCCACCCGGCCGTCGCGGGCCAGGGCCAGGCCGGCCGGGTAAGAGGGGGCCAGGCCGGGGACGGCCGGTTCGTCCGCCCCGCCGGTGAACGGCTGGCGGCGCCAGATGCCGAACTCGTCGCCGTCCTTGTCGTCGAACCACCAGATCCAGGAGCCGTCCGGGGAGAGCACCCCGTCCGTGGTGCCGTTCGGCCGGTCCGTCGCCTGTCGCTGCCCACCCGTGGCGCGGTCCCAGGCGTACAGCTCGTACGTGCCCGTCGCGTTCGACACGAACAGGGAGCGCTCCGGCGCGCCCTCTGCCCAGTCGGGCAGCGACACGCGCGGCGCTCGGAAGCGCTTCTCCCAGTCCGGCATGTCCGGTGCATCTGACGTATTCGATGCATCCGGTGCATCCGCTGCATGCAATTCGTCTGGTGTGTCCGACGCGCCCGGCGTCCTGCTCTCACTCATGGCCCCAGTCATGCGCCCATAGTGCCTGGTCGAGTCGCCGCCTGGGGGGCGGGTGCGCACAGCCTGTGGACAACTGTCCGATCGCAGGCACGCGGACCACCTCCGATCACCTCCCATCACCTCCCCGGCCGTCTCCCGCGACTCGGAGAACTACGCGCGGCCGAGAACGCCCGGAACGCCCGGAACGCCCGATGTGCTCGACATATCAGAGACATTCGGAATATTGAGGACGCCGAGGGCAGGGGGCTTCGGGGACCACGGGGTACGCGATCGCTACCACCGGCCCCCCGGCCGGGGCTTCCCCGCAGGCGCCGTACCGTGGAGGGCGTGTACCGGTTTCTGCTGACACCCCGCTGGTGGGGCATCAACGTCTTCGTGCTGCTCGCCGTCCCGTTCTGCGTCTTCATGGGGTCCTGGCAGTTGAGCCGGTTCGAGGCACGGGTGCAGGACCACCGTGCGGCGGCCGAGCAGGCCGCCAGCGGTCGGCACGAGACCGCCCGACCGTTGGACGGGATGCTGCCCGTGGACAAGAGCACCTCGGGGCGGCGGGTCACCGCGAGCGGCCGTTACGGCAAGCAGCTCCTGGTGCCCGGCCGGGAAGTGGACGGCAAGCGCGGCTTCTACGTGCTCACCCTGCTGCGCACCGGTTCCGGCAAGGCCCTGCCCGTGGTGCGCGGCTGGCTGCCGGGCGCGGCGGACTCGGCGAAGGCGCCCGCGCCGCCGAGCGGTGAGGTCACCGTCACCGGAGCGCTGCAGGCGTCAGAGACCCCAGGGGACAACGGCGTCAGCGCGCGGAGCGGGCTGCCGGCCGGGCAGACGGCGGCCATCAGCTCGGCGTCACTGGTGAACTTGGTGCCGTACCGGCTCTATGACGCCTGGATCACCCTGGACAAGGCCGACTCGGGGATGAAGGCCGTGCCCGCGACCGCACCGGGCGGCACCGGGCTGGATCTGAAGGCGTTCCAGAACCTGGGCTACACGGGCGAGTGGTTCGTCTTCGCCGGGTTCGTGGTGTTCATGTGGTTCCGGCTGCTGCGCCGGGAGGTGGAGTCGCAACGGGACGCTGCGCTGGGCCTGGTGACGCAGGGGACTGACCGGGAGACCGTGGCCGGCGGGTGACCGGTGTCGGGGTACCCGTCAAAACGGGCACGGTCACCCGTGTCGACCCGGGTACCGACCGGGCCGGCCGCCGGCGGGTTCGGCGGCACGTGTGCCACCAGACCGGGCCTTTTCACGCCCCTGCCAGCACTCCGGTGTAGTACACCGTGCCCGCGCAGGCGTCGGGCACCCTCACCGAGACTGCCGGGGAGCCCGGTTGCGGAGTGTGGGTGACGGTGATGCCGCCGCCGACCGTACCGTCCTCGGTGACCAGCTGGGTGGTGACGCCGGAGGACGTGCTGCCGGAAGTGTCGCTGCCGGAGGCCGTGCCGCCGGAGGGAGCGGCGTCCTGGGAAGGCGTCGGGTCGGGGCTGGCGGCGCCGGTGTCCGAGCCGCCGGAGGTGCTGCTGCCGCCACCGGCGGCGGGGCAGGCCGCCGAGGGTACGAAGGCGAACTTCTCCTCGTAGACCGCGCCCGGCTGCAGGACCAGCCCGGAGACCTCGAGAGTGGGGTCGGGCAGTGCCGTCGCCGCGTCCCCCGCCGTGTGCCGAACGGTGGCGATCTCGGCCGGGTCGGGGGCACCCTGCACGGTGGTGCCGATGGCGCCCTCGCCGCCGACGGTGCATGCGGTGCTGGAGATGTTGGTGACCTGGAAGGTGCCGTAGACGACGCCGACGGAGTCGGGCGCGTCGGCACTGCCGGTGGCGGAACCCAGCTGGGCCGCCGTGCACATCGGAGCACCCTGGGACGGGGCCGAGGACGGGGTGGCGTCCCTGGTCACGCCGGCGGCGCTGCCCGCACTCCCGCCCTTCTGGTCTCCGCCGCCGCTCCGCCTGCCGGGCTGGGCTGTCGCGCTGCCGGAGTCCTTCCTGCCACCCGAATCGGCGGCCTTGTCCGTGCCCTGGCCGGTACCGCCTTGGGCCTGCGAGGACTCGCCGGCCATGGCGGTGTTGGGATCGGAACCGCCGGCGTTGGAGACGTGGACCAGGGCGGGTACTGCGGTGCAGAGGAACAGGGCCGCGGCGACCGCTCCGACGGCGGCCTGCCGCTTGCGGGCCCGTCGAGCGGGGACGGCCCGGAGCAGGTGCTCCAGCGTGCCGGCGCTCGGCTCGATGTCGTCGACGGCGGAATGCAGCAGCCGTCGCAGGGCCAGTTCGTCCGGTGCAAGTCCGGAATCGAACCCATCGGGGCCACTGCCGTCGGGGCCGTGGTTCACAGTTCCGTTCCCAGTGTGCGTTGGGGCGTGCTCTTGCGCGTGCCGCTCCACCGGTTCTTGCCGGGCTCGGGGCTCGTGGCGTTCGTGGAAGCGGCGTCCACCAGGACCGCCCCCTTCGACTCGCTCACTCATGCCGTTCTCTCCATGGCTGTCCGCAGCGCGGCTATGCCACGCGAGCCGTACGCCTTCACCGAACCCAGGGATATTCCGAGGGCCTCAGCGACCTGGGCCTCCGTCATGTCCGCGAAGTAGCGCAGCACGAGAACCTCGCGCTGGCGGCGCTGGAGTCCCTTCATCGCCTGGATGAGGTCGCGCCGCTCCAACTGGTCGTAGGCACCCTCCTCCGCACTGGCCATGTCCGGCATCGGCTTGGCGAGCAGCTTCAGGCCGAGGATGCGTCGACGCAGGGCGGACCGGGAGAGGTTGACCACCGTCTGCCGGAGGTAGGCAAGGGTCTTCTCCGGGTCGCGGACGCGCTTGCGGGCCGAGTGGACGCGGATGAAGGCCTCCTGGACGACGTCCTCGCAGGAGGCGGTGTCGTCGAGGAGGAGCGCGGCGAGGCCGAGCAGTGAGCGGTAATGGGCCCGGTAGGTCTCGGTGAGATGGTCGACGGTGGTACCGACTGCGGTCGTCGTGGTCTCCTCGACACCGTCACGCTGGCTGGGTATGCGGGCGGGCCGCGCTGCGGGCATGGGCGCGATCACCGGCATGCCGCCGGGCGGGCGGGGACGGCGCACCGCGCCGGGCGGCCGCAGGGCCAGGCCACGGCGGGCCGTACTGAGTTCGAGTACCTCTGCCACGCCAGTTGGACACGTCTCCCCCGTCCAGGGTTGTACATGTCCGACGTCACATGTGCGACAACCGACGGTGCCTCAAGTGCCGTCATGCGCCCCGCTCTTCCCCTATATCCCATTTGAACGGGCGTCCCCACGCCCCGATCACGGCGTCCCCACGCCAGGATCATCGTGTCCGCAGGCCCCACGAGGGTGACCGCAAAGACGCTCCCCGCCCTGGACGCGGTTGCGCGGGGCGGGGAGGAAGGTCCTTCGTTGATCCTCTGCTGGCGCACGGCCCGGTTCAAGTGGTCCGGACCATGCTCCTGGACACATTGCTTACGCGGATCCTACAAATGGATCCGCTCCCCAGCAGGTTGTTTACGGCATCGGGCCGACGGGACCGGAGCTCCGCGCCCCGCTCAGCAGGACTCCGCCGCGATCAGCTCGGCGATCTGCACAGTGTTCAGCGCGGCCCCTTTGCGGAGATTGTCGCCACACACGAAAAGTTCCAGCGCGCTCGGGTCGTCCAACGCCCGCCGCACCCGGCCGACCCAGGTCGGATCGGTGCCCACCACGTCGGCAGGCGTGGGGAACTCACCGGCCGCGGGATCGTCGCACAGCACCACGCCCGGCGCGGTGGCGATGATCTCGCGAGCACCGTCGACCGTCACCTCGTCCTGGAAACGGGCGTGGACGGTCAGCGAGTGCGTGGTGACCACCGGCACCCGCACACAGGTCACGGCGACCGGCAGTTGCGGCAGCCCGAGGATCTTGCGGGACTCGTCCCGCACCTTCATCTCCTGCGACGACCAGCCATCCGCCCGGAGCGACCCGGCCCAGGGAACGACGTTCAGCACGACCGGTTCCGGGAACGGCCCGGTGTCGTCGCCGACGGCCCGCCGGACGTCCCCCGGTTTGGCCCCGAGCTCCGTACCGGCCACCAGGGACAGCTGGGACCTGAGCGTGTCCACACCCGCCCGTCCGGCCCCGCTCACCGCCTGATAGGACGACACCACCAGCTCACGCAGCCCGAACTCGGCGTGCAGCGCGCCCAGGGCGACGATCATCGTCAGGGTCGTGCAGCTGGGGTTGGCGACGATCTGGCGCGGACGGTTGTGCACCGCGTGCGGATTGACCTCGGGTACCACCAGTGGCACGTCCGGGTCCATCCGGAAGGCGCTGGAGCCGTCGACGACGACCGCCCCGCGCGCGGCGGCAACCGGCACCCACTGGGCGGCGACCTCGTCCGGCACGTCGAACAGCGCGATGTCGACCCCGTCGAAGGCCTCCTCCGCCAGGGCCACCACCTCGACCTCCGCACCGCGCACGGCCAGCTTGCGGCCGGCCGAACGCGGGGAGGCGATCAGACGGATCTCGCCCCAGATGTCCGCGCGCTGGGACAGGATCTGGAGCATGACCGTACCGACGGCTCCGGTCGCTCCCACGATCGCGAGCGTCGGCTTCCCGGTCATCGTCGTGCGCCTCCGTACACCGGGGTGGTCATCGGCCGGTGCCGCCGTAGACGACGGCCTCGTCGGTGGCGGAGTCCAGCCCGAAGGCGGTGTGCACGGCGCGGACGGCCTCGGACACGTCGTCCTTGCGGGTGACGACGGAGATGCGGATCTCGGAGGTCGAGATCAGTTCGATGTTCACGCCCGCGTCGGACAGCGCCTCGAAGAACGTGGCGGTGACGCCGGGGTTGGTCTTCATGCCGGCGCCGACCAGCGAGATCTTGCCGATCTGGTCGTCGTAGCGCAGCGAGTCGAAGCCGATGCCGGGCTTGTTCTTCTCCAGCGCGCCGATGGCCTTGCGACCCTCGGTCTTGGGCAGCGTGAAGGAGATGTCCGTCAGACCCGTGGAGGCGGCGGACACGTTCTGCACGACCATGTCGATGTTGATCTGGGCGTCGGCGATGCTACGGAAGATCGCGGCGGCCTCACCCGGCTTGTCCGGCACGCCGACGACCGTGATCTTGGCCTCGGAGGTGTCATGCGCGACACCGGAGATGATGGCCTGCTCCACCTTCTTGTCCCCTTGCATAATCGGCTCACTGCTGACCCAGGTGCCCTGGAGCCCGCTGAAGCTGGACCGGACATGGATCGGGATGTTGTAGCGGCGGGCGTACTCCACACAGCGGTGAAGCAGCACCTTGGACCCGGAGGCCGCGAGCTCCAGCATGTCCTCGAAGGAGATCCAGTCGATCTTCTTCGCCTTCTTCACCACCCGCGGATCGGCGGTGAACACGCCGTCGACGTCGGTGTAGATCTCGCAGACCTCAGCGTCCAGCGCCGCCGCGAGGGCCACCGCGGTCGTGTCGGACCCGCCGCGCCCCAGCGTGGTGATGTCCTTCTTGTCCTGGCTGACGCCCTGGAAACCGGCGACGATCGCGATGTTGCCCTCGTCGAGCGCCGTCCTGATCCGGCCCGGCGTGACATCGATGATCCGCGCTTTGTTGTGGACCGAGTCAGTGATGACGCCTGCCTGGCTGCCGGTGAACGACTGGGCCTCGTGCCCCAGGTTCTTGATCGCCATGGCCAGCAGGGCCATGGAGATCCGCTCTCCGGCGGTCAGCAGCATGTCGAATTCCCGCCCGGCAGGCATGGGGGAAACCTGCCCGGCGAGATCGATCAGCTCGTCCGTCGTGTCGCCCATCGCGGAAACGACGACGACAACTTGGTTGCCGTTCTTCTTCGCTTCCACGATCCTCTTGGCGACGCGCTTGATGCCTTCGGCATCGGCTACGGAGGAGCCTCCGTACTTCTGCACGACAAGGCCCACGTGCGCTCCTCGCTCGGTTCGTTTATGTCGGCTCAGTTTATCGAGCGCCCGAATTCCACCACCCTGTTCCCGCATGGTGAGACATGGGGCCGGCCGGGTCCGAGGCATCGAGCACTCGGTTCCGGTACCTGCCCAGCGCGGGCAGTGCCACGCCACAAAGTGTGCCGGGTCACATTCCTGCGCTCCCCGAGCCCTGCACCGGGGCGACGGGTGCGGAGCGGATGGGGCCCTGACCCGCGGAGAGCAGCGCGAAAACCGGCAGCCAAGTGTCCGGCTACTTGCCCGGCCGGATGCCCAGCGGACCGCCGATCTCCTCCGCCATCACACGGCCGGCCTCGAACTCCAAGGTCTCGTCACCCATGGCGGCCTGATCGGTGTCGAGGCCGTCGAGTTCGTCCAGGGGCTGGTTCAGGCGGACGTGGATGAGGACCGACTGCAGGGCACGCAGCACCGCCGAGGCCGTGGGGCCCCAGTTGGAGAAGTAGGAGAACTGCCACCACCACAGGGCCTCCGTGGTGCGACCCGCCCGGTAGTGGGCCATGCCGTGGCGGAGGTCGGTGATGATGTCGGCCAGGTCGTCGGAGACACGGGCCGGGACTGGTGCCTTGCGGGGCTCGTAGGGGTCGAAGACCTCGGAGTAGACGTCGACGGGCTCCAGCAGGCGGGCGAAGTTCTCACGGAGCCCGTCCACGTCCGGCTCGGGGCCCAGGTCGGGCTCGTAGCGCTCATCGGGGACGATGTCCTCGTGCGCGCCCAGCCGGCCGCCGGCCAGCAGGAGCTGGGAGACCTCCAGGAGGAGGAAGGGAACCGTCGAGCCGGGCTCGTCGCCCCTCGCCACCTCCGAGACGGCCACCAGGAAACTCTCGATCTGGTCCGCGATCTGGACCGCGAAGTCGTCCGGGTTCTGCGTCGTGGCGTGCAGCGTGGCGTCAGACATCTAGGAGTCGTCTCCCCTCGAAGGCGCGGCCGAGGGTGACCTCGTCCGCGTATTCCAGGTCGCCACCCACCGGGAGGCCGCTGGCCAGGCGGGTGACCTTCAGGCCCATGGGCTTGATCATGCGGGCGAGGTACGTCGCCGTGGCCTCGCCTTCGAGATTCGGATCCGTGGCCAGGATCAGTTCCGTGACCGTCCCGTCGGCCAGCCTCGCGAGAAGTTCTCGTATACGCAGATCATCGGGACCCACCCCCTCGATCGGGCTGATCGCGCCGCCGAGGACGTGATAGCGGCCGCGGAACTCGCGGGTACGTTCGATGGCGACGACGTCCTTGGGCTCCTCCACCACGCAAATGACGGCGGGGTCGCGCCGCGTGTCACGACAGATGTTGCACAGCTCCTCCTGCGCCACGTTGCCGCAGACCGCGCAGAAACGGACCTTCGCCTTCACTTCCAGGAGCGCCTGCGCGAGCCGCCGCACGTCCGCCGGCTCGGCCTGCAGGACGTGGAAGGCGATCCGCTGCGCACTCTTGGGACCGACGCCGGGCAGCCGCCCCAGCTCGTCGATGAGGTCCTGGACCACGCCTTCGTACAACGGACTGCCCTTCCTGGAGTCGTACGGTACGTACCGTAGTTGGCTGCGGCCGGTCTTAGAAAGGGAGACCGGGAATGCCGGTCCCGCCACCCAGGCCCTGGGCCAGCGGGCCCAACTTCTGCTGCTGCAGCGTCTGAGCGTTCTCGTTGGCCGCCTGTACAGCCGCCACGATCAGGTCGGCGAGGGTCTCGGTGTCCTCCGGGTCCACCACCTTCGGGTCGATCAGCAGCGCACGCAGCTCACCGGAGCCGGTCACGGTGGCCTTCACCAGGCCGCCGCCCGCCTGCCCGTCGACCTCCGTGTTCGCCAGTTCCTCCTGCGCCTGCTGCAGGTCCTGCTGCATCTTCTGGGCCTGCTGGAGCAACTGCTGCATGTTGGGCTGGCCACCACCGGGGATCACGATCAGCTCCTCGCTGTCTTCTCCGACGCCGCTCTCCGACGCCGCTCTCCGACGCCGCGTTGCGACGCCACTCTCCAACGCTTTTCACCGTTGTGCACGAGCCTACGTGGTCCACGCGACCATCGCCCCACCACTCTTTCGGGTGAGAACGTTGACGGTCCTATACCTGATCAAGGCCCTCTTCCGAGCGGAAAAGCCGGGAAAGCTCCCTCCCCGCCACCCGTTGGGCGGTAGGAAGGGTGCCGCGCGTCGGCATGAAATGTCACGCAACGTGACCGGTCGTGATCAGTAGGGAGTGCCGGGTGGGTCAGCCGGAGATGCAGCCCGATGGGCCGCCTCAGGACGGGCGGGGCGAGGAGGCGGCCGGGCTGCGGCCGGGTGATCTGACCGGGCGCGCCTTTCCGCTCGGAGACTGGGGAGAACCCGCCGAGCGCCTCGACGAGCTGTACCGGTGGGTGGAGCGCGGGGCACAGGAGACAGCGGCCTGGTACATGCGGGACCGGACAGGGAAGCGGCGCAGCGCCCGGGCACTGCGGTCCGGCGCCGCGGCGGGTGCGGTGGCCGGAGCCGGGCTGCCGTTGCTGGACCTGACCGGCGCGGCCGGCGGGGTGGCGCCATGGGGCTGCCTGGCACTGCTGCTCGGGGCCGCCTGTGTCGGCATCGACCGGTTCTTCGGGGTGACGTCCGGGTGGATGAGGGACGTGGCGACGGCGCAGGCGGTACAGCGACGGTTGCAGGTACTGCAGTTCGACTGGGCCTCGGAGAGCGTACGGGAGGTGCTGGGACCGGCGGAGGGCACGGCGAGCGAGGCCGCCGAACGGTGCCTGGGCGTCCTGCGGCGCTTCTCGGAGGACGTGACGGAACTGGTGCGCACGGAGACGACCGACTGGATGGTGGAGTTCCGCACCGGGGCGGCACCGCTGGGCATCCAGACGGCGGTGGCGGCCGTACCACGGCAGGAGCAGGGAGGCTCGACGGGCCGCTTTCCACTGCCGCCGGCGAACGGCTCCCGCCCGAACATGCCCCGGCAACGGCCGCCGGAGGCCCGGTAGGCGCCCCGCGGGAGCACAGGTGACCGGGCGAGCGGAACCGGTTATCCCCGGTCCGCTCACTGCCTGGTGTACGTCAGGCTCCCGCCCCCGCTGCGCTTCGCTCGCTTGAGCTTCCCGTCCGACAGCAGGGTGACCTCGGTGGCTTCGCCCGGGGAGCAGGCCGAAGCGGGCTCGCCGGTGACCACGCTGGACGGCCCGATCTCCAACGGGCCGCCGCCGCCCGGCTGCTCGGCGAGCCTGGCCTCAAAGACACAGTGGTACGTCCCGCCGCCGTTGGTGGGCCCGTCCGCGACCAGCCTCAACACGGTGTCGCCCACCTTCCCCTGCGCGATGGTCAGTTCACGGGGGTGGGCGCCGAGGGCGTTGTCGATCTCGGTCTCCCAGGTGCCCAGGTACACCTCCGGGATCTCCCCCTGCGCGGAGGCGGAGGCCGACGGCGCCGACGTGGTCGGAGCGGGCGCCTTGGAGGTGGCCGAGGGCGGCGTCGAGGCGACCGCCGACGCAGGGCCGGTCACACTGCCGCCCTTGGCGTCGGTACCGCTGCCGTTCCTCATCAGCGCGTACACCGTGCCGCCCGCGCCCAGCGCCACGACCAGCGCTATCACGACGAGCAGCGCCGTGGACCGCCCGCTGCGCCGGTCCGGCTCCTGGATCGCACCGACCGGCGAAGGGCCGTACGCCGGCGGCCCGTACGGCGGGGTGGAACCGAGCCCGCCGCCATAGGGGTTGTACGGCGGCTGTCCCCCACCCCACGCCCCGGCTCCCGGCTGCTGCGGATGAGCGGCGACGGCCGGGGGCCCGGCGTGCTGGTGCGGATGCCCGTACGTCCCGGGCGCCACCCCGAATCCCGGCGGCGCCGGGGGCGCGCCGGGCGGCGGCGTCTGCCCGGCCGCGACGGTCGGCAGGTGATGGACGACGCCACCGCCGTCGCCGGCCGGGGCGGGGCCTGCCGGGGCAGCCGGCAAGGTCATCCCGTCGGACGCGGGCGCGTGCTCGGGCGGCCGTCCACTCACCCCCGCGGAAGGGGTCTGCGCCCCACCGGCACCAGCGCCCGGCGGCGATTGCCGCACGTGCGGTGCGGGCGGCCCGGCCGGGGCGGGCGGGAATCCGGGCCCGGCCGTGGGCCGGATGTCCCCGGGCTCCTCCGCCGACACCGCCGTGGCACCCTGCGGATCCTCGACCTCCAGCAACCGGACCGCGTGCCGTCCCAGCTGCGCCACCAACGCGCCCGGGAGCCACGGATCCCGCGACCGCCCCCCGGTCACCGTGTCCTCCGCCCCGGTCCGCTCCAAAATCGCGTCCAGCGAGGGCCGAGCCGCCGGATCCTTCTTCAGGCAGTCCCGCACCAGGTCGGCGATGCCCTCCGGCACCCCCTCCAGATCCGGCTCCTCCTGGGCGATCCGGAACATCAGCGCGTGCACACCACTGTTGGCGGCGCCGAAGGGCAGCACCCCGGTCGCCGCATAAGCGAGTACGGACCCGAGGCAGAAGACGTCGCAGGCCGGCGTGATCCGGTCGCCCCGCACCTGCTCGGGCGCCATGAACCCGGGCGACCCGACCAGCGACCCGGTACGGGTGAGCCCTTCCCCGCCCACCGAGGTCTGCTCCAGCGCCCGCGCGATGCCGAAGTCGATCACCCGTGGCCCGTCGATGGTCACCAGCACGTTGGACGGCTTGAGGTCACGGTGCACGATCCCCGCCGCGTGGATGTCCTTGAGCGCGTGCGCGAGCCCCGCCGCGAGGATCCGAACCGACCGCTCGGGCAGCGCCCCGTGGTCCTGCCCCACCACCTGCTGCAGGCTCGGCCCGGCCACGTACCCGGTGGCCACCCACGGCACCGCGGCCTCGGTGTCCGCGTCCAGCACGGGAGCGGTCCAGTGCCCGCCGACCCGCCGCGCGGCCCGCACCTCCTGCCGGAACCGCGCCCGGAACTCCTCCTGCGCGGCCAGTTCCGCGCGGACCAGTTTCACGGCGACGGTACGTCCCCGGTCCGACCGGGCCAGGTAGACGTTCCCCATACCGCCCGCACCCAGCCGCGCGAGCAGCCGGTAGGCCCCGATCTGCTGCGGATCCCCCGGTCCCAGCTTGTCCATCCCGCGCCGCCTTCCCCCCACATCGGTCTGCAACAGAGCGAGAATAGTGCGGCCGAACAAAGTGGACAGCAAGCCGGGGTCTACGGTTCCGTAACGGGCCGGCCCGGCCCGCCCGAGGCCGACGCGGACGGCTGCGGAAACCGTGCCACCTCCCTGTGCCACACCGCTCCTTCCCCCCTTCCGCCCCCCTTTCCCACTCCGCTTTCCCCCTTCCGCCCCTTGCCCTTCTCTCCCCGCCCCTCCCCGTCCTTTCCCTCCCCGCCCCTCCCCCTCCTTTCCCTCCCCGCCCCCCTCTTCCTTCCGCCGCTCTTCGTCTCCCCCGTGACATCGCCCTCCCCGTCGCCGCTCCCCGCCTCCGCTCGACAACCTGTCGCGGATACCTCCCCTCCACGGAACAGGACGCCGATATCCCGTCCGCATGCCGGACATTTACCCTCGCCCGCATGACCCCTCAGCCCCATCACGAAGCCGGCGCCGCAGTGAAGGCCGCGGACCGCGCACACGTCTTCCACTCCTGGTCCGCGCAGGACCTCATCGACCCGCTCGCCGTCGCCGGCGCCGAGGGGTCGTACTTTTGGGACTACGACGGCCGGCGGTACCTGGACTTCACCAGCGGGCTCGTCTACACCAACATCGGCTACCAGCACCCCAAGGTCGTCGCGGCGATCCAGGAACAGGCCGCCAGGATGACGACCTTCGCCCCCGCGTTCGCCGTGGAGGCGCGCTCGGAGGCGGCCCGGCTGATCGCCGAACGGACCCCCGGCGACCTGGACAAGATCTTCTTCACCAACGGGGGCGCGGACGCCGTCGAGCACGCGGTCCGCATGGCCCGGCTGCACACGGGCCGTGCGAAGGTGCTCTCGGCCTACCGCTCATACCACGGCGGCACCCAACAGGCCGTGAACATCACCGGTGACCCCCGCCGCTGGGCCTCCGACAATGCCGGCGCCGGTGTCGTGCACTTCTGGACGCCGTTCCTCTACCGGTCCCGCTTCTACGCCGAGACCGAGGAGCAGGAGACCGCGCGGGCCCTGGAGCACCTGGAGACGACGATCGCCTTCGAGGGCCCCGGCACCATCGCCGCGATCATCCTGGAGACCATCCCCGGTACGGCCGGAATCATGGTCCCGCCGCCCGGATACCTGGCCGGGGTGCGCGAGCTGTGCGACAAGCACGGCATCGTCTTCATCCTGGACGAGGTCATGGCCGGCTTCGGGCGCACCGGCGAGTGGTTCGCGGCCGATCTGTTCGACGTGGTGCCCGACCTGATGACCTTCGCCAAGGGCGTGAACTCGGGCTATGTCCCGCTCGGCGGCGTCGCGATCTCCCCGAGGATCGCGGAGACCTTCGGCACACGCCCCTACCCCGGCGGCCTCACCTACTCCGGCCATCCCCTGGCCTGTGCCGCCGCCGTCGCCACGATCAACGCGATGGCGGAGGAGGGCGTGGTCGAGAACGCCAGGAGACTCGGCGAGACGGTCGTCGGCCCTGGCCTCGCCGAACTGGCCCAGCGCCACCCGAGCGTCGGCGAGGTGCGCGGTACCGGCATGTTCTGGGCGCTGGAGCTGGTGAAGAACCGCCAGACCCGCGAGCCGCTGGTGCCGTACAACGCGGCAGGCGAGGCCAACGCGCCCATGGCCGCGTTCGCCGCCGCCGCCAAGCAGCACGGCCTGTGGCCCTTCGTGAACATGAACCGCACCCACGTCGTGCCGCCGTGCAACGCGACCGAAGCCGAGCTGAAGGAGGGACTGGCCGCGCTCGACGCCGCACTGACCGTGGCCGACGAGCACACGGTGTGACCACCGCGACGCTCCGGGGAAGACGTCACACCGTGTGACCGAACCACGGCTGCCGCCGGGCCGATCCGAACGCGTAAGGTGACGTGCTCGTAAGACATGGCGAGTACGCGAAAACGTACGAGTACGTCACCCACACGCGTGAGGAAAGGCCCGGACCATGCCCGGCAACGGCCCCGTGACGCGCAGCACCCTGCGCCAGCAGATCGCGGACGCGCTCCGTGACGAGGTGCTGGCGGGACGGCTGCGACCGGGCCGGGCCTTCACCGTCAAGGAGATCGCCGAACAGTACGGCGTCTCCGCCACCCCCGTCCGCGAGGCGCTGGTCAACCTGTCCGCGCAAGGCATCCTGGAGGCCGACCAGCACCGCGGCTTCCGCGTGCCGGACTACTGCATCGCCGACTTCCGGAACATGATCGAGGCCCGCACTCTGGTCACCGACGGCATGTTCCAGGCGCTGACCTCGGGGCACCCCGCCTTCCGCACCCCCGTGGAGGACCCCCTCACGACTGCGGCCCTGACCACCGTGCGCCGCCGCGGGGAGGAGGCCCAGCGGGCCGCCACCGCGGGCGACCTCACCATCCTCATCGGCTACGACCTCCGTTTCTGGCGTGAGCTGAGCGCGCTGTTCGGCAACCCCTACCTCGGCGACTTCCTGCACCGCCTGCGCGTCCAGTCCTGGGTGTGCGCGGTCCAGCACCTGCTCCGCCTCCCCGACCTGCGCGGGCGGCTCTGGGCCGGGCACACGGACCTGGTCGACGCCCTCGCCCGCCGCGAGACCGAGACCGCCCGCTCAGTCGTCGCCGCCGCCAACGCCCACTCACTGGCATTGCTGGAACAGCTGACCAACGGGTAGGTGACCAGTACGGTCCGTACGGGAGGGGGAGCCGCTCCGGGCCGGTACCGACTACCCTTCCCTGACCACCCGCTGCGCGACCACCTGCTGCCCGACCGCTTGCAGCGCGTGACCGCGCCCGCCCATGCGAGGAGCCCTCTTTGGCCTGCGACCTGTGGCTGGTACCGCTCGTCGATGTGTTGTGTCACACCCCGGACAACCCCTTCGCCGAGGAACTCGCGCAATACAACAAGGCGCTGGCCGAGGCCGGACTCCCGCCAGTGCCGGTGTACCCGTACATGCCGGGTCTGTCCGGTGATGTCGCCCCGGTGGCCGGCTTCGATTACGACGCCCTGCACTTCCTGCGCCGGGTGTACCTGCTCCAGGTCTGCGGCTTGCCGGTGGCCCCGGTGGACGAACTGGGCGGCGACTACGAGCAGTTGCTGGAGATGTTCGAGTCGACGGCCCAGCAGTCCCACTTGGTCTGGCACTACGACCACGCAGGCGCCTACGTCCCCGTCGACTTCCCGCAACCCCTTTCGAATGACGAACTCCTCGCCGGCGGAGGCCCGTTGGGCTCCTCCCAGGCACTTCTACGGGAGCTCCAGCACGTGGCCCCGGCGATCGGCATCGATCCGGCCAACCCTCCGGCACCCCCGAACCCGCCGAGCGCCCCCACCGAACTGGAGGAACCGGCCACGCCGGCCGCCTACGACGCCAGCCCCTTCGCCCGCGAACGGCACGTATGGCTGGGCCTGCACGCGGCGGCGACCCGGTCTCTGGCGCAGGGGTCGATGATCGTGTTCAGCTGAGGCACGGACCACCGAAGGGGGAAGGGGCGACCGCATGACGACCTGGGGCCTGGTCATCGAGACCACTACGGGCAACGGCGAATCGAAGCACACCGAGACGTTCGTGACGGCCCACGTGGAGGGCACGCGCGCGGAGGCGCTGGCCGAACTGGATGCGCTCGCCCGGCGCTACGCCCCGGAGCACCCCAAGCGGCCCAAGCGGCCCAAGCGGCCCAAGCGCCGTAGGCTGTTCCGGCACGGTGACGGGTTCCTGCTCGTCATCGACGGTGCCTGGCAGACCTTCAGCACCCGTTTCACGATCGGTGAGTTGCTGGCGGACGGGCCGGGGAAATGAACCGGAGACGAACCGTGAACGAAGAGGGCGCCCCGTGGGGCGCCCTCTCGTTGCGGTCGCGGGTCAGCGGGCCCGCTGCCAGGTCCGGGCGAGCCCGGTCCCCGAGTCTCAGAACACCGGCGTTCCGTCCTGCGTCAGCTTCCAGTTGACGGCCGCGAAGTCGGCCGGATCGAGGGTCTTCTTCTCGGTCACGTAGTCGATCATCAGCTGGCGGATCTCCGACATGGAGCTGAAGGCGATGTCGGCGTCGGCGATGTGCGGGTAACCGGAGCCACCGTTGGCGCGGTAGTTGTTGACGGCGACGACGAAGACCTGGTCGTCGGCGACCGGTGCGCCCTGGTAGGTGAGGTGCTTGATGCGGGAGCCCTCCGGCTGGGCGATGTCGATCTCGTAGTCGACACCGGCGGCGGTGTCGTACATGTAGTCCCAGAACTTGTTGGCGTTGGTGAGGGTGGAGGTGTCCACCGTCGTACCGGACGGGACCTGGTGGTAGTACTTCGCCGCGTACTCCAGGTAGTCCTTCAGCTGGGCGCCGGTGAGCTTCTTGCCGTAGAGGGTGTTGTCGTAGATGTAGAGGCCGGCGATGTCACGGATCGTCACGTCGCCGGCCGGGATGTCGGCGGTACGACTGAAGGGAGCGGCGACCGAGATGAGCGGGAGGGCGGCGTCGGCGGCCGACAGGCCGGAGGCGACCTTCGCCATCTGGACCTCGTGGATGAAGTCCATGACGGGGACGTCCTTCCAGCACGACTCCGCCGCCGACAGGTCCTGGGTGCAGGTGCCGACCGGGGTGTTGACGTACTTCACGACCAGTTCGTGGTCGGCTTCCAGGAGCTTCTTGATCTCCGGGTCCTCGTCCACCGCGTTGGGGTTGAGGGTCTGCGCCTTCTTGTTCGTCACCCGCCACCGGCCGCAGTGGAATTCGAGGTCGAAGTCGAAGACGGTCAGGCGCTTGCCGTAGCAGTACGGCTCGGAGAGGAGGACGTCCTCGCCGGTCTCCTCGTTCTTGACCGTGTAGGAGGAGACTTCCACGTGGGTGTGGCCGACCAGGATCGCGTCGATGCCCGGGACCTGCTCGGCAACCAGGTTCGAGGCGTTCTCGACGTAGGGGAGTTCGTCACCGTAGGACGAGGAACCGTCGAGACCGGAGTGGTCGGTCAGGAAGACGACGTCACAGCCCAGCGCCCGCAGCCGGGGCACGAACTTCTTCGCCTGCTCGACCAGACCGGGGAAGACCATCTTCCCGCTGACGTTGTCCTTGTCCCACAGCGCGATGCCGGGGTTGGTGAGGCCGAGGATGCCGACCTTGATGTCGGGACCGTGCGGCACGCGGATGCGCTTGATGGTGTACGGCTGGAACGCGGGCCGCAGGGTCTTGGCGTCGCAGGCGTTCGCGCCCAGCAGCGGGAAGTCGCACTGGCTCTCGAACTTCCGCAGCAGCTCGATGCCGTAGTTGAACTCGTGGTTGCCGAGGGCGGCGGCGTCGTAGCGCATGTGGTTCATGGCCACGGCCATCGGGTGCTTGGGGCCCGGGGTGCCGTCGGTGCCGGTGATCGGGTCGACGCGGGCGAAGTAGTAGGCCAGTGAGGTGCCCTGGATGATGTCGCCGGCGTCGACCAGGAGGACCCGGTGCTCGCCCTTCTCCTCACGCTGCTGCTTGATGAGGGTGGCGACCCGGGCGACGCCCACCGAGTTGCCCGCCTTGTCGGTGTAGGGGGCGTCCCTGTAGTAGTCCCAGTCGAAGACGTGGCTGTGCAGGTCCGTGGTGCCGAGGATGGAGAACGACCAGGTGTGCGGGGCCTTGTGGTGGTGACGGTGCTTGCGGTCGGCGGCTTCGGCGGTTCCGGTGCCGGCCGCTCCGGCGGCGGCCACGACGGCACCGGTGACGGCCGACTTCTTCACGAACTCACGGCGGTTCATGGGACTGACGGGCATACAGGCTCCAGGGAAGCTGGGTTGACGCGAGTAGACAGGGGCGATCGTGCAGGGCTACTCGCGTAGATGCTCGCGTCCACCCAGGCCCCCCGAAACCAGGAATGAGTCATGTCACGGTCAAGGATGAGTCAGTAATGCTCCATGCCGAACGCCCGACCGGAGAAACCGGTCGGGCGTTCACGAAGGCGTAACCGCGCCTACAGGAAGGGCCCGCGGGCAGGCCTACAGGAACGAGTTGATCTCGATCGTCTCGTCCCGGCCCGGGCCGACGCCGATCGCGGAGATCGGGGCGCCAGACATCTCCTCCAGCGCCTTGACGTAGTTCTGGGCGTTCTTCGGCAGGTCGGAGAAGGACTTCGCCTTGGTGATGTCCTCGGACCAGCCGGGCAGGGTCTCATAGACCGGCTTGGCATGGTGGAAGTCGGTCTGCGAGTACGGCAGCTCCTCGACGCGCTTGCCGTCGACCTCGTACGCCACGCAGACCGGGATCTGCTCCCAGCCGGTCAGTACGTCCAGCTTGGTGAGGAAGAAATCGGTCAGACCGTTGACGCGGGTCGCGTAGCGGGCGATGACGGCGTCGAACCAGCCGCAGCGGCGGTCGCGACCCGTGGTCACGCCCCGCTCGCCGCCGATACGGCGCAGCGCCTCGCCGTCCTCGTCGAACAGCTCGGTCGGGAAGGGTCCGGCGCCGACCCGGGTGGTGTAGGCCTTCAGGATGCCGATGACCCGGCTGATCTTCGTCGGGCCGACGCCCGCGCCGGTGCAGGCACCGCCGGCGGTCGGGTTCGAGGAGGTGACGAAGGGGTACGTGCCGTGGTCGATGTCCAGCAGGGTGCCCTGGCCGCCCTCGAACAGGACGACCTTGTCGTCCTCCAGGGCCTGGTTAAGGACCAGCACCGTGTCGGCGACGTACGGCTCGATCTGCTCGGCGTAGCCCAGCAGCTCCTCGACCACCTGACCGACGGCGATCGCACGCCGGTTGTACAGCTTGGTCAGGACCTGGTTCTTGACGTCGAGGGCCGCCTCGACCTTCTGGGTGAGGATCGACTCGTCATAGAGGTCCTGGACCCGGATGCCGACCCGGTTGATCTTGTCCGCGTAGGTCGGACCGATGCCGCGGCCGGTCGTACCGATCTTGCGCTTGCCGAGGAAGCGTTCCGTCACCTTGTCGACGGTCACGTTGTACGGCGTGATGATGTGCGCGTTACCACTGATCAGGAGCTTGGACGTGTCGACGCCTCGCTCGTTCAGACCGCTCAGCTCGGAGAGCAGGACCGACGGGTCGACGACGACACCGTTGCCGATGACCGGCGTACAGCCGGGCGAGAGGATTCCGGAAGGGAGAAGGTGGAGTGCGTACTTCTGGTCGCCGACGACCACCGTGTGGCCGGCATTGTTGCCGCCCTGGTAACGCACCACATAGTCCACCGAGCCACCGAGCAGGTCGGTCGCCTTCCCCTTGCCTTCGTCACCCCACTGAGCACCGAGCAGCACAAGTGCGGGCACGCGCGTACACCCCTTCCGGGCGGGGCATGTCCAAGGTCGGGGGCTTGGGCGTAAGGTTCACCGCCGTGCCACCGCGACCGTCGTTGGCCGCACAACCGTCGGACCGGATGCCCCGGAATAGACGAAGCCCCTGGCGCAATAGCGCAAGGGGCTCTTGCACAAAGATGCTACCCGAGGAAGCGAGGCAGGACCGAGGTGGCGACTTTCGCGAAGTCCGATCAGCTGCTGGTGATCATCGATCCGACGGCACGGCGGTTGGACGGAGAGTCCGTACGGATCGCGAAAGACGTGCTCAGCGCGGGTGCGGCGGCCAAGGTGTGCCTGCCGGAGGGACCGGAGGAGTTCGCCCGCGCACTGGACCGGCGAGGGACGCGGCGGCCGGTCGTGGTGGGCGGCGACCGGGCTCTGGTGCGCACGGTGTCCCTCCTGCACCGACAGCGGGAGCTGGCCGGCTGCGCGCTCTCGGTGGTGCCCGTGGGTGACACCTCGCTGGCCGAGTCCCTCGGCGTGCCGGGCGGCGCGGTGGCGGCGGCGCGGGCCGTGCTGGACGGCGCCGAGCGGCGTCTGGACCTGCTGGTCGACGACAGCGACGGGGTGGTTCTGGGAGCCCTGGGCATCCCTCCGGTCCCGGTGCGTGAGCCGGGGGCGCGGGTGCCGGTGCCGTCCGGCCACCCCTGGCTACGGACGACGTACCGCTCCCTGATCCGCACCCTCGCCTCCCGGCCCGCCCGTCTGCCCGCCGTGCCCTGCCCGGGCCACGCCCGGCTCCGGGTGGACGTGGACGGGGAGACGGTCGTGGATCTGGACCAACCCGTGGAGAAGGTGTCGGTGACCCCGGCTGCGGGCGGAGTGGCGGAGGTGGAGGTACGGCCGCTGGCCGTGGGCGCGGAGAGGACCCCGCTGCTGACCTCCGGCCGGACGGTGACGGTGGCGGGGGCGGACTTCCGCTACCGGGCGGATGCGGCGGTGTCGGGGCCGGTGCGGAAGCGGACGTGGCGGGTGCTGGAGGGGGCCTGGGGGCTGGTGCTGCCCCCGGCGTGAGCCGGCCGGGGCCTGACCCGGGGACCTGGGGCTGGGGACCTCAGCTTGGGCCGGGGCCTGGAAGCCGGTGGTGTCGATGGTGCAGTCGAAAGGCGCCAGAAGACCGGAGGACTCGGAGAGGCGGGCAGCACCCGGCGCGGTCAGCGGCTGCGCTTGCGCTCCCGGTGGATTCGCCAGCGCTCCATCATCCCGGCCACGTCCTTCTCGATGAACTCGAAGAACTCCAGCGTCTCGGCCAGTCGTCGGCCCGCCGGGGTGTCCGGACCCAGGCTGCTGACGCCCTCGCGCAGCGCGTCCTCCCAGCGCTTGATGAGCGCCTCGCGGTTGGTGAGCGCCTGGTACCACTGGTCGTCGTGCACCCGGTACCGCTCCCGGCGTGAGCCGGGTTCCCGCTCACGGGAGACCAGGTGGACCTGGGCGAGGTAGCGCACGGCACCGGAGACGGCCGCGGGGCTGATCTTCAGCTGTTCACCCAGCTCGGCGGAGGTCAAGGTCCCGGTGTCGGAGGCGAGCAGCGCGGCGAACACCCTGGCGGGCATGCGCGTCACGCCCGCCTCGACGAGCTGGGCCGCGAAGTGCTCCACGAACCGCGAGACCGACTCCGGGTCGCGCGCCGGACTCGACTCCACGCTGGGCTCCGCACTCGACTCTGCACTCGGCCCCGGTTCTGCACTCGGCTCCGTCATGCCCTCACCCTATCCGAGATTCATATAGTTCCTTAACTTCACAAATTTCTGAAAGAAGCGTACGTTCGGAGCCATGACGAAGGCAATCACGGTCTCCGGGCTGCACAAGTCCTTCGGCCGTACCCACGCCCTGGACGGCCTCGACCTGGAGGTCGAGGCCGGCGAGGTGCACGGCTTCCTCGGCCCCAACGGCGCCGGCAAGTCCACCACCATCCGGGTGCTGCTCGGCCTGCTGCGCGCCGATGCGGGCACCGCACAGGTGCTGGGCCGCGACCCGTGGCGGGACGCGGTCGAGGTGCACCGCCGGATCGCCTACGTACCCGGTGACGTGACCCTGTGGCGCAACCTCTCCGGCGGCGAGGTCATCGACCTCTACGGCCGCCTGCGCGGCGGACTCGACCCACGGCGGCGCGACGAGCTGACCGCACGCTTCGAACTGGACCCGACGAAGAAGGGCCGGACGTACTCCACCGGCAACCGGCAGAAGGTCGCCCTGGTCGCCGCCTTCGCATCCGACGTGGACCTGCTGATCCTCGACGAGCCGACCTCAGGCCTGGACCCGCTGATGGTGGAGGTCTTCCGGCGCTGCGTCGAGGAGGAACGCACACGCGGCCGCACGGTCCTCCTCTCCTCCCACGTCCTCAGCGAGGTGGAGCAGCTCTGCGACCGGGTGAGCATCATCCGCAGGGGCCGCACGGTGGAGAGCGGCTCCCTGGCCGACCTGCGTCATCTGACCCGGACCAGCGTGAGTGCCGAACTCTCCGGTCCCCCGGGCGAGCTGGCCGGACTGCCCGGTGTGCACGACCTCGCCGTCCAGGGCCACCGGGTCCGGCTCCAGGTCGACACCGACAAGCTGGACGGCGTGCTGCGCTCGCTCGGTGAGTGCGGCATCCGCTCGCTGACCTCGACCCCTCCCACGCTGGAGGAACTGTTCCTGCGCCACTACCAGAACGACACGGCCGGCTCCGGCGAGGTGACGGCATGACCACGAGCGCCTCCACCACCTTCCCCACGCGTGCCGGGGGCACCCGCCCCCTCGCCGGCACCGGCACCCTGGTGCGGTTCGCGCTGCGCCGGGACCGGCTGCTGATCCCGGTGTGGATCGCGGTGATCGCGCTGATGGTCCTCTCCATGCCCAACGCCCTCAACAGCGTGTACGGCACCCCGGCCGCCCGCGTCGGCCTGATGCGCCAGATGGCGGCGAACGCTTCCCTGCGCGCGATGGTCGGCCCTGTCTTCGGCGACTCGCTGGGCGCGCTCACGGCCTGGCGGATCGGCGTCTACGCGGGCCTCCTCGCGGCGGTGATGAGCCTGCTCATCGTCGTCCGGCACACCCGGGACGAGGAGGAGAGTGGGCGGCAGGAGCTGCTGTCGGCCGGAATGGTCGGACGGCGCGCCCCGCTGACGGCCGCGCTGCTGACGGCCGCGATCGCCGACGCCGCCCTGGCACTGCTGATCACGGCGGGCCTGGCCGGGCAGGGCGGCGCGGGCGCGGCGGCCTTCGGGCTCGGCGTCGGCGGCGTCGGGCTGGTCTTCGCCACCCTGGCGGCGATCGTCGCCCAGCTGACGGCGAGCGCCCGGCTGGCCCGGGGCCTGACGGCGGCGGTCCTGGGCGCTGCGTTCGTCCTGCGCGCGGCGGGCGACTCGGCCGCCGACGACGGCTCGTCAGCGCTGACCTGGCTGTCCCCGATCGGCTGGCTGGAGAACGTCCGCGCGTTCGCAGCCGAGCGCTGGTGGGTGCTGCCGCTGTTCGCGCTGGCCGCGCTGGTCCAGGGCGCGGTGGCCTACGAGCTGGCCGGCCGCCGGGACATCGGCATGGGCTTCCTGTCCACCCGGCCCGGACCGGCCACCGGCCGGCTGGGCACGGCGGGCGCCCTGGCCTGGCGGCTGCAGCGCGGGAGCCTGCTGGGCTGGAGCCTCGGCTTCTTCACCGCCGGGGTGGTCTACGGCGCGGTGACCACCGGGGCCGCCGACCTGGTGCAGGACAACGAACAGGCCCGGGAGATCTTCCGGCGGATGGGCGGCCAGTCCGCCATCACCGACGCGCTGCTGGCCGCGGTGATCGGCCTGCTGGGACTGGTCGCCGGCCTCTACATCGTGCAGTCCGTGCTGCGGCTGTACGGCGAGGAGAGCTCCGGCCGGGCCGAACCGGTCCTCGCGGGCCCCCTCGGCCGGCTCCGCTGGGCCGCCGGTCACCTGGTGATCGCGGCCGGCGGCGCGGCCCTCATCATGCTCCTCGCCGGCCTGGGCTTCGCCGTCGGCTACCGCAAGGACATCGGCCCGATCCTGGGCGCCTGCCTGGTCCAGCTCCCTGCCGTGTGGGTGATCGGCGGCATCGCCGTCCTGCTCTACGGCGTTCTGCCGCGCGGTGCCGTGGCCGCGTGGGGCGTCGCAGGCGCGGTGCTGCTCATCGGCTGGGTCGGCCCCGCCCTCAACGCGCCCCGGGCGCTGCTGGACCTCTCCCCCTTCAGCCATCTGCCGAAGCTGCCGAGCGCCGGGATGCGCTGGCAACCGGTCCTGCTGCTCACCCTCCTGGCGGTCATACTGACCGGGGCAGGGCTCGCAGGGCTACGGCGCAGGGACATGTCCGGGTGAGCCTTCGGCACCGCCGGGCTCAGCGCACTTCCACCCGCAGGCCCTCAAGCCCCCGGATGACGAAGTTCGGCTTGCGCACCGGCTCCTGGGCCAGGGCCAGCGTGGGGGCCTGCCGGAGCAGGGCCGTCATGGAGGCCGCCAGCTCCATGCGGGCCAGCGGCGCGCCGATGCAGTAGTGGATGCCCGCGCTGAAGGAGATGTGCGGGTTGTCCTCGCGGGTGAGGTCCAGACGGTCGGGCTCGGGGAACACCGCCGGGTCGTGGTTGGCGGAGCCGAAGAGCATGGCGATCTCCGCACCCCGGGGGACCGTCGTCCCGTCGATCTCGATGTCCTCCAGCACCCAGCGCTCGAACAGTTGGAGCGGGGTGTCGTAGCGCATCAGCTCCTCGATCGCGGCCGGGACCAGGGAGTGGTCGGCACGCAGGGCCGCCAGCTGGCCGGGGTGGCGCAACAGCGCCGCCCAGCCGTTCACCGTGGCGTTGACCGTCGCCTCGTGCCCGGCGTTGAGCAGCAGGACCGCCGTGGAGATCATTTCCTGCTCGGTGAGCCGGTCGCCTTCGTCATGGGCCGCGATCAGACCGGAGATCAGGTCCTCCCCCGGCTCCTTGCGCCGGGCCGCGATCAGTTCCCGCAGGTAGCCGGAGAACTCCACCGACGCCCGTACCGCCCGTGCCGCCGTCTCCGGCGAGGGGGTCAGCTCGTACATCCCGCAGATGTCCGCCGACCAGGGCCGCAGCTGTGCCCGGTCCGCCTCCGGAACGCCCAGCATCTCGGCGATCACTGCCACCGGCAGCGGCTCGGCCACCTGCGTGAGCAGATCGCCGCCGCCCTCCCGCACGAGGCCGGACACCAGCTCGCCCGCCAGGGCGCACACGTAGGGCTTCAGCCGCTCCACCGTGCGCGGAGTGAACGCCTTCGACACCAGCCGCCTGATCCGGGTGTGGTCCGGCGGCTCCAGGTCCAGCATCCCGTGGTCGTTGAGCGTGTGGAACGGCTCCTGCTCCGGCGGGGGCGGGGTCCGGCCGAACTCCTGGTGCGAGAAACGGTGCCGGTAGGTGCGGCCGAGGCGACGGTCGCGCAGCAGCGCCGAGACGTCCGCGTGGTGTGGGATCAGCCACTGGTCGGTCGGTTCGTACCGGATCACCCTGCCCCGCGCCCGCAGCTCGGCATAGGCCGGGTACGGGTCGGCGAGGAACGCCGGGTCCCAGGGGTCGAAAGCGAGATCGGAAGCAGCTGCCATGAACGGACGCTAGCCGGGCCACGCCGGTCTGACCAGGGGGTGGCATGCCGGGGCAGCACGGACGGTACGGCTCCGGCCCTACCTTCATGGGCCGGACGGCGGCTCTCGGCACACGTAGAGACGTACTACGTGGTCGGACGCATCGACGGTGTCCCGGTGGGGTCCTGGGAGGTGGGAGGGGCTCGGCCAGCACGCCTCCTCACGGGGAAACGGCAGGTAGCGGCCGGCCGTACGGCAACGCTTGGCCCAGCGGCGCCAGCGGGCGTCGCGGAGGTCGGGTAACTCGGGTAGGTCAGTTAGGGCGGGGAGCCGCCACACGTACGGGTCCGGTACCCGGACCGGCGCGGAGAGGTCCGGGGCGTCCGGCGCGGACCCCGGCGCCCGCCCGGCGAGCCAGGCGCGCAGGCGGGCCATGACGTCACGCATGGCCGTGCGCACTGACGCCTTGGCGCGACGCTCAGGACGTACCGGCAGGCCGCCAACCTCGATCAGCCGCAGGCTGCCGAGGTCATCGCCTCAAGCCAGGCCAGGATCAGTCGCGTTGAGAGCGGGCACGCGAACCTCCGCGTCATCGAGCTGCGGCTGCTGCTGGACGCGTACGGCGTCACGGACCAGGAAGTCCGCAACAAACTGGAGGATCTGGCCAAGCACTCGAAGAATCGCGGCTGGTGGCTCGAACACGCGGCACACCTGCGGCCGGACTACCTCGACCACATCGCGTTGGAGGACGACGCGACCCACATCCGGGAATGGCAGCCGGCCCTGGTGCCAGGCCTCCTGCAGACCCCCACCTACGCGAAGGCCGTCATCACGGAGGGCCCCAACTACGTGACCCCCGAGCGGGTCGGGCAATTGGTGAAAGTGCGGGAGGGCCGACAGGCGAAGATCGAGGAAGGCGGGGCGACTTACACCGCCATCCTCTGGGAAGCCGTCATCACGCACCCGCTGGTGGGTGTCGAGGTACACCGCGAACAGCTTTCCGCGATCCTTGAGGTCGGCAAACGGAAGAACGTCACAGTGCAGGTGTTGCCGTTCAGCGCGGGGGTGCTGGCAGCCGTGACCTCAGCGTTCTGCGCCTTCAGCTTCGGCTCGGACCCCGCGGTCGAAGCAGCGACGCTTGACAACCTGAGAGAAGCATCGGTTCTCGAAGGTGCCGAGGACCTGGCAGCTTACGCCAATGCGTTCGACCTCCTACGATCGTCCGCACTGGCACCGGAGGCCAGCGCACAGCTCCTCCGGAGCACCCTGCGGACCATCGAGGAAGGCTAGTCATGACCGAGGTTGTAGGCCCCTTCCGGAAATCGTCGTACTCCGGGCAGGAGAACAACTGCGTCGAGGTCGCTCTCACGGTCGGCAACGGGCGGGCCGTCCGCGACAGCAAGCAGCACGACGGGCCACTGCTCGCCTTCTCCCCCAACGGCTGGCAGGCCTTCCTCCAGCAGTTCGGCCACTCGACTCGGGGCTGACTAGCCCGGCGTCACCAACCGTGCCTCGTAGGCGAACACCGCCGCCTGGGTGCGGTCCCTGAGGCCCAGCTTCACCAGGATCCGGCCGACGTGCGTTTTCACGGTCTGCTCGGCCACGACCAGTCGTCCGGCGATCTCCGCGTTCGACAACCCCGGGCCCTGACCCGGTTCCTCACCAGGCCAGTTGGGCGATCTCCTCGGCCACCACCGCGCAGGCGTCCGCCGCCGGGTCGATCAGCGGGAAGTGACCCACGTCCTCCAACAGCGTCAGTCCCACCACCTCCCCCGCCTTCGCCGCGGCCTCCGCGTACGTTTCGGCCACCACCTGCGGCACCACCTGGTCCGTGCGGCCCTGGACGAGGGTTGTCGCAATACCCGTCGGGAGCAGGAGAGCCGGGTCCGCGTACGGCTGCCGTTCCGTGAACTGCTCTTCTCCGCCGAGGAGTTGAAGGGCCGCGTTGCCGCACACGTTCAGTTTCTCGGCCACTGCGAGGTCCGCGATCGGGGCGAGGGCGACGACACCGCGCAGCGGCGCCGGGCGTTCGGTGCGCCACCGGGCGTCCGGCGGGAGGACGTGCCGGGCCGCCGCCCACAGGGCCAGGTGGCCGCCGGCCGAGTGGCCGGTCAGAACGGTGCGACGGGGGTCTGCCTGCGGGAGCGCCTCGCGCACCAGCCCGGGGAGGGCGTCCAGCGCTGTGGCAACGTCGTCGAAGGTGTCCGGCCAGCGACCAGCGGGGGAAACAGCGACGGCTTCCCCGCCCCCCGCTTCCGCCCTGCCCTGCTCCGGGATCAGGGGGTCGCCCCCGCGCCGGTACTCGATGTTGGCCACCGCAAAGCCCCTGCGGGCCAGGTAGTCCGCGAAGGGAGTGACGTGGCGGCGGTCGTGGTGCGCGCGCCAGGCTCCACCGTGCAGGACCGCGACCAGGGGGGCGAGTGAGGTGGGGGCGAGGGGAGAACACTCCGGGTCGGGACGGGGAGCATAGAAGTCGATCACCTGGTCAGGGTGGTCGCCGTATGCCGCGGTGACATCGGGGTCAACCGGGGGGTGTGAGAAGGCCGATTCCTCTTCGGCGGCGGCGCGGGCTGCTGCGGCGTCGTCCGGCATGCTCCAACCTCTCAGCGACAAAAGCGTGTTCGGGATGTGGCGGACCAGGTGGGGATCTGTTCGTCGGCCGTTGGCGGGGACGGTATCAGGCCGGTGACGTGCGGGGACATGGGGTTGTCACGCAGGGTGAGGGATAAACGGTTCTGTACGGGGTTCGGGTGGGGAGGAGGGCGGGGGACGATCGAGCAAGGGACGATCGGGCGGGGGACGAGGGGCGGGGAGCCACGAGATCGCTGAGCAACACAGCTCGTGCCACGTCCCTCGGCCCGACCCTGAGCCAGGACCGGGAGCGCCGGGGCCAGGGACGGGGCCAGGAACAGAGCCGGGCCGGAGTTCTGCCCGCGCCCCCACATCCCCGCGCCCCGGGCCCCGGCCCCGCCCCCACGTGCCCGTGCTCGTGCTCGTCCCGGCCCTACGTCACCGCGCCAGTTCCTCCCCCAGGATCCGGGCCGCTCGCTCCGTGTCGCCGAAGCCGGTGTAGAGAGGGGTGAAGCCGAAGCGGAGGACGTCGGGGTGACGGAAGTCGCCTACGACTCCCCTGGCGATCAGGCGTTTCATCACTTCGCCGGCGTCCGCGCAGCGCAGGGCGACCTGGCTGCCCCGCTCCGCGTGGGAATCGGGCGTGAGGCACTGCACGCGTCCCGGTCCGGAGTACTCGGACACGCACCGCAGGAAGAAGTCCGTCAGGGCCAGGGACTTGGCGCGGACGGCGGCGACGGACACGCCGTCCCAGACCTCCAGGGCCGCCTCCAGGGCCAGCATGGACAGGATGTCCGGCGTGCCGACCCGGCCGCGCAGCGCGCCGGGGGCCGGTGCGTAGGACGGGCTCATGCCGAAGGGGTCCTGGTGGGAGTTCCAGCCGGGGAGGGGGGAGTCGAAGCGGGGCTGCAGCTCACTCCGTACGTACAGGTACGCCGGAGAGCCCGGGCCACCGTTGAGGTACTTGTAGGTGCAGCCGACCGCCAGGTCGACCCCGTGCTCGTCCAGGCCCACCGGCAGCGCGCCCGCGCTGTGGCACAGGTCCCAGACCGCGAGGGCGCCGGAGGCGTGGATCGCGGCCGTCAGGGACGGCAGGTCGTGCAGCCGACCGGTGCGGTAGTCGACGTGGTTGAGGAGGACGACGGCCGTGCGGTCACCGAGGGCCGACGGGACCTCCTGCGGGGTCACCGCACGCAAGGTGCAGCCCGTCAGACGGGCTGCGGACTCGGCGATGTAGCCGTCCGTGGGGAAGGTCGTGGCGTCGACCAGGATCTCGGTCCGCCCCTCGCCCGCCATGCGGGTGGCCGCCACCAGGGCCTTGAACACGTTGACGCTCGTCGAATCGCCGGCCACGATCTGGCCCGGCGCCGCACCGACCAGCGGAGCGATCCGGTCACCGATCCGTTCGGGCGCGGTCCACCAACCGCTCTCCGCCCAGGAGCGGATGCGCAGTTCACCCCACTGGCGTCGGACCACGTCCGCCATGCGGTCGGGGACGTGCGCGGGCAGGGCACCCAGCGAGTTCCCGTCGAGGTAGACGACGTCGTCCAGGGCGAAACGCTCCCTGACCGGCGCCAGGTCGTCCGCTGCGTCCAGCGTCCTCGCCAGAGCCGCCAGTTCGGCGGCCTTCGGTGCGGAAGCAGTCGGCTCAGACATAGGACCTCGCCGTCCACAGCTCCGGGAACACGTTCTTGCGGGCGCGCTTCTCCAGCCAGGCGACCCCAGCAGAACCACCCGTTCCGGGCTTGGCACCCATCGCGCGCCGGGTGGCGACCAGGTGGTCGTTGCGCCAGCGCCACACCAGTTCGGCCACGTCCGTCAACGCCTCGCCCAGCCGGGCGAGCTCGCTGTCCGGGTCGCCGGAGTAGACCGCTGCCCACGCCCGTTCGACCTCGTCGCAGGGCTCGTGGCGCTGCGCGACGTCGCGCTGCACCACGGACTCGGGGATGGCGTGCCCACGCCGGGCCAGCAGGCGCACCACCTCGTCGTACAGGCTCGGTTCGTGCAGCGCCTTCTCCAGTTCCGCGTGGACGCGCGGGGCACCACGGTGCGGTACGAGCATGGACGCGGACTTCTCGCCGAGCAGGAACTCCAGGCGCCGGTACATCGCCGACTGGAAGCCGGAGCCCTCACCGAGGGCGGAGCGGTACGAGTTGAACTGCGCGGGGGTGAGCTGGCCGAGCGGCCTCCAGGAGGCGTTCAGGGCCTCAAGCTCCCGCACGGAACGCTTCAGCGCGTCGATCGCCGTCGGTACGTCGTCCGAGCGCAGGGCCTGCGCGGCCGTCTCCCACTCGTGAACGATGACCGTGAACCACAGCTCCATGACCTGGGTGGTGACCAGGAAGACCATCTCCCCGGGGTCATCGGAGAGGGTGTGCTGCAGGTGGGTGAGCACATCCGCCCTGACGTAGTCCTCGTACGGGGTCGTACCCGCGAAGTCGAGGTTCGGGTCGGGCTGCGGGGTCTCGGGCTCAGCGGCCTCGAAAGGGGGGTGAGCCTGTTGGGACATCGCTGTCTCCTGTTGTTACTCCGGGTAGCGGTCCGCCCCTGCCGATGCCGACACGGGGGCCCCGGTCCCCACCCGGAATCCTCCGCAATCCTTCCGGATACGGCAAGCCCCGGTTACTGCCGGACGGACCACACCGGCACCTCCCGGGACACGGCCCGGGAGGTGCGTACGGGGATCCCCACCTCACCCCGTGGGCGCCCTGAAGCCCCGGTCCCGAGTGGCAGACTGGCGGCATGACGACGCACAAGAACCTGCTCGGCGGCCCGGAGCCGACGTACCTGCCGGAGAACGAAGAGGCCTACCGCCTCCTGGGCGAAGAGTCCCTGCCGCCGGCCGAGGTCGCGGCGAAGCACCCCACGTTCTCGCTCGCCTGGGCGATGCTCGCCGACGACGCCTACGAGGCGGGCCGGGTGGTCGAGTCGTACGCCTATGCGCGCACCGGCTACCACCGCGGTCTGGACTCACTGCGCCGGGCCGGGTGGAAGGGGCACGGCCCCATCCCCTGGGACCACCGGGCCAATCGCGGGTTCCTGCGCTGCCTCGCCGCCCTCGCCCGCGCGGCCGACCAGATCGACGAGAAGGACGAGAAGGAGCGCTGTTGGCAGTTCCTCCAGGACAGCAGCGCCGAGGCGTACGCCGAGCTGAAGCGGTAGTCACCACCGCAGACGCACGGACGACCGTGCCGCCGTCCCCCAGCGGGCGACGGCGGCACGGACTGCCCGATGCGGTTACTTGATCTTGGTGCCCGCCGAGCGCAGGTTCCGCGTGGCCTCGACCACGCGCGCGGCCATGCCCGCCTCGGCGAGCTTGCCCCAGGTGCGCGGGTCGTAGGTCTTCTTGCTGCCGACCTCGCCGTCGACCTTCAGGACGCCGTCGTAGTTCCTGAACATGTGGTCGGCGACCGGACGGGTGAAGGCGTACTGGGTGTCCGTGTCGATGTTCATCTTCACGACGCCGTTCTCCAGCGCGGTGTGGATCTCCTGCTCGGAGGAGCCGGAGCCGCCGTGGAAGACGAAGTCGAACGGCTTGCTGTCGGCCGGCCTGCCGTACTTGGCGGCGACGCCCTCGTTCAGCTCCTTCAGCAGATCGGGGCGGAGCACCACGTTGCCCGGCTTGTACACACCGTGCACATTGCCGAAGGAGGCGGCCAGCAGGTAGCGGCCCTTCTCACCCAGGCCGAGCGCCTCGACGGTGCGGATCGCATCCTCGACCGTGGTGTAGAGGGAGTCGTTGATCTCGTGGGAGACGCCGTCCTCCTCACCGCCGGTCGGGGTGATCTCCACCTCCAGGATGATGCGGGCGGCGCGGGCACGCTCCAGCAACTCCTGGGCGACGGCCAGGTTGTCGGCGAGGGTCTCGGCGGAACCATCCCACATGTGGGACTGGAAGAGCGGGTTCCGGCCAGCCTTCACACGCTCCTCGGAGATCGCGAGCAGCGGACGCACATACCCGTCGAGCTTGTCCTTGGGGCAGTGGTCGGTGTGCAGGGCGATGTTGACCGGGTACTTCTCGGCGACGATGTGCGCGAACTCGGCGAGCGCGACCGCACCGCTCACCATGTCCTTGCTGTACTGGCCGCCCAGGAACTCGGCACCGCCGGTCGAGATCTGGACGATGCCGTCGCTCTCCGCCTCCGCGAAGCCGCGCAGCGCCGCGTGCAGGGTCTGCGTCGAGGTGACGTTGATGGCCGGGTAGGCGAACTTGCCTGCCTTCGCCCGGTCGAGCATCTCGTTGTAGACCTCGGGGGTTGCGATGGGCATCTGTCCGCTCCTCGTGTTGCGGTTGGCGTTGTGCGTTACGGCCCTGACCTAGACCTGGGGGGGCGACGTCATCGTCATCCCCATCTTTCCAGACATGACGTGATGGTCCGCGCGATGGTCGGCGCCCCGGGCAAGTCCAGGTCAAACAGCGGCGTCAGTCCAGCCCCAGTTCATCCTTCGAGAAGGCGAAACGGTACGGAACGCCCGCGCCGGCCTCGATCTTCTCGGCGGCACCGGTCGCCCGGTCCACGATGGTCGCGACGGCGACGACCTCGGCGCCCGCCTCGCGCACCGCTTCCACGGCGGTCAACGGGGAGCCGCCGGTGGTGGAGGTGTCCTCGACGACGAGCACGCGCCGTCCCGCGATCTCGGGCCCTTCCACCCGCCGCTGCAGTCCGTGCGCCTTCGCCGCCTTGCGCACGACGAACGCGTCCAGGTTCTTCCCGCGGGCGGCGGCGGCGTGCAGCATGGCGGCGGCGACCGGGTCGGCGCCCATGGTGAGCCCGCCCACCGCGTCGAACTCCAGGTCCGCGGTCAGGTCCAGCAGTACCTGACCGACCAGCGGGGCGGCTTCGCCATCGAGGGTGACGCGGCGCAGGTCGACGTAGTAGTCGGCCTCCAGACCGGAGGAGAGGGTCACCTTGCCGTGCACCACGGCCTTGTCCTTGATCTGCTGCAGCAGTGCGCCGCGTACGTCCGTCATGCCGACCAGCTTAGAGGCGCCGCCAGCTCCAGGTCGCCGAGGCCTCCAGCGGCTCCAGCGGGGTGACCAGGCGCGGGAGGGTGTTCAGACCGTTGGGCGGGCCCGTCTGCGGTTCCACGCAGACGGCTTCCGCCTGCTCGTCGTAGACGACCACCCACTCCTCGCGGCTGGTCACCTTCAGCTCCAGCCGGCCGGGCCAGGTGAGGGTGACGTCGACTCCACCGGGCATGCCGAAGCAGTCGTCCCAGGGGCCGGGCCGGGGGTCGATGCGGTTGCCGGTGGGCAGGTGGTCGGGGCCACGCTCCTCCTGCCAGGCGGGCTTGAAGTCCAGCTGGACGTCCGTGCCGCCGAGGTTCCGGTTGAACCACGGGTGCCAGCCGATCTGCGCGGGGAAGGAGTCGTCGTACGTCTCCACGGACATCGTCAGCGTCAGGCTGTCCTCGGCGAGCGCGACGAGCTGGGTGACACGCCCCGGATGCGGCCAAGGGGCAACCAGATCGTGGGTGATCACCGCCTCGGTACCGGAGGTACGCGCGGTGTGCCAGACGCCGTCGCGGGCGGTGCCGTGGATGGCGTGGGGCGGGGCGTTGAGCGGCATCTGGCGGACGGTGGCGCCGTCCAGGAAGCGCCCCTGTCTGATCCGACCGCACCACGGCACCATCGGGAAGCAGCCGAAACGCTCGCCCTGCCGCAGCAGTTCCTGGCCGCCGATCCGCAGTCCGCCGATACGACCACCGTCGCCCGGCAGCACGGTCACCTCCGCGTCGCCCGCGGTCAGCGTGATGTCTTCGTTACTCACGCCACGACCCTACTGGGGTGATCAAGAGGACGTCGCCCAGGACGTAGCCCGGACGTGCACCTGGTCCGAAAACAACGCCAACGCCGTGGCGGGCGGGCGGCGTGTGCGTGACGGGGCGAGCATGGCCCGTTGCGCAGCGCTAGCGGCGTCGGCGCAGGGCGCGCGTCACCACGATCGCGGAGGCCAGGGCCAGCGCTGCCGCGGGAGCCGCCCAGCGCAGGACCGGGTTCCCGGCGACGGTCTGGGGGGCCGGCACGGGGGCGTAGCGGCCTCTGGGCGGGGCGTGGTCGACCTCCTCGGCACTGCGGCCGATCATCGTCCGGCGGGCGTGCGCGGCCTCGGCAGGGGGTGCTCCGGTATCGGCGAAGTCCTCGGCGAGGCCCTCGGTGGCAGTCGTGTCCTCGTCGGCCCCACCGGCCCCACTGGGCTCATCGGCCCCACTGGGCTCATCGGCCCCACCAGGCCCGTCCTCGCCGGCCTCCTCCTCGCCGGCCGCCCGGTCCGGGGAGGCGGCCGACGCGGGCTCCGGGGCCGTGCCCGGTTCGGGGCCTCGGCCGCCGCCCTCGGGGGCGTCTTCCGGGAGCGGAGGCTTCGCCGCGGCCACGAGTCCCTCCACGAACCGGTTCAGCAGCCTCGTCACCGCCGAGGTCACCGCCTCCGCCGGGAACTCCGTGATCCGGCCGTCCGCATCCGCCGTGCCTTCGACCGTGACGGTGCAGCCACCGTCGGTCCCCGCGAGGCGCAGGGTCAGCGCGATCTTGACCGAGCCGGTGCCGCGGGCCTCGGTGGCGTCGCCCTCGACGGTGTAGGTGCCGTCCTCGCGGGCGGCCACCCGTACCGCTCCCCGGTAGGTGACGGAGTGACCGCCGACCCGCAGCTTCAGCCGCCCGGCGACGGCTTCGGCACCGGCGTCCTGCTGGAGTCCGGGCACGGCCCCGGCCACTCGCGTGGGGTCGGCGAGGGCCGCCGCGAGAAGCTCGACCGGAACCGGGACGAAGACCTGGTGCTCCATGTCGGCTGAGCCTACCCAGGAGCGGCCGGAACGTACCCTCGCACGAGCCCCCACCTGCCCGGCCGACACCTCAGTAGCGCGGATGCACCAACGTCGACGCCGGCAGCCCCTCGACCCGGGTCCGTTCCGCCGCCCTCACGTCCGCCTCCAGTCCGGCCTGCGTCAGGGTGCCCCGGCCCATCCGGTCCAGCTGCGGGAGCGGGGCCAACGGGCCGGGGGCCGCCAGCAGGAAGCCCCAGTCGCGCGGCGCCCCGGAAGCCTTCGTCGCGCGGTCGGGGCCCACGGCGAAACGGGGGTCCCGGCCGAGAATCCGGTAGGGGGTGGCGGCGAAGCCGGCCGCGCGGAGGGTTGCGTCGACGGTCCAGAAGACCCGGGGGCGGGCGGTGACGGCTCCCGCGTGCACCGCCAGGCGGCCGCGGGGGGCCAGGACCCGTCGGGCCAGGCCGTAGAACTCCTGGGAGTACAGCTTGGTACTGGCGGTGATACCGGGGTCGGGAAGATCGGCGATCACAACGTCGTAGGCCGAGGCGGGAGCACCGCGCAGCCACCCGAGCACGTCCGCCGTGGTGACGTGGACGCGAGGGTCGGCGAAGGCATGGGCGTTGGCGGCGGACAGGCCGGGGTCGCTACGGGCCAAGCGGACCAGACCGGGATCGCGTTCGACGACGTCGACACGGCGCACCTCGTGGTGGCGCAGCACCTCGCGGGCCGCCAGGCCGTCGCCGCCGCCGAGGATCAGCACACGCGCGTGGGGGCCGGTGGAGAGGGCCGGGTGGACCAAGGCCTCGTGATAGCGGCGTTCATCGCGTCCACCGGCGCGGAGGCGCCCGTCCAGGTAGAGGTCGAGGGGCTGGCCGCTGGTGCCGCCGACCAGGACGACCTCCTGGACGCCGGTCTGCACGGCCACCCGGACGTTCCTGCCGTAGACGGCGTGCCGGGCGGCCCGTTCGAAATCGCCGGCGAGGGCTGCGGCGGCGGCGAGGACGCCCAGAACGGTGAGGCCGGCCAGGAGCAGGATCCAGCGGGCACGACGGGTGAGGTCGCGGCGGAAGAGCCCGAGGACCAAGGCACCCCCCGCGACGACATTGACCGTGCCGGTGAGCAGGGCGCCGGTGAGCTGGCCGAGGACGGGGAGGAGCAAGAAGGGGAAGGCCAGGCCGCCGACGAGGGCACCGACGTAGTCCGCGGCGAACAGGTCGGCCACCGCGCCGCCCGCATCCTGCCTGCGGATGCGCTGGATCAACTCCATCAGCAACGGGACCTCTGCGCCGATGAGCAGGCCGATGGCGAGGGAGAAGGCGACCAGGAGGCAGCGCGGGCCATCGGCCCACACCCCGCCCCAGCCGGCGGTCCAGGCGAACACGGCGTATAACGCCATCGCGCTGCACCCGCCGACCAGCGCGAGGACGGCCTCGACCGCACCGAATCCGGCGGCGGCGCGCCAGCGCAGCCGCTTGGCACCGAGCGAGCCGACGCCCATCGCGAACACCATCACGGAGAGCACGACGGAGGCCTGGGTGACCGAGTCGCCGATGAGGTACGAGGCGAACGCGACGAGTTCGAGTTCGTACACGAGTCCACAGGCCGCGCAGACGAAGACGCACACGAGGACCAGGAACCGCCCGGTGCCGGGCCGGACGGGCAGCAGCGCGGGACCAGTCCAGGAGGACGGGGCGCCCGGAGGCGCTGGGGCGTGCGGTTCGATCACTCTGCGACGTTACGTCACATGCTCGGGACGCTTCGTCACCCACACGTGTGGAAGTAGCAGCGGTTGCCGCCTCCTTGGGTTTGACCAGCGTACGTGTCACCCGGCTCACATGGGCCCCGGCCGCTCCACCCGGACCCGCGCCCCGACCCGGGTCCGGGTCGCCACCAACTGCCCGTCCTGCGGGTAGGCGTGCCAGGTGCGCCAGTGCACCTGGCCCTCCTGCCGCTGGGCCAGCATCGCGGTGAAGGCGTGCGGACTGCCGGGGAAGACACCGGCGAGGCCGTGCGGATGGTCGGACACGAGGGCCAGCAACTCCTGGGCACGGCCCGCGAACGAGCCGGGTGTGAGCACCTCGACCCGGGCGGCAAACTCGTACTCCCAGTCGCCAACCCGCTTCGCCACGCCCAGCGGCAGCGGGGTACTGGAGCCGGGGATACACGCGACCGTCTCCGAACAACTGCCCTGCTCCTCCTCCAGGAGCACCTGGTGGGATGCGCCGAGCAGCCTCAACTGAAGTATCGCTCCCGACAGTTCCAGATCCAGGGTGGCCAGAGCGGGCAGCGGCTCACGCCCCAGGGTCCAGGCGAGGTCCGCCGCGCGCGTATCGGTATAGGAGGTGTTCAGGGTCGTGAGCATGGATCGGCTCCGCTTACACGCGATGAGGGGGGAGAACGGCCATGTCAGCCCAGCCGGCCCGGCCGGGTTGGGGAGTCTCGGGGATCTCCTAGGGGCTGTGTTGGCGATGTAGAGGGAATCATGAACAGGGGCGCCGCCACAGCGTTTTTACCCAACTTCGTGACGTTTCCATCCCTCAGAGGGCTCCACAGCTCAACTGTTCAACTATGGCGTGCGACGGGCGCGGGTAGAACGCGGGCGCACCGGCCGGACGTTCGTCCGGCCGGTGCGCCTGTGCGGACTGCTCAGCTGCCCTGTGTCAACTGCCCCCACCGCATCCGCCCCCGCCGCCACAGGAGGAACCGCCACCGCAGGAGTGCCCTCCGCAGGAGTGGCCCCCGCAGGAGTGGTGTCCCCCACCTCCTCCGTGGCTTCCGTGCCCGCCGTGGCTTCCATGCCCTCCCGAGGACGAGCCGGAGTCGGTACCGCCGTCCGCCCACCAGCTGTTCCCGGCGTCACTGCCTGCCGAGGACGAGAGCGACGACGCGCGCGACCGGGTCCGGCCGCCGCCTGAGCCGCCGCGCCTGGTCCCGCCCTTGCCGAGCGACACCTTCGCGTCCCGGTCGACGCGGGCTCGGCCCGCCCGTGCCGTGACGGCCACGCCCACGGCCGCCACCAGGATGAAGCCGATGATGCCGAACACCATGGCGCCCCCTCCTTCCGTTCCCCCCGAAGCGGCCCCCCGTGGGCGCCTCGCCCCTCTCCGCGTCTCGCGCGGTGACAGAGGGATGCCCGGCCGTGCGGGACCGCAAAGCAGAGTTGAGGAACTCCAGAGGTTGGGCCGAGGATGACCGGGATGGCATCGAGCGCACGCCCTCTCCTCAACCGTCGGCTCGTGGAGTTCGGGACGACGATCTTCGCCGAGATGTCCGCCCTCGCAGTGGCCACCGGCTCGATCAACCTGGGCCAGGGATTCCCCGACACGGACGGCCCCGAAGCGGTCAGGGAAGCCGCCGTACGCGCGCTGCGCGACGGCCGCGGCAACCAGTACCCACCGGGCGCCGGCGTCCCCGAGCTGCGCTCCGCGATCGCCGAGCACCCACTGCGCCGCTACGGCCTGTCGTACGACCCCGACACCGAGGTACTGGTGACGGCCGGCGCGACGGAGGCGATCGCCGCCACGCTGCTGGCTCTGGTCGAGCCCGGTGACGAGGTCGGCGCGCTGGAGCCGTACTACGACTCGTACGCGGCGAGTATCGCGCTGGCGGGCGGACGGCGCGTGCCGGTGACCCTGCGCCCGCACGCCGGCCCGAGGCCGGGCTTCCACCTGGACCTGGACGAGCTGCGCGCGGCGGTGACCGACCGGACCCGGCTGCTCCTCGTCAACACCCCGCACAATCCGACCGGTACGGTCCTCACCCGCGCCGAGCTGGCGGCCGTCGCCGAGCTGGCGGTCGAACGGGACTTGCTGGTGGTCACGGACGAGGTGTACGAGCACCTGGTCTTCGACGACGCCGAGCACCTGCCGCTCGCCGCGTTCCCCGGGATGCGCGACCGCACCGTCACCCTCTCCTCCGCCGGCAAGACCTTCTCCTTCACCGGCTGGAAGGTCGGCTGGGTCAAGCCCTCTTCGCCTACCTATTCGCTGGCAAGCTGACCATGCGCAGGTACAACGTCACGCCCTGCCCTCAGCAGCCCGGAGCAGGGCGGGAAGTCAATGAGACGTGGTTCCTCTGAAGGGAACGGTTGAGCCAGAGGAACGATCAACCCAGCTCTTGGAGATACTGAAAACGACCTCTGAAGGCGCCGCACGACCCGTCCGACCTGCGACCGGACGGGCCATCAAGCGGCAGGTCAGCTGCGGACGAACTTCCAGGTGACTGGGATGACGCCGAGGTCGGGGGCGGCGAGGGAGCGGAACGCCGGGGCGCTCAGGTCGATGTGGCCCGGAGCGCAGGACCAGCACTTGTCGCGGACCGGGACGGTGATGGTCCGGCCGTTGTAGCTGACCTGGACCGATATCCCCGAGCAGAGGGGGTCCAGGTTCGGGTTGGCCGAGGTCCAGTAGGACGGCGAGACCGCGACCAGGATCTGGGACGAAGCGTCGATCGGCGTGCCGCAGGCACCGTAGCCCGCATCGTTGTACCAGGTCGCCGTGCCGCTGACGGGCTGGCCGATCGGGACCGCCGCGTAGGCCTGGTCCGTGCCGAGAGCCGCCATGGTCATGGCGACCGCCCCGGCGGCGAACCAGAGGCGTGCCCGCTTGATTGCCTTCACTGCTGCTCCTTCGTGGGATGGGCTGCTTCAGCAGCCCAGGTTCGGGCCCGGGACCGTGCCCAGGATCTGGACGAAGCGCTGGTAGGTGGCGACCCGGTCCTGGACCTCGGCCGGGTTGCCGCCGTTGCACTCGATGGCGCCGTTGATGCTGCGGATGGTGGCGCCGAAGCCGTAGCCGTCGACGATGGCGTTGTGCGCGGAGGTCGTGCCTGCGCCCTTCTGGGTGTTCCAGAACCACAGGGCGGTCTTCCAGCTCACCGTCGAGTCGGTCTGCACCAGGCCGGGGTTGTCGAGCAGGTCGATGCCGAGGGCGTCGCCGGCGGCCTTGTAGTTGAAGTTCCAGCTGAGCTGGAGCGGTCCACGACCGTAGTAGGCCGACTGGCCCGCCGGGCAGCCGTAGGGCTGCGTGGTGTCGCAGTAGTGCGAGTAGTTGGCGGTGTTCTGCTCCACCACGTAGACCAGTCCGCCGGTTTCGTGGCTGACGTTGGCGAGAAAAGCTGCGGCCTCCTGCGCGCGGACGGCGGCGCTGCCCGTGTCCGCGAATCCCGGGTAGGCGGCCAGGGCGCCGAGCAGGCCCTGGTATGTGTAGAAGGGGCTGCGGTTCGGGAACATCTGGTTGAACTGCGCCTGGCTGACCGGGAATCCGGTCGGCACAGGAGTCGGGGTCGGGCTCGGTGTCGGACTGGGCGAGGGGGCGCAACTGAACGGCGCCCAGTACCAGGTGCTGACCACCGGGCTGTAGCCAGGATTGTCGTGCAGGGCCTGGTAGTAGTGTCCGTTCGTGTACTGGACGACGGTTCCGGCGGAGTAGACCTGGCCGCTCACCCAGGCGGGGTAGGTCGCACAGGGGCCGGCCTGGGCCGCCGGCGTCCCGGCGGTCGCGTCGGCCGAGGCGGCGGCCGGGAGGGCGAGTGTCGCGAGTGCGGCGACAATCGCCGAGAGCACTGCGAGCGTGCGCTTCATGGACATGGCGTCACCCTTCTGCGGTCTCGGGGCGGACCGCGAAGTCATGGAGGGGGCGTGTCCGCAGGCGTGGGCCAGGGGGGTTGCCCGCCTGCGGGCAGCACCATGGTCGGATCGGCAGCCGGGCGACCACCTCCGTACGAACCGCAGCCCCCGCGACGTCCGCAGTCGCTCGCGTAACGGCGGTGAACACCGATGCGCGCCCAGGTGGACGCCGGTTCCGCCGTCAACTGTCGCTGTGGGGTCTCAGTCAAAGAATTGGTAAGGTCGGCCCGGGGCGCGGTACTGGCCTTTCGACCAGCCCGTTTCCCCGGACCGCCTTCCGAACCCGCCGTGCGCCTCGTCAACGCAACGGGCTCTCCACAAGCCCCAGTTCGGGCCCGCGTCCGGTCCTCATGCTATCGCCAGCGGCCAGGGGGACGGAATTCGTGATCCTCGGTAGCGGTAACGCGTAGTGCGCACCTTTGCCGGGTCAAATAGATCCCGTTCCTGCCCTCTGGGCCACCATTCGCCACCGCAGTAACGGCGACGCAGTTCCTTCCAGTTCATTCGGCGGTGCTTGCTACGAATCCATTTGATGACCCGACGCCATGCGTAGGCGCTCAGGTATTGGAAGGTAGCGCTAGACACCCCCGGCCGGAAGAACATGGTCCAACCTCGCAACACCGAGTTGAGTCGGCGTAGGAGTTCGTCCAATGGTTGGTTTGTGTTGACCTGTCGGCAGATCGTCTTGACCTTGGCCATGACGGCGTGAAGTGCCTTCTTGGCTGGGTAGGTGTAGACGTACCATCGGTCCGTGCCCTTCTTGCGATGGCGTTGGATGCGCCACCCCAGGAAGTCCACGCCCTCATTGATGTGGGTGATTAGGGTCTTCTCCTCTGACAGGTGCAGCCCCATTCTGCTGAGCACCTGTGCTGCCTCTTCCTTGAGGGTGTAGGCGTCTTCCTTCGTGCCAGTAACCGCAATCACCCAGTCGTCCGCGTACCGGCAGAGCCGGTAATTAGGCAGACCGCGGCGACGGCGCTTCGCTCGCTCGTTAGGTGTAGACGCTGGCCCTCCTGGCGCCTGGGCGAAGTGCTCGTCCAGGACGGCGAGGGCGACGTTGCTGAGCAACGGCGACAGGATCGAACCTTGCGGAGTACCGGATCTACTCTCCTTCAACGAGCCGTGTTCCGTGAGGATGCCCGCTTTCAGAAAGGCTTTCACCAGCACCAGGACGCGTCTGTCCCCGATCCGAAGGCGCACCCGGTCCATAAGGGCCGGATGGGCAATCTCGTCGAAGCAGGCCCGGATGTCACCCTCAACCACCCATTCGTAAGAGTGGGAAGTCAAGTGTCTTACCTCGGACACCGCGTCGTGGACCCGATAGTTGGGGCGGAATCCGTACGAGCACGGAAGAAAATCTGCCTCAAAGATTGGTTCCATCACCAGCTTCAGGGATGCTTGCACCACCCGATCGCGGATCGTACTGATTCCCAGGCGTCGACGCTTTGTCGACCCCGGTTTCGGAATCAGTCGCTCCCGTGCCGGAAGCGGCAGGAAACTGCGATCCTTCAGAGAGGAACGCAGCGCGCCGAGAAAACCCTCGACGCCCTGCTGCAGCGAAATGGACGCAGCCGTACGGCCGTCCACCCCAGCGGTTTTGGCTCCCCTGTTACTCCGAACCCGGTCCCATGCGACAAGCAAGAACGCGGGGTCGGTCACGAGGTTGTACAGGTCGTCAAACCGCCGATGAGGATCATCTACGGCCCAACGGTGCAGCTTGGTCTGGATCTCCAGTACCCGGCGCTCGGCCTTCATCAAGGCCCACTCCAGTTCGTCGGTATTCACCAACGCCCTCCCGGCATTCCAGTTCCCTCCCTGCTGACTTGCTGGCCCCCTTCGCCGTGTACGCGCCTTTCGCGCGCTCGGACTACTACGGGGCCTCCGCCCCACTCCACGGCCAACAGCCGACAACGGGCCTGCCCATCACCGCACCGGATGTCCGGCGAGAGGGCGACCGGGAGTGGTTCCCACGTTCACTAGGAGTCGTTCGGCCAGGTCGGCGTCCAGCTCTATCCCGGCAGCATCGCCACGCCTACACCGCAGGTATTCAGCGTGGCCTCTGAGCCGTTTCACCGCGGGCGGCTTCAGAGTCGGCCCATCTCCTTGGAGGACGGGTCGCGTACTGCAACCCCGGCCCATATCCGCCAGGTTGGAGCCGGGAGGTACTGTTACGGGACTTCGGACGCTGATTCACTTTCGTTACGCCTTCTGGCCTTGCTAGCCGGACCCGAGCCGTCTGGCAGTGCCGACTCGTCCCGACGTTGTCGAGGCTGCTTCCCGCCCTCCTCAGCGTTCCCTGAGTTGGACTGCCTCCAGCTTCAACCGGGCCTCTACGGCGGTCCGGCGGTGGGGATTCGCACCCGCACACGATCTCCTAGCGCCTCGTGGCGCACCCAAAGGTCATACCAATCACGCCGCGCATGCATGCAAGCTGGGCAGCGGTTGTCTATACCTGTACATCTGACTGGAGCTGGAGATGCCCCACCGCGGGACCACCTCGTGCGAGGTCTGCGGACGATCCGTCGGAAGTCCCCTCGGCGACGGGCGCACATCCGCCCGACCCGCGCCGGCACCCCGCTACTGCTCGAACGCCTGCCGACAGCGCGCATACCGCCGGCGCGCTCAAGGGCGCTCGCTCCAGCTCACACAGCTGACCAGCTTCGTCGGCCGCGAGCGCGAACTGGAGGAGACGGCAGGCCTGTTGCGCGGCACCCGGCTGCTCACCCTGGTGGGGCCCGCAGGCGTGGGCAAGACGCGCCTCGCCGCCGAGCTGGCGGCAACCGAGCAGCGCGGCGGCCGCCGCGCGCTCGCGGTGGTCGAGCTGGCCTCGTACGTCGACGGTGCCGCGGCCCGCGTGGCCGCGGCCGAGGCCCTGGCCGGTGCCACCGCGACCCCGGCCAGCGAGGTACTCGTCCTGCTGGACAACTGCGAGCACCTGCTCGACGACTGCGGCCGACTGCTCGGCGAACTGCTCTCCCGCCATGCGGCGTTGCGGGTGCTGGCCACCAGTCGCGAACCTCTCGACCTGCCCGGCGAGGTCGTCTTCAGCCTCAGCGGGCTCAACCTTCACCCGAAGACGGCCCCAGCTGTCCCCGCGGGCCGCGAACTGTCTGACGCTGCACGGCTCTTCGTGGACCGGGCCAGGGCGGTCGCACCGGATCTCCGCTTCGAAGCCCGCGACGCCGCGCAGATCGCGGCCATCTGCGCCCGCCTCGACGGCCTTCCACTCGCCATCGAGCTGGCGGCGCGCCTGGCGCGGGCCTTCCCGCCCGCCGAGATCAATGAGCGGCTCACCGACCCGCTCTCCTTCCTGGCCGGCGGCTGGCGCACGGCGCCGGGGCGGCACCACAGCCTGCGCGCCGCACTCGACTGGGGGCACCGGCTGCTGGACGGCCCGGAGCGGCAACTGTTCCGCAGGCTCTCCGTGCTGCCGGGCCCCTTCGGGGCCGAGACGGCCGCGGCCGTGGCAGGCACGGAGGACGACGACGTCCCTGCGGCGGCCGTTCCGCACCTGCTCGCCCGCCTGGCGGCGAAATCCCTGGTCGACGTCGACGTCGACGGCCTCGGCTCGGCGCGGTTCCGGATGCTGGAGTCGATCCGCCACCATGGTCGCGAGTGCCTGCGCGCAGCAGGCGAGGAGGCGGCGACCTACAACCGGTTGACACAGCATCTGCTCGCCCTGTCGGCCCCGCTGCTGCAGTGGCCTGCCACACCCGACCGGCCACTGCAACGGCTGTGCGCCGAGCGGGACACGCTGCGCCACGCCGTCGAACGCCTCGGCTCGGACGGGGACGAGCGCGCGCTCGCACTGACGGTCGGCCTCGTCCTCGCCGCCATTCACCAGGGCCGGACCCAGGGCGTCCGCGAGTCGGTCCGCCGCGCGCTGGCCCGCACCGGGCCGGAGGCGCGGCACCGTGTCGGGGCGTTGGCCGCCGCCGCGCTGCTGGCGGCCTGGGAGTTCGACTATCCGGTGGCGGCCTGCCGCGCCGCCGAGGCCAGGGCCGTGGCCTCAACCGCACCGGAACCGCTGCCCGACAGGCTGCCGCTACTGCTGTGCCTGGTCGAGGAGGCCTGTGCCCCGAAGCGCCGCCCGGGGAGGTTGGCGTACTACCTGCGGACCGGCCGCTCGACGCAGGATCCCCTGCTGACCTCCTTCGCCAACAACGCCCTGGCCTGGCATCTGGTGCAGCACGGCAGGCCGAGGGAGGCGTCGACGCTCGTCGCCGAGGTCCTCCCTGCGCTACGGGACCAGGCCGCGCCCGGCCCGCTGGGTCTGATGCTGCGCACCGCGGGGGCGATGGCACTCGCGGTGGGCGACGACACGGCGGCGCGGGCCTCCTTCGCGGACTCGCTGGCGGGCTCGGCAGACTGGGCGAACTGGCCGAACGGCACCGCCTGGTCCGTGGAGGGCCTAGCCGTCGTCGCGATCCGTGCGGGTCGGTTCGAACACGGCCTGCGGCTGCTGGCCGCCGTCGAGGCCATCACCAGCAGGGACTTCGACGCGGGCGGCGACTGGTGGCAGGACTGCGTCGCGGACGCCTCCGCGCGGGCCTTCGCCGCGTTGCCCGCGGCCGCGGCGGAGGCGGCCCTCGCATCCGGAGTGGCACTGACGCCGGAGCAGGTCGTCGTCCACGCCGTCCGGCCGGAGGGCCCGCCCGCAGCGGGCCGGGGCGACGGCGCGCCGCTCAGCGGCCGGGAGCGGGAGGTGGCGGCGCTGGTCACCGAGGGCCTGAGCAACCGCCAGATCGCGGCCCGCCTGTACGTGTCCGTGCGGACGGTGGAGACTCACGTCCGCAACATCCGCACCGCCCTCGGCCTGCACTCCCGCGCCCAGATCGCCGCCTGGGCCGCCCGGCAGGATGCCGATCCGCTCCAGAAATCCGTTTAGGAAGCGTTCCTTCCGGGCGCAAGCGGGGACTGGCCGTTGACGTGCTGGGCCTGGTGATCGCGGTGGTGGTGCCGGCCGCCTCCGTCCACGACAACGGCGTCGGCGCCGCGCTGCTGGACAAGGTGGTCGTCGGCACCGAGCCGGACACCGTGAAGAAGGCCCTGGCGGACCAGGGCATGGAAAGCAGCGTCCAAGCTTGACGTTCCGACACAGCTCTCGACAAGGAATGGCCGATCGCCACCGGAGCGGTAGAGGGCGTCTGCCGCCACCTGGTCGCCGACCGCCTCGACATCACAAGCGCCCGCTGGGGCCTTCACGGAGCCGAAGCGATCCTGTGCCTGCGTGCCGAGCTCGCGGACGGCATGTTCTCGATCAGCATCCACAGACGGCCTCCGCCACTGGCTGGATCAACCTCGGGCAGGACTTCCCACGCGCCGACAGCCCACCCGGAATCGCCGAGGCCCCCGCTCAAACCAACCGCTCCGTCACCGAACGCTTTTCTGCCGGGCCGTGCTTGTCACTGATCGCGTCCACCCCGAGGATGGCCATGTGACGAGCGACGAGGAGCCGCTGATGGGTACGAGGCCGCTGCTGAACCGCCGACTGGCCGGGATGGGCACGACGATCTTCGCCGAGATGTCCGCCCTTGCCACGGCGACCGGCTCGATCAACCTCGGCCAGGGCTTCCCCGACACCGACGGGCCCGAAGAGGTCCGCGAAGCCGCCGTACGGGCCCTGCGCGAGGGCCGCGGCAACCAGTACCCGCCCGGCCCCGGTATCCCCGAACTGCGGCAGGCCATCGCCGAGCACCAGCAGCGCTTCCACGGCCTCTCGTACGACCCGGACCGCGAGGTGCTGGTCACCGCCGGAGCCACCGAGGCCATCGCCGCCAGCCTGCTCGCCCTGCTCGAGCCCGGCGACGAGGTCATCGCCCTCGAACCCTTCTACGACTCCTACGCCGCCTGCATCGCCATGGCCGACGCCACCCGCGTCCCACTCACCCTCCGGGCCCCGCACTTCCGACCGGACCTCGACGAGCTGCGCTCGCTGATCACCCCACGCACCCGGCTGCTGCTGATCAACACCCCACACAACCCCACCGGCACCGTCCTCACCGCCGAGGAACTCGCCGGCATCGCCGCCGTCGCCGTTGACCACGACCTACTGGTCGTCGCCGACGAGGTCTACGAGCACCTGGTCTTCGACGCCACCCACCACCCGATTGCCGCCCTGCCCGGCATGCGCGAACGCACCGTCACCATCTCCTCCGCCGCCAAGACCTTCTCCTTCACCGGCTGGAAGGTCGGCTGGGCAACAGCCACGCCCGAGCTGATCACCGCCGTCCGCTCGGCGAAGCAGTTCCTGACGTACGTGTCATCCGGACCGTTCCAGTACGCCGTCGCCGAGGCCCTCGCGCTGCCCGACTCGTACTTCGAGACCTTCCGCCAGGACATGCGGGCCAAGCGCGACGTCCTCACGGCGGGACTGAAGGAGGCGGGTTTCCAGGTCTACGACACCGCCGGCACCTACTTCATCACCACCGACATCCGCCCCCTCGGCGAGACCGACGGCTTCGCCTTCTGCCGCGCGCTGCCGGAGCGGGCCGGCGTCGTCGCCATCCCGAACGCCGTCTTCTACGACCACCGTGAGGCGGGCGCGCCGTTCGTGCGGTTCGCGTTCTGCAAACGCGTCGAGGTACTGGCGGACGCGACGGAACGGCTCCGCAAGGCGTTCGCGCCTTGACCGCTGCCCGGGAGGCCGGTCGTCCTCGGCACGGCCGTACTCAGACTCAGTCGGCCCGCCACCAGCACCACAAGACCCCATCGCAGCCCGCGCCCCGGTTCGCTCTGCCTTCTCTGCACGGGCGAAGCGCCGCAGGCTATTCGGTGTCCTTCGGGTGTCGCGGGGAGGCGTACACAAGGATCACAGTCGAGGTGGCCGGGCTGACCAGGTAGCGGACCCTGCCGCCGCTGGTGATTTCGTACTCCCACTGCTCCAGTTCAGAGCCCTTCCATTCCCTGGTGGCGTGTCTGCCTCGGAGCTGGTGCTGGCGGTTCCAGTTGGACCGCGACAGCGGGTCTGCGCGAAGGGTTTCCAGCCAGCGATGCGCGTTCGGCAACACCACCCGGCACAGCTCCTCCCAACCGGTCGCGGCCTCCGTCGTCCCGTGGATGACGTTCCAGCCGCTCAGCGGAGGGACGCTGACCCGATCGCCCTTCTTCGGGCTCACTCGTACACCTCGACCGGGCCGAGGTCGACGCCGCCAAGCGGACTGAGCGCTTCCCTGAGCTGGTCAGGGTCGGCGTTGATGCGGGCGGTGGCCCGCCACGAGACGATCGCTCGGTGCACAGCCTCCCTGGCGCCCAGTTCAGCAGCGTCGGACAGCGCTTCCAGAAGCTCGACAGTGAATTCCCGGACCTCCTCGGCGTCCAGGTGGCGCACCCACGGGAACACCTCGGGCAGCGCGAGCAGAAGCGACTTGGCACCGTCGTCCTGCTTCAACAGTGCAAGGAACAGCCGGGAGGCCGTGGTCAGGTTCTCCTCGGCGCGCTCTGCGTATATGGCCGTGGTCAACACCATGTCGGGTGCGTCTCGGTGGGTGACACGCAGGCATCCCAGGGCGGCTGCCCTGGCAGCGACAGCCTTCGGGTTCCGCGACAGATCGGTGAACGAGACGGACTCCGATTCGAATGCCGTGGGTGCGATGCTCATACTCAGACTTTACTCTGATTGTGTTCTGATTTCTATCGCGCGAGGCGGATAGCAGCTGAAGGTCCCACTCCTGCGACAGGACCAGGCCCCACCGAAGCCGCTGCTGCGCCGACAACAAGTTCACGGGGGTCGACCTGGCCCGACGTGGAGCCAGGAAACAAATAGGTGCATGAAGGCGGAGTCGGCTGGGCAACGGCCACGCCCGAGCTGATCACCGCCGTCCGCTCGGCGACGTAGTTCCTGACGTACGTCTCCGCCGGTCCCTTCCCATACGCCGTCGCCGAGGCGCTCGCCCTGCCCGACTCGTACTTCGACGAGTTCCGCGCCGACATGCACGCCAAGCGGGACCTGCTCGCGAGCGGCCTGGAGCAGGCAGGCTTCAAGGTCTTCCACCCGGCCGGCACGTACTTCGTCGCCACCGACATCCGCCCGCTCGGCGAATCGGACGGCTTCGCGTTCTGCCGTGCGCTGCCCGAGCGCTGCGGGGTGGTGGCGATCCCCGACGCAGTCTTCTACGACCACCGTGAGCAGGGCGCGCCCTTCGTGCGATTCGCGTTCTGCAAGCGGGCAAGCGTATGGGAGGAAGCCGCCTCCCGCCTCAAGATGCTGGGCGCATAGGGTAGTTGCACCGTTGAGCTCTTCGTTTCAGCAGCTCAGCGGCGGGACCCTGCCCCGATCTCCCTTTCTCGGGCTCGACGGTGAAGGTGGCGCTGCCGCCGTCACGGGGCTTCCGCCAGGAACGACCACGTCCGACGACGCAGGGGGCCCGCGGTGGGGGCGGCCAGGTTTTCCACAGACTGTGGACCGAGGTGCCACCACCCGCGGGGGAGCCGGTAGGCATGACGAGAGCCCGGTTCCGGCGCACCGTCGTGGCGGTCGTGTGCCGGGGCCGGGCTCAGCTTCACCCGCGGCGCGTACCCCATGGTGTCTGCACACGCGCCGCTGTGGCGTTCCGGAGGACTACTCTCCGTCGTCCTCGGGCTCGTCCGAGTCGTTGATCTCCTGTTCCAGGCCGAGCTGCTCGACGAGCCACTTGTCGAACTCGATCGCGGCCCGCACCCAGCTGACCGTGGAGGAGACGAAGTGGTTGATGTCGACACCCGTGCCGATCAGCATCTGGGCTTCGCCGATCAGACGGACCGTGCCGTCGTCGTGGGTGTGGGTGTACACCTTGGGCCACAGGGTGCGGCGGTTCCAGTCGTCGACGGACTCCAGCAGCTGCGGCTTCTCGTCGATCTTGTGGGGACGGTCGTAGAAGGTCCGCACGGAGAAGACCGCCTGTTCGGCCTCTCCACGGAACATGAAGTACGTGCGGAACTGCTCCCACGGCGCCGCGAGGTCACCCTCCTCGTCAACGACGTACTTCAGCTCCATCTGGTCGAGGAGCTGCTTCACGAGATCCTGATCCGGGACGACGGGGCCCGCCGGTCCTTGGGGCTGCGGTTCGGGCTGGCCCCCGAAGTTCGGAATCGAGGACGGGTCGATGCTCACCGTGATTTTCCCTTCATGCGGATTCCGCCATCCTCCCTCATGCGGGGAGGGGGGTGGCAAGCCCTGGCCGGGCCTGTCAGCCATAGGCTGACACGATCCGGCTGAACGAATGGGCGGCCGATGCGCTCGGGAGGCCCGGATGGCGTGACGGGAGCGGAAAAGGTGGGGGTGCATCGCGTTGATCGCGGCGATTGCCCCCTTGGTTGCGGTGGTGCTGGTCGTGGGAATGACGAAGGTGGCGGCCCCCTTCGTTACGGCGGCCGGGGACCTGGAGAAGGCACCCTGCGCCGAGGCGCTCACGCTCAACGGATCGAGGTGCCCAGTGGCGCGCACGACACCCACTGCACCGCGGAGACCTGGCTGGATACCCTCTCCCACCACGCCACCTTCCGGATACCGAGGCGCGGCGCGCAGGACGGGCTGAAGAGCACCTGTCCACACGCGTCGGAGCCAAACACGGAGTACTCGCGCCGGAGCCGAACACGGAGTACTGCGGCGAAGGGATGGATCTCCGTCTGGACCCGAACGGCGCGGGCGACCCGGGGGCCGAGCCGGGCCGAGAGCCAGGACCGGGCCCTCGTGGACGTGCCGTACGAGGGCCCGGTCTTGGCCCTCGTACGGCTCTCGACGTTCACCGAGTGAGCGTCACAGCGTCTTGCCCGTGGCCGGGCCCACCAGCAGGCCCTCACCGGAACGGTCCACGCGGACCGTGTCGCCGTCCTTGATCTCGCCGGAGAGGATCTCCTTGGCGAGGCGGTCGCCGATCGACGTCTGCACCAGGCGGCGCAGCGGGCGGGCACCGTAGGCCGGGTCCATGCCCTCCTCGGCGAGCCAGGCCAGAGCCTCGGGAGTGACGTCCAGGGTGAGGCGCCGCTCGGCGAGCCGCTTGGCCAGCCGGTCGATCTGGAGCTGCGCGATCCGCTCCAGCTCGGGCTTGGTCAGCGCCGAGAAGACCACCAGGTCGTCCAGACGGTTCAGGAACTCGGGCTTGAAGGAGACCCGGACGACCTCCAGCACCTGCTCCTTCTTCTCCTCCTCGGTGGTGGTCGGGTCGACCAGGAACTGGCTGCCCAGGTTCGAGGTGAGCACCAGGATGGTGTTGCGGAAGTCGACCGTGCGGCCCTGGCCGTCCGTCAGACGACCGTCATCCAGCACCTGGAGCAGGATGTCGAAGACCTCGGGATGGGCCTTCTCCACCTCGTCCAGAAGCACGACGCTGTACGGGCGGCGGCGGACCGCCTCGGTCAGCTGGCCGCCCTCCTCGTAGCCGACGTACCCGGGAGGGGCGCCGACCAGCCGGGCCACGCTGTGCTTCTCGCTGTACTCGGACATGTCGATACGGACCATGGCCCGTTCGTCGTCGAAGAGGAAGTCGGCCAGCGCCTTGGCGAGTTCGGTCTTGCCGACACCGGTCGGGCCGAGGAAGAGGAAGGAACCGGTGGGGCGGTCCGGGTCGGCGACGCCCGCGCGAGAGCGCCGCACGGCGTCGCTGACCGCGCGCACGGCCTCGGTCTGCCCGATGAGCCGCTTGCCCAGTTCGTCCTCCATACGCAGCAGCTTCTGCGTCTCGCCCTCCATCAGGCGGCCGGCGGGGATACCGGTCCAGGCGGCGACGACGTCGGCGATGTCGTCGGGACCCACCTCGTCCTTGACCATCGTGTCCTTGGCGGCCTCCTCCTCGGCTTCGGAAGCTGCCTCCAGTTCCTTCTCCAGCTGTGGGATCTGGCCGTAGAGCAGCTTGGCTGCGGTATCGAAGTCGCCGTCACGCTGGGCACGTTCGGCCTGGCCGCGCAGGTCGTCCAGCCTCTCCTTCAGCTCACCGACCCGGTTGAGGGACTGCTTCTCCTTCTCCCAGCGGGCGTTCAGGCCGCGCAGTTCCTCCTCCTTGTCGGCGAGGTCGCGGCGGAGCTTCTCCAGTCGTTCCAGGGAGGCCGGGTCGGTCTCCTTGGCGATCGCCAGCTCCTCCATCTTCAACCGGTCGACGGCGCGCTGGAGTTCGTCGATCTCGACGGGCGACGAATCGATCTCCATGCGCAGCCGGGAGGCGGACTCGTCCACCAGGTCGATGGCCTTGTCGGGCAGGAAGCGGGAGGTGATGTACCGGTCGGAGAGGGCAGCGGCGGCCACCAGCGCACTGTCCGCGATCTGCACCTTGTGGTGGGCCTCGTACCGACCCTTGAGGCCGCGCAGGATCGCGATGGTGTCCTCGACCGTCGGCTCGGCGACCAGCACCTGCTGGAAGCGGCGCTCCAGCGCCGGATCCTTCTCGATCCGCTCCCGGTACTCGTCCAGGGTGGTCGCACCGACCATGCGCAGCTCACCGCGGGCGAGCATGGGCTTGAGCATATTGCCGGCGTCCATGGCCGAGTCCCCACCCGCACCGGCGCCCACCACCGTGTGCAGCTCGTCGATGAAGGTGATGATCTGCCCGTCGGAGTCCTTGATCTCGGCGAGTACGGACTTCAGCCGCTCCTCGAACTCACCGCGGTACTTGGCACCGGCCACCATCGCGCCGAGGTCGAGGGCGACCAGCCGCTTGTCCCGCAGCGACTCGGGCACGTCGCCCTTGACGATCCGCTGGGCGAGTCCCTCGACCACGGCGGTCTTGCCGACGCCGGGCTCGCCGATGAGCACGGGGTTGTTCTTGGTGCGGCGGCTCAGCACCTGCACGACCCGCCGGATCTCCTGGTCACGGCCGATGACCGGGTCCAATCGGCCTTCGCGGGCAGCGGCGGTGAAGTCGGTGCCGAACTTCTCCAAGGCCTTGTACTGACCCTCGGGGTCGGTGGTGGTCACCCGGCGCCCTCCCCTGGCCTTACGGAAAGCCTCCAGCAGCTTCCCGGCTTCGGCGCCCTGCGCCTTGAGCAGCTCGCCGGCCGCACCGCCCTTCGCGGCGATGCCGATCAGCAGGTGTTCGGTGGACAGGTACTCGTCACCGAGTTCCCTGGCGCGCTCACCGGCATCGGCGAGCACCGCCAGCAGCTCACGGTTGGGCTGCGGCGGCGCAACGGTGGAACCGGTCACGCTGGGCAGCGCGGCCAGGATCTTCTCCGCGCCGGAGCGCACGGCTGCCTGATCGGCGCCGACCGCCGCGAGCAGATCGGTGATGTTCTCGTTGTCCTGCCCCGCGAGCAGTGCAAGGAGCAGGTGGGCTGGGGTGAGATCCGGGTTCCCCTCGGTGACGGCGCGATTGCTCGCCGTATTGATCGCGTCCCGGCTCCTGTTGGTCAGCTCGGCGTCCACGTTCGTGCTCTCCTCCTCATCGACTCCACGGCCGCTTCCCGTACCGAAAGCCCCGACAGCTCACGCGGCCCTGACTTAGGTAACCTGCACAAAGTTGAGTCTATTCCACTCAAGACGGCGGACGCACGCTTTCCCGGTGTCGAATTTCCGATGGCTGGCGACTGACACCAGGGGACACCACGCATGCGTACGCACGTGCGAACGCAGCCAGAACCGAAAGGCGCCGGGGCAGGTGGCGGCAAGCGGCACTTCAGATATGCCACCGGCACGAGCGAGCGTGTACTACTGATCCGTCACACATGGTGACCGAGAGGGAAGCGGAGCGAGTGTCCGGGCGAGTCGAACCGATTGATTTCAGCCACCATGGAAGCACCCCCATACCTCGACATAGCAGCACAAACTGCAGCGGCGTCACCGTGTTCAGGTCACGGTGACGCCGCTGCGGGGGGAAGCACCTGAGCGATCTTTTACGACGGGGGAATCGCGTCAGGCACTGCGGGGGGTGGCCGAAATAGTCCGCACATCCGAGACATCCGGTTCTGCCATCCGGTGGTCTCGCTGGTCCAGGTTCACAAAGATCATCCCGTATCGGATGGCACAGCGCACCGGCTGGGGCGCACCCCGGGGCTTGCGCAGGCACCGAAAGGCCCGCACGTCCCCGTCCTCGTCCCGGGTGACGACGACCGGCTCACCGAAGACGGTCACCATCAGCGAGTCGCCGCTGTGGGGGATGGCGGTGACCAGGTCGATGAAGTGCCAGCCCGAGCGATAGGCGGTGGCCATCTCGCGACGGAAGGAGCGGTCATCGGGTGGAGTCGTCATATCAAGACCACTGAGTGTCACTCGGGGCTGCCGCAGCATAGTCATCGACAGCCCCACCAGGCTTCACGAATGACCACTGGGTGTCCGCCCGTACGTCGCTCTTCGCAGTGGAGAGGCCATTCAGCGTTCCGAAGGCCACAACGGCTGAGAAGGCGGCGACAAGCACCGAGCGAAGCATTCTCTTACGCATAGTCGGCTTCGTCCTCACTTGAAGGTCCCCTCTTCCCCCGTCGACTACGACGATGGCTCATTCGGGCACGTCATGGCCACACAATCAGTGCATCATGTTCCTGCATGTTCAGGACCCTGGGGGGTGGAGATTTGACGAAGAATCCGACATACGTGACACATCCCCACGCGATTACTGAACTATGTGAGGAAGGAAGGCTTCTCTACGCCAACGCACTCCGCACCGGCCGCGTCGCCCGTGCGGACGTGGAGGCCGCTCCCTGCCTCATGGAGTTCGCCCTGCTGCACGCCGACCCCGACGACCCGAACTGGCTCCGCCCTGTCCCCCCATCGGTAGCCCTGGCACGGCGGCTCAGCCCGATCGAGCGCGAGATCACCGAGCGCAGGCGCACCTCCCTGGAGATCGCCGACGTCTTCGAACCCTTCATGAACCTCACCGCACAGGACGGTGCTCCCACCCACTCGATCACCGTGCTGGAGGGCCTCGACCGCATCAACGCCGCCCTCGACCTGGCAACCGACCAGTGCCGCAGCGAGGTACTGACGGTACAGCCGAGCGTCCGTCACCCCCAACGGAGAATCATCGAGGGTCTGGAGCGCGACAAGACCCTGATCGAACGTGGCGTCCGCATCCGCACGTTGTACCAGCACACTGCCCGGTTCATCCCCGAACGGCTGGCCTACGTCGACCAGTTCGTCAATGGCAAAGCCGAGTACCGCACCATCGACGAACTGGTCGAACGGCTCATCATCTGCGATGAGACGGTCGCCTTCATCCCCATACGGGACGACCGGCAAGTCGCCCTGGAGCTGCGTCACCCGGGCCTCGTCGGATATCTGATCAAGGTCTTCGAGTTCATGTGGGGGCGTGCCGTACCACTGAGCGCCGGCACCCCCTACGAGACCGCCCCCGACGGCATCACCGAGATCCAGCACTCCATCGCCAAGCTCCTCGTCGAAGGCCACGTCGACGAGGCCATCGCCCGCCGCCTGGGCATGAACGTCCGCACCTGCCGCGCCCACATCGCCAAACTCGCCCAGGCCCTGGGCAGCGGCAGCCGTGCCCAGCTCGGCTACCTCATCGCGCAGTCAGGCATCCTCGACAAGGACACCCCCCTGCCGGATCGAGGGGGCTCGCAGTGACCCGGGGCTGAGCGGGGCACCCCCGTGACATCCGAACCGCACCCGGCACACGGCACCACCGGCTGCCTCATCGCGCGCCCGGAGATCCCGGGTCGGAAGCGGTGAGGGCGGCGGCCGGCAGACCGGACCGCTGGCCGTCCAGACCCACCTGGGCGATGCGGACGCCCAGTTGAGTACGGCTGGCAGCGCCGAGCGTCTCCGACAACCGGGCGATGTGGGCACGACAGGTACGGACACTGATACCGAGCCGCTCGGCGATCACCGCGTCCTGATGGCCCTCGGCAAGCAGCGCGGCGATGGACTGCTCGCGGTGCGAGATGCCCTCGATCCCGGTGTCGGGCAGCGGCGCGGTCAGCGGGATCGCCAGCCGCCACAGGCGCTCGAAGACGGTCACCAAGTACTCGACCAGGGCCGGATGGCGCAGTTCCAGGGCGATCGTGCGGTCCGTGTTCGCGGGGATGAAGGCAACCGTGCGGTCGAACAGGATGAGGCGGTCGATGACCTCGTCGAGGGTACGTGCCTCGACCGCGTCTCCCATCAACTCCAGGTAGTTGAGCAACCCCTGCCCGTGCCGGGCCACATGCGTGTACAGGTCGCGCATCCGCACGCCCCGGCCGCGCAGGGCCAGCGCCCGGTGCAGTCCCTCGGTCAGTTCGGCCTCCCGTCTGATGCCGCCCGGCTGCACCGTGAGCACCTCGGTCGTACACGCTTCGGTCGCCTCGTCCATCGCGGCCTGGATGCGGGAGAGCCCGTCCAGCACCCGGATGGCGCTGCCCTCGGCCGGCCCGGCAAGGGTGTTCAGCCGCCGGCCGAGGTCCGCGTACCGCTCGAAGGCGGCCACCGCCGAGCCCACCCGCCGCTGGCTCTCACTGACCTCGTCGTAGACCCCGCGCAGCAGCCTGGTCATGACCTCCTGCGGGGAGGTGGGAACCAACCAGTCCATGTCGTCGGGGTCCGGGTGCAGCAGAGCCAGTTCCATCAGGCAGGGCACCGACTCGGCGTCCGTGCGCGGCACTCGTCCCCGGCGCACGGCACGGGAATACACGCGGTCCCCGGCCTCGCACAGCCGGTCGGCACCGTGCGGATGCTGCTCCGCCCCACGCCCGGCCATTGCCCATCCCACCCCCGGTGTGCTGCCACTTCCGCAGCGCAACTATGCGCGGCACCGACTGGGTCCGCAACACGGCTCCCCACGCGGCGCCCGCCGCAAACCACCGTTATGGCCGGGTATCATCCAGGCTCCGCGCCTCGCGTTGCAACAACGTGAAGGCCGTGCGGACATGACCGGGGCATCGTTGCTCCCGCCTCCCACCAGAGCCCGGCCCCCGGAGCGGCAATCGGACGCCCCCGCCCCGCAGGGGGCCGGCGAAGGCGGGTGGCACGACGCTCCGGGAAGGCCGCCGGGGTCAGTGAACGCCACACGGCCGCGAGCCGTACGACGTCACGTCGTACGGCTCGGTGCCCGTGGTGGGTCGTGGCTACTTCAGGCCGATCGCCGCACACGCCGCCTTGTACTTGGCGGTGCAGATGTCATCGATGGTGTAGATGCCGTCCGCGACGACGGTGTCCTTGATGGTGCTCTTCGTCAGCGCGCTCGGCTGCACCAGCTTGGAGGGGATGTTCTTGGTGGTGGGGCTGTCGACCTTGTCCTGGGTGAGCGCATCGAACTGGATGTCCCTGCCCTGGATCCTGGCGACGGCCATCTGCGCGGCGGCATCGGCCTCGTCCGGGTAGGACTTGTAGATGCTCATGTACTGCTCACCGGTCACGACGCGCTGGACCGCGTCGAGTTCGGAGTCCTGACCGGTGATCGGGGGCAGATGGGTGACGCCGGCCGCCCTCAGGGCCTTGATGACGCCGCCCGCCATGCCGTCGTTGGCGGCGTAGACGCCGGCGATGTTGTCCTTGCCGATCTTGGCGATCGCCTTGGTCATGTTGGCCTCGGCGTTCTCCGGCTTCCAGTCCGTGGTGTCGAAGCTGTCCGCGATCGTGACCTTGCCGTTCAGCTCGGAGAGCGCACCCTGCTTGAACTGCTTGGCGTTCGGGTCGGTGGGGGAGCCGTTCATCATGACGATCTTGTCGGAGGTGTCGACGTTCGGCCCCAGGGCCTCCAGCAGGGTGCGGGCCTGCACTTCGCCGACGAGTTCGTTGTCGAAGGAGATGTAGGCGTCGATCGGACCCTCGGCGAGGCGGTCGTAGGCGATGACCGGAATGCCCGCCGCCTTGGCCTTCTTCACCCCGCTGGCGATGGCGTGCGAGTCGACCGCGTCGAGCAGGATGACGTCGACCTTGTCGTCGATCATCTTCTGCAGCTGCCCGGCCTGCCGGGAGGCGTCCGCGGCGGCGTTGGCGTACTCGACCTTGCCCTGCTTCTTGGTGAGTTCGGCGACCTTCTTCTTGATGATGGGGTAGTCGAACTTGTCGTAGCGGGTGTTGGCCTTCTCCGGCAGCAACAGGCCCACCGTGATGTCGTTGCCCTTGGTCGGGCTCGCGCTCGCGCCGTCCCCCGCCGCGTTCAGCACGCCACAGCCGGCGAGCGAGAGGGTCATCGTGGACGCGGCCACGGATAGGGCGATACGACGCATTCGAGGGCTCACTTCAGGTGCGTTCCGGACGTGGGTGGTGCTATACGGCCTAGGTGTCTGAAAAGACAACGCGGAGGCCACACCCGGCGTCAAGGCGTCTCACTTAACGAGTCCGCAACAGCACGTTCCGCTGCCCCCGCAAACCGCCCGAAGAATCGCCTTCAAACGCCCTTTACGGACGCTTCATTCAAGAGGACTCCATGACGCGGCAAAGAAAGAGGTTCGTTCAAACAGCCGAATGAACTCAGCCATCCTCAGCTCATCCGCCCCGCGGTGCGCCACGGTCTCCCGCAGATCCCCCGCCCCGTCCCGGTGGTACGGGAAGACGGGCGGCACGGCCGCCCCGAGGGGCTCCGCACCCGCCCCGCCGGCCATCGCCCGGACGATGCTGTGCCGGTCCGCAGGGCTGTTGCCGCACGAGGCGACCGCTCGTCCGCGTACCGTCCATCCGCCGGCCTTCCCTGGCTCGCTGACCACGCGTCGGACGCGCCAGCGCCTCTCCGGTGGCCTCCCGTGCGGGCCGCGGAGGCGTTGCACGGAGGAGCAGCCGCAGTACGCCCGCACCTGCACGCCCCACAGCCCCCTCGTCCCGGCAGGCGTACGGGGAACGGCGAGGGCCCGCAGGCGGCGGACGCCTACGGGCCCTCGGGGGGACTCAGCCGCGGTCAGTCGGACTGCTGGCGCCGCTTCGGCCGCCACACCACCAACGCGCTGGTCCGCTGCGCTTCCTGGTACGGGACCAGATCACGACGGTAGGAGGCATGGACGGCTGCCTCACGCTGCTGCATCGCGACCGCCGCGCCCTCCACCGCCGACTGCAACTCCGCGACACGGGCCTGCAGCGCGGCGACCTGGTTCTCCAGTTCGATGATCCGCTTGATGCCGGCCAGGTTGATGCCCTCGTCCTGCGACAGCTGCTGCACCTGGCGGAGCAGCTCGATGTCGCGGGCCGAGTAACGCCGCCCCCGGCCCGCGGTGCGGTCGGGGGAGACCAGGCCCAGCCGGTCGTACTGGCGCAGCGTCTGTGGATGGAGCCCGGACAGCTGGGCCGCCACCGAGATGACGTAGACCGGGGTCTCCTCGGTCAGCTCATACGGGTTCCGCCGACGGCCTGAAGTATCCATGGGGGCTCTCAATCTCCCTTCGCGGCCTCGAACAGCTCCGCCCGCGGGTCCTCGCCCGCGGTCGCCTCGCGATACGCCTCCAGCGCGTCACGAGCCTTCCCCGAAAGGTCCTTGGGGACACTCACCTCGACAGTGACCAGCAGGTCGCCACGGCTGCCGTCCTTGCGGACCGCACCCTTGCCCCGCGCCCGCATCGTACGGCCGTTCGGGGTGCCGGAGGGCAGCTTCAGGGTGACCGCCGGGCCACCGAGGGTCGGTACGCGCACCTCGCCGCCGAGGGTCGCCTCGGCGAACGTCACCGGCACGGTGACGGTGAGGTTGTCGCCCTTGCGACCGAACACCGGGTGATCGCCGACGTGCACGACCACGTAGAGATCGCCCGCCGGTCCGCCCCGCTCGCCGGGCGCGCCCTTGCCGCGCAGCCGGATGCGCTGCCCGTCGGTGACGCCCGCCGGGATGCGGACCTGCATGGTGCGGGACGACTTGGCGCGCCCGCTGCCCTTGCACTCCGTGCAGGGGTGCTCGGCGATCAGGCCGCGGCCCTTGCAGTCGGGACAGGGGTCGGTGAGCGAGAACCCGCCGCCCGAACCCCGCGCCACCTGCCCGGTGCCGACGCAGGTCGGACACACGCGCGGTGTGCCGTTCTTGTCGCCGGTGCCGGAACAGGCCTTGCAGGGCGCCTGGGAGGACATCCTGAGGGGCACCGTGGCGCCCTCGATGGCCTCCGTGAAGCTCAGCGTGACCTCGGACTCGATGTCCTGGCCGCGCCGGGGCTGGGTACGCGCGCCGGCGCCGCCGCCACGATTGAACAGGCCCCCGAAGACGTCCCCGATTCCGCCGCCGAAACCGCCGCCCTGGGCACCGCCCTGGGCACCGCCTCCGAAGAGGTCGCCCAGGTCGAAGTTGAACGAGCCGCCGGCGCCCGGTCCGGGGCGGAAGCCGCCGTTGCCGAACAGGGCGCGTGCCTCGTCGTACTCCTTGCGCTTCTTGGGGTCGCCGAGGACGTCGTTCGCCTCGGAGACCTCCTTGAAGCGCTCCTCGGCCTTGGCGTTGCCCTTGTTCGCGTCCGGGTGGAACTCGCGGGCGAGCTTCCGGTACGCCTTCTTGATCTCGGCCTCGGTGGCGTCCTTGGGGACGCCGAGGACCTTGTAGTAGTCCTTCTCGATGAAGTCCTTGGTGCTCATCCTCGACGTACCCCCTTTCCGTGGTTCCCCTCGGTGTACACGTCAGCCCTCGTCCGGGCCACCGTTCTCCTTGTCCTCGGCGGAGCCGGGTGCCGGGGTGCTCTCCTCGGCGTCCTCGGCCTTGACCGACTGTGTGCCGGGCTGCGGTTCGGCGACGGCCACCCGCGCGGGGCGGATGGTGCGCTCGCCGATGCGATACCCGGGCTGCAGGATCGCCACGCACGTGGTCTCCGTGACATCCGGCGCGTAGCTGTGCATCAGGGCCTCGTGGATCGTCGGGTCGAAGGGCTCGCCCTCCTTGCCGAACTGTTGCAGGCCCATCTTCGCCGCGACGGTCTCCAGCGACTCGGCGACGGACTTGAACCCGCCGACCAGCTCACCGTGTTCCCGCGCGCGGCCGATGTCATCGAGCACGGGCAGGAGTTCGGTCAGGAGGTTCGCGATGGCGATCTCCTTGACCGCGATCCGGTCACGCTCGACGCGGCGGCGGTAGTTCTGGTACTCGGCCTGGAGGCGCTGAAGGTCCAGGGTGCGTTCGTTCAGCGCCGTGCGCACCTGGTCCAGCTGGGCCACCAAGCCCGCGTCTGCACTTACGTCCCCGGCCGGGGCCGCCCCCTTCTCGGGAGCGGCCTTCGACTCGGCGTCTTCGGGGGTCGCGCCGGAGGGGACGTCGGGCTTCTCCTCGAAGCCCGGGGTCTCCTCCGTCACGCGGCACCGTCCTTGCGCTCGTCGTCCACGATCTCGGCGTCCACGACGTCGTCGTCAGCCTTGGCCTCACCGGCACCCGCACCAGCGGCCTGGGCGTCGGCGTACATGGCCTGGCCCAGCTTCTGCGAGACGGCCGCGACCTTCTCGGTGGCGCTGCGGATCTCGGCTGTGTCCTCGCCCTTGAGCTTCTCCTTCAGCTCGGCGACGGCGGCCTCGACCTCGGTCTTGACCTCGCCCGGGACCTTGTCCTCGTTGTCCTTGAGGAACTTCTCGGTCTGGTAGACCAGTTGCTCGCCCTGGTTGCGGGTCTCGGCGGCCTCGCGGCGGCGGTGGTCCTCCTCCGCGTACTGCTCGGCCTCCTGGCGCATCCGGTCGACCTCGTCCTTCGGCAGCGAGGAGCCGCCGGTGACGGTCATCTTCTGCTCCTTGCCGGTGCCGAGGTCCTTCGCCGTGACGTGCATGATGCCGTTGGCGTCGATGTCGAAGGAGACCTCGATCTGCGGGACGCCACGCGGCGCCGGCGGCAGACCGGTCAGCTCGAACATGCCGAGCTTCTTGTTGTAGGCCGCGATCTCGCGCTCGCCCTGGTAGACCTGGATCTGCACGGACGGCTGGTTGTCCTCGGCCGTGGTGAAGATCTCCGAACGCTTGGTCGGGATCGTGGTGTTGCGCTCGATCAGCTTGGTCATGATGCCGCCCTTGGTCTCGATGCCGAGGGACAGCGGGGTGACGTCGAGCAGCAGGACGTCCTTGACCTCGCCCTTGAGGACACCGGCCTGGAGCGAGGCCCCGATGGCGACGACCTCGTCCGGGTTCACACCCTTGTTGGCCTCCTTGCCGCCGGTCAGCTCCTTGACCAGTTCTGCGACGGCGGGCATACGGGTGGAGCCACCGACGAGGACGACGTGGTCGATCTCCTTGATGGAGATGCCGGCGTCCTTGATGACGTTGTGGAACGGCGTCTTGCAGCGCTCCAGCAGGTCCGCGGTCAGCTGCTGGAACTGCGCCCGGGTGAGCTTCTCGTCCAGGTGCAGCGGGCCCTCGGCGGACGCGGTGATGTAGGGCAGGTTGATCGAGGTCTCGGTGGACGAGGACAGCTCGATCTTGGCCTTCTCGGCAGCCTCGCGTAGACGCTGCAGGGCCATCTTGTCCTTGGACAGGTCCACGCCGTGACCGGACTGGAACTGCTTGACCAGGTAGTCGACGACGCGCTGGTCCCAGTCGTCACCGCCGAGGTGGTTGTCACCGTTGGTGGCCTTCACCTCGACGACGCCGTCGCCGATCTCCAGGAGGGACACGTCGAAGGTGCCGCCACCGAGGTCGAAGACGAGGATCGTCTGGTCGTCCTTGTCGAGGCCGTAGGCGAGCGCCGCGGCGGTCGGCTCGTTGACGATCCGCAGGACGTTCAGACCGGCGATCTCGCCGGCTTCCTTGGTCGCCTGGCGCTCGGAGTCGTTGAAGTACGCCGGGACGGTGATGACCGCGTCGGTCACCTTCTCGCCCAGGTACGCCTCGGCGTCCCGCTTCAGCTTCTGCAGGATGAAGGCGGAGATCTGCTGCGGGTTGAAGTCCTTGCCGTCGAGCTGGATCTTCCAGTCGGTGCCCATGTGGCGCTTCACCGAGCGGATGGTCCGGTCCACGTTCGTGACCGCCTGGCGCTTGGCGACCTCGCCGACGAGCACTTCACCGTTCTTGGCGAAGGCGACGACGGACGGCGTGGTCCTGGCGCCCTCTGCGTTGGTGATGACGGTGGGCTCGCCGCCCTCCAGAACGCTGACGACGGAGTTAGTCGTGCCCAGGTCGATGCCGACCGCACGTGCCATGGTTGATTCCTCCAACTGACTTGAGTGGAACAGGCTCAAGTGTGCACGAGGAGGGTGCTTCCGGTCAATAGACTTGAGTCCAGCCCGCTCAACTCTTATCCGTTCCTTACACGCAAGGCCCCTCTGACCTGCGTAGATGCCACCCGAGCGGACCGTGGAACAGGAACACGAAGGAGCACCAGAACGGCGGCAACCACCCCTCCCGCCACCCACAGCACCGCCCACTCCCCCATCCACCCGGTGTGCACGAGCACCCCGACGAGCACCGAGGAGAAGGAGCCGGCACCCAGCAGTACGACCGATCCCTGCGGGGTCAGTCCGAGCCGCCGCAACCGATGGGTGAGATGGTCGGGACCACGCCGGAGCAGCGGACGTCGCCCCAGCAGCCGGACGAGGACGACGAGGACGGCGTCGGCGAAGGCGACGGCACCGAGGCAGAACACCACCGCCACGCTTGACCCGATTCCGTACCCCGCGCGGGTGAGGACAACGGACGACGACAGCAGGAACCCGGTGAACAGCGAACCGCAGGCACCGAGCCCGATCCGCGCGGGATGCCAGTTGTGCATCAGGAAGCCGGTGAGGGCAGCGGCGAACACGCTCAGCAGCACGGCGAGCCCGTCCAGCACCTCGACGGCGGCACAGGCCCCCGCCCCGAAGGCGGTGATCACCCCCACGGTTCCGGCGAGCCCGTCGGCGTGATCGAGCCCCCTGAAGGCGAGCACGGAGAGGACGATCCACCCCACGGCCAGCACCCCGCCCAGCACGCCCGTCTCGTCATACGGCACGACACAGGCCGCGGCCACGGCCGTAGCGGCGACGAGCACACGCGCGCGCAGCCGCCACACATCGGCGACCAGCCCCAGCACGGCGACCGCGGCGGCGGCAGCCAGCAGCTTCGCGATCCCGCCCCCGAGCGGAGCGACCCGGGTCCACTGACCCGCCCATGCGACCAGACAGGTGACGGCCACCACGGCGAGCCCGCCGAGCACCGGCACGGGCCGCTGCCGGTGACGCCGCCGGTCGACGATGCCCGCCCGCAGCGCGGGCGCCCTGATCAGCGCCGTGAGCACGGCGGCGAGAAGGAGGGCGGCAGTGGCGGCGGCGATCCCATAGAGCACGGCTCTAAGGTAGGTGTAAATGTAGCAATTCGGTACGAATAACACGATCGGATTGCCCACCCCTGGAAAAGCAGTGAGGAAGGATGGGCATCCCGCTCCCGGGAAGGCGCCCCTCAGCGACCCAGATCACCCCGCGCCACGCTGCATCCGGACGGAAGATGGGGGTAGTCTCAGACGGACTGCATAAGTTACCGCTTAGTAATTTCGAGGCTGCCTCAGGAGCCCCCATGCAACTCGCCGCGATCATCGTGTCGCTGGTCCTGACCGTGGTCGGCGTTGCGCTGCTCGCCCGTGCCATCGGCCAGTTCGTCCGGTACTTCAGGCTGGGCCAACCCGTCCCCGCCGGCAGCCGGACCGACAATCCGTACCAGCGCAGTGTGACCTTGGTCCGGGAGTTCCTCGGCCACACCCGCATGAACCGCTGGGGGATCATCGGCATCGCCCACTGGTTCGTCGCCATCGGGTTCCTGACCCTGCCGCCGACCCTCGCCCAGGCGTTCGGCCAGCTCTTCCAAGCCGACTGGACCCTCCCGCTGATCGGCGGCTTCCTGCCGTTCGAGATGTACATCGAGTTCATCGGCGTCATGACGACCCTGGGCATCCTCGTCCTCATGACGATCCGGCTGCTGAGCCTGCCGTCCCGGCCGGGCCGCAAGTCCCGCTTCGCCGGTTCGAAGGCCGGACAGGCCTACTTCGTCGAGTACGTCATCCTCATCATCGGCCTGGCGATCTACGTCCTGCGCGGCCTGGAGGGCGCGCTGCACCACGTGGACCACTACGAGGCGGCGTACTTCGCCTCGTACCCACTGGTCATCGCGTTCAAGGGCCTGAGCACCACCGCGCTGCAGAACCTGGTCTACCTGGCCGCGATGGTCAAGATCGGCACCTCGTTCGTCTGGATGATCGTGGTGTCACTCAACACCAACATGGGTGTGGCCTGGCACCGCTTCCTCGCCTTCCCGAACATCTGGTTCAAGCGCAACGCCACCGGCGGGACCGCGCTGGGCGGCCTGCAGCCCATGACGTCCGGCGGCGAACCGATCGACTTCACCGACCCCGGTGAGGACGACGTCTTCGGCGTCTCCCAGGTCGAGCAGTTCTCCTGGAAGGGTCTGCTGGACTTCTCCACCTGCACCGAGTGCGGTCGCTGCCAGTCGCAGTGCCCGGCCTGGAACACCGGCAAGCCGCTCTCCCCCAAGCTCCTGGTCATGTCCCTGCGGGACCACGCACACGCCAAGGCGCCGTATCTGCTGGCCGGGGGCGGCAAGACGATGGAGGGCGAGGAGAAGGCCTCCGAGGAGCAGCTGAAGGACGTCCCCGCCACCGCCCTGGCCGAGGCCGAGCGCCCGCTGATCGGCACCGCCGAGGAGAACGGCGTCATCGACCCGGACGTCCTGTGGTCCTGCACCACCTGCGGCGCCTGCGTCGAGCAGTGCCCGGTGGACATCGAGCATGTCGACCACATCGTCGACATGCGCCGCTACCAGGTCATGATCGAGAGTGCCTTCCCGTCCGAGGCGGGCACGATGCTGAAGAACCTGGAGAAGAAGGGCAACCCCTGGGGCCTGGCCAAGAAGCAGCGGCTGGAGTGGACCAAGGAGGTCGACTTCGAGGTCCCGGTCGTCGGCAAGGACATCGAGGACCTCACCGAGGTCGAGTACCTGTACTGGGTCGGCTGTGCCGGTGCCCTGGAAGACCGCGCCAAGAAGACGACGAAGGCCTTCGCCGAACTCCTCCACATGGCGGGCGTGAAGTTCGCGATCATGGGCGGGGACGAGAAGTGCACTGGCGACTCCGCCCGCCGCCTGGGCAACGAGCCCCTGTTCCAGGAGCTCGGCATGGAGAACGTGGCCGCGCTCAACATGGCCTTCGGTGAGGACGACGAGGACGAGTCGACCAAGAAGCCCAGGTCGGCGAAGAAGATCGTCGCCACCTGCCCGCACTGCCTCAACACACTCGGCAACGAGTACCCGCAGCTCGGCGGCGACTACGAGGTCATCCACCACACCCAGCTGCTCCAGCACCTCGTCGACGAGGGCAAGCTGATCCCGGTGACCCCGGTCGAGGGCATCATCACTTACCACGACCCCTGCTACCTGGGCCGCCACAACAAGATCTACACGCCCCCGCGCGAGATCATCGGCAAGGTCCCGGGCCTCAGGAACGAGGAGATGCACCGCCACAAGGAGCGCGGCTTCTGCTGCGGCGCCGGCGGAGCCCGGATGTGGATGGAGGAGCGGATCGGCAAGCGCATCAACAACGAGCGCGTCGACGAAGCCCTCTCCCTCAACCCCGACATCGTCTCCACCGCCTGCCCGTTCTGCTTGGTCATGCTGACCGACTCGGTGAACGGCAAGAAGAACGACGGCAAGGCCAAGGAGTCCATCCAGGTCGTCGACGTCGCCCAACTGCTGCTCGACTCCGTCAAGACCCCGGTCGACCCGGCAGGCGAAACGGAATCGGAGAACGAGCCCGAGCCGGAACCGGTGCAGTAGCCGGCCCAAGCCGCTACGACCCGCTCAGACCCGACGGCGCCCCCCGCCCCGCACAGGCAGGGGGCGCCGCGGCATACGCGGGACCGGTTCAGCCCGACGGCGCCGCCGCGCATCCGAGCCGTCCTCGGCCCCTTCGCCGCTGAACGCCAGCAGGCTGCTCCCCGCCCCGACGAGGTAATCGGCCCTCAGGTTCGCCTGAAAATCAAACTCATGTACAACCCTTACATGTCCCCGCCGGTCTCCCTTCTGCTGACCGCCCCGTGAACCCGGGGACAACTCACGGCAAACGCGGGCAGTCCGCAGTACACCGACCCCGGATGCCCCGGGCATCCCACATATGCCGCAGGGAGAAACCCGCTTGCACAGCACCAGACGCATCGCCCTCGCGACGGCCGCCGCGGCCGCGCTGACGGGAGGTCTGCTCACCTTCGCCAGCACCCCCGCCATGGCCGCCGACTCCTTCAAGGTCGCGAAGGCCGACTTCAACGGCGACGGCATAGGCGACGTCGCCGCCTCCGCGCCCGCCGCCTACGTGAACGGCCACAAGGGTGCCGGCCAGGTCGTCGTCCTGTACGGCTCGGCCTCCGGCATCAAGTCCACCCAGCGCAGCACGATCAGCCAGAACACCTCCGGCGTTCCCGGCACCTCCGAGGCCGGCGACCGCTTCGGCGAAACCACCGCGTACGCCGACTTCAACGGGGACGGCATCGACGACCTCGTCGTCGGCACCCCCGCCGAGAAGGTCGGCACCGACGTCAACGGCGGCACCGTCGCCATCCTCTGGGGTTCCAAGAACGGCATCACCGGCAAGGGCGTCACCATCCACGACCCGGCCCCGTCCGCCCACGACTTCTGGGGCAAGAACCTGGCCGCCGGCGACTTCGACGGCGACGGCAAGGCCGACCTGGTCGTCGGCTCCTCCAAGAGCACCCTCTACCTCTACCGGGGCGGCTTCACCACCTCGGGCGCCTACGGCAGCCTCTCCACCGTGAAGCCGCCGATCCAGTCGGGCACCAACTCCTACCCCTACGGCCCACTGAACCTGACCGCCGGCGACGTCAACGGCGACGGCCGCACGGACCTCGTCGTGGACGGCTACGAGACCAAGACCGACTACGGTTGGAACACCAACTACTGGCTGCCCGGCTCCCCCAGCGGCCTGAGCGGCTCCTCCGCCAAGGCCCTGAAGCCGGGCATCATCACCGGCATCGGCGACATCAACGGCGACGGCTACGGCGACATCGTCAGCGGCGCCGGCTGGGACGGCTCCCTGGAGGACGGCACCAAGGTCCCGGACTCGGCCGACGGCGGCAAGGTGAACATCACCTACGGTTCCGCCTCCGGCCCGGCCTCCACCATCGGCATCACCCAGAACACCGGCAACGTGCCCGGCAAGTCGGAGAAGGGCGACGCCTTCGGCCACGAGCTCGACCTCGGCGACATCAACGGCGACGGCTACCAGGACCTCGTCGTCAGCAGCCCCGCGGAGGACATCAGCGGTGTCTCCAACACCGGCATGGTGACCATCCTGTACGGCTCCCCCTCCGGTGTGAACACCACCTCCGGCATGCAGTCCTTCCACCAGAACACCGCGGGCGTCCCCGGAAGCAACGAGGACAACGACCTGTTCGGCGCCGACGTCAAGCTCGACGACGTCACCGGTGACGGCAAGGCCGACCTGGTGGTGGGCTCGTACGAGAACGGCGGCAACGGCGCCGTCACCTACCTGCCGTCCAACGGCACCAAGATCACCACGTCCGGCGCCAGGTTCATCTCCTGCACGTCCGCCGGCGTCTCCACAGCCGGTGCGCCCCTGTTCGGCGTCAACTTCGCCGACTGAGACAGCTGAGCCGACCGCGCCGGACCGAGCACCGGCGCGCCGCCGCACGAGGGGGTGGAGCCGGGTCCACAGCACCCGGCCCCACCCCCGCCCGCCCCGCCCGGACCGCCCCACCCGCCCCGCTCGCCACGGCCGTCCCCGGCACGGCCCGGACAGCTGCCCGACAGCTCCCGGACAGCCTGCTGACGGCTCCCCCGGCAATCCCCTGATTCCTCCCCTGACGGTCCCTTAGGGGATGTCACAGCTGTGCCGCAAAGCCGCTCCGCGCACCCGGCTCCGGGCGCATCGCCTCCCCGGACCGGGTACGTTCGTTGACGTGGCTGGATTCAGGATCGGACGCGGGGGTCGGAACGACCGTGCCCCGCAAGGACAGCAGGCGCCGCAGGCCCCGTCGCAGGGCGGGCCCGGCCCGTCGCACGGACAGCAGGGGCCGTCGCCGTACGGACAACCCGCGGGACCGTCGTACGGACAGCGGAGCCCGTCGTACGGCTATCCGTCGACGCAGCAGCCGTACCCGCCGCAGCGGTCGTCGTACGGTGCCGGCGGCGCACCGTGGCCGCAGGCCGAGGACGGGCCCGAGTACTTCGGGGACGGCTACCCCGGCGGCCACCCCGGACAGGGCGGTGCTCCGGACCCGTACACGGCCAACAACCCGGGTCACACCCAGGCCTTCTCGGTCGACGACGCCGCCGGCTACACCCAGGGGCAGACCTACCACGCCGGCTCGGCCGCTCCGTCGGCCCCGCTCGGGCCTCCCCTGCACTGGAAGGAACTGCTGCGGGGGATCTTCCTCTCCCCCGACCAGACGTTCCTGCGAATGCGGGACTACACGATGTGGCGTCCGGCCCTCGTCGTCACCTTCCTCTATGGCCTGCTCGCCGTCTTCGGCTTCGACGGCGCCCGCAAGGACGCGATCAACGCCACGCTCTCCAACGCGGTCCCGATCGTCCTGATCACCGCCGTGACCATGGTGCTGAGCACCTTCGTCCTGGGGGTGGTCACCCACACCCTGGCCCGCCAACTCGGCGGTGACGGCTCCTGGCAGCCCACGGTCGGTCTGTCCATGCTGATCACGTCCCTGACGGACGCCCCCCGACTGGTGTTCGCCATGTTCCTAGGTGGCGACGCGGGCTTCGTCCAGGTGCTCGGCTGGGCCACCTGGGTCGCGGCCGGAGCACTGCTGACCCTGATGGTCTCCCGCTCCCACGACCTGCCCTGGCCGAAGGCGCTGGGCGCGTCCGCGATCCAGCTGATCGCGCTGCTGTCGATCGTGAAACTGGGCACGTTCTAACCGCTCGGGCACACACGGGTGTACGACCCACGCTCGTACACCCGTCCGCCCCCGTACGGGCGTGCATGACACGGGGGAAAGGGCCCCAGGCCTACCACAGCGAGATTCTCAGCGGCGAGAATGGCCATCCGGCGTCAACGGGTGGACGGTGCCATCGTCGTCATCGAAGCGGGACCGGCCGGCCGTGGTGTCCGGGCAGGACGCGCTGGCGCTCTGCCGGGCCATCTGGGCACCAGGGGAGCCCAGATGGCTGCGGGGAGATCGAGCCGGTCACGTTCCCGCGCAGGATGCTCGTGCAGACCTCCCCCGTGTCCACCGACGCACGGGGGACGGGAGCGTGAAGCGTGGAGGCCGCCAAGGAGGGCGTCCCGCACGGAACCAGGCCGCGGCATACTCGGCTGCGACTGAGGATGGCCCGCCCGTGGGATGCTCGTTCGAGGCGCCGGCATGGCGCCCTGCCGACAGCTGGCACTCAACGAACCGAGGATGCGTGGCGCACTGAGCAGCCGGCTCTTCGCCATCTCCTTCGACGCGCACCGGCCCGAGCGCCTGGCGCTTTTCTGGTCCGGCGTCCTGCGGCCGGCCTCTCACGGCGCAGTTGCCCGTAGCGCGTCGTGTAGACGTCGAGCGCTTCATGCAACGAGCACCCGAGGTGGTCGCGAAGCGCCTTGAGCCCACGATGATGCGCACAGCGATGATCTCGCCGTCCGCCACCTCTACGCCGTTGTCCTTGAGGCCCATGTGCAGAGATCAAGAGCGAGGGCTCTCGGAGGAGGCAAGGGAGCAGCAGGTTAGAGCGCTTCCCTGTTCTCCTTGATCGGCTCACCCGACCTACTGACTGGAGGCAAGACCGACCACGGGAAGTTGATCCATTCGTCGGTGCGCTTCCAGACGTACTCGCACTGCACGAGGGAGTGGGACTTCTCGTAGATCACCGCGGAGCGCACCTCGGCGACGGTGTCGAGGCAGAAGTCGCGCACGAGCTTGAGCGTCTTGCCGGTGTCCGCGACGTCGTCGGTGATGAGCACCTTCTTGTCGGAGAAGTCGATGACGTTGGGGACGGGCGCCAGCATGACCGGCATCTCCAGGGTGGTCCCCACGCCGGTGTAGAACTCGACGTTCACCAGGTGGATGTTCTTGCAGTCGAGGGCGTAGGCGAGTCCTCCGGCGACGAACACACCGCCCCGGGCGATGCTGAGCACGATGTCCGGCTCGTACCCGTCGTCGGCGATGGTCTGGGCCAGTTCCCGAACAGCGGTCCCGAACCGCTCGTACGTCAGGTTCTCCCGCACGTCACTCATGTCGTATCCGCCCTCACACCTGGGTCCGATGGAAACTCACGTAGGACCGCGAAGCGGTCGGCCCGCGCTGCCCCTGGTAACGGGAGCCGTAGCGCTGGGAGCCGTAGGGGAACTCGGCAGGCGAGGTCAGCCGGAACATGCACAGCTGGCCGATCTTCATCCCTGGCCAGAGCTTGATGGGGAGAGTGGCCAGGTTGGAGAGCTCCAGGGTGACGTGACCACTGAAGCCCGGATCGATGAACCCGGCGGTGGAGTGCGTGACGAGCCCAAGGCGCCCGAGCGAACTCTTCCCCTCCAACCGCGACGCAAGATCATCGGGCAGGGTGATGACCTCGTACGTGGAGGCGAGGACGAACTCCCCGGGGTGGAGGATGAACGGCTCGTTGCCCTCGGGCTCGACCAGGCGCGTCAGATCGGGCTGCTCGACCGAGGGGTCGATGTGCGGGTAGCGGTGGTTCTCGAACACCCGGAAGTAACGGTCCAGCCGTACGTCGATACTCGACGGCTGCACCATGGATTCGTCGTAGGGATCGATCCGTACCCGCCCGGCGTCGATCTCGGCCCGGATGTCCTTGTCTGAGAGAAGCACGTAGCGAGGATACGCAAGGCGCGCGGAGCCGTGACAATCGTGACGACTCCGCGCGCCCGGTGTTACCGCCCGACTACAGCGCGTCCGCCGCGCCCGGCGTGCCTTACCCCTCTTGCCTCTGGTCCCGGCCGGCCCCGGCCGGTCACACCACTACCGCTTCTGCAGGGCGACCGGCACCACACTGCGGAGCCGGGCACACCGCGGACACCTCATGAGCCTGCCAGGGCCGAGTCGCTCGGCCTGCTGCATCGGGAACGAAGCGGTGCTGAAGACGTGCCCGTCCGCGCAGCGGACGACGGTGCGTTCCATCAAGTCCCTTATGTCCCTTCCCCAAGAGCTTCGCCGGACATACTGGCCCGGCAACAAAAGCCACATTACGGGATCAAAGAGACGACTCTCCAGGCGGCGCTCCGGCCTCACCCGACCCCCCGCCCTGCCCCCAAGGTACGCCCCAACTCCGTTCAACCGCAGCCGGATCCCGCCCCTGAAACACACTCAGCTCCCGGGGCCTGAACATCGAGGGGGCACGATGATGTAAGGTAAGCAAGTGTCCGGGCCTCGACTCCCAGAGTCACTGTCCGTACTTACGCGGGTGTAGTTTAATGGTAGAACATCAGCTTCCCAAGCTGAGAGCGCGAGTTCGATTCTCGTCACCCGCTCCAGTGTGAAGGCCCAGGTCGGAGACCTGGGCCTTGTTTGTTGTGCGGCTTGTTCAGCCCTCGGGTGCCATAAACGCGCCAGATCCACCTCACAGGGATCCCGCACCAGTGGTGAAGCTCACCGGCGAGCCCATAGGTGAAGGAGGCAGGTGCTGACGAGCCAAGGGCGCGCCCAGAACGTCCCGGACCGTGTCCTGCCAATCTGGATTGCAGCCGGCGGCACTGGCCCGTCATATCACCAGGGCAGGGGTTCCGGGCGGCGGTCCCACCACCATCCGTGTGCCGAGGCGACATCCTTGCCGGGGAGCGGCTCCTTGCCGAGCAGGCCATCCGTGTCGTCGACTGTCAGGTCGGCGAAGAGGTCGTCCAGCGGCTCAAGAGCGTTCTGCAGGAGGACAGTTACGTTTGGGGGGAACTGATTGCGCAGCTGCTCCAACTTGTCCCTCGCTGAGAGACGCTCCATGTAGAGGTCGGCCGGATACCAGCCGGACGGCGCCCAGGCAGCTTCCATCTGGCGGACGAGTTTCTCCCAGGCGATCAGGGAACTCCTTGCCGTCCAGAACGGGGTTCCCGGGGTGTCGGTGTCCTCCGGGTACATGCGGTGCAGATGCGCGGCGAAGACGTCGCCAAGCGGGGTGACGACCTTTAGCTCGCGGACAACTTCGGGGATGCGCGCCACCGTGACGTGCGGGAGCCGGTCGATGGGTGCCTCGACCCTGTCGATCGTGTAGCAGGGTTCTTCGTCGTCGTTCTCGTACAGACGTGCCCGTGTGACGAGTCCGCTCTCCGTTGCCAGCCAGTACGCGCTCGGCAGCGCCTCCTCGGCGGGGAAGAGGATCAGGGCGCCTGCCGACCGGGCGAAGGCGGAAGCCAACTCTCGCTCAGTGGGTCGCGGCTGCACCGACTCATGGACATAGATGTCCAGAGACGTGGACACGTCACCCAGGACGCTCACCATCTCGCACAGCACCAGGGCATCCCAGTTGCGCAGGTCCTGGTCTGTGTCCTCGTCGGCGACGTCCACTTCCTGGACGCCCACATGCAGGCACTGCGCAAGTGCGGCCGTGACGGCGTCGAGGGTCAGGGGCTCCACGGTGAGGAGGTTGTACGTCATGGTGAGTAGGTCCCGTTGAAAATGTCCAGTGCCTTCTGTACGGCCTCTGGGTTGTTTGTGAAGCGCGGATTCCGCGTCAACTGTGGGGCTGCGCTGATATCGCCCTTGGCCTTGGCGATCTGCTGGAGGGCGGCGTATTCGTTCCGGTCGAGCTTGACGATGCCCGCGCCGCTGTCGGGGTACACCGTGCCCGTGTCCTCGACGCCATACGTGCGCCCCTTGACCTCGTAACGGCTGGTGGCGTCGTCCCAGGCGGCCTTGCCGGCCGCGATGTCGGCGATGTCCTGGTGGATGTCCTGCTCGTAGCCGCGAAGAACAACACTGTTGGCCTCTCTGACATTGCGGCCACTGTGGGCGGCCCCCGAGACAGTGTGCCGGGCGTTCGGGGGTCTGAGGGACTTACCGGCTGCGGGTCCTTCAACGCCGCTCACCGCAAGCCATGGCGACTTCCCCGCCCCGCTACCCCCGGCGTCGGAGCCGCTGATCCGCATCGCGTAGCCGTTACCCGCCGCGAGGTCACCAGTGGCTCCGCCGAGCTCGCCCGGAACTCCGGCGACGGCCATGCGAGGCCCGGTGAGATTGATATCGATACTGTCGAAGAAGCTCGTCAAGCCTCCGCTACGGACAGCCCTGTAGGTTGCACCCGCACCGCCGAAGCCACCGCCCAGAAGTGCGCCGTACACGCCGGCCTGGTGGGCCTCATCGAGGCTGAACCCACCCTTCTGCTCCCCCAAGGCGATGGACACGGGCTGGGTTACAGCGAGATCCACCGTAATGGATTCGACACCGGCGAAGGCTGCGGTGGCCAAGGTGGTGCCCGCGATGGTGGCGACCTCCTCGGTCACTGCGATGCCCAGGCCGGCGGCCATGTCCGCGACAGTGACCGCTGCCGCTGCTGCCGCGCCCTCCGAGACGCCCGCGGTGAAGATGGCCAGGGCGGTACCGGCGACGAGGGTGGCGCCGACGATCTCCAGCTCGTGTTCCAGCTTCTTCTTCGCACTGTGCACGGCATCCGCGTACGCGTCCAGAGCCTTGGCCATGTCGCGGGCGGCGTCGGCCAAATCCTTCAGCCAGCCATGCCCATCGTGGCATGTTCTTCAAAGGCCAGCCCGAACTACTCTTCGATCACCTCACCTGCCCCAGGACCCTCATGGTCTTCACCGCCGAGGAAGGCGCGGGAGCCCACTGCCACCCCGGCGCCAGGCGCCTGACCCAGGCCCGTATCTACGACTGGCTTGACGACACCCTCAACGTCACCACCGCCATCGCCTGACCCTCCCGGAAGGAAGAACTCCCATGGCCCGCACCGGTATCAAGGCCGCCCTCACCGACCTGCTCCTCAACGACGAGCTCACCCTGGAGGAGGCGGTGGAGCGCCACTTCACCCCCGAGTACCGCCAGCGCACGGACGGCGAATGGTCCAACCGCGCCGAGTTCCTGCAGCACATGGAACACCTGCGCGCCATCGTCGCCGGAGGCGAGATCGAGGTCCACGAGGAGCTGCACGACGGCGACAAGTACGCCGACCGCCACACCTGCCGCATGACCAAGAAGGACGGCTCGACCGTGACCATGGAGGTCTATGTCTTCGCCGACCTCGCCGCCGACGGCCGCTTCAACCGCATCGAGGAGACGACCCTGATGCTCCAGGGCTCCGACGCCGACCGCAACCTCGGCAGCGCCCGCTGAACACCCCCACGCCGCAAAGAGATCGCACACCGGCAGCACCAGCGTCGTCCGGTGATGGCCCGCCAGGGCCGGACATGTCGTGTCCGGCCCCTGTGCGCGGCCGCGACGACTCCTCTCGGCCGGCTTGCGCGTCGACCCGCGCCGAGCGTCGGTCTCACGCCAGACGGCCTCGGCGACCGTGTCCCGGACCTCCGACTTGGACAGCGCGCGCCCCGGTCCCTCGAAGGTGCGGGAGAACAGCGGCTCGTCCCAGACCCGGTTCGTCATGGCCGCGAGGTGGATGCCCTGACGGATGATCTCAGCCTCGCCTATACCCCGGCGCTTGGCGGCCTCCTTGATGATCGCCAGGTCCTCGGGGTCGGCGTAGACGTTGGTGCGCTTCATGGCTATGTACCAAATGTCCATGTGCCGGATTGATGTATGCGGTGCCACCTTCCCCGTGCCCCGCCGCCCGCCATGGTCTCCCGCGTCTGCAGCGCCCTTCTCGGGACGCCCGCCCGGACCGCGGAGCGCCTGTCGGTGGGCTCCCGGACGGCCGTGTTCCGGACCGGCCTCAGTGACGGCCGCAGCGTGATCGTGAAGCTGTACGACCACACCGCCCGCCGCAACGCGCCGACCGAGGCCGCCGCCATTCACGCGGCCGGCGTCGCCGTACCTGTCCCGCAAGTGCTCGGCAGCGGCGCCGTCTCCAGCGAGGGAGCCACCGCGCCCATCGTCTGCGACCTCGGCGGTCACACACCGGGGCCTTCGTGCGCTCCGGCGCGTTCCGCACGCCCAAGCCCTCAAGGACCTCGCCGGCCTCCTCACGCGCCTGCACCGAGCACTGGCCGAGCAGGCAGTTCCTCGCCGCCCGTTCTTCGATTCGGTCTCCTCCCTGGCCCGCCGCTGCCCACCAGAATTGCTGAACCAGATCGGCCCCGCTCTCGCCGCCATCGCCAAACACACCGGCAAAAGCAGCCATTTTGCTAGGAGTCCCCGGGGCCTGCAGAAGAACACCATGGGTGCTTGCGTCGCGCTGACCAGCGGTGTCAAGTACCAGAGCCATCGAGTTGATTCCCTGCAGGCCCCGAGGGGTCACCTCACTCGGGCAACATCGGGGGCGCGGTCGCCGGTCAGCTCGGAGTGCCGAAGTCCTGGACCCACCAGGGGCCGTTGGGGCTGAGGTTGACGCCGACGCCCAGATCCTTGAAGCCGCAGTCGAGGATGTTGTCGCGGTGCGCAGGACTGTTCATCCAGTCCCGCATCGCGGTACCGGCGTCCTTCGGACCCTTGTGAATGTTCTCGCCCCACCTTCGCCAGTCGTAGCCCGCCGCTCCGATCCGGTCACCGGGGTTCCGTCCGTCCGGACTGTCGTGCTCGTAGTAGTTGCGAGCGGCCATGTCATCGGCGTGGCCTTGAGCGGCGGCCTGGAGGCGGCCGTCGACACGCAGTGGTGCACAGCCGACCTTTGCCCGCTCCTCGTTGGTGAGTCGGACCACTTCCCGGGCGAGTTCGGCGGCTGTGCCGGAGACCGGGCCTCCGGGACGGGGGGTACCCGCGGTGCGCTCGGGGCTCGGCGCTGTGGTTCGCCGCGTCGGACGTGGCCGGTTCACAGGCGCGGAGTGGGCCGTGTCCGCACCGGACGCGCGAGGGGCGGCGGGCCTCCCGGTCCCGGACGGTTCCGCCGTGGCCGTGGCCGTGGCGGTGGCGGACGCCGAGGCGGACGCCGAGGCCGTGCGGGACGCGGATGCCTGGGGTCGGGTGGTGACGGACGCCCCGGACTGGGGCGCTTCGGGCTCGCGCTCCAGGGATTCCACCTGATTCGACGCCTTGGTCCGCGCACCGTCCCCGTGGCCGCTCAGGGCGTAGCCCACACCCGCGGTGACCGTGAAACCAGTCACCGCGGCGATGACGAGCCTTCCGCCCCGCGCCCGACGCTGTCCCCTTCTCGACGCGCGCGACCTCCGGTCACCCAGGGGTCGAGTGTCCCCGGGTATCTCCGGAAGGTCGGGCGTCGCCGGGGGCGATGGCCGGCTCTCGCCCGGCTTGTGCGCGTGACGAGGGTCGTAGTGGCGCATGGTGGCTCCTTCCCTGGCCGGTCGTTCCGGCGCACAGGAGAGCGGTCCATGCAGGTCGCATAACAGGTTATGTGGAAAAGATTCTGCGGAAGGCCGGCGTTGGTGGCGGGAGCGACTCGCGCGGAGCGCGTTCCCGGCCGTCACCGAACCGAAGTCCCGGAGGGCTCCGCGGCGGCCGTCCGTACGGGCAGTTCGTCGACCGTCGTGTCCCTGGAGCGGAGACGGGCCGACCGTGAGGCGCCAACGTGGCTGCCGGCCGCGGACGGAGGCCGCCCGGACCGGCAGAGCCCAGAACACACGTCCGGTACTGTCCCTGACTCAAACCGCGGGGCCCGCGGGCTCGGGCGTCTCGGCCAGTCGTCGAGGCGTGCTCCGACGACCGGTCCCGAGGACGGGGGGGAGGAAGCCGGTCCCGAGGACGGGGAGGAAGGGGAGAGGGACGGATGAAAAGGGAAAACCTGCACGGGGTCGATGTCGTCACCGCCGCGCGCGACGGGGACCACCATGCGCAGCACCAACTGGTTGCGGACTACCTGCCGCTGGTCTACAACATCGTGGGACGCGCGCTGGACGGTCACACCGACGTGGACGACGTCGTCCAGGACACCATGCTCCGGGTGCTCCACGGCCTGAGCGGGCTGCGGGAGCCGGCGCGCTTTCGCTCCTGGATGGTCGCCATAGCCGTGAACGAGATACGTCACCGCTGGCACGGCAAGCAGCGCGACACGGCAACCTCCCTCGAGTCCGTTCCCGAAGGCGCCGACCGTGCCCCCGACTTCGTCGACTTGACCATCCTCCAGCTCGAACTCTCGGGGCAGCGCCGCGAGGTGGCCGAAGCAACCCGATGGCTCGACGAGAACGACCGGGAGGTCCTCGCCCTGTGGTGGGAGGAGGCCGCCGGCCGACTCACCCGGGACGAGCTGGCAGCGGCCCTCGGCCTGACTCCCCAACACGCCGGTGTGCGCGTGCAGCGCATGAAGGAGCGACTGGAGGTGAGCCGAGTCGTCGTTCGCGCCGTCGGCCTCCGTGCTCACTGCGAGGAACTGGGAGAGGTCACCGCGGGCTGGGACGGTACGCCGTCGTCCGTGTGGCGCAAGAGGATCGCCAGACACGCGCGTACGTGCCCCACATGCTCCACGCACTGGACGGACCTCGTACCACCGCAGGGACTGCTGGCGGGTGTGGCGATGGTCGTACCCCTGCACGGCTACCCGGCTGCACCGCCCCACCTGTACGGCCTGAGCGGACATTCCGGCTCCGCCAGCCCCGTCGACCCCTCGGTCGCCACAAACGGGGTGACCGCCGCACCGGGCCCGGGAGCCGGAGGTGAAGCGGTGGGAAGGGCCGCGACGAAGTGGCCCGTCGTCGGCGCCGCGGGGGGCGGAGCGGTGGCCGGTGCGCTCCTGCTCTCCCTGCTGTGGCCCGGCTCCGAACAGGCGCCCGAGCCCAAGACCGTCCGCACGACGGTCGCGTCCCGCGCCCCCTCGGCCTCGTCGCCCACGCCGACCCCCACGCCCACACGCACGCCCACACGCACGCCCTCCCCCACGCCCACCCCCACACGCAGCACTCCCAGCCCCACCCCCGCAGCGGTGGGACCCGCCCAACGGCTCACCGAACTCGTCAACGCCCGCCGGGCACAGGCCGGCTGTGCACCACTGAGGATCGACCCTCGGCTCAATGAGGCTGCCGGCAAGCACGCCGCGGACATGGTGGCGCGCGGCTACTTCGATCACGCGAATCCGGAGGGGCGGCACGCGGACGAGCGGATCAGTGCCGCCGGATACGACTGGAGCGCCTGGGGGGAGAACCTGGACCGGGGCGTCTCGGACCCGTCCACCGTGGTCGAGGACTGGATGGACGGTTCGATCCATCAGGAGAACATGCTCAACTGCGCATACCGAGACGTGGGCGTCGGTACGGCGAAGGGTCCCGACGGGATGGTGTGGGTGCAGGATCTCGCGCGACCCGCCTGACCCGCTCGGTGACCGCGTCCGGCTCACGGTCCAGCATCGCCGTCAGCACCTCGCCCTCGTCCAGCTTCGGGTTCGCCGTCGCCGCGGTGCGCCGGGCCGATCCGGCCGCCGTGCCCGCCGTCCTGCGCGAACTCACCGCACTGGCGGCTGTCCTGCTGCACCACCGACGCCGGTAAGGCACGGGGTCTGCCGCCGGCAGGACCGGCGCAGGCATCCGGCCTTCCTGTAGCCCTTGCCCGCGCCGCAATTCGCTCACCCTCGTGGGGCGCATCCCTCTATGACCATGGGGGACAAGATTCGAAGACAGCGTCGGCACGCGCCCGTTGACGCCCTCACCGCGAACGTCAACGACACTCCGGGCACGAGGAACGTGACACACCCGTCACCACTGAAGAGGCAGTGCCATTCACGGCAGGTCCGGGACCGGCCGCCGGGACCGCAGACACCACGCCCTGACGCAATCGCTTCCTGGAACCCGGTCGTCCACAGACCCCAACTGCCCTTCCCCCGCCCTACGGGCCTCCCTTTTAGACAACAGACACCCCGCCACCCGAACCGTACAGTGGGGAACACCTGTTCAATTCGCCTCTACGGGAGGCCCGTTACGCGTAAGGCCGCCGACCTGCTCACCACGTGGACCGCTGCCTGTTCGTGAGCGGCTCCACCTAGTCCGGCGCGCGCCTGGGCGTCACGTCCACCAGGTCCGGCGGCGAGATCACCTTCCGACAGCCCCAAGACAGACCTACGTCGAGGGCAAGTCGATGAACACACAACCAGTGCTGGGGCGCCCTCGAACTCGATACGAGCAGCACTGAGACACGTCCACGCCTACTCAACGAACGGAGAACCACATGCGTGTCAGCGCATCCCTGCCCCGCATGGCGGCCCTCGTCGCCCTCCCCCTCGCACTCGTCGCCACCACCACGGTGGCCTCCCGTGCCGACGATGCCCCCGCCGCCCCGGCCCCCCCTGAACGCGCGTCAGCGCTCCGACCTCACCGAACAGCACCTGAATATCGGCCGCACCGGTGGTGGCCGGGCCGCCCTCGTCAACAACACCCTGGCGGACCGGGGCGTGACCTCCACGGCAGCTCCGGGGGTCGTGACACTGACCTGGAAGCCCTACGCGGCTGACGCCCGTTACACCGTCGTCCGCGGCGAAACCCCTCTCACCACCACCAAGCCGGGCCAGGCCACCTTCAAGGACACCACCGCCACTGCCGGCGCCTCCTATCAGTACAGGATCATCCCCCAGCTCAAGGGCGACACCTCTGCCGCTCGCACCTGGGGCCTCACCGTCGCTGTGCCCAAGGTCAAGCACGGCGAGGCCGAAGCGGCAGCCGTCCAACGCACCGCCGTCGCCCAGGCCAAGGCCGCCAAAGCGTCGGCCACCACCACCTTGACGTGGACAACATTCATCCCCGACAAATACATCAACCAGCCCATACCCAAGGCGTGCAAGTACTGGGGCACAAAGTACGTCTACGGCGGCGATAACCGTGGCTTTGACTGGAAGAGTTCCCGTTACCGCACCTCCGAGTCTGCCGTCATCACCTGGAAGAATCGCAAGGTCAGCGGATACACCTCCGTCAAGGCCACCCACGTCTACCGAAAGTCCAACCACAAGTTGGTCGCCCAGAAGACCGCCAGCGCCAAGGACATGAAGGTCAAGAAGCTCGGCTCCGGCTCCGGATACGTCGACATCCGCATGGTGACCCACGCCACCAACCCGTTCTGCGGCGGTATCGCCAAAGTAAAGGGAGCCATCGACGGTGCGTTGACGTTCCACATAACCCGTGGAGGCTGGGAAATCCGCTCCGGCAACCACCGGCGGATGCCCAACCACGAGATCTACATCTACAACGGTGGACGTGTCACCTGGGTCTACAAGAGCAAGTACGCCTCCCCGCTGTGCCTCGTCGGCGCCCTGCTGTGCGACCTGAGGAACCTCACCGGCTACTACGGCAAGTACAAGTAAGCACCCGAGCACGAGGAAGGCCCCGGCGCGCTACCCACTGCCGGGGCCTTCCTCATACCGCGATGAGCTAGGCGAAGATCTTCTTCCAGGCCATCCCACCGGAGACGAAAACGAAGAACACGTAGCCGGTGTACAGGGCCCAGATCAGCAGCATCCCACCCCACTCGCCCCACGTCACGGCCACGGCCATCACCGTAAACAGTGCCAGAAGGGCAAATGCCAGCCCGGCCGCCGGCCAAAATCGGGAGCGTAGACCGTCATAACGCCGGAAGGCCGCTATCACGCCGACGACCTCACCGGCCAACAGCAGCGGCACCAGCACCAGCCGGGTGCCGAAGGTCAAGAACAGCCCGTCCGGCTCCTGCGAGAACCCCCACAGCATAGTCGTCACCGTAGCGAGCAGCCACGGCACCACAGCCACCCAGATAACCAGCGGAAACACCACACGCCTGGCCGGCACCACAGCAGATTCCCGAACAGTATTGGTCACGAAACCCACAATACTCCCGGGCCCGGATCCCCCGGCACATGCCCCGGATCTGGACGGACATCACGTGTGGCTCACCTGTCAATACCTCGGCGACGGCCTGACCACGGCGTTCGACCCACGGGAGGCGGCGGCGCAGCTACGGCAGGCGACCGAGGACGAGAAGGCCGGCCGCGCGCAGGCGGCGCGGTCTGAAGCGGAGCGTTGAAGGCCGACGGGGGAATCGGGCGCGCCCGGAGGGTGCAGGCGGAGCGGCTGTGCGGGCAGCCGAGGCGCCAGCAGGCTGCGGTGGTGATGTCAGCGGAGGGGGCCACGGCCGATGCCTGGTCCTGCCCCCCGGATCAAGCCCGCCGCGGCGCTCGCCCCATCTCACGGCCGGCGGGAACATCGATGACGTCGACGCTGACCGGTCCTGCGCCCGCCCCGGTACGGCGCGGGCGCAGGACACTCCGTCACGCGGCAGCAGGGCGACGTTGACCGGGAACCGGCACCGGATGCCGCGCGCACGACGGATCAGAACACAACGCGTCATGGGCCAGCGCGGACACGATCGCGGCTTGGGTCCGCGTCGTTTGCCCGATCTTTTCCACGATGTTCGCGATGTGCGCCTTCACCGTCCGCTCCGCGATACCCAGTTGCCGGGCTAGCTCCCGGTTGCCCAGACCCGTACCGAGTAGCAGAAGGACTTCCTTCTCCCGGCCGGTCAGGGTCTCTAACCACCACACTCCGAATCTGGGATCGTGCCCCGTGAGTAGGTGTGGACAGATCGTGTCCACACCATTGGACCGCCTGGTCATTCCGGTCCTTCCCGATCGCTGTTTCTTCCAGCAGACCCCACATGGGAGCATACCGACAAGTAACCAGTGGTGAGGACATATCACTCCCGGACGAGCGGTGCCCCAGTCCTCGGGCCTATGCGACGGGAGTTGGTCGCTGTAGGGGTACCGGTGCAGGTCGTGCCTGTCACGCCGGGCGAGCAGCATGTTCAGGCATGGTGTCGGGCCGACTACCGGCCGTTCGCAGGCGGTGCGACGTCGTGGTTCTCCACGTGGGAACCACGCCTTCACCAACGGGGACGGCATCGCCGAAGGCTTCCGGACGAGCCCACACGTCGTCACTGCCACTTCACCCAGTGGGGGTTGTCCTCGTTCGGTCAGTTCTCGGAGCGCCCGATCTCCGGGACGTGTAGTGACGAGTCCGCCCCTTGCGTCAGCGGCCCGGGCGGGCCCGGACTCGGCGATCCGAGGACGCCCTGCACTTCCAAGAGGCCGGGCAGGACGTCGCCTGCTCCGTCACCACCTCGCATCGGGCACCATGGCGTGGCCCACGGCCCACCCCGGGCAGTGGAACCCGACGCCCGCCCGACGCGACTGCCCACCATCAGCTCCGGAAGGCGAAAGGGCCCACCGACTCCGTCGTCGGCGGGCCCAATGAAAGATCGAGGACAGATCTGTCCTACTCCTAGGAGAACCCTCCTGCCCGGCCCCTGACACGGGGCCGGGGTCAGAGGTGTCCACCACGAGGGGACAGGTCCCGTCCGTCTGCACTACATGGACCGGCCGTTGCTCCGGGCCGCACGAGACCCCAGCCAAGGGACGGTGCAGTTGCCGCGCGTGGGGCCAGGCCCATGGGGTGCGTCAGTTGGGGTGGTCGAGCATCTGCTGGAAGGCCCGGGCGTGCCTGGCTTCGTCAGTGGCGTTGTGACAGAAGAGACGGGCGGCTCGGTCGTCGCCGACGGCTTCGGCGCGGCGGGCGAAGGTGGGGTACATGGTCTCGGCCTCGTAGCGTTCGCCGACGATGGTCTTGGCCAGGTTGGCCCGGGTTGTGTCGACCAAGCCGTACAGGACGGCTTCACCGGCGAAGTGCTCGCGCAGCTCGACTTGGGCGGTGCCCTGGAACAGACGGGCCAGGGCGGGGCGACGGCTGGTGGCGGCGTGGTCGGCGTAGAGGGTGTAGCGGGCGTGGGCGAGGGCTTCGCCGTGCATGGCGGTGTCGAGGTTGGCCAAGGTGCGGGCGGAATGGACCTGCGGGCCGCCAGCGGGGACCTGAACGGCATCGACGGGTGGCGGGGCGGGGATGCTGCCGTGGCCGGTCTCGACCACGTCTAAGGCCGCTTGGAACGCCGCCAGGTGGTGTGCCTCGTCCTGGCCGATCTCGGTGAACAGCGCGGCGGCGTTGTCGTCGCCGTCGGCCGCGGCCTGCCGGGCGAAGGTGGGGTACATGATGGTCGTCTCGTAGGTCTCGCCGGCGATCGCAGCGCGCAGGTTGTCCGCGTCGGAGCCGACTACGCCGGCAAGAGCGGCCTCCTCGCGGAAGTGCTCGTTGAGTTCCACCGAGGCTGTCTTGCGGTACAGCCGGGCGGTGGCCGAAAGCCCCTCGCGGTCGGCCTGGGCCGCGTAGAAGGTGTAGGAGGCGTTGGCGTAGGCCTCGCCGCGCATGGAAGTGTCGAGATCGGCCTGGGTCTGAGGGTTGAGGGCGTCCGTGGCACCGGCGCGGAGCATACCGCCGGTCGGTACGGACGGGGCAGCGGATGCGGGGCACGCGAGCACCGCGAAGGCAACGGCAGTGGGCAGGCACACCAGGGCGGCCCGTCTGGCAAAACGTCTCATGTCTTCCTCGGTTGAAGGTTGTCCACTCCCCCCGGGGACACGACCTCATCACCGCTGGGCACAGGTTGTGAGGGGGAATCGCCCATCGACTCGAACGCCGTAGCGGTATTCCACCCGACCGGGTCATCCCGGTGTGCTCCGCCTGCTGCATGCCGTCGGCCTGGCGACTGCGTCGTGCGGGATGCCCTGCACCGGCTGCGTCCGCGCGGCACCGGACACGTTCCGGGCCGGATCAGGGCCGACCTGGCGATGGTGCTCGCCGACGGCGCGTAGCCGGCCGGGTCCGCCCAGGAGACGAGCGCGCAGCAGGCCAGGAAGCGCGGGGGCGGATCGGCGTTCCCGTCACGTGGGAGAGCCACCAGACCAGAGGAGGGCCACAGACCAGCGGTGCGTTCCGCGTGGCCGCCGTCGAGGGGTCCGGGGATGACGTCGTCCGGCTCGGCGCGCAGGCCCTTGAGGTCCATGAACAGGAGCTCCCTCAGCACGGGGTCCGGTTCCCATGGGGATGCGGCATCGGAGTGGGGCGCTCCTTCCGTACGGGACGCGACCTTCACCGTGGGCCTTCAACGAGCGGCACGCCCGCATCGTGACTGGTTGTACCGGCGCTCCGAAGCCGCTCCGTGCCGGGAAGAGGTCGGCCACAGCACCGGGAGGGGCGTGGGCATCCGTACTCACGCCCCCCTTCTCACAGTGGGGCCGGCCAAACCACCATGGCGAGTTCGGCCACCCTCTCCAGTTCGGCCGTGCTCGCTCCGTCCCGTGCCTGTTGGGACATGCCCTGGACCACGGTCGCGAAGTAGACCGCCAGGGCACGTGGTTCGACGCCTTCGGGCAGCGCCCCGGCTTTCCCGGCCTCGGTCAGTCGCTCTTCGAAGCCACGGGCCCTGGCCAGCCTCCGCTCCCGCAGGTCCTGCTGGACATCGGCGGTCTGCGCCGAGTAGTTCGTCGCCGCCGTGATGACCAGACAACCCGCCGGATGCAGCGGGTCGGTGTACGAGACCGCGGCCTCGCGCAGCATCCTGCTGAACCCCGCCCGGACGTCACCCTCCTCCTCCAGCGCCCTGCTCATGAAGGCACCGAAGGTTCCGCCGTACCGGTCGACGACCTCGGTGAAGAGGGCGCGCTTGTCGCCGAAGGCCGCGTACAGGCTGGGCGGCGAGATCCCCATGGCCCTGGTCAGATCCGCGATGGACGTGCCCTCGTAGCCGTGCTCCCAGAAGAGCCGCGTGGCCTGGGCGAGCGCCGCCTCGCGGTCGAAACTGCGCGGTCGTCCCCGCCTCGTCGCCGTCATGGGGAAATTTTACAGCGATCGCTACGGATCCGCTGTAGGCTCTTTCCATAGCTATCGCTACAGATTGGAAGGTCATGGGTTCACTCACGGGGAAGACGGCTCTGGTGACGGGCGGAAGCCGCGGCATCGGACGTGCGATCGCCGAACGGCTCGGCCGGGAAGGCGCTCTGGTGGCCGTGCACTACGGACGCAAGGCCGCTGCCGCCGAAGAAGTGGTGGGTGCGATCCGGGAGGCGGGCGGCACGGCGTTCGCCGCCCGGGCCGAACTGGGCACCGGCGACGATGTGGAGACCCTCTGGGCAGAGTTCGACCGCAAGGTCCTCGAACACGGCGGCAGCGCCGGCCTCGACATCCTGGTGAACAACGCCGGCATCGCGCCTCGAAGCCAGCTTGAGGACACCACGCCCGAGACGTTCGACGAGGTGTTCGCCGTCAACGTGCGGGCCCCGTTCTTCCTGGTGCAGCAGGGGCTCAAGCGGCTGCGGGACGGCGGCCGGATCGTCAACGTCTCGTCCGGGGCAACACGGATCGCGCAGCCCGACATCATTGCCTACAGCATGACAAAGGGTGCCATCGACACCTTCAGCCTCACGCTCGCCAAGGCCGTCGGAAGCCGCGGCATCACCGTCAACTCGGTGGCACCCGGCATCATCGGCACCGACATGAACGCCTCCTGGCTGCGCGGCAACAAAGCCGCCGAACAGTCCGCTGCGGAGCTCTCAGCCCTCGGCCGCGTCGGCCGCCCCGGGGATGTGGCCGACATCGTGTCCTTCCTGGCCTCGGACGACGCCCGTTGGGTGACGGGGCAGGTCATCGACGCCACGGGCGGCTCACAACTCTGATCCGGAACAGGGCTCTCGTCACAAGTCCGCGCCGCGCAAGGGCGCTGACGGGGGCACCGCACCACCACGCACGACAACACTCCGCAGGTGGAGACCTCTACACGTCGTCATCGCCGGCGAGACGGAGCCCGCCCCGCCGGCACCCCGCACCACACTCCACCGGCCGACCGGAAACCTCCGGCACCGACCACCGCTCCGCCTGGACCGAGGAGTTCCCGGACCTGCGAACGAGCCGCTGACTCACCGATCCAACAGCCGGCCGATCCAACAGCCGGCCGGCCGGGCCCGGCCCTGCTGTGAGTCAGCGTGACCTCCGCCGGACGGCCCCGACGCCCGCCGCCGAGACGGGAAGCGCCGAGACGGGCGGCGCCGAACACCGGTCGGAGCCGCACCGCACGACCGCCGTTCACCCACCGCGCACCGGCCGTCTGGAGCAACACGCCGACGGTCACCTCATCGGGTGCCGCGTGCACCCGGCGCACGACCCATCCAGCCGTGCAACGAGAATCTGTAGCGGCGAGACCACATGTCCGAGCCCGCCGGCGTTAGGGTTGACGCACGAGGCAGGTGACGCCGAACCACCGGAGTACAGGTGCGGCGCACACCCGGATCCCTCGCCGCGTCCCCGAAACGAAGGTGCTATGCCCGCTGAGAACGCCCCTGGTGCCGGCAGCCTCGACGACGACGACTACCCCGCCTACACCATGGGACGGGCCGCCGACGTTCTCGGCACCACCCCCGCCTTCCTCCGGGCCGTCGGCGAAGTCGGGCTCATCACCCCCCTGCGTTCGGAAGGCGGTCACCGCCGCTACTCCCGAGGCCAGTTGCGCATCGCAGCCCGTGCTCGGGAACTGGTCGACCAGGGCACTCCCATCGAGGCCGCGTGCCGCATCATCTCCCTTGAGAACCAACTCGACGACGCCCTCCGCCTGAACCAGGAAATGCAACGGAGGCTGGACGAGCGCAACGGAGATATCTAGTCCCGCCAGTACAGAAATAGTGACTCCGAAGGAGTGGGAACCGGCGAACGACCCCGAAAGCACATGACCGCCGCCGCCCGACCTGTGTTAGCGTGATAGCAGTTGCAGTTTTGGTTGCCAGAGAGTCTTCTTCGCAGAGCTTTCCGGAATCCTTCCGGAGGGGTGATCATCGCGGCGACTCGGCTCCACAAAGTGTGGAGTCCGACACTGCCCCCAAGGGAGATTCATTATGGCGACTGGCACCGTGAAGTGGTTCAACGCGGAAAAGGGCTTCGGCTTCATCGAGCAGGACGGTGGCGGCGCTGACGTCTTCGCCCACTACTCGAACATCGCCACCACCGGCTTCCGCGAGCTTCAGGAAGGCCAGAAGGTGACCTTCGACGTCACGCAGGGCCAGAAGGGCCCGCAGGCCGAGAACATCATTCCCGCCTGACGCTGACGCGAACAGTCGCGAGCCAACGGTTCGCGCATCACGTGGCTGGGGCCCGCGCTCTTGGGGTGCGGGCCCCAGGTCATTGATTTTCTGGATTTCCGGCTTTCCGGACCGCCGGCCACTCCGGCTTCAGCAGCACGAGACCCGGCTTTCTTATTTTTCCCGGCTCATTCTTGCGAATCCTCGTGCGGCCGTGACCGCTGGACAGAATTCCTCGATACGCCGCATCGAGGAAGGTTCCTCCATGAACCGCACCCGTCGCACCGGCGGCACTTCCGGTGGCTTCCGCACAGACAGAAGGTCCAGGCGCTCGACAGACCCTGCCCCCGACAGCCGCTTCCGAGCGCCGGGGAAGGGCCGCCAGGGTCCTCGTTCGGGCAACGGACCGGGAGGCGGCCAGGGCGCACGCTCCACCGCGCGGCGCCAGGAGTTCGCCCTGCCGGTCACCCTCACCGAGCCGCTGCCGGCAGTCGAGACGTTCGGCGAACTGGACATGCCCGCACGGCTGCTGACCGCGCTCCGCGCCGAAGGGGTGACCGTGCCCTTCCCCATCCAGGCGGCCACGCTACCGAACGCGCTGGCGGGCCGGGACGTCCTGGGTCGGGGCCGCACGGGCTCGGGCAAGACGCTCGCCTTCGGCCTGCCGCTGCTGGCCCGTCTGGACGGGCAGCGGGCCCAGCCCCGCCAGCCGCTCGCCCTCGTCCTCGTCCCCACCCGGGAACTGGCCCAACAGGTCACCGACGCGCTCACCCCCTACGCCCGCGCCCTGCGGCTGCGACTCGCCACTGTGGTGGGCGGCATGTCGATCGGCCGCCAGGCGAGCGCGCTACGCAGCGGCGCCGAGGTCGTCGTCGCGACACCCGGCCGTCTCAAGGACCTCATCGAACGGCGCGACTGCCAGCTGGGACAGGTCGCCGTCACCGTGCTCGACGAGGCCGACCAGATGGCGGACATGGGCTTCATGCCGCAGGTGACCGCGTTGCTCGACCACGTTCCCGCCAGCGGTCAGCGGTTGCTGTTCTCGGCCACCCTGGACCGCAACATCGACCTCCTGGTACGCCGCTACCTCCACGACCCCGTCGTGCACTCGGTTGACCCGTCCGCGGGAGCGGTCACCACCATGGAGCACCACCTGCTGCACGTGCGCGATGCCGACAAGGACACCGCCGCGACCGAGATCGCCGCCCGCGACGGACGCGTGCTCATGTTCCTGGACACCAAGCACGCGGTGGACCGGCTCGCCAAGCACCTGCTGTCCGTCGGGGTGCGTGCTTCGGCCCTGCACGGCGGCAAGTCCCAGTCGCAGCGCAACCGGACGCTCGCTCAGTTCAAGGACGGCCACGTCACGGTCCTGGTGGCCACCAACGTCGCCGCCCGCGGAATCCACGTCACAGGCCTCGACCTGGTCGTGAACGTCGATCCGCCCGGCGACCACAAGGACTACCTCCACCGCGGCGGCCGGACGGCACGCGCCGGCGAGTCCGGCACCGTCGTCACCCTCGTCCTGCCGCACCAGCGACGCGCGGTGGACCGCCTGATGGCGGACGCCGGCATCGCTCCGCGTACCGTCCGGATCCGCCCGGGAGAAGAGGAACTGCAGCGCATCACCGGCGCCCGTCCCCCTTCCGGCGTGCCCGTCACCCTCGCCGCACCGGTCAACGAACGACGCGAGGGCAAGAGGTCCTCCGCCCGGAACCGCAGGCGCCGGACCGCCAGCCGCGGTGAGAGTGGCCGGGCCGCCGCACGAGCCCGTCGGCCGTCGGCCGGGACGGCGTGATCACCATGGCCGGCGTTCAGCGCGCCGGGCGTTGCTGCTGCCCCGGACGCTGCCGCTGACCGCCACCGCCCCCGTTGCGGCCCCCGGTCCGGTCATGTGCCGGGGTGTCGACCGGTGTGCCGCGAAAGCAGCCGACGGTGTAGGGGAATTCCAGGGTGGCGCTGTAGTGGTAGATCGTCGTCTCCTTGCCGTTCCACATCACCGTGCTGGTGCGCCCATGGCATGCATCGAGGTCGGCGTTGGTGGGGAGGTTCCCCTTGTCATCCCGTTCGACGTAGATGCCGAAGCCGTCCAGGGCGTACCCCACGAGCGTCGAGCCCTTGTCGGTGGCGGCTGAGAGCAGACAGGACGGGATGTCGTGGTAGTGGTACTCCTCCGCACCATCGGGATGCCCGTCGCACGCGTCCTGGGTCTCGTGGGCCGCGGCGTCCCGGCCCGCGTCGTCGATGGCGTTGTAGACGTAGACGCCGTTCTTGAGCACGCCGATCGCTCCCATGCCCACGCAGGTGGGGCCGTTGGCGAGGGTCGGACTGCGCGGGATGCTGAGGTGGACGGTGTGTGACTCGATGGGGTTGGGGTTGGTGTCGTACTGGTAGGCGGGGTCGGACTGCTCGATGGGGAAGGTGCCGGTGACCTGGTGGTTCGGTAGGTCCTGGGAGGTGATGACCCGGGAGTCACCCTGGACGGTCTCGTTGTACCCGGCGTCCGGCCAGGTGTGCGCGCCTTGAACGTGCACTTTCGCAGTGGAGTCCCAGGTCTTGTTCTCGCTGTCGAGCCAAGGGCCGTCGTGGCGTGCCCCGCCGCCGCGGAAGGACGTGTTGCAGGAGTACAGGGAGCCGGTCTGCGGGGTGGTCGAGACCTTGCCGTCACCGAGTGGGATCTTCTTGGGGTCGATGACCGCGGACCAGGCCGCGGGGACGCCCGCGGCGGACACCGACGGAGCCGGGCTCACCAGATCCTGCGCCGGCGTGGTGGGGGCCGAGCCACAGGCCGCCAGCAGCGCCGTACCGCTCGCCGCGGCCAACCCGCGCAGCACGAAACTTCGGGACCGCACGAGGACGGTCGCGCGAGTCTGTGAAGTCGTAGGGCGCACTGTCGTTTTCGCTGGAGTCTTCGCTGTCACGCTGTGTCCTTTGCTTTGCTCGGAGGAGGTGTCAGGACCGGCCCGGGCCGCGCCACCCGGCTCCGCCGCGTCATCCGGTCCCCCGCCACGCTCGCGACCGCCCCGGCGGCGCGGGAGGGGCAGGGGGCTGAGGCCGGGCTCTACCGTTCTGTTGGGTACGACGTTGTCACTGTCAGCGGTGCACGCCGCTGAAGCCTTCCTGAGCACTGGCTGAAGGCTCGGGCGCGGCCGACCCCTCTGCCTGCCACAGCCGGGGCAGGCGCACCAGGAAGGTGGCGCCGCCTCCGGGCGTCTCCATCGCGGTCACCGTCCCACCACAGCTGCTCACCAGCGCCGACACGATGGCGAGACCGAGTCCCGATCCGGCCCGCGTCCGCGCACGGGAGCCGTGGGGGCGGAAGAAACGGTCGAAGACGTACGGGCGGTCAGCGGCGGGGATTCCGGGGCCGTTGTCGGCCACCAGGATCTCGGTCACCGGACCCGCCGCCTCGGCGGTGATCCGGGTGGCGGTGCCGGGCGGTGTGTGGGCACGGACGTTCGCCAGCAGGTTGCCGGCCACCTGACGCAGCCGCAGCCTGTCGGCACAGACCGTCAGACCCGTCGCGGCGTCCAGCCCGACCGGGTGGCCGGGGCCGAGCACGCGGTGCTCCTCGACCGCCTCCCGAAGGACCGCGGCCACCTCCACCCGGGCGGCGGGGGTGCCGCCCTCATCCACCTCATCATTCGTGCCGCCGTTCGCCTCACCGTTCGTGCCGCCGTATGCGTCGACGTACGTCTGGTCCTTCGTCTGACCGTTCGTCTTGGGCGTATCGCCGGTGGCCTCGTGGTCCAGCCTCGCCAGGAACAGCAGGTCCTCCACGAGTCCCGTCATCCGGGCCGTCTCCGCGGCGATCCGTGACATCGCCCGGTCCAGCCGAGGGCCGGGCGGCAGCCCTCCCCGTCCGTGGAGCTCGGCGTAACCGCGGACCAGTGCCAGCGGCGTACGCAGTTCGTGGGAGGCGTCGGCCACGAACTGCTCCAGCTTGAGCCGGGCGGACTCACGGGCGGCAAGGGACGCGTCCAGCCGGACGAGCATGTGGTCGAAGCCCGCGGTGAGCCGTCCCATCTCACCGCGGGACGGCCGGGCCCCGGTACGGGGCGTCACGTCGCCGGCGGCTACCGCCGCCGTGGCCTGCACCAGGTCGTCCAGCGGACGGAGCTCCCTACGCACCACCCACCAACCGATTCCCCCACCGAGTGCCACCACGGTGCCGCCGCCCAGGAGCAGGCTCCACAGCAACAGGCCGGCCGTCCGCGCCACTTCTCCCAGCGAGACGGCGAAGACGGTCACGCCGCCATCGGGTCGGCGTACCGCCGTCCAGTGGTAGTCGAGCGTCCCGTCCACGCTCTCGGCGCTCCGTATCCCGCCGTCCGGACCGCCGGACAGGGCGGCCGGCCAGGAGACGGCCGGCAGGGGATCCGGATCTCCGGTCGCCTCCGACGGTGTGGTCTGCTCAAGGTGCCCCCGTGCGTCGAAACGCAGCAGGGCCACCGCCCGCCGGGCCGGAGGCTGGGCCCGGTCGGCCGAACCGCCGGAAGGCGCCGGCTGCGGTTGGGCGCGGGCGCGCAGGAGCCGGGCATCGGCCTCGTCGACGAGGCTGGACCGCGTCCACCACAGGGTGCCGCCTCCCAGCACGACCACCGCCCCGGTGAGCAGGACAGCCACCAGGAGGGCGAGGCGCGCGCGCAACCGCATGCCTCAGCGCTCCTCGGTCCGCAGGACGTAGCCGAATCCGCGCACGGTGTGGATCAGGGCCGGACCGTGCACGTCGACCTTCTTGCGGAGTTGGCTGATGTGCACCTCGACCAGGTTGCCGTCACCGCGCCCGGCGTCGGCGTGCCCCCAGACGCCCTCGATGATCTGGGACTTCGAGAGCACCTGGCCACTCCACCGGAGCAGGTACCGCAGCATGCGGTATTCGGTGGGGGACAGGGCGATCTCCCGGCCGTTCCGGGTCACCCGGTGGGCCCGGTCGTCGAGTGCGAGACCGCCGTGACGCAACGGCCGGTCCGCCGGGCCGGCTCGTCGGCTGCGACGCAGTACGGCGGCGATCCGCAGGGTCAGCTCCTCCAAGCTGAAGGGCTTCGTCAGGTAGTCGTCGCAGCCCCGCGCGAACCCGGTGCGCAGATCGGCCCGGCTGTCCCGCGCGGTCAGGAAGATGACCGGGAGCTCGCATCCGGCTTCGCGCAACCGCCCACACACCTCGAACCCGTCGAGGTCGGGCAGGGCGACGTCGAGCAGCAGCAGGTCGCATCCAGCGGACGGCCCGGCGGAGACGCACTCACGGCCGGTCAGCATGGCGCGGGTCTCGTACCCTTCGTGCCGCAGGGCCGCCTCCAGCAGCTCGACCATGGGTTCGTCGTCTTCGACGAGGAGGATCCTGGCACGTGGCGAGCGGGCGTCCGCCCCCGAAATCGTCGAATCCATGCACGCGATGCTAGGAAGGGGAACTGTGTGCGGCCTGTGCGCGGTCCCGGGCAGTTCCTGCCGCACGGGCGCCGACCGGGCGCAGTCTTCGGGTGGAGCCGCCCGGCCGTTGCCCGCGCACGGACAACGCGGGCGGCGCGCATCGGGCGGGGCCACGTGCCGGTACCCGTCGTTCCGTCCCGACGGCGGCTCCGGCGCCCCACGCGTCCCTGCGGGGCACCCCTGTCCGCTGTGCGGGGCACCCCTGTCCGCTTGCCGAAGAACAAGCCGCGCGGCCACTCCCCGGCGGCCGCGCGAAGGCGCCTCCCCTGCGGTGGTCCTGGACCGTGCACCCGTCAGGTCGCCCGTGATGACCGGGCTCGGGCCGGGCGGACCGGGGAAGGCGCCGCCCGGCGGCTGAGGTCGCGGTCGGCGCGGCCAGGGCCGCACCGACCGCTTCTCACCGGGCGCCCGGGGTCCGGGCCGAGGCGAGGTGCGCGGTCAGGATGTGGGAGTCGAGCAGGGCGACGTCGGCCGTGCGGTCGGCACGCGCGTAGCCGGCGAGCATCCGCTTGGTCAGGACGAGGGCCTCGGGGGAGCGCCGCAGCAGCGGCGCCGTCCACGCGTCGATGACCTCGTCCAACCGTTCGAGGGGGGCCACCTCATGGAGGAGTCCAAGACGGTGCGCGGTGGCGGCGTCGAACGCGTTGCAGGTGAGCATGAGTTCCCGGATCCTCGCGGCGCCGGCCTCGGAGATCAGGCGGCCCATGGCTCCTCCCCAGGCCGGCGGCAGGCCCACCCCGACCTCCGGCATGCGGAACCGGCAGGTGTCCGCACCCGCGCGGAGGTCGCAGTACGCGGCGAGTGCGAGACCAGCCCCGATGACGCTGCCGTGTAGCCGGGCGAGGGTGACGGCATGGGTGTTCTCCAGGGCAAGGCACAGGCGGTGTGCCTTGTCGGTGATGCGGCGCAGGGTGGTCCCCGCCGGGTCTGTGGCGAGGGCGGCCTGGTACTCGTGGCGGTCGGCTCCCCGGCAGAAGTCCTTGCCCAGGGACGACAGGATCAGGACGCGGACGTCCGGGCGGTCGTGGAGGCCGTCGAGGAGCGCCAGGAGGGCGTCGAGCGCGGCGATGTCCAGGGTGTCGTCCCCTGCGGAGGGGTTGAGCCGGACGTGGAGGACGGGGCCGCGCTGCTCGACACGTACGGCCTCGTGCACCGACACGGTGGGGGAAGGGGATGAGGAGTTCATATGAGGGTGACGTCCAGGTTCAGCAGGCGTCTGAAGGCCACCCGGGGCGCCATGGCAGGGGGGCGCACCAAGGTGAGGCCGGGCAGGCGCCTGACCAGTCGGCGGAGCAGTGTCTGGGCCTCCAGTCGCGCCAGTGGCGCACCGAGGCAGTAGTGGATGCCTCCGCTGAAGGCGAGGTGGGCGGGTTTGCGGTGGGGGTCGAACCGGTCGGGGTCGTGGTGCCGGGCCGGGTCCCGATGTGCCGCGCCCACCATGAGGTGGACCATGTCGTCCGCGCGCACGTCCACGCCCTCCAGCGTGCAGTCCACGGCGGCGACTCGGCTGATCACGTGCGAGGGAGGGTCGAAACGCAGCGTCTCCTCCACGAAAGCGGGCACCAGGTCGGGGCAGGAGGCGACCAGGTCCCACCGTTCCGGCCGTTCGACCAGCCGGAGCACCATGGTCGACAGCAGTGTGGAGCTGGTCTCCAACGCGGCCAGCAGCACGAACAGGGAGAGGTAGTAGACCGCTTCGTCGGCCTTGTCCTGGTCCGGCTCCATGGCGTCCCAGGTGGTGATCCACCGGGACACGGGGTCTTCCCTCAGGCAGGCGCGCCGATCGCGCACCACCGTGAGGAAGTAGTCCCGCAGTTCGGCCATCGCCACATCGGACCTGGCCAACTGACTTGCTGTGGGAAGTAGTTCCTGAGTGTAGACCTGCTCGTGGGTCAGCTCGCGCAGACGTGGCCAGTCGGCCCGCGGCAGGTCGAGCCAGTCACCGATGACGGCGATGGGCAGTTCCTCACTCACCAGGGCGGCGAAGTCCGCCGTGCCGTCCCTCAGCCGATCGGCCAGGACGTCGAGGAGGCGATCAGTCGCCCGAGTGACCGTGTGGCCCAACTGATCGATGGTGCCGCGGTCGAAGTTCCCGGCCGCCCGCCGCACCCTGGTGTGGTCCGGCGGGTTGAGTGCCGGCAGGGTGCTGGCTATCTCCCGTGCGGAGAAGGCGCTCCAGCGGGTACGCGCTCCCTGCTTCTCCCGCCAGCGCCGGTCCGGCTCCAGCCAGGTACCGCTGCGCACTATCCGGTCGCACAGGTCGAAACGGGTCACCAGGAATCCGCCCCACGGGGCCAGGACGACGGGGCCTTTGGAGCGGAGTTCGGCATAGAGGGGGAAGGGATCGGCCTGGCCCTGCGCCGTTCGTAAACGGGAGAGAAGGGAAACGGCGGCTCGGCGGTCGGACATCAGAGTCGTGGTACTTCCCACGGTGACAGCCCCTTTCTGAGCACAGCCGCCATACGTACCCGTGGGAATCTTGAAGCATCCAATAACACAGTGTTCTCGTTGGGTTACTTACATCACTCCCTCATCCTCTAGACCTCGCCTCGTGTCCATGCCAGGAACCGGCTGAACAGGCCTTGCCTGGGCCGCGGTGCGGCAGGAGCGGCCGCCGGACCCGGCGCCGGGGCGGAGCGCTGGACAGGGGCCGCGGACCAGTCGGCCGCCTCCGCGACCGGCCGGCCCACGGGCACCGCGGACGGCACCGCACGCGGAGTGAACCGGATCGGGAGGGTCACCAGCGAGCGGCTCCAGGGGGCGTCCCCCCAGGCGAGCGCCTTGAACGGAACGCGCATCTCGACATCGGGCAGCCGGTTGAGCACCGACTCGACCGCACTCACCACGATCAGGGACGCCAGGTCCTTCGCCGGACACGCGTGGGGGCCGGCACCGAAGGCCAGGTGAGCCTTCCCGCCGAGCTGCTCGCTGTGCTCGGTGAGCGCCGGATCGGTGTTGGCCGCCGCGAACGAGATCAGGACCGGATCGTTGGCGCGCAGCGAGCGGCCCCCCAATTCGATGTCCTGAGTCGGGTAGTGGGCAGCGTAGTTGGCGATCGGCGCATACCTCCACAGTGTTTGGGCGACCGCGTCCTCCACCGGTAGACCGACCGGCCAGTCCTCGCTGAAGTACAGGGCGCAACTGGTGCCGATGGCAGCCGCCAGGGGCGCAGTGCCACCGGAGAGCAGGGTCACGAGTTGGTGGAGCACCTCCTCGTCGGACAGCCCGGCGGGATGGTGCATCAGACGTGTCGTCACGTCCGCACCGGGATTGCGGTGTTTGAGGGCGATCAGCTCCGTCAGCGCACCGCCGAGGGCCTCGTCCGCACCGGAGGTGCCCTCGAAGATGCCGGTGATCCCGGCGATGACGCGGTCACCGAGTTCGGGCGGGCAGCCGAACAGGTCACTGAAGACGAGCAGGGGAAGGGGCTGGGCGTACTCGGCCATCAGCTCCGCCTGGCCGCGGGACTCGGAGCTGAAGCGGCTGATCAGGTAGTCGGCGGACTGCTGGACCTTCCGGACGAGCTGCAGTTCGTTGACCGTGGCCAGGCTGTCCGTGACCGCCAGACGCAGGCGGGCGTGCGCCGCACCGTCGGAGAACAGCGCGTTGGGGCGATACCCCATCATGGGCAGGGCGGGACTGTCCGGGGGGACGCGCCCTTCGTTCAGCGCCTTCCAGCGGCGGGAGTCGCGGACGAACAAGTGGGGGTTCTGCAGGATGGACAGGGCCGCTTCGTAGCTGGTGACCAGCTCGACCTCGACCCCCGGAGCGATGTCGACGGGGGCACTCGGGCCGAGCGAGCGCAGGTGGGTGTAGAAGCGTTCCGGGTCGGAGCCGAAGCCCGGTCCGAACAGCTGGACGTTCCCGTGTGCGGGACAAGCGGGGGGTATCTCCGCGGCGTCGTGTTGGTGGTGCATGCCATGGCTCCTAGCCGAGTGCGGACATGAGGTGTTGCACGAGGGTGATGAGTGCCTCCGTCGACGCCTGCTGCTGACGCACGTCGCAGTTGACCAGAGGGGTCTCCGCGGAGAGGTTCAGGGCCTCGCGTATCTCCTCGAGCGGGTAGTCGGGGTTGCCGTCGAAGCGGTTGACGCCGACGGCATAGGTCAGGCCGAACTGCTCGACCAGGTCCAGGACGGGGAAACACTCGTGCAGCCGCTCGGGGTCGACGAGGACCAGTGCGCCCAGCGCGCCGGCCGACAAGCTCTCCCACATCTCCTTGAAGCGTTCCTGCCCCGGCGTGCCGAAGAGGTAGAGCACCAACCGCTGGTTGAGGGTCCGCCGGCCGAAGTCCATGGCCACGGTGGTGGTCGTCTTGTCCGGCGTTCCGGAAAGGTCGTCGAAGCCCTCGCTCGCCTCGGTGATCTCCTCTTCGGTCTGCAGCGGCTCGATCTCGGAGATGCTGCCGATCAACGTGGTCTTCCCGGCCCCGAAAGGACCCACGACGAGGATCTTCACGGCGTGAGCGACGGCTGGATCCAGGTACACGGCTTACGCTCCGTACGGTGTTTTCAGGCTGGCGTGCAGGCCGTCGATGACGGCCTGGAGCAGCTCGCGGTCTGGGAGCTCGGCACGCGGTGTGGGAGGCCGCACGAAGATGAGGCCGTCGTCTTCCATCCGAGCCAGCAAGATGCGCACGATGCCCAGCGGCAGGTGCGTGTGACCGGCCACCTCGGCCACGGACAGGAAGCCGTCCGAGACCAGGTCCATGACCTCGCGAGCCTCCGGGGACAGCGCGCGTGCCGGGGCGCCCTCCTGGGCGGTCACGAGCGTGGTGTGCGAGTACTCGTGCTCCGGAGGCAGGCCACGCCCGTTCGTGATCACAAACAGAGGGACTAAATCGGACGTCAGCTCCAGAGCCTGATCCGGATTCTCACGCATCGCCGGCCGTCCTTCCTCGGGGAGCCGCGGCCGTGCCCAGCGCGGGCACCACGTCCTTCAGGCGCGTGGTGTACTCCTCGATGTCGCAGTCGTGTTCGGCCGATGCAGCCAGGTAGGCACCGTCACCGGCCGCGATCAGGAAGACCCAGCCGTGCTGGAACTCGATGACCGTCTGCAACCACTCGACGTCGTCCCGACCATCCGCGAACTGCGCCGTCGCCCGGCTGTAGGCGTGCAGACCCGTCATCGCGGCGGACATCGTGTCGGCCAGGTCCTTGCCCATCCCCGAGGTCGTCCCCCGCGGCAGCCCGTCGGCGCCGAGCAGCACGGCGTGCCGGGCCCCCCGGACCTCGGCGACCACCGTGTCCAACTCGGGAAGCACGAAGCCCGGTCCGCCTCTCGCCTCGTCCTGGACCAGTTGGGCGTCGAGGGCCCGGGCCCCATCGGCGCCGTTCACCCTCGGGGCGGAGGTGAGGTTGTCACCCAGCCGGGCGACCAGCCGGTGCATACGGAACGAGATCTGCTGCAGGTCGACGTCCGGCTCCGCGGCGGCGGCCAGGTAGGCACCTGGTCCCGCTCCGACCAGGAACACCCAGCCGTGTGAGAACTCGACGATCGTCTGGTTCCACTGCCATTCCTTCACCGGGCCCGCGAAGCGGGCCGTGGCACGGCTGAGCGACTGCATGCCGGCCATGGCGGCGGAAACGGTGCGCACGCCCTTCTCGGTCATGCCGTCCGTGGCTCCCCTGGATATGCCGTCCGAGGACAGCACCACGGCGTGCAGTGCCCGGGGAACGTTGTCCACGATGTCCTTGACCATCCAGGACAGGTCAGTGGTCATGCTTCTTCGGACCCTTCGGTCGACGGGGCGTCAGCGGTGCGGCCCGACAGGGTGCCGCGCTGGAGACCACCGAGACTGCGGCCGGTGAGGGTGGGCGGCCTCGACACGCCCGCGCCGTCCCCGTCGTCGGCAACGCTCGCAATGGGCGACTTGCGTGCGCCCCGCACCGGCAGGCCGTGCACGGTGCGCGCGCGGGCGCGCGGCCGGCCCTCGGCGCTCCGAATGCTGCTGACCGGAGCCTCCTGCACCGGCTGCGGCGCTTCCTCCGTGGTCCACAGCTCCTCGGGCAACCGCACCACGGCCCGGACACCGCCGTACCGGGAGACCCCGGTGACATCGACCGCGAACCCGTACTGTCGGGCGAGGAGGCCGACGACGGGGAAACCGAACTTGGGCTGGGTGCCAAGCTGCGACAGACGAGGAGCGAGGTCGCCGGAGAGCAGTTCGGTCGCCGCCTGCCGGTCCTCGTCGTTCATGCCGACGCCAGCGTCGTCGATCACAATGCACACGTTGTTCTGAACCCGCTGGAACGTCACCTCGATCGGCGCGTCCTGCTGGGAGAAGGAGGCCGCGTTGTCCAGCAGTTCCGCAACGGTCAGGGCGACGGGTGCGACGGCGGACGCCTTCAGAGCGATCCCGTTGAACTGCATGATCTCGACCCGCTGGAAGTTCCGGATCTGACTCTGGGCGTTGCGCACCACGTCGTAGACGCTTGCGGGCCTGCTGCGGCGGCCGAGGGGCGCACCGCACATGACGGCGATGCCCTCGGACTTGCGGGCCATCTGCGCGTTGGCGTGATGCACATCGAGCAGATCGGTGAGGACGGGGTGTCCTCCATACGTCCGCTGGATCTGGCCGAGGACCGTCGCCTCTTCGGCGGTGAGGCTCTGCAGGAGGCGAGCGGCGCCCTTGAGGACGGCCTTGGTCCTCTCCTCGGCCTCATGCTCGGCTTCACTGATGACGGCGGCCTGTTCCCGCTGGAACCTCCGCAACTCGGCCTCGGCGAACTCCAGTCGCCGCTCGGCCTCGTCACGCTGCCGCGTGAACTCGGCCTCGGCCTGCCGCTTCCTGTTCCCCAGGGCCCTGTTGCGAACGACGAGTACCGCGACCGCGGCTACGGCTACCGCCGCTACCGCAACCAGGCACCATATGAGCACGTCTTGATTCATGGAAACCTTTCCCGGCGCGTGGCTGCAGCCATTGGCCAGCCCACCTCGCGGTGATCCACAGCGCATCCACCGGCAACTGCACACCGCAGTCGCACAGCGAGCAGGCCAGCCTCGAACAGCAGCTGATCCAACAGCAGGATCAAGATCGCGGACGCCGGGATGCTATCACCGCAGCGCCGTACTCAAGAGGGCCGGGAGGTGTCCTGGCTGACTTCAACACGTCTTCTGCATAAGGTTTTTGGCCTCTCTTCCCCAGCAACGCAGCCTCGCCGGGGGATACGGCTGCGCACATCGGTGCACGCCTCGGCCCAGGCGCCGCCACCACGCCAATCGGGCAGCGTCGAAGTGCGTTTCCCGCGTAGCGTTCAGCCCCCGGTCCTGGGAGAGGTCCGGGCCACGGGAGTCGTGGGGGCGCTTTTCTGAACCGGAGTTACGGGCGGGGACCGTGCACACCGTGAAAGAGGCCGGTAAACCGGTCGCCGGGATGGCATGGGATCAACGCCTACACCCCGCATCGGGCGCTTCAGGTACTTCAGCAGGTACTTCAGGCACTTCGAGTATTTCGGGTGCTTCAGGCGCTTCAGGGGGTGAGCGATGTGTACAGCCGTCATACCGGCGACATGTTCGCCTTTCAGTGGAATCACCAACTGGCCGTCGACACACAACTCCAGCAGACGTGACCCAATTCCGGGTAAGCCGGCGGGTCGCCGACGCAAACGGCAGGCGAACCTTCCCGGCCACCGCAGCCAACACCCGTGCCTCCCGCCGGAGCCGTGGTGCGCTGGCTCATCCTCACGGCCCTCAACGGCGACGTGTGTCCTTGGTTAGAGCACGTGTTCAGACGAAACCCGCTTCGCCACCGAGGCCGAGGCCCAGCCGGATGACCACCTCGCCGCCGGCCGGGTACCGGGTGGCCCACGCCGGCGGCCCGTCGGTTTCCGGGCCTACGGCCACGTCCGCAACCGTGGCCGTAGGCCACCGTCGCGGAGACCGGTGGCGAAGCGGCTCCCCTGTCGCCGGGCCCGTCAGGCCGATGCCTTGGCTACCGGGTCCGTCTCGGCGGCTCCCCTCACCAGTGGGCGTCGCCGGGACGGTATCCCGAGCGTCGGGTTGGCGACGCCCCAGACCACGCCCTTGCAGATCAGCTCCTTGTAGACGGCGGCGAGGCGTCCCGTCAGGGCCACCCCGATGGCACGGTCGTCGGCGGTGACGTACTGGATCAGGCCTTCTTTGCGGCCCAGCGAAATGCACTGGTTGACGTAGCGCAGCGGCACGTCCGGGGCCTTCCCGCCGGTCAGGCACGCTGCGATGGCGTCGGCGGCCTGCCAGGCGGTGGGGATGCCCGAGGCACACGACATCCGCAGCGGCTTGTCGCCGGGGCCCATCACCATGGCTGCGTCGCCGATGGCGTACACATCCGGATGCGAGACCGAACGCATGGTGCCGTCGACCACGATCTGGCCCGTGTCGGTGACCTCCAGGGTGGTGGCTTTCGCCACCGGGTGCACGGCAAAGCCGGTGGTCCACACGGCCACCGCGGCCGGGATGGACGTACCGTCGGCGGTGACCACACGGTCGGCCCGCACTTCGGTGACGAGGGCGTGCTCGTGCACGGTGATGCCGAGCGCGCCGAAGACCTTCCGCACGTGCCGGCGGCCCTTGGGCGAGAGCCAGTCACCGAGGCCGCCGCGGGCGGCGAGGGCGACCTCCAGGTCCGGGCGGGCCTCGGCGATCTCGGCCACGGCCTCCAGGCCGGTGAGGCCGCCACCGACCACGACCACGGACCTCCCGGCGTCCTGGCGGGCGAGGCTCTCGCGCAGCCGGAGCGCCCCGGGGCGGCTGGCGATCTCATGGGCGTGCTCGGCGGTGCCGGGGACGCCCTGGTCGTCCCAGCCACTGCCGAGGGCGTACACGAGGGTGTCGTACGCCAGCTCCTCCTCCGGCTGTCCGGCACCGTTCACCGCGGTGACGGCGACGGTCTTGCGGTCGACGTCGACGCCGGTGACCTGGGCGAGCTTCAGTTCGACGCCGGTGCCCGCGAACATCTCGTCAAAGGGCCGGGCCTTCAACACGTGGCCGACCGCGAGCTGGTGCATCCGGATGCGCTCGACGAAGTCGGGCTCGGCGTTGACCAGGGTGACGGCGACGTCATCGCGGCGCAGCCGCCTGGCGAGGCGCCCGGCGGTGCTGGCTCCGGCGTATCCGGCTCCGAGGACGATGATGCGGTGCTGCATGGGCTGGCTCCTGTCTTGGGCGGATTCGCCACTTGAACCGGGCGGCCCACCGTTTCCTGACAGGAATGCGGTGTGAAGCACCTCACACCAGAGTCAGAAGGCGTGGAACAGGGGTTCGCCGTGGTCAGCGGCAGCCCATTGCCGGGTCGCGCGTTCCAGCTTGTCGGGGTTGATCTGGCTGCGGACCGCGGCGATGCCCTCGGCCGTGACCTCCAGGCACACGACGCCGATGACCCGCCCGTCGAGGACCGCCACGACGGCGGGGTCACCGTTGGCGGTCATGGCGTAGATCCCGGGTGAACCGCCGGCCAGGGCGCGCTTGGCCTTGCTGGGTTTGAACAGACCCCGCATGAACGTGGCGACCGCAACGGCACCCTGGAACGCCTTGCTGCGGGCCGGGACCTTCCCGCCGCCGTCGCCGATCGCGGTGGCGTCCTGGGTGAGCAGTCGCACGAGCGGCTCGGTCCGGCCACTGGTGGCAGCCGTGAGGAACTCGTCGACGATCCGCCGAGCGGCGGCCTCGTCGATCTCGGTGCGCGCCTTGCCGGCGGCGACGCGCTTCTTGGCGCGGTGCAAGATCTGCTGGCTGGCGGCCTCGGTGATGTCGAGGGTCTCGGCGATCTCCCGGTGCGGATAGTCGAAGGCCTCCCGCAGCACGTACACGGCCCGCTCGCGGGGAGAGAGGCGCTCCAGCAGGACGAGAACCGCGTACGAGACCGATTCGCGTTGTTCGGCGGTGTCGGCCGGGCCGAGCATCGGGTCCCCGGCGATCAGCGGCTCGGGCAGCCACTGCCCCACGTAGGTCTCGCGGCGCGCACGAGCCGAGGTGAGCTGGTTGAGGCACAGGTTGGTGAGGACCTTCGTCAGCCAGGCCTCGGGCACCTCGACCTTGTTGACGTCGGCGGCCTGCCAGCGCAGGAACGTCTCCTGCACGGCGTCCTCGGCCTCGCTCGCCGAGCCGAGAAGACGGTAGGCGATGGCCTCCAGGCGGGACCTGGAGGCCTCGAACCGGTCCACGTCGTCAACGGTCAAGGCCATGGCCCGGATCTTAGTGCCGCAACGGGCAACGTTCACGGCGCGCGACGGCCGCCGCGCACGGCCTTGGGCCGCCCGACCTGCGCCGGCCCGCTTCCCGGACGCCGTGGATGCCTCACGGACCGCCCGGACACCGGGTGCGCGGGCGGTCCACCGGCCAGCGTCAGCCTGCCGCGTCGGTCAGACGGGGCAGGTCCAGGACCGTGATGCGGCCCCTGGCCAGGCGGAGCAGACCCCGGTCGGCGAAGTCACGCAGGACCTTGGTGCAGGTCTCCCGGGAAGTGCCGGCCAGGGCGGCGAGTTGCTCGTGGGTGAGGCTGATCTGGGGGTGACGGACGCCGGGGCGGAGTCGGGCGGCAGGGGTGTCGTTGCGGGTGGCGAGGGTGGCCAGGGTCGTGGCGATCCGCTGGGGCACGGACTTGAAGACGCTGTCCGACAGGCGCTGTTCGAGATCGGCCAGGCGACGGCCCAGGATCTCGGTGATCCGGGCCGCGATCCGGGCGTCCGAGAGCAGGAACCTCTGGACATCGGCGCGGCTCATCACACAGACCGTGACACCGTCGAGGGCTTCGGCGAAGTTGTCGTACATGCGCTGGCCCAGCAGCGCCATCTCACCGAAGATCGTGCCGGGGCTGATGATCGCCGTGGTCAGGGCACGACCGTCAGCAGCGACCCGGAAGATGCGGACCCGGCCGCGCTTGAGGATGAAGAGCACCTCGCCGGGCTGCTGCGGGCTGTGCAGCATCTCCCCGGCGGCATACGTCTTCATCGGGGCCGCGGCAGCGATGGCGTCCATCTCCGCTTCCGACAGGTCGCGGAAGATGTCGACCTCGGAGATGCACCAGGTGCGGCCCGGGGTGCCGGTGTCGTCCTCGCGGTCGGTCATGCGGTCGGTCTCCTCGCGTCGCCCCGGGGCCCAGGGTGGGGGCGCGGCTCCCCAGGCGGGGGCCGCCAGGGCGTCGGCATCCTCGGTCAGACAGTACGGCAACGGGCCGGTGCCGGGGGCGCCGCCGCACTGGGCCGCACCCCGCGGCGTGCCGCCGGCGTCATCCGCCGGGGTGGACGGCGCCGGGGTCATCGGCCGGCCGTGGTGGTCCGGCGGGCCGCAGCCCGGGCGACGGCGAAGAAGGCCAGACCCGTCAGCAGCCCGAACACCAGGTGCACGCCGAGACTGGAGCGGGTGACGGCGTTCCACGCGAAGACCGGCCTACCCATGTTCGCCGGTAGGATCCACAGCGCGCCGAGAACCCACCACACCACGCCGTAGGCCAGGCCAAGCAGCGCAGCGGGCACGGGCCCACGGACGTACCGGCCGAGCAGCACGCCGAAGCCGGTACCGGCGAAGAGGGCGATGGCCAGATGGACGAGCCAGCCGACGACGGCGTTCGTGGAACCGAGCAGCCCGGCCACCATAGTGATCATCGCGGTGTCCATCACAGGGCGGGACACCGACATCCAGACACCCATGCCCATGCCGCCGACCAGCCCGGCCGCGGCACCCCACACCGCGTGGACCGGGACGACGGCCGTCCTGGGTGAGACGTGTGCGGTCGTCATCGTCATCATGGTGTTCGCCTCCCGCCTCCAGCAGGTTCTGTCTCTACCGCGACGCTAGGCCTACCGGCCCTCACGGGTATGTGACGGCGCTTACGCGGCGAAGGACGGCTGTGCACCGCGTGGCTTCTCCACGATGAGGAGGCCGTAGCCGAGTACGCCGTCGGCGACCGCCCGGCGAGCCGCGGCCAGGGCTGCCGGAGCCTCGTCCCAGGCGACGCCGGTGGCGGCGAGTTCGGTCGCGGCCGTCAGACGCAGCAGGTTCAGCCGGGCCTCGATCTGATCGATCATGCGGGTCATGGCCTGGTCGTGGCGCTCGGTGCGGAGCGTGCGCAACCCGGCGGCAGCCAGGATCTCGGCGTACTCGTCGAGCGGGCGGGCGTCGGCGATGCAGGCGATCCGGGCGGCCAGACCGGTCAGTTCGGGCGGCAGCCGGTCGGGGGCGGCAGTGACGTCGGTGATGCCGACCCGGCCTCCGGGCCGCAGCACACGGGCGAACTCAGCCGCCGCCCGAGCCTTACCGGGGAACGTGCACAGCGCGCACTCACACACCACCACATCGAACGTGCCGTCCACAAAGGGGAGTTGCTCCGCATCGGCGGTGGTGAACTCGACCCGTCCGGTCAAGCCCGCCGCGGCGGCGGCCCCTTGTGCGAGGGATGTGTTGGCCGCCGCGTAGTCCACGCCGTCCACACGGCAGCCGTAACCGTCGGCGAGAAGCAGGGCCGTCGCACCGCGACCGGAGGCAACGTCCAGGACCCGGGAGTCCGCGGTGAGGGCCAGGCCGCCGGCAAGGCGGCGGGTCAGCGCCGAGCCACCCGGATGGTAGGCGCCGCCCAGCAGCAGGTCCACGACGTCGGAGGAGTAGGCGGCGGCACAACAGGCCTTCATCTCCTCGTCGTTCATCGCCCTTCCTCCCCGGCGACGGTCTTGGAGCCGTACCGCGTGTCGGCGAGCCGGTCGGCGAGCGGCAGCGCGTTCGGCGCCACCTGCGCGACCGGAACACCGGACATGGCCGCGCGGACCTGTTCGCGATAGCCGACGGAGTTGTACGCGCAGAACGGGATCAGCCTGCCGTCCGGTGTGATCTCCTCCACGCAACACTTCATCAGTTGCTTGACGTTGAGGGTGTAGGGGTCCTGGAAGTCCTGGACGACGATCATGAACGCCTTGTCGGTGAGGTCCTTCACCGACGTCGGCAGATCGATACCGCACGAGTCCGCACAGTCCAGAGCCTCGACGGTGGTGCGCAGCTTCTCCTCCGTGGTCGCCGTGCCCATGAATGCCGAGGCCGACCACAGCTTCTCCAGCGCCTCGCGGACGCCCGCGTCAGGCAGGACGCGGTTGGTGACGTAGTCGAGGTGATCCTCCACCTGGAGCAGTCGGGGGATGGGCACCACCGTCCGCTCGCCCGGACCACCGTCCACCAGCAGGTAGGTGACCGAGCGGCAGGTCGGGAAGCAACACGGGACGGGGAAGAAGTCGCCCTTCTGGAACCAGCCGGGCAACTGTTCCTGGAGGAGGCGGATCACGTCGGGGTTCGTCAGCCGCTCCAGCGGATCGAACGGCACGTGCCGACCGGAGTGGGTGACCGGCTGGAACGCCACCGACCGCACCGCCGGATGGTCGACGCCGAACTCGACGATCGCACCCAGCTCGTGCTCGTTCAATCCGCGTTCGACCGCCGCGACCAGGGTGACGGTCAAACCTGCCGCCGCACAGTTGTCCAACGCCCGCTGTTTGACCGCCCGCAGGTCACGGCCCCGGATCTCCCGGTGGGTGCGCTCGTCGAAACCGTCGAACTGCAAGTAGATGTTCACCGACCGACCGGCTACCCGATTGCGCCTGGCGAGTTCGGCGACAAAGCCCCGATCGCTCGCCAGACGGACGCCGTTGGTGTTGAGGGTGACGTTCTGGATCGGGCGGGCCTGGGCGAGATCGACGAAGTCCAGGATGTGCTTGTGAATGGTGGGCTCCCCGCCGGAGAACATCACCACCTCCGCCTCGCCCTCCGAGGCCACGAAGGCGTCGAGCATCGTCTCGCACTGCTCGTGGGTGATCGAGTAGCCGTCGGGCTGGTGCCCCGAGTCGGCGAAGCAGATCGGGCAGTCCAGGTTGCAGCCGGTGTTGACCTCGATGATCCCCAGGCAGGCATGCTGCTTGTGCTCGGGGCACAGCCCGCAGTCACTTGGACAACCATCACGGACCTCCGTCTGGAAGACCAACGGGAGGGTACCGGGCTTGTTGAATCGAGCCGAGGCCAGATACTCCTCCGCGTCCCCGTAGACGAGGGCTTCGAACTCACCGTGCTCGCGACAGCGTTTGCGCAGATAGACCTTACCGGCACGCGTACTGACCTGGGCATCGACAGGCGTCTTGCACAACGGGCAGACCGACTTGGTGAACTCGATGAACACCTCCTGCCGGTCCTGCTTGGTCCGGGTGCCGCCCGCCGCTGCCGGCTGGCCCGGTTCGGCGGTGTGGTGACGGTTGGTGGTCATCGCGCCCTCGTCCTCGCTTCGCTGTCGTCACGTACCCGGTGCACCGGGCTGCCACGCCCCTGTGCCGGGGCGGGGGCCGCCCCGACACGCCGGGCCCCGCGCAGCAACACAGCGGCGTAGAGCAGGGTGAGCGCGTCCTGCACCAGGACGAACCAGCCGAGCCGCTGTGTGAGATACACGCCGAAGCAACCGCAGTTGTCCACGGCCAGCCCACGCGCGTACGCCTGCACGGCAAGCACGCTCCAGGTCAGCGACACAGCTGAGTACACCCACACCGGAGCGATCACCGTGGACCGGGGGCGGGTCAGGAACCACAGCCCGCACACCAGCTCGCCCACGATCAGCAGTACGGCCAGGACGCCCGCGCTCGCGCCGTGCACCAGGCCGTACCCGCCGAGCACGACCGGCATCCGGCCAAGCGAGGCCAGCTGGCCCAGGGCCATCGCCGTATAAACCGCGCCGAGCACCAGTCGCAACACCATGACCACGACGCTACGGCCACCCGGACAGCCGGAACTGTAAGCGCGCTCACCGAACGGCCACTCACTGCACGGCGCGCACGGCACGGCCGCTCACCGAACGACCGCGCGCTCACCGGCCCGGTGCGGCGGCCCGTCGTTCGGCCTCGACCTTGACGGAGGCGAGCGACGCGGCCACGGCGGCCTCCCACCGCGTGGCCACCGCCGCCCCCCACCACTGGCCCACCCGCCACAGGTCCGTACCCAGCCGCCCCTCGTACACCAGCCGCGTCCCCGCCGCCTGCTCACTCAGCACGAAGGACTCGGTCACCTGCGGCACCGGACCGCGCACCAGCCGGAAGTCGACCCGCTCGGGTCGGGTGAAGCCCACCGTCTCCACCGTGACCGCCTTCAACCGCCCTCCCGCAAGGGGGGTGAAGTGCTCGGCCAGCACCAGATCAGTGCCGCGTTCCAGGACGTTGAGCTTCTCCCGCATCGCCCGCGGGGTACGTCCCAGGTACGGCGCCGCCACGACATCGAAGACCACCTCCCGGGGTGCGGCGATGTCCAGGCTCTGCGGACCCAGTGGCCGCAGCCGCCTGCCCACTCCCAGGTCGACGGGCAGCGCCCCCGTCACCAGCCCCAGGTAGCCGGCGGCCAGCCCACCGCCCGCCGACGCCACCACGGTCAGCCGCCGAAACCACCCCACGAGCAGCGCTCCCTTCCCTCATCTCGCCCGACCCGCCGTCGGGACCATCCGGTCACGACGCTAAGGCCGACCGGCCGGCCCATCGGTGAGCACGCTCACGTTTCCTCACGGCCCGTCTCCCTAGGGTGGACCCCGCTCGTCCCGGTTCCCGGCAGAAGGGGCAGACCACCGTGTCCGTGTCAGACCTGGCCGACAGCCGTGCCGCGACAAACGCACTGCTGGAGATGGTGCGCGAAGGCCGTTGGAGCCCCCGTGCCCTCGCCCGGTTCCTGTCGACGGCCGCCCGCCGGTCGGTACGGCAGGCAGCCCTCCGCCCCCGAGCACTCGCCCAGGCCACCGCCGCACACGGTGTCCTCCTCGTCCTCGCCCGAGACCGGGCAGGTCGGCGTTGGGTCCTGACCAGCTGGACTCTGGTGGTGCTGCACCTGGGGCTGCTAGAACACCGCGACCGGTTCGCGGCGGCAGACGCCCTCACCCTCGTCCGGGGGAACCTCCCGGCCACGGCCCTCGGGGCGGGGCGCGCCTCGGGCGTACTGGCCGTCGCCCTCGACCTGGCCGACGGCCACCTGGCCCGCCGCGGTGCCACGGTGTCCCCGTTCGGCGACTACGCCGACTCCCTCGCTGACGCCGCGTTCTGGACCTGGCTGGCGATCCGCCACGAGCCCGGTCGAGCGCTGCGGGCGGCAGCCGTGGCCGCGTGGGTGGCGCCGGTCGCCGCGATGACCGCGGCCGGCTTCGGCCGCGGCGCCATGCCCCACCGCCCTCGTCCCACCCTGCTGCGTCCAGCGGCCACACTGCAGGTCGTCGTCGCCCTACGTCACCTCCGGCGCGCCCCCCGGTCCCGCACCGCCGGCCCTCCTACGCCACCTCGACCCGGACTCCACGCCAGAAGGCGACATGGTTCTTGATCCTCCGGGCGAACGGGCTGGGGTGGGGGTAGTACCAGGCTGCGTTCGGATTGACCTGCCCGTCGACGACGACCGTGCGGTAACGCGCGAGCCCCTTCCAGAAGCACAGCGACCGCATCCGGCTCTCGGCGAAGTACTCGCCGTTCAGCGACTCGGGCGGGAAGTAGTGATGGCCCTCCACCACCACCGTGTGCTCGGACTGCGCGAGCACAGAGCCGTTCCAGACAGCGCGCATCATGATCGTCTACCTCCGGGCCGGACTGTTCGGTCCACGCCATGACGCTAGGCCCCGAAAGTGGTTCCGACGGTGACCGCGCTTACAAAGACCGTGCCCTCCCAGTCGTCGGCCGCCCAGTCGTCGGCAGCCCCGATGGCCGGCACGCGTGCGCGGCGTCCCGGGGCGCCGCGCGGAACGCCGCGCGGAACGCCGAAGGCCACCCTCTGCTCGCAGCCCGAACCACATGGCCGCACCACTCCGCACCACTCCGCACCACTCCGCGGTATGAAGGGCATCCCGCTTCCGCCCTCCGGGGGCTCGGGCATTCCCGGCGCCGGCGGAAGCGCTTCGGACCGCCCGTCCACTACGCTTGAAGAATTCTTCAATTCGCTAGATGCCGTGCTGGAGAGGTCACAGAGGAGGTGGTTCCACGGTGGGCGGATTCACCGAAGCCGCACGGAAGCGAGTGCACGACGCACGTGCCGCGGTAGCCGCGGCCCGCGAGGCCGGGGACGCCTACGAGGCGGCCGTGGCCCAGGACGAGCTGGACGATGCGCTGCGCGTGGCCCGTCGGCATGGTGTCGACGTCGGCGACGACACGGCGGCCGAGGCGGACGAAGGGTGATCGGAATGCCGGTTCCGCTGTACGAGGCGAAGGCGGAATTCTTCCGGATGCTGGGGCATCCGGTACGTATCCGGGTGCTGGAACTGCTCCAGGACGGACCGAAGCCGGTCCGTGATCTGCTGGCGGAGATCGAGGTCGAGCCCTCGAACCTGTCACAGCAGCTGGCGGTGTTGCGCCGCTCCGGAATCGTGACCGCCACCCGCACGGGGTCGACGGTGGTGTACGAGCTGGCCGGCGGCGACGTCGCCGAGCTGTTGGCCGCGGCCCGCCGGATCCTCTCCGTCCTGCTGTCCGGGCAGCGGGACCTGCTCGACGAGTTGCGCCGAACGCAGGCCGGACGGTAGTGGGCGGCACCCGCCGGTTCCGGCTCCCTTGGCACCAGGGCAGACCCGCCGACGCCGACGTCGAGCGCCTCCAGCCGCTGGTACGACGGCACGTCGTCTCGGTGCGGCTGGGGCCGGGGGCGGTGCGGGAGGCCCGGGAGGCAGTGGCGGGACACTTCGCCGAGGTCGGCGTCGCGCCCGGGTCCGCCCTGGCGGACGCGGTACTGCTGGTGGTGAGCGAGCTGGTGACCAATGTGCTGCGACATGCCGCCTGCTCGCCGTTGACGGACGTGGGGATGACCGCCATGGCAGGGCGGCTGGTCGTCAGCGTGGCGGACGCCGAGCCCCGCCTTCCGGAACTCACCGACGACGGCATGGGGGCCGGCCTGCGGTTGGTCGCCGAACTCGCGGCCGACTACGACGGGGACCTCCGTGCCGAACCAGCCATCGACCACGACGGCAAGGTCGTACTCGTCCGGTTCCGGATCCCTTCGTGAGCCGCCGGCAGCGGATGCTCCCCTGTTCTCCGCCCGCTGTACCGTCCGACAACAGAACCGGTCGACACCCCGCAAGGGCCGACCGGACCTCGGAGCCGGCCCCGACAGCCCTGGTGTGCCCTACACGCACCGGGACATGATCAGGTGCTCGCGGACGGTCTCCGCTCCCCCGGGCGGCCGTCCGCGACACGCAGGGGCGGAGCCGCAGCCCCTCGGACATTGACCGCCGTCACCCTCGGGTGCTGGCTGAACCCGCTCCTGGGCATGGGCCACAGCCACCTTGGGTGCCGACGGCAGCCGCCCGTGAGCACCTCGATTGAAGACTTCTTCAGGCATGCAGTTGCCACGGCCACCGTGTGTTGGCGGAAAGGGACGGTCCGGAGTGATCGCTGTCGTGGGGCATTCCGATCTGACCGTGCCCACACTCGCCCTACTCGAAGAGGAACTGCGTTGCCGCTTGGCTGAGTTCGCGCAGGCGGGCATGGCGGGGCTGGTCCGAGCTGGGAAAGGGATCCCGGTGGCGTTCGGACGGGCGGCCCGAACAGCGGGGCTGGCACTGGTGACGGTACTGCCGTCGCGGGGCGGCATGCCCGCCCAACTGGCCGAACCCGATCGGGGAGCGGCCGGTGAACTGCTGATGCTGTCGCAGATGGTGCGGCTGATGGATTACGACCCGGCCATCCGCAGCGCCTGCGTCGGCGCGGACGAGCGTCTGCTGCGTTCCTGCGCCCACGTCCTGGCGGTGTGGGACGGCTCCCCGTCCAACGGCCGGGACGCGACGGCGCACCTGGTGGCCTACGCCCGCAGTCACGGCGTCGACGTCGAGGTGCTCTGGCCGCGAGGCGCCGCACACGAGGCACCCGTGAGACTCCGTCATGACTGCTGATCGGCCGTCCGCTCCTTCCGGGTCCGGCGCCCGTATGGTCGAACTGGACCGGGAGGAGTGCCTCAGTCTTCTGGCCACCCTCCCCATGGGGAGGGTGGGCTTCACCCAGCGGGCGTTGCCGGTGATCAGGCCGGTCAACCACCTCGTCACCGATGACGGCGACATCGTCATCCGCACCCACGCGAGAGCCGCGCTGCTCACCTCCGCGTCAGTGTCGGAGGTGGTGGTGTACGAGGCCGATGAGATCGACCCCGGCACTCGCACCGGCTGGAGCGTGATGGTCACCGGCACCGCGAGCCGAGTGACCGAACCACAGGCGCTCTCTCGCTACCACGCCGAACTCAGGCCTTGGGTGCACAAGGAGATGGAGCACGTCGTCCTGATCCGTGGTGAACTCGTCACCGGCTACCGCCTCGTACGCTGAACCGCCGACCGATGGGCGCGGAGCGGGTGACGGGTGACGGGTGACGGCGAGCAGTATGCGGTAGACGGTATCCAACGGGCCGTACACCGCAGATCGTCTGCACTATCCGGTATGGCGTGGACCGTGGACCGTGCGGAATATCCGGTATGCGCAAGGCCGTACGCCGTGGACCGCACGCCGTGCGTGTGCGTCGTAGACGGTACGTGGTGCGGTGGGCCTTCTGTCACAGGTCGTTGCCCGCATACGAGAGATTGAAGCTCTTGTTGGTCAGGGGGAAGTCCGGAACGATCGTGTCGGCCAACGCCACTGGCAGAGCGGGCCAGTTGAAGAATGAAGGGTCGACCGGCTTGACCCGGGCCAGGGTGCCGTCGCTGGCGAGCTCGACGCGGGTGGCGATGGTGCCGCGCCAGCCTTCGACGAGTCCCACTCCGGTCCCGGACCCCGCGTCCGCGCCCGGCGGGGCAGCCAGGAAGGTGCCGGGGGCGAAGAGCAGCCGGGTGAAGTGCTCGATCAGGGCAAGTGACGTGTCGATCTCTTCGGCGCGCACCAGGAAGCGAGCCAGGACGTCACCGCCGTCGTGGACGGGGACGTTGAGGTGTCCGTCGTAGTCGGTGAAGGGGTGCGCGATCCGGGCGTCGGCGGCCAGGCCGCTGGCGCGGGCGACGTAACCGAGGCAGCCGATCTCACGAGCGGCGTGGGCGCCGAGGGTCGCGGTGCCGGTGAAGCGGTCACGGACGGTGGAGTGGCCGAGGGCCAGCGCGGTGATCTCACGGATGTCCTCGCCGATCGCCTTGAGCCGGGCGGGGTCCGGGAGCGTGCGCAGTGCAGCACCGCCGGGGACGACACCACCGCGCAGCAGCCGGTGCCCGGTGATCTCCCGGTTGAGGCGGAGGAGTTGCTCACGGAGGCGCTGGGTGTGGGCGTTGAGGATGCCGTGGCCGACGTCGTTGCAGAGCATGCCGAGGTCGGCGACGTGGTTGTGGACGCGTTCCATTTCCAGGAGCATCGCGCGGGCGTGCCGGGCCTCGGTGGGAACTTCAGTGCCGGTGGCCTCCTCGATCGCGAGGCAGTAGGCGAGTGCGTGGCCGACGGCCGTGTCCCCGCTGATGCGTTCGGCCAGTGGCAACCCGGCGGGGACCGAGCGTCCCTGGAAGAGCTTCTCCACACCCTTGTGGACGAACCAGAGGCGGGCCTTGAGCTTGAGGATGGTCTCGCCCACGACGGAGAAACGGAAGTGTCCTGGTTCGATCAGGCCGGCGTGCACCGGACCGACCGGGATCTCGTAGACCCCCTCGCCCTCGACCTCCAGGAAGGGGTACGGGCCCTCCTGCTCGCCGAAGGGCGGGACGGTGCCGGAAGCAGCAGGGGTGGCGCCCGGAGCCTGGCCGGGAGCGGGGTGGCGAGGGACCGTCGGCCGCATCGGGTACCAGCCGCGGGGCCAGTGGAAGTGCCGGACCAGGCGGCGCGGAAGCGGGTGGTCGAGGGGGACGATGCCGAACAGGTCGCGCATCTCGCGCTCGAACCGTCCGGCGGGGAAGGAGAGGTGGGCGAGCGAGGGCACCTCGGGCCGGTCGGGTCGAAGGCGGACGTGCAGTTCGACGCGGGTGTCGGGCGGGCCGGAGACGAACAGGTACACCACCCGCGGACCGTCCTCGTCGTAGTGGGCGGCGATCAGCGCCAGGCGGTGCCCTGCGGTCAGCAGTTCCTCGGCGCGCGGGACGAGTTCCGTGCTTCGGACGACGTAGTGCATCAGGGTCCTCCGATCGTTTCCGCGGCGGTGTGCAGCAGACTGTCCAGCGGTCCGAGGGTCACACCCAGGGCCGCGCAGGCCAGCAGGCCGAGGAGCAGGGGCCACAGGGCGGCCGGGTCGTCCTCGGTCGTGCGGCGGTCGGGTGCGGGTCCCAGCAGCATCCGGCCCGTGCGCGCCGTCAGCGCGGTGAAGGCGAGCAGCGCCAGGGTGAAGGCGACCGCGGTCGCCCAGGCCGGTCCCGGTTCGGCCGCAAGGCCCGCGCGGGCGATGCCGAGTTCGGAGGCGAACAGGCTGAACGGCGGGAACCCCAGCAGCGCCACGACGGCCAGCCCGAACAGACCGGCCGACCATGGTGCCCGGGCCAGCAGGCCGCGTACCCTGCCCACGAGCGTGGTCCCTTCGAGGTGCAGGATCCGGCCTGACGCGCAGAAGGCGACGGACTTGACGAGTCCGTGTCCGGCGATGTGCAGCAGGACGGCGGACAGGGCGAGCGGGCTGCCGATCGCCGTTCCGAGGGCGATCAGGCTCATGTGTTCCATGCTGGAGTAGGCCAGCATCCGCTTGTAGTCCCGCTGGGCCAGCAGCAGCGCGGCTGCGAGGGCCATCGTCAGCAGGGCGATCCCGATGAGCAGCGCCTGGGTGAAGCCGGGGCCGAGGGCGGCATCGGCGATCACCCGGTAGCGCAGGACGGCGGCGAAGGCGACGGACAGCAGCACTCCGGACATCAGCGCGGAGACCGGTGCCGGAGCCTGGCTGTGGGCGTCCGGCAGCCAGGCGTGCAGGGGAACCAGGCCCGCTTTGGCGCCGAACCCGAGGACGACGAGGGTGATGCCGAGCCGGGTGACCGCCGGGTCGAGCCGACCGGCCCGGGCGACGAGCGTGGGCCAGTCCAGCGCCCAGGCCTCGGCGATGCCGGCCTGGCGGGCGGCGTAGTAGATCAGCGTTGTGCCGAGGAAGGCGAGCGCGATCCCGGCGGAGCAGATGACGACGTACTTCCATGCGGCCTCCACCGACTTGCGGGTGCGACGGTGGCCGACGAGGAAGGCGGTGACGATGGTGGTCGCCTCGACCGCCACCCACAGCACGCCGAGGTTCGCGGTCACCACGGCCAGGCACATGGCGGCGAGGAAGGCGTGCACGAGGGCCTGGTACCGCCGTGCCGCCCGGTCGGTGGCCCGTGCGCCCGCCAGGTAGGCGGGCGTCGCCCCACAGGCGATCAGCGCCACGGCGCCGATGACCAGCAGCATCCAGACGGTCAGCGGGTCGGCGCGGAGCAGCCCGGAGTACGCCGAGACCGGGCCGCCGTCGAGGACGTCTCCCGCCAGCAGACTCCCGCACAGCAGGATCACGGCGGCTGACACGAGCCCGGCCCAGTGCGCTGGGTGGGGGCGGCTCCGGGCCGGCTCGGGGGCGGGTGCCTCGGCCACGAGGACGGCACCGGCACGGTTGGGTACCGGGGAGGTGGCGGGGGTGGGCCTGCGGGTGTCCAGCCGGACCGTTGCGAAGGTTCCCGCGACGGCGAGCGGCACGGCAGCGGGTGCGGTGAGCAGGAACGCGGATGCGGTGGCGGTCATCAGTCGTGCAGCTCCCGCAGGTCGTCGATGTCGGTGGTGCCGAAGGCCTCGCGTACCCGGGTGGTGAGGATCTGCAGCACCAGTACGGCCAGCAGCACGTCGAAGGAGACGCCGAGTTCGACGATGAGCGGCACTCCGGAGGCGGCCAGGAAGGCGGTTGCGGTGATGCCGTTGTCCAGCAGCAGGAAGCCGACGACCTGGGCGAGCGCCCGACGCCGGGTGACCAGTACGAAGAAGCCGATCAAGACGACGGCGAGGCCGACCGGCAGGGCCCTGGTGGCGGGGATCGGGTCGAGCTCGACCAAGGGGCGGGACACGGCGTAGGCGAGCAGGGTGAGTGCGGCGGCGGTCAGCAGCGAGGCGGCGACGTTCACCAAAGGCTGGGTCTCCCGGACCTCCTCGCTGTGCGCACGACCGGCCAGGAGCGCGGCCAGCGCGCGCCGCACGAGATACGGCAGCACCCCGGCACGCAGGATGCCGACTCCGATCCCGATGCCGACCAGGTCCCAGCGCTCCTCGTGGATCCCGAGGAGCACGACGATCGCGGCGAGCGCCACTCCCTGGAGGGCGAAGACCCGGACGACGGCGACCAGTTCGCGGCGCCACAGCACGACCACGGCCGCCAGCAGGAAGGCACCGCAGGACAGGTCGAGGAGTTGGGTGTAGAGGTCCTCGCTCATGATTCTCCGCTCAGGAAGTACGAGGCGGCCACCGCGAGCAATGCCAACAGGAAGGAACCGGCGAGCAGTTCGGGAACCCGGAACAGCCGTACCTTGGCCCAGAACACCTCCGCGGCTGCCAGCGCAGCACCGAGCGCGGCCACTTTGACGGCGAACAGCAGCAGGGCCAGCAACAACGCGGTCCAGGAGGCGCTGGTGGCGATGCCCCAGGGCGCGAACAGCGAGGACAGCAGCCCCAGCAGCAGGGTGAGCCGCATCTGCGCGCCGAGTTCCACCAGTGCCAGGTCCGGACCCGCGTACTCCAGCACCATCGCCTCGTGGATCATCGTCAGTTCGAGGTGTGTGGAGGGGTTGTCCACCGGAATCCGTCCGGTCTCCGCGAGGACGGCGACCGCGAGTGCGGCGGTGGCGAGGAAGCCTGCCGGGGAGGCGAGCCGGGCCGGGTCGTCGATGGCGCCGGAGACGATGGCGGGCAGGTTGGTGGTTCCGGCCGGCAGTGACAGTGCGAACACCGCCAGCAGGATGGTCGGTTCCACCAGCGCCGCCACCGTCATCTCCCGGGAGGCGCCCATCCCGCCGAACGCCGTGCCGGTGTCCAGTCCGGCCAGCGCGAGCGTGAGCGTACCGAGCGCGATCAGGGCGACCACCAGGATGAGATCCGCATGGCCGCTGACCGGCGTGTCCGTGGACAGCAGCGGCACCAGAGCGGTGGCGACGACGGTGGTGGCGACCAGCAGCGCGGGGGCGATCCGAAACGCGGGCCCGGTGCCCACGGGGGTGACCGGCTCCTTGCGCAGCAGCTTCCTCGTGTCGCGCCAGGGTTGCAGCACGCCGGCTCCGGCCCGGCCCTCCAGCCGGGCCCGCACCTGGCGCATCCATCCGGTGAGCAGTGGCGCCCCCGCACCGACCACGAGGATCTGGCCGGCCACGGCCGCGTATCCGGCTGCGTTCATGTCCCGTTCCTCACCAGCCCACCGTCAGGACCACGAGCAGAATGACCAGGCCGGCGAAGCCGTAACCGAGGTAGAGGTGGACGCTGCCGCCCGCCAGTCGCCGGGCCGCCCGTCCCGCGCCCGCCATCGCGGTCAGTACCGGTGTGTAGAGGCGGTGTTCGATCCGGTCGGGTACGGCGCGCGAGAAGCGCACCCGTTCCACCAAGTACGCCGACTCGCGCACCGGCGTGATGTTCACGTCCTGCTCGGGTGCGAGGACGTCGTCGAAGACGCGTTGCAGCGGCTCCGCGAACGACGTCGCGGTGTACGCCATCCGCGGGGTCGGGGCCCCGCCACCGCAGTCCCACAGCCGTGCGTCGTTCCGCCGTTGCCGGCGCCGGTAGGCCCGAGGCAGTGCGGCGGCGAGGGCCAGCGCGGCGGTCAGGGCAGCCACCACCCACAGCGGTGACAGCGAGGCCGGGATGTGGGCGAGCCGCACCTGCAGCCCACCGCCCGTCACCGCGCCCGTTCCCGGCAGCCCGGCCGCGGTCGCTGCCCGGCCGAGGCCCTGGCCCAGCAGACCTGGCACCAGGGCCAGGCCCGCGCAGGCCGCTGCGAGCAGGCCCATCCCGGCGAGCATCAGCGGCGGCGACTCCCGGGCCGCGGCAGCTCTATCACTGCGGGGTCGCGCAAAGAACCCGACCCCCAGGGCCTTGACGAACACGGCTGCAGCGAGCCCCGCGGACAGCGCGATCAGCGCCACCGCCACGGGCAGGACGATCGCCGGAGCCACGCCCGGGACCTGCAAGCCGTTGATCAGGGACTGGAGCAGCAGCCATTCGCTGATGAAGCCGTTGCCCGGCGGTAGCGCCACGGCCCCCAGTGCGGCGAGCGCGAACAGGCCTGCGGTGACCGGCATCCGGGACCGAAGTCCACCCAGCAGATCCAGGTTCCGTTCGCCCGTGGCCCGCAGCACCGAGCCGGCCGCGCAGAACAACAGGGCTTTGAAGGCGGAGTGGTTGATGGTGTGCAGCAGAGAGGCCGCGAGCGCCACTGCGGCCAGTGTCCCGTCGCCGTAGGCGGCGAAGAGGCCGGACGCGCCGACCCCGGTGAGGACGACACCCATGTTCTCGGAGGTCGAGTAGGCCAGCAGGCGCTTGAGGTCCGCGGCCATCGCCGCCTGCAGGATCCCGTATACCGCCGACAGTACGCCCACGGCGAGGAGGGCCAGCCACCACCAGGCGGGCCCTCCGCCGAGGAGGTCGAACCCGACCCGCACGACCCCGTAGATCCCGAGGTTGACCATGGCGGCGCTCATCAGTGCCGAGACCGGGCTGGGTGCCTCGGGGTGGGCGCGGGGCAGCCAAGCGTGCAGCGGTACGGCGCCTGCCTTGGATGTGAATCCGGCTGCGACCAGTACGAAGACCAGCCCGCGCACCGTCGGGGGGATGCCGTCCGCGCCCGCCCGCAGGGCCCCGAAGGACTCTCCGCCGGCCTGACCGGCGAAGACCGCGAACCCCGTGAGGAGCAGCAGGAACCCCAGATGTGTCATCACCGCGTACCAGACCCCGGCCTGCCGTACCGAGGGGTTGCCGCCGCTCCGGCCCGGTTCACCGGGGAGGTACTCGCCCCGGTGCTCAGCGAGCACCAGCAACAGTGAGGCGAGGGCCATGAGTTCCCACAGCACCAGGAACGTCGACACCGAGGCGGCCACTGGCACCAGGATCAACGTGAGCGCGAACAGCGGCAGTACCGTCTGCGCGCCGCGCGAGCCGAGGCCGTGCGGTCCGTGACCGGCGGCGTAGCCGATGCCGTACACCGCGACTGCGGCCACGACGCCTCCCGCCACGGCCATGAAGAGACCTGCCAGCGCATCCACCGCCAGGTGTGTGCCGGCCAGCGGCAGCACCGTGGGGAAGGCGGCGGTCCAGCGGTCGCCGCCCAGTGCGGCCACGCCCGCCGCGCCGCCGCTCACCCCTGCCCCGGCGGTCAGTGCGCCGACGACGGGGATGCGGGTGCGGTACGGCAGCACCAGTCCGGCCAGTACGCCCGCGCCGCCCAGTGCGGCGGCCGTCGTGAGGGCGGCCGGTACGACGTTCACCGCCCGGTCACCTTCCTGAGCGCGGCCACGATCTCGGCCGGCTCCGGCGGACAGCCGGGCACCGCGAGGTCCACCGGCACGACGTCGGATACGGCGCCCTCGACGCCGTATCCCCCGGCGAACTCACCGCAGTCGAGCGCGCAGTCCCCCACCGCGACCACCAGTCGCGGCTCGCCCATCGCGGCGACCGTGCGCCGCAGTGGCTCCGCCATGTTCCGTGTCACCGGCCCGGTGACCAGCGCCACGTCCGCGTGCCGGGGCGAGGCCACCAGGCGCGCCCCGTACCGATCGGCGTCGTAGACCGGGTTGAAGGCGGCGGCGATCTCGATCTCGCATCCGTTGCACGACCCGGCATCGACGCACCGCACCTGCACGGAACCGCCGAATTCCGCTGCCTTCCCGGGCGGCTTGCCCTCGGGGGGCGGTGGGGCGGGCTCGGCCACCCGTCCGGTCCGGCGGATCTTGCGCAACAGGCCCATGAACCTCTCCCTGAGACGGCGAGGACGTGTCAGCAGACGGCCAACGGGCCGACCCACGGCCGAAGTTACGGCGTTTTTGCTGCGTTTTGCCTTGGTTTGCTCAATCTTGCCGCCGGTGAGGGCGGCCACCTCCCGCTTCCGCATGCTGTCCACCGACCGGGAGGCAGCCGCAACGAGGGCCGCCGGTACGCCGGCGGCTCCACCGTCTGCCGTGCGGCCCTCGGGTCCGACCTGCGGTCCGGTCTGACCGGCTCCGCGACGGCCGGGCCCCGCACCTGGACGCCGGGCCGCCGCATCCCACACATGACGACCTCAGTAATTGCCAAGATTAGCAATTACATCCCTGCATGGGGGAGGACTTGACGAGAATGATCCAGCCGCCTGACGCGCCGGCCGCAGAACGGGGGCGGAACGGGGGCGGAACGTGACGGCAGTGCGGTGTCGGCGCTGCCCCCGCTGCGGCGCGACGACGTACCGGGGCCGCGTCCCGTTCGGTGATGCGGAACACTGTCCTGGTCAGCAGGTCCGGCGGCGGAGGGAGCGGTGGGATGAGCGGCCGTGACAAGGGTGGGGAGCAGGCGGCCCGACCCAAACGAGCGGACGCCCGGCGCAACCAGAAGACCCTGCTCGACGCGGCGGCCACGGTCTTCGTGACGTCGGGCGTCGAGGCGGCGGTACGCGACATCGCGGCCGAGGCGGGCGTCGGAACGGCCACGATCTACCGCCACTTCCCGACACGGGCGGACCTCATCGTCGCCGTCTACCGGCACCAGGTCGAAGCGTGTGCCGAGGCCGGTCCGGCGCTGCTAGCGGCCGGGCCGACCCCATACGCCGCGCTGCGGCAGTGGATCGACCTCTTCGTCGACTTCCTGGTCACCAAGCACGGTCTCGCCGCCGTACTGCAGCCCGACAGTCCCGGTTTCGAGTCCCTGCACGCCTCTTTCCTCGACCGGCTCGTGCCCGTGTGCGCCCAGCTGCTCGACGCCGCGGCCGGTTCCGGCGAGATCCGGTCCGACGTGGTGGCCTACGAGCTCATGCGCGGCGTCGGGAACCTGTGCATCGGCGCGGAGGACGATCCCCGCTACAACCCGCGCCGGCTGGCCGGAGTCCTCGTCGCGGGACTGCGTCCCCCGGTGGGTGCTCAGGAAGCGCGAGGAGCAGACGGCTAGTCAGAGAAAGCTCGCCGAGGTCTTCATGGGCCTTCTAGACCGTGCCGGTGGACAGGGACTGCTCCGCCCAGATGATCTTGCCGGTCTCCGTGTAGCGGGTGCCCCATCGCCGGGTGAGCTGGGCCACGATCAGCAGGCCCCGTCCTCCCTCGTCGGTGGTCCGGGCGTGACGCAGGCGGGGCGAGGTGCTGCTGGCGTCGGAGACCTCGCAGATCAGGTCGCGGTCCCGGATCAGGCGGAGCTCGACCGGTCCGACCGCGTGACGGATGGCATTGGTGACGAGTTCGCTGACGATGAGCTCGGTGGTGAACGTCAGATCGGGCATGTCCCACTCCGTCAGCTGCTGGGCGGCGAGCGAGCGGGCGTGCGCGACGGCGGCCGGATCGCTGGGCAGCTTCCAGGAGACGACCCGGTTCGGATCCAGGACGCGGGTCCGGGCGAGCAGCAGGGCCGCGTCGTCGGCCGGCGGACCGGTCAACAGGGTGTCGATCACCTTGCGGCCGGTCTCCTCCAGCGCGGCCCGGGGCGTTGCGAGGACTTCGCTGAGCCGGGCGAGGCCGACGTCGATGTCCCGGTCGAAGGACTCGATGAGGCCGTCGGTGTAGAGCGCGATGAGGCTTCCCTCGGCCAGCTCCAGTTCGACGCACTCGAAGGGGAGGTACCCGAGTCCGAGTGGCGGTCCGGCGGGCAGGTCCAGGATGTCGGCACCGCCGTGGGGGCCCACGACCACCGGCAGCAGGTGACCGGCCCGGGCCAGCGTGCACTTTCTGCTGACCGGATCGTAAATGGCGTACAGGCAGGTGGCTCCCATGAACGCAGTGCCCGCGGCGGCACCCTCGAACGCGGCCGGCTCCTCATCGCCGTACTCCCCCATGAGGCCGATGACCAGGTCGTCCAGGTGTGCCAGCAGTTCGTCCGGGGGGAGGTCCAGGTTGGCCAGGGTGCGCACTGCGGTGCGCAGGCGCCCCATGGTCGCCGCCGCGTTGATGCCGTGTCCGACCACGTCCCCGACGACCAGGGCGACCCGGGCTCCGGAGAGCGGGATCGCGTCGAACCAGTCGCCGCCCACGCCGCTGGGGGCGTCCGCCGGGAGGTACCACGACGCCACCTCCAAGGCGGACCCGCCGGACAGGTCCTGCGGCAGCAGGTAGCGCTGCATGGACCGGGCCGCGGTGCGCTCGCGGGTGAAACGGCGCGCGTTGTCGACGCTCAGCGCCGCGCGGGAGACGAGTTCCTCGGCCAGACGGACGTCGTCGTCCTCGAACGGGCCCAGCCGCCGGGACCGGGCGAACGTCGCCACGCCCAGGGTGACACCGCGCGCCCGCACCGGGACCACCATCACCGAGCGGAAACCGTAGTCGCGAAGGGAGGCGCCCAACGTCTCGTCCTCGGTCACCCACGGGCTGGTGGAGTAGTCCAGATTCCGTTCCACCAGGGTCCTGCTCTCCAGCAGGCAGCGGGTCACGGGCGACGCCGGGGCACGCCGGACGGTCTCCCCGACGGCCAGGGTCGCCTCGGGGCAGCCCTCGCGCACCGACTGCTGTCCTGCCCGGCGGATGACGGGCGACATGCCGACCGGTCCGGGAGCCGGCTCCTCGCCCCTCATGACCGAGTCCAGTAGGTCGACGGCGACGAAATCGGCGAGGGAGGGCACGGCCTCGTCGGCCAGTTCCTGCGCGGTCCTCGTGACATCCAGCGTGCTCCCGATGCGGCTGGCCGCGTCGTTGAGCAGGGCCAGGCGTTCCTGGGCCCGCCAGCGCTGGGTGATGTCGATGACCATGTACCAGACACCCACGATCCGGCCGTGGCGGTCCTTCATGGCGAAGAAGGAGGCGGAGATCGCGCGGCCGCGGTCGGAGTGGATGTCACCGACACCGCGGTGCTCGTAGTCCATCACCGGGACCCCGCTGTCCAGAACCTTCAGCATCCTCTCCTCGAAGGCCTCCGCCTCCGCCTTGGGCAGCACTTCCGTCATCCGCCGCCCCAACCGTCGTCCGAGGGGGATCTGGCGGTCCAGGGGCTCGTTCACCCATACGTAGCGCAGGTCGGTGTCGAGGACGGCGATGCCGACCGGTGCGTGGGTGAGGAACGGCGTGAGCATCAGCTGGCTGACCCCGCCACCCGGCATCCGCCAGAAGGCACGTTTCGGCGGCCGACCGACGAACCTGCCGAAGAGCAGTGCGGCAGCGGTGGCGACCAGCACGCCGGGGACCATCTCGTAGATGTTCGACTCGAACGGTCCGAGGAGTGGGTTGATCTTCTTCCACAGCAATACCGTGGCCGCTCCCGACACGATCCCGGCCATGGCCCCCGCCCAGGTCATGCGCGGCCAGTACAGCGAGAGCAGGACGACAGGGCCGAAGGCGGCACCGAAACCGGCCCAGGCGTAGCCGACGATGCCCAGGAGCCCACCGCCTCTCAGGGCGATCACGAAGGCCACCAGGGTCACGACGACGACGGCACCGCGGCCGAACCACACCAGCGCCCGGTCCGAGGCGCGCCGGTTGAGGAACGCGCGGTAGAAGTCCTCCGTGAGAGCGACGGAGGACACGAGGAGCTGGCTGTCCGCGGTCGACATGATCGCGGACAGGACGGCGATCAGCATTCCCCCGGCGACCCAGGGATTGAGCAGGGTCCGGCTCAGGACGATGTAGACCGTCTGCGGGTCGTGCAGGGGCGTGCTGGGTTGTGCGATGCCCACCAGTCCGACGAGCGTGGCACCGGCGAGGACGACGATGACCCAGCCCGTTCCGAGGCGGCGGGCCGCGGGGACGGCGCGGGTGCTGCGGATGCCCATGAAACGGGCCAGGATGTGCGGCTGGCCGAAGTAGCCCAGGCCCCAGGCGAGCAGCGAAATGATCGCAATGGCGCCCAGCGATCCGCCTGCGGACCACTGCCCGTTCAGGTAGTCGACCTTGGCACCCATGTTCAGCAGGTCGGGCGTCTTGTTGTCGAGGCTGTCACGCAGGTTCCCGAAACCGCCCAGCACCTCGATGCCGACGATGGGGAGCACGAGGAGGGCGAGGAACATCAGCGTGCCCTGCAACACGTGCGTCAGGCTCACGGCGAGGAAGCCGCCCAGGCAGGAGTAGACCACGATCACCAGGGCGGTCAGGGACACACCCAGCCCGAACCTGACGTCGAAGACGTGTTCGAAGAGGAGTCCGCCGGCCACCAGGCCACTGGCGACGTAGACGGTGAAGAACACGAGTGTGACCGCGGCCGAGACCATCCGGAGCATCCGGGTACGGTCCTCGAACCGCTCCTCCAGGTAAGCCGACAGACTCACGGCGTTACCGGCCCGCTCGGTGTAGGTGCGCAGCCTCGGCGCGACGAACAACCAGTTGAGGTAGGTGCCGATCACCAGGCCGACCGCGATCCAGCTGGCGCCCAGACCGGCCGCGTACACAGCTCCGGGGAGCGCGAGGAACAACCAGCCGGACATGTCGCTGGCACCCGCGGACAGGGCGGCGACGAAGGCACGGAGCCTGCGGCCGCCCAGGGCGAAGTCGGCGAAGGTGTGAGTGCGGCCGTAGGCCCAGACACCCGTTCCGACCATGGCGGCCACATACACGAGGAATGTGGCCGCGATCGGCTCACTCAAGCCGAACATATCGTCCTCGCTTGCGAGGTTCATGAGCACGGGCGCGACCGTCGCACGCCCCACAACTCTAGGTCCTACCGCACAAATGTACAGATTTTGGCCACCACCGGTCGACAGCGACGCTCGGGACCGTTCCGGCCGGCCCCGGACACGCACCGTGCGGAGGGCGAACGCGGCGCCCGTACCGCCTGGTCCGGCCAGCCCCGTCGCACCAGAGGACCAGGCAACCGGACACCACCGCACCCGGCAACCGGAACCGGAACCGGAATCTGAATCTGACGGCGAGGCGACCGCAACGCCGGGAACCGGACCGACCCCACCGCACCGCGGCCGGGCGACCGCAACGCCGGACGGCCCGGGAACCGGACAGCCGGGCCCGGCCCCCTCGGAAGGCCCGCCCGTGCTCCACATCCGCCTGCCCGGAAGGCCGCTCCCACCCAGCCCCTTCGCGTTCGGCGGTCCCCCGACGGCCTTCCGACAGCGTTTCGACGGCGTTTCGACGGCCGTCCCGGGCCGGGATCGGGGCGCCCCCGTTCAGGCGGGCAGGAGGCGGTCACTGGCCAGGATGGCCTGCTCGGCGGGGGTGGCCGTGCGCCGCCACTCCGGTGCGAGTGCGGCGTAGGTGGTGACATCGTGCCAGCTGCCCTGGGTGCAGAACAGCTCACGCAGGGTGGCCTCGGGATGCAGACCTGCGGCGAGCATGACGTCCCGCATACGGCTGTGGTCGGTGCGGTGTCCGGCCCAGATGCGGTGCAGACCGAGCGGGCCGAAGCCGTAGGCCATCAGCAGGCGTCCGGCTTCGTGGCCACAACCCCGGACGGACGCGTCGGGCAGCAGCACGAGCGAGGTGAGCATGGCGTTGCTGCCGTAGTCCTCGACGAGCAGGCCCATGGTGCCGACCATGGTGTCGTCGCCCGGCGCGCACACGGCGAGGGTGTGCCTGCGGCGCGGGTGGGTGTAGGGCTGGGCGAGGCACTGCGCGAAGGTGTCCTGCGCCTGGCGCGCGTCCATGCGGTCGATGCCGAGGTAGCGGGTCAGGACGCGGTGGGTGTGGATGCGTTCGAAGGGTGCGAGGTCGGTAGCTCTCAGCTCCCGCAGCCACAGGTGGTCGCCGTGCAGTTCGGGGATGTGTGTCATGACGCGGCTCCGGCGGGGGAGGCGGCCTGCTCGCCGGCGACCAGGGCTTCGAGGTCCACGTAGTAGCGCCCCGACGGCACCGAAGCGCCCAGCAGGATGCGGCGGGCGGTGTCGGCGACCAGGGCTCCGCCGAGCATGACGCCGCTCGCCAGCTGCGGCCAGCTGGACAGCGTGCGGCCGATCCGGCCGAGTGCGTCGGTCATGGCGGTACTGAGACGGCTCTCGTCCACGATCCGGAGCAGGAAGTCGATCGTCCCCGTGGCGTCGAGGCCACGGACGTCGTGTGCGGTGGCCGCACCGGCCCGGCCGTGGAAGAGCGGCCGGTCCGGTTCCTCGTCGAAGCGTTCCACGTCCAGCAGGCCACGGTCGTTGGCATCCATCAGGACCGGGACACGACGGGCACGGGCGTACTCGCGGGCGGCCACCTTCGCCCAAGGCGTGTCGCACTCCTCCACGAGCAGGTCGAGCCCGGATCCCGGGGCGCCGCCGAAGAACTCCCCAATGGTCTCCTCCGTCAGCCCCGCGCGGTGGATCTCGATGTCGAGATAGGGGTCGACCTCGTACATCTGGCGTGCGCACAGCACGGTCTTCTCCAAGCCGAGGTCGTGGACACCGGCCCGCAACCGGTTGAGGTTGGACAGGCCAAGCCGGTCGGAATCCGCCAGCCGGAACGATCCTCCTACGCCTTCCATCGCACAGGTGAACGCCGCGCTGTTCCCCACGGACAGGCCGATGACACCGATGCGACGGCCGAGCAGCGCCTGCTGTTCCACCCGGGTGATCTTGTCCCGGTTGCGGTCGGTACGGACCAGGCGGAACTCCTCGGGCGGCAGGACGTGCACCAGCCTCCCCGACCACGGGTACCAGGCCCAGGTGCCGTAGCGGTGGCGCGGAACACCGGCGCACACCTCGGCGATGGCGGCTTCCAGGTGCCGTGCGTCCAGCGGCCACCCCGGCCGCAGACAGCGCACCAGTTCCGTCAGCTGGTCGTCGATGCGGTCGTGCACCTCTCGTACGGCACCCGACTCCAGCAGTGCCGTCAGGGCTGCTTCCCCGTCGGCCTCGGCGGGACGCAACAGAACGGGCTGCCAGGCGCCCTCCCGCGACCGGGCCGGTTCGGAGCATGACCGGGGCTGCCCGCAGGCAGCGGTATCTGAAGGGATCACGAGGCGCGAAGGTAGCAGTGGAACGATCTTGGAAAGCCCTTGTCACACCGGAGCGCACACTCGAATTAATGCGCGACTCCTTCGCGCCCTCTCCCTGTCTTTCCGCCCCGGCGTACGCCCCCACTCAGACCAGGGCCCTCCGCCGCGCGAGGTACGCCCCCGCCCGGCCCCTCCGCCGGCCGCCGAAGCCGCCCGCCAGGGGCTCAGCCCGCCACCGAGCAGTCCCCCCAGGCCGCGGCCAGGGCGCTGGGAATCTGCGGTACGTCGGCGCAGCCGTGCGGGCCACTGGGGAAGCCGTCGCTGGCGATGTACACCCAGTGGCCCGTGGAGGTGGCCCGGAAGTACTTGGTGGCGCTGCCCTCGTCCTGCATCCCCACGCGCTCCTCGTAGGTGGCACCGGGGGTGAGTTGAAAACGGGTGGCGGCGTAGCCGACGCCGTCGCACTGGCCGTAGAAGAACTGGTGCGACGCCGGTCGGATGTGGCGGAAGTGGGGGAACCTGCGCTCATAAGCCGTCGTCACGGCGTCCTTCACGCCGCCGACGACGACCAGATTGCGGCAGCCCGGGAGGTTCTGCGGCGGGTGGCTGGTTCCAGCGCGGGTGGGGGCCGGGGTATGGGCCGGGGCGGCCGAGGCGTGCGAAGACGTGGCCGCGGGCGTGGGCGTGGCCGCGGGCGTGGTGACGGAACCCGGGGGTGTGCTGGGGGCGGGAGCGTCGGAGGGGGTGCCTGCCGTGACGGAGGCGCCCGAAGAGGCGGAAGGAAGGGGGGCGTCGGATCGGGAGTGGGCACTGGACGATTTCTGACAGCCTGCCACCAGCAGGATGCCCCCTATCAGCACTATCACCGACGTACCTCTGGTACCGGGCATGACGAGTCCTCTCCTCGGCCGCTGAAGCCACGGCCACGAGCGGGTGGCCGCGGTGGTGCAACCGGCGGTTCACCGGCTGCCGACTCGCCTTTAGGACAGCGCTGGACGGCCCGGAGGTTGCGGACGGAGGCTTGCGGAACGGTCTCGATTCCATAGCGGCGTTGGCTGGAACCCTGCGGTTGGATTCCCCCGGCCCGGCGTGGATCCGCGGGGTGGCCATTCTGCGTGAGAAGGGGTATGCGACCCCGAGAAAACCCACCGGGCCGCGGTATGGACGAGCGCGAGTTCGACGCCTTCTACACCGCGAGCGTCGGCCGTCTCATCGGTCAGCTGTACGCGATGACAGGTGATCTGGCCGAGGCCCAGGACGTGGTGCAAGAGGCCTTCGCCCGGGCCTGGGAACGCCGGTCCGAGCTGGATCTGAACGGCGCACCCGAGGCATGGGTGCGCACGGTGGCCTGGCGCATGGCAGTGAGCCGGTGGCGGCGGGTGCGCACCGCGCTGGCCTTCGCCCGGCGGCAGGGGCCGCCTGCTCCGGTGCCCCCGCCGGAACCGCACCACGTACTGCTGGTCCAGGCACTGCGGCAGATCCCCGAGGCCCAACGGCACGCCGTAGTGCTGCATCATCTGTGTGACCTACCGGTGGAGCAGGTGGCCGCCGAGACCGGTCGCCCCGTCGGCACGGTCAAAGCGCAACTGAGCCGCGGGCGAGCGGCGTTGGCACGCCTGCTGGCCGACACGGAACTGGATCCGCGGACGACCGGACTGCCGGAGGTGCGGCATGGCTGACGAGACCGAGCTGGAGCAGCATCTGGCCGAACTCGCCGAGTCGGGGCGACGGCGGACGGTACCGCTCACCGCGGACCGGGTGCGGGCCCGCGGTGAACAGCGCCTGCGCCGCAAGCGGGCGGCCGTGACGTCCGGTGGCGCACTGCTGGTGGCCGCCCTGGCGGTGGGTGGTCTGTCACTGGCCCGCGCCACCCTGGTACCGGAACCGGCCGCGGTCAGCCCGACGCCGACCGCCGGCACACCGACGCCGGGCCCCTCGTCCTTCGTACCGCCGTCGCCCGCACCGGGCGAGGAGTACGCCAGCGAACTCGGCTACGTGTACGACGCGGTGACGCGGGGCGACGCGGTGCGGGTGACCGTCGAGCAGCTCCGTACCGTCCACGGGACGGTGGCGCCCACGGGGGTGGTGCACACGCTCACCCTGCCGCGGGAGACGCTGGTGGAGGCGCGGCAACTCTCCGGTGGACATCCTGCGGACGTGTCGCTCGGCGGGCTGGTGGGACAACTGGCCGCCGGTCCCCGGTGGATGTTCGCGATCGACTACGACGCCCAGGGCCGGGTGGAGTCCCTTCGGGAGGCGGTCTGGCTCACCGGGTGAGGTCACCCGGACCGGACCGTGCGGAAGCGCGCGTGCGCCGAGGATGCCCGCCGGGTTCGTGACGGCCATGGCATCGAGGTGCAACCCGACGGCGGAGTGGCGCGTAGACCCCGTGTGTCCAGAACACATCACCACACCCACCCGGAAGGGAATCCGCTCATGCTCAGCTCCCGCCGCAGGATCGTCATCGTCCCCGTCTCGGCCCTCGTTCTCGCCTCGGCAGCCCTGACCGCGTGCACCGCAAGGGGCGAAAGCGGGCAGGCGGGCTCCGGCGCCCCGTCGACGTCGGTGACCGCTTCCGCACCGGTGTCCGCGCGGGCCTCCGCGTCGACACCGCCCGGCACGACGGCTTCGGGCGCCGCGCCCGGTGGTGGCACGGGCCGGGGGCAGGCGTCGGCGCCGGCCGACACATCCGCCCCGACCGGTGCGACGACGCCTGCCGGCGCGGCGCGCTGGGCCGGCACCAAGCAGTTCGTACAGATCAGCAAGGCATGGATCAGCGGCGGGCGGACCTACCTGTCCGTACGGACCGCCCAGAAGGTGGCCGTCACCGGCCCGTACGAGGCATGGCACATCATGCCCGGCCAGGGTCCATACGCCACGGTGTCCATGGCCGCGGACGGCCGGGTGCTGCTGTCGGCACCACTGGGCGACGACTCCCAACCCGTGTCCTACTCCCAGGCCGAGTTCGTCCGGCGGCTGACGGCCGAATCGTCCTTGATCCGTCCGGCACTGGGATATGACCTGAGTTTCGACGGAACGGGCCGGGTGTCCAGGGTGCAGTCGCTGTACACCCCCTGAACGGCCCGGCCGGCAGTCACGTGCCAGTCCGCCGTCCGCCCTCGCCGGCCTCCGCGCGCCCCGGCCGGCCGGGGCGCGCGGGGCGCGCGGATCTGCCCGGGAGCTGGGCAGCCTGCTTCGCCGCGGGCCGAGACAGCAAGGGGCCAAGGGCAGGCAAGCGACCGCGCACCGCCGAAACAGCCGTGACCGCCGGAGCGGGCGTGGGCCGGGGTGTCCGGTCTCGGTCGAGTTGGACCACAACAGGGCTGTGACCTGCGATGGTTCAGGTTGAGCGAGACGCTCCCGGATCGCGCGTCTCGCTCAAGTTGAGGCACTGCGCCGAGATCGCGGGATCGGCCCGATGTCGTGACCTGCAGCGTCTCGCTCAACCTGGGCCATCAAGGGCAGATGGCTCGGGTCGAGCGGGACTGGCTCACCTACAGCGAGACCGGACACGTGACCGCCGGAGCGGGCGTGGGCCGGGGCGCGAAGACGCTGTGGGGAGAGCGTTCCCGCCCGCCCTTGCTCCCAGACTGAATGAGTGTTTAATATGCTGCACATGCGTTCAACCCGTGACGACCGGACCACCCGGGCGATCATCCGTGACGAGGCGCTCAGCTTGTTCGCCGCGCAGGGGCCGGAGTCGGTCACCGTGCGGCAGATCGCCGCCGCCGCGGGCGTGTCACCCGCCCTGGTCGTGCACCACTTCGGGTCCAAGGAAGGACTGCGCCAGGAAATCGACCAGTACGTCCTGGACGGCTTCGAGGCGATGCTCGGCGCACTGACCGGCGAGAACGGGGCGGAGCTGCTCGACCCCGGGACCGGGGCCGGCTCGCTGAGCGAGGCCCTGGCGCGGCACCTTCCCGAAGGCTCACCGCTGCCGGCGTACCTGCGAAGGCTCCTGGTGTCCGACACCGAGGCCGGACGCCGCCTGTTCAGACGGCTCTACGAGTTGAGCACGGCCGCACTCGAAGGGCTGGCGGCGATCGGGCTGGCCTCACCCGGGCGCGATCCGGCGGTGCGGGCGGCCCTGCTGCTCGCCAACGACCTGGCCCTGTTCCTGCTGCGCGACCGCCTGGCCGAGGTCCTCGACATGGACCCGCTCTCGGCCGACGGCATGACCCGCTGGGCCCCGGAGATGCTCAGCATCTACGCGGGCGGGCTGAACGCAGTACCACCGGAACCACAAGGAGACGTTTCCTAGGGAGACTGCGCATGGCGCCCGGCTCAACCCCCCTGCTCGAACCCGTACTTCAGGCTCACGACATCCACAAGTCCTACGGCAAGCGTTCCGTGCTGCGCGGCGCCGACCTCACCGTCGCCCCCGGCCAGCTCGTCGCGGTCGTCGGAGAGAACGGAGCCGGCAAGTCGACGCTGCTGAAGATCCTGGCCGGCACCCTGTCCGCCGACCGCGGCGAGGTCACCCTGTCCGGCGATCTCGGCTACTGCCCGCAGGCCCCGGTGCTGAACGCGGGCCTCACCGTCGAACAGCACCTGCACTACTTCGCCGCCGCACACCGTCTGCCCGACCTGGACCGTGGACACGAACTCCTGCGGCTCCTCGGATTCGAGCGGTACGCGCACACCCCCGTCGGCGAACTGTCCGGCGGGACCCGGCAGAAGCTCAACCTCACCGTGGCCCTGCTCCACGACCCGGACGTGCTGCTCCTCGACGAGCCGTACCAGGGCTTCGACTGGGAAACGTACCTGCGGTTCTGGGACCTGGTCGACGACCTGCGGGGCCGCGGCAAAGCCGTCGTGATCATCACCCACCTCGTCTTCGAACAGGACCGCTTCGACCTGCTGGTCGACCTCGCGGCCGGCCGGCTCACGCCGCGCACCGACTCCAGAGAGGACCGTCATGTCAGCGTCTGAAGCGGCCGAACCACACGTACCGTACGAGCAGTTCCCCACCGCGCTGCGATTCTCCGTACGCGATGAGACCCGCAACCGGCTCGCCGGACTGCTGCTGATCCTCTTCGTACCGGCCTGGTACCTCCTGATGGACGCCATGGCCTCGGGTGAGACGCTGGACTTCAAGCTGTACGCGACCGGCAAGGTCCTGCACGTCGACGGCGGACACCTCACCCTGATCACGGCGGGCCTCAACTCCGTCACGATGATCGCCGGGTTCGTCGTCTTCGACGCCGTACGCAAGGCGCTCGCCTTCGACCGGCGGTTGGTCTTCGCCGGATACCGGCAATCCACCCTCATCGGCGCCAAGACCCTCGCCATCACCGCGGTCGCCACGGCGATCGCCCTCTACACCGCACTCGCCATCCTCTTCTTCTGGCGGCCGACGGCGGGCGGCTGGTTCGCCGTCCTCGCAGGATTCACGGTCATCGCGCTCACCTACGGCGCGCTCGGCCTGCTCCTCGGCGTCCTGGTCAAGCGGGACCTGGAGGGCTTCTTCCTGATCATCATGGGCGCGATGATGGACACTTTCCTGCAGAACCCGCTGGGCAACCCGCTCGCCAACAAGCCCATCCTGGAGTGGTTCCCGTCCTTCGGCCCGATGCAGTTCGCCGCCGGTGGAGCCTTCGGTGACACCGCCCTGTGGGGGCATCTCGCCCTGGGGCTCGGGTGGGCAGCCGGGTTCGTCGTGGTGGGACTGGCCATCTTCCGGGTGCGGACCCGCAACCGGACCCACGGCCGGAGCCATGACCGGACCCCCCAGGGACACGGGGACGACAACCACACGGTCTTGCCCACGGCGTAGCGGTTCCGCTCCAGCGACACCGGTGCCCCTGGACGGCCGGGCCGAGCAGACGTACCGGCCGTCCAGGGGCACGATCGAGATGCGGACGGGGTCCGGCCGCCGCACACTGAAGAGGGACTGCAGCCTCTTATCGTCGACGTACTCCCTCACCCGGTTCCCTGCCGGGTTCCGTTCCAGACCCGAACGGAGCAGCGCGTCACGCCCCCGCCACCCGCTCGGACGCCACGCCCCGCACTCCGTACGCGGCCACTGTCCTCGTCCCAGGGGTGGTCCACCATGAGCGGCTTCGACGACACCGCGCTGCAGAACCTGCGCGAAACGCTGCGCGGGCCCCTCCTCTCGCCCCGGGATCCGGGCTACGACGAGGCCCGCAGCATCTACAACGCGATGATCGACCGGCGGCCTGCCGCCATCGCGCAATGCGTTGACGTCGGGGACGTACGGGCAACTGTCACGGCCGCCCGCGAGGCTGGGGTGGAGCTGGCCGTGCGCGGCGGCGGGCACAGCGGCCCGGGCCTGTGCCTGGTCGAGGACGGGCTCACGCTCGACCTGTCCCCCATGCGCTGGGTCCACGTGGATCCGGCGGCCGGGATCGCGCGCGTGGGTGGCGGCAGTCAGTTGGGCGATCTGGACCACGCGGCACACGCCTTCGGCCTCGGTGTACCGGCCGGCATCATGTCGACCACCGGAGTGGGCGGTCTGACCCTCGGCGGCGGGCACGGGCACCTGACCCGCAGGTACGGGCTCACGGTCGACAATCTGCTGTCGGCCGACGTCGTCCTCGCCGACGGCAGTTTCGCCAGCGCCTCCGCGGAGGAGAACGCCGACCTGTTCTGGGCGCTGCGCGGCGGCGGCGGCAACTTCGGCGTCGTCACCTCCTTCACCTACCGTCTGCACCCGGTGGACACGGTCGGGGTGGCCGTGACGGTGTGGCCGCTGGACCACACCCGCGAGGTGCTCCAGTGGTACCGCGACTTCCTGCCCGGCGCGCCGGACGACCTCAGCGGCTTCTTCGCGCTCCTGGTCATCCCGCCCGGGCCGCCCTTCCCCGAGCCGATCCACGGACAGAAGATGTGTGCCGTGGTCTGGTGCTACACGGGCGACCTCGGCGGCGACCGTCTGGAACAGCGGCTGTCCGCGGTGAACGATCCGGCACCGACGGCCTTCCACTTCACCGCCCCCATGCCGTACCCCGCCCTGCAGGCCATGTTCGACCCGCTGATCCCCAAGGGGCTCCAGTGGTACTGGCGCGGCGACTTCTTCGACGCCATCCCCGACGAAGCCATCGCAGTCCACGAGAGGTACGGCCAGTCCATCCCCACCGGCCTGTCGACCATGCACATGTACCCGGTCAACGGCGCGGCGCACCGCGCCGGCGCCGGCGACACGGCCTGGTCCTACCGGGACGCCGTGTGGTCCAGCGTGATCGGCGGCATCGACCCCGATCCCGCCAACGCCGGGCTGATCCGCCAGTGGTGCGTGGACTACTGGACCGACCTGCACCCCCACTCCATGGGCGGCTCCTACATCAACTTCCTGGGAGAGGGAGAGGGCCCGGACCGGGTCCGGACCACCTACCGTGACAACTACGACCGGCTGGCCGCGGTCAAACACACCTACGACCCGGACAACTTCTTCCACGCCAACCAGAACATCCCGCCCGCGGCCGGATGAGCCAGTGCGGGGATCGGGTCGGACACGCTAGGAACGGCGGGCCGTTGCCGAGTTGGCGAGCCACTGGGACCAGGTGAGGTTCCAGTCACCGTAGCCGTTGCCCTCGGCGACCGTCTGGCGGGAGCCCTCGACCCGGATGACGTCACCGGGGATGACCCTGCGGTAGAAGCGTTCGGCGGTGCCGTCGGTGGCGAGTCCGACACAGCCGTGAGTGGTGTTGGCCCGGCCCGCGTAGGTGTTCGCGCCGGGATTCTGATGGACGTAGGTGCCGGACGTGGTGATGTGTACGGCCCAGGCGTAGTAGCCGTGGTAGGCGTCGCCGAGGCCTACGGTTCGGGAGTCCATGTAGACCTTGGGTGCCTTGTCCATCACCACCATGGTCCCGTTCCAGGTGTCCAGGCCGGGCCGGCCGGCGGTGACGGGTATTCGGGTGGCCGGCTTGCCGTCCTCGGTGACGGTCATGGTGTGGCTGCGCACGTCCACCGTCGCAGTGAGGGCACGGCCGATGGTGAAGTGCCGCACGGAGTTGGTGCCGACGTGCAGCGTGACGTGGGTGCCGGGCTTCCAGTAGGCGGGCGGACGGTAGTCGACGCGCTGTCCGCCGAGGAGGTTGCGGTCCTTGACCCAGCTCCATGCGCCGGTGACCGAGGGCGTGGTGCGGACCGTGAGCAAGTGCTCGACCTCGGCCCGCTGGGACGCTGGGACGGGGCGGGGAAAGGTGACGGATATCGGCATGCCGACGCCGACGGTGGCTCCCTCGGCGATGTTGACCTTGGCCTGGGCGAGCACGGTCGGCTCGTGGACGGCGGGCGCGCTCCGGCCGGGTGAGGCGGTGGCCGCGTCCCCGCCTGCGGTGGCGGACCGGGTGGGCTCGGTCGCCGCCGACGAGGCGGTGGCCGCGCATCCGGTCGCCGAGAGGACGAGTGCTCCGGCCGCCGCCAGGGCCCCGGCGAGGGTGCGAATGCGGCGCGGACGGCGGCCGGCCGAACGGTGCGTGGGCGTCGGGCAGTGCGTGGCCGTCGGGCGATGCGTGGACAAGGAGTTCCCCCTGCGTTGTGTGCTGACGTCGTGTATACGCACACCACCGCAGGTCGGGTTGCATCCTCACCTCGGGAAATTTCCAGCAGCCCGCCGCGGCCCCTGGCACGGCACGCACCGAACGGCAAGACCGCCGCGGTGACGGCGTCGCCGCGGTTGCGAACGGGGGAGGAACGACGGGCAGCACGCCGTATGATCGCACCCCGGGGACGGGATGCGGGGGGCCGATGACCGAGGAGGAGTTCGACGACTTCTACGCAGCTGCGTTTCCCCGCCTGGTGGGGCAGTTGTACGCCTTCACCGGCGACCACGCCGAGGCCCAGGACGTGGTGCAGGAGGCCTTCGTCAAAGCCTGGGACCGTCGTGCGTCGTTCGATGCCGCCTCGGCTCCGGAGGCGTGGATCCGCACCGTCGCCACCCGCTTGGCGGTCAGCCGCTTCCGGCGGGCCCGGCGCTGGCTGGAACTCGTCCGCAAGGACGCCCCACCGGAGCAGACTCCGGGGCCTGGTCCCGAGCACGTCGCCCTGGTCACCGCTCTGCGCGAGCTGCCCCGGCCACAGCGGCTGGCGATGGTCCTGTACCACGTGTGCGATCTGAGCGTGGACCAGATCGCGGCCGAGACCGGTTCCCCCGCCGGGACGGTCAAGGCGCGGCTGGCCCGTGGCCGTGCCGCCCTTGCCCGCCATCTGTCGTCCCAGGAGGCTGAGTCCATGACCGGGAGGGAGGAGGCCACACATGCCTCATGACCCTTCGGACCCGGCCGCCTCCGAGGAGACCACCGACCGGCTCACCCGCGCCTTGCGCGAGGTGGCCGGCCACGGTCGGCGCTCCGCGCCCACGACCGGCGCCTTCGTGCGGCGACGGGCCGTGCTGCGCCGCCGCGCCCGCCGAGCCGGGCTGGTCTCGGCAGGGCTCGTCCTGGCGAGCACGGCCGTCGTCACCGGCACCGCACTGCTGGACCGTGCCGACCGGTCGGCGACCCCGCCCGCGGGGACCACCTCCACGACCACGCCGGCACCGCACCCGTCGCCCGATGCGACGCCGGTCCACGACATCCGGATCGACCTCACCCACCTGGAACTCCACGCCGCCGGACGCACGTTCCCCATCTCCGCGCCCAGCGCGGACAAGGCCTTTCGCGCGGGCGACTCGGTCGCCCGGGTCACCGAACTCAACCGGCGCCTGAAGTTCGTTGCCCAGCCGGGCGGTGAGGTCGAGGAGCACGATTGGGTGCTGAGGTTCCAGGGGTCCCGGAAACTCCCGCACTTCATCTACGCAACCGTCGGCTCGGTGAAGGTGCCCGGGCGCCGTGCGCTGGGGCCAATAGGCCTGCGCACCGCCGACGCCCGCTGGTTGTACGAGCACACCGTGGTCGGCGCGAAGGTCACCATCACCGGCACCGGCACCGGCGGCTGACGGCTCCTCGGCGCCGCCCTCCCCGCCGTAGGTTCCAGTCCCCGGCAGGGCTCACGGGAGTGCGACCCTGCCCCTCGGTCGCCCTGGAAATTCGCGGGAGCCGACCTTCGGGACCGGCCCCGTTCACTCCGCCCGGGCCGCGGCCCGGGCGGCACCGGCCGTCCCCGAGGAACCGGGAGCCGGGGAAGGGCCGGCGAGCCGGTAGGAGCGTACGACGGCGACCGTGCTCCCGGTGACGAGTGCGGCGGCCCACGGGGCCAGATCACGCAGCAGCCCCGGGATGCCGGTGTCCGTCTCCGCACCGCGCGGAGGAACCCGGCCCTTGGGGTCGTAGACGACGGCGAGCGCGTCACCGGGCTGGGTCGTCTGCCCGCAGCCGCGCCAGATGCGGACCTTGAGCAGCGCTCCGCCGGAGTCCGTCACCGAGCAGAGATATCGGGCGCGCGCGGAGCCCGTCACCCGGGCGTCCTCGACCGACGTCACCACCACGGACTGCACCTGGCCGCGTTCCGCCAGCACCATCCCGGCAGCAGCCTGCGGCGCCTGGAGCGCGAGGAACACACCGAGCACCGCGGCGATGCCGACCAGCGCGCGTCCGGCTCCCACCAACGACAGGTACAGGGCCAGAGCCACCGCACACGCCAGGCCCGCCTCACCGTCGGCGAACGAGGGCCTCCCGGTCCAGGCGCCCAGGACCGCGGCACCGACGATCGCGCCGGTGCCCAGGGTGCCCGCGAGGATCCCCTCCCCGACCAGCCACCAGGGCGGCGTACCGACGAATTCCGCGGGGCCCCACACCGTGGTGCGCAGATGCGTCATGAGACTCGGCTGGGGGGAAGCCGAGGACCGGTGCCGTCCGCGCACACGCATCACCCCCCGCTTCCTTCCCCCCCGTCCGTCCGCGGGGAGGCCCGCTCACCATGGTCCTGCATGATGCAACAGCGGCAGGCGGCAGGCGGAGGGTGGGCCAATGGGGCACGCCCTGTGCACGGTCCAAAACGGCCGGGGCCACGGAAGCGTTCACACGCCGAGAAACTTGGCTGCCGCGGAGCACGGACGCCGCGGGACTCAGACGTTGTGCGCCGGCACGACTTCACCGATCCAGCCCAGTGGGTGCGGCTCCGGGTCGTCCAGGGCGGGAGCCGGAAGCTCCCCGACGGCCTTGTTGAAGGCGTTGAGCGCCTCGATGAGCGCCAGCCGCTGTGTCGGTCCGAGGCCTTCGACGATCTCGGCGATCTCCGCCCGACGCCGGGCGGTGACGTCCTCGACGGTGCGCCGTCCTTCCTCGGTCAGCTGCAACAGGGTCTCGCGGCGGTTGTCCGGATTGGTACGCCGGTCGGCGAGACCAGCGGCAATGAGCCGGTCGACCATCCGCATGGCCGTCGACGGCGCCACCTGGAGCAGCTCGGCGAGGGCGACCAGCTTCGTGGTGCCCCGGATGGACAGCACCACCAACATGCGGAACTGCGGCAGGGTCACCCGTTCCTCGACCTCGGCAAGCGAACGGGCGGAAACCGCCACCAGCAGGCGGGACGCGGTCAGTACCGCCCGGGTGACCGCGTCGACGTCGTCCAAAGGCCCAGCAGGGTTCTCGCGCTCCGGCATGTTTCCTTTCTACCGTGCCGGAGCCGCTGAACCCTCATGCGAGGGGAACAGACTTTCCTTGCACATGCCGGTGGTAACGGAGCAGCAGCATGGCCGCGTCGTCGTGGAGCGGCCCGGCGGCATGCCGCACCAGGTCCTCGCGCAGAGCCCCCAGTGCGTGCTCGGCATCGGGGTCCTTGAGCAGGTGGGCCCGGTCGCCGAGCGGGTAGAAGAAACCGTTCTCGTCCCGGGTCTCGGTGACGCCGTCCGTGTAGAGCAGCAGCTGCTCACCCGGGGTGAAGGGCACCCGGAACGGCTTCGGACCCTCGACCCCGTGGGCGCCCAGACCCAGGGGGAGGGCGTAGGCGGGCGGCTGCGGGAAGTCGGCGGTGCCGTCCTGGTGCACCACCATCGGTGCCGGATGCCCGTAGTTGAGGAAGACGACCTCGTGGGCGGCGCCGATCTCGGCGAGGACCGCTGTGACGAATTTCTCTCCCCCGAGCTCCCGGGCCGTACTGCGTTCCAGACGCTCGCCCAACCCGGCCAGGTCGGATTCGTCGTACGCGGCCTCCCGGAAGGCGCCGAGCACCACGGCGGCGGTCTCCACCGCGGCCAGCCCCTTGCCCTGCACATCCCCCACGATCACCCGCACACCGTGCGGCGAGGCGACCACCTCGTACAGGTCACCGCCGATGCGCGCCTCCGCGACCGCAGAGGTGTACGACACCGCGGCCTGCAGCGGGCCCGCGGTCCGCGGCACCGGCCGCAGCAGCACTCGCTGGGCCACCTCCGCGATCGACCGCACGCTGGCCAGCTCCGCCTCCCTGCGTGAACGCATCACCGCTGCGACGATGCCCACACCGGTGACACCGGCGACCGAAGCCATCGCCGTGAAACCCCGGCGTTCCTCGAACAGGCCGTCGTACAGCCCGAGCGCCACGCAGAGCAGCAGCGCAACGGCGCCGATCAGCACGGTGCGTCGCCATCCGCCGATCAGTCCGGCGAACGCCGGCCCGAGTGAAACCAGCGGCAGGAACCCCACCCCTGGCCCGGCGATGATGTCCGCAGCTGCCACCACGGCCATGGCCGCCGCGGGCGTCCAGGACAGCAGCGCAGAGCCCGGCGCCGCTTTGTCCGCGGTCATGCGTCCTCCTCCGGCACAGTCACCCTCCCTCTTCAGGCTATGCAAGGCTTCCCGTCCAGAAGTGCCTCTCGCTCCGGCCCTTTACCGAAGAGAGGCCGAGAGTGCGCTGACGGCCGCGTGCGGAGCCGAACCCTCCCGGTCGACACTGGCGATCAGATTTTGCCCTGTGCAAAGATTGCGCCCGGGGGGCCGCGCCGTCGGCCGAGGGCCGCCCGGCGCCCAGGAGTGGACCGGCACGGTATCGCGGGCAGGGGCGGCGCACCGGCCGACGGCAGGCCTCCCGCCACCGGATGTCGGGAACGCGGAACCGCCCCTTGCCCCCGCCCGTCCACAAGGGGGAGGGCAGAACCATCAAGGGCAGAACCTATCAAGGGCGGAACCCATCAGCCGGGGAGAAGAGGGGCAGTGGCCGCTGAGGTGCCGAGCCAGGGCAGGATGCCGGGCGATCGGGACGAGCGTCCTCCGGCCGTCCCCGATGCCGTATGGCGGCGCTTCCTCACCGACACCGACCATGCCATCCGCGCTTCCGCGCCCAGGAAGCCGTCCACACGGGAGCAGGCCACCGCGCTCCACGAGAGGTCGGTGGACGCGGTCGGCGAGCTGTGGGAGCGAAGGGGCCCGTGGGCCGGCCCGGCGTGGCGGGACGTGGACGGCCGGGCCCGGCGCCGACGCGTGGGCCACGTCCTCGGTTCGGTGGCCGTGATCGCCCTGGCCGTGAGTGCCCTGTCCTGTGTGCCCGCAGGCCCGGGCCTGCCCGGGGAAGGCCCCGCGGACGGTACGGCACAACGGTCCGAGGACGTGCCGCCGGACCGAGTGCCCGCGGTGACCGGCCTTTCGACCGGGCCGATCCGCACGGGCACCGCGCAGCCGGCGCCCCGTACCGGGTGAGGCCAGGACGGCCCTGAAGGCCCCCGGCCGGCCAGCGCCCCGTCAGGCCAACGCAAAATAGCGGAGCCACACGTAGCCGAGCGATATGGCCACGGTCACCGCGGTCACGACCAGCCCGTACTTGGTGAACTGCCAGAAGCCGATGGGCTGGCGGTTGCGTTCGGCGATGCCGAGGACGACGACGTTCGCCGAGGCGCCGATGGCGGTGGCGTTGCCCCCCAGGTCGGCTCCGAGCGCGAGGGCCCACCACAGGACGTGACCGCCTGCACCGCCCATGTCACGGACCAGTTCGCTGGTGATGGGCGCCATGGTCGCGACGTACGGGATGTTGTCCACGATGCCGGACAGCACCGCCGACCCGCCGAGCAGGGTCATGGCGCCGCCGAGTTCGTTGCCACCGATGAGGTCGGCCAGCCGGTGGGAGACCTCGCCGACGACACCGGTGTCGATGAGTCCGCCGATCATGATGAACAGGCCGGCGAAAAAGGCGAGCGTGGGCCACTCCACCTCGGACAGCACGTCGCTCGTCTCGACGGAGGACACGGCCACCAGCAGCCCGGCTCCCAGCAGGGCGACGATGCTGGGCTCGTAGTGCAGCACCGGATGCAGCACGAAGCCGGCCACGACCAGGGTCAGGACGATCAGCCCCTGCACCAGCAGCCGCGGATCCTTGATGGCCTCCCGCTCCTCCAGCGCCATGATCTCGGCGGCACGGTCGCCGTCGTAGACGAACGCGCTGCGGAAGAGCACCCGGCACAGGGCGATCAACACGACCACCAGCACCACGACGAGCGGGGCCAGGTTGACCAGGAAGTCATTGAAGGTCAGGCCGGCCCGGCTCGCGATGATGATGTTCGGCGGGTCGCCGACCAGGGTCGCGGTGCCGCCGATGTTCGAGGCCATCACCTCGGCGATCAGGAACGGCGCCGCGGGCAGCGCCATGCGCTCGCACACCAGCAGGGTCACCGGGGCGATCAGCAGGACCGTGGTGACGTTGTCGAGCAGGGCGGAGGCCAGGGCGGTGATGACGACAAGCATGACCATGACCCGGAAGGGCTTGGCCTGGGCCCGCTTGACCGCCCAGATCGCCAGATACTCGAACATGCCGGTCTTCTTGAGTACACCGACGATCATCATCATGCCCATGAGCAGGAAGATGACGTTCCAGTCGACACCGGAGTTCTCGGAGTAGAACGCCGAGACGTCGTCGGTCGCCCCGATCGCCAGCATCAGGCCGGCACCGCCGAGGGCCACGGCGACCCGGTGGATCTTCTCGCTGATGATCAGGGCGTACGCGCCGACGAAAACGACGATCGCCGCCCAGCTGTGCCAGTCGTTCACGATCCTCCGGTTGCCGAGATTGCTGAGGGGGCTTGCGAGGGCGCACTCGCGGGGGCGTCCGCGTCGGCACCGCCGTCCGGGATGCCCGCGAGGTCGTCGACGTCGAACGCGCGGGCGATCGGCACGTCGGTGGAGCTGTGGGCGACGATCGAGAAGGCGATGCACACGGCGATCAGCGTGAACGCCTCCCGTGCCTGCGGAATGCCGGACTGCAGCACCAGCAGCCCGTACACCACCGAGGCGAAGCCCTTCGGGCCGAACCAGGCAGCCACCAGCTTCTCCTGCCGGGAGATACGGGTGCCGAGCAGCGACAGCAGCAGCGACGCCGGGCGGATCAGCAGGATCGCCAGCAGCACCGCCACATAACCGCCGAACGAGAGGTCACCGAACAGCTGCGGGGTGAGCAACGCGCCGAAGACCAGCAGTGCGGCGAACTTCGCCAGCTCGGCGAGGGCCTCACCCAGCGGTTCGAAGGACTTCTTGGCCTCCGGCGAGACGTGCGCGAGGACCGCACCCGCCGAGAATGCCGCCAGGTACGGGTTGGCGTGCGTCAGGTGGCAGGTGGCGTACAGGATGACCCCGGTCGCCAGCGGCAGCAACGGCTGCAGCTTCGGCTCCGCGCCCAGCAGGCGGAACCGTACCAGCCCGTTGACCAGCAGGGGCAGGACGACACCGAGGGCCAGACCGAGCAGCAACTCGGCCGCGATCTTCCCCGGTTCCGCATCGGCACCGCCCGCCGTCGGGCCGGCAGCGGCGATCAGGACGAGAACGACCGGTAGGGCGAGCCCGTCGTTGATGCCACTCTCCACGTTCAGCAGCTGACGCAGCTTGACCGGGACCTCGGCACGCCCGACGATCGCCGAGGCGAACACGGGGTCGGTGGGCGCCAGGACCGCCCCCACCAGGAGCGATGTCGTCCAGTCCAGTCCCACCAGGTAGTGGGTGACCAGCCCCATGAAGACGAACGCGAGCGGCATGCCCAAGCCGAGGGCGCGCGCCGGGTTGCGCCAGTTGGAGCGCAGTTTCGGCAGCGAGACGTGCATGCCGTCGGTGAAGAGCACCGCGAACAGCGCGAGGTCCGCCGTCACCGAGACGATCTCGCTGTCCGGCGTGATGTGGATCAGGCCGAGAAAGCCGTCGCTGACGAGTGCGCCACCAGCCAGGAAGAGCAAGGACGTGGAGAGCACCGTCCGAGCCGCGAGGCCCGACAGCAGCACCGCCACGAGCAGGGCGACGCCGAACACCACCACCAGCACCATGTCCAAGATCCCCGATCGGAAGAGAGACGTATCCTCAAACTCGCCGACCAGGCTTCCCGGCACACCACCGGGAACCTTACCTTTCCTTGACGCTTCTTTGACAGGCCGCTGCCGGGCACTGCTCGGGCCCCTGCGTTGCCGGTTCCCGGCAATTCAGAGCAAGCGGACGACCGGCGCCCGCTTCACCCCCCGCCGGCATGACCTGCCAGGCCGGGTCGGACCGGGATACGACATACCTGCTGAAACAGGCTGGAGCGGGCCATACCTACCAACCGGACCGGAGCACGACATACCTGCCGAACCGGGCCGGGGCACGGCGGACCGGCTAGGCCGGTGCCGGACCGTGCGATGTCGCGGCAAGCAGGCGTTCGAGAAGATGAGAGGCGGTTATCACACCGAGCAGGCGCCCACCCGACTTGTCCTTCTCCGCGCCGACCACCTCGTCCTCCTCGACAACGGCCACCAGCGGGCTGCGTGCCTGCGCCATCTGCGCGGCGACCTCCAGCGCGGTGTCGTCCGCCGCGGCGACGGGCGGCGGGGGCACGCTCTGCGACAGGCACTCGCTCACCTTGCGGCCGGCCAGTGCCTCGCACAGCCGGTCGGCGTGACGCTCGTCGACCACCGCCGCGAGGGTGGGGTCCTCGACCACATAGGCCGGCACCAGGATCTTGATCATCTGGGAGGCGGGCAGAATCGCCCGTGGGGCGCCTTGGTCGTCGACCACCAGCAGGGCGGGCAGCCGGTGTTCGGCCATCAGCCGGGCCGCGTCCAGGGCGTCGCTGTCAAGGCCGATCGTCTCGTACTCCACCGCCAGGTCACGCGCGCGCACGCTCGGCTCCTGTCTCAGGCTCGCTCGTACGATCACGATACAACCGGCGGGCGGCGAACGGACATCCTCCCGGTCCCCGGTCCGCTCCGCCCGGCGACCGGGGACCGGAGGCCCGCTGCGCGGCCGGTGCCGTGAACGCCCGGATCGTTTCGGTCTCGCTGTCCGTGCGCCAGACCAGCCCACCGTTCGCGCCGGGACTGCCCAGAACGCGGTAGGCGCCCGCACGCCGGCGGTCCCGGCGGACCAGTAACGCCGTGCTCAGGGTGACGACCGCGAACGCGGCCGACACGGGAGCGAGGAAGTACACCATCAGTGTTCCCCTCCCCGGACGACGCGGGCCCGGGTGATGGCCGACTCCACGGCCGCCACCCGGTCTGCCAGCAGGCCCAGGGCGGCCACCGCCCGGGCCAGCGGGTCCTCCTCCGGGCCACCGAGCGTGCGGGCCCGGACGTGGGCGGTCTTCACCTCGGCCCAGCGGGCGGCCTGTTCGGCGGTGAGCGTGCCACACAGTTCGGCCAGCTTCAGCAGGTTGGCCTCGGCGCCCGTGGTGAGGGTCTGGGCCTCGGCCGTGTAGTGGTCGTGGACGACGGCATCGCGTTCGGCGCCGTTCATGACCGGCCGCAGCCGCTGGGCAATCCGGTTCATGTCCCGGTAGGAGCCCTGCAGCCGGAACGGCGGCTCGGTACGGGCCTCCTCGGCCTGGGCGGCCGATGCGATGTAGGCCGCGTTGACGGTGAGCACCGTGTCGCGCACCGCCAGCAGATGGCGCAGCACGGCCAGGACACGGTCCAGATCGGCCTGCGGTATCGGGTGGGCGAGGCGGTCGGCACGGGCCGTGGGGTCAGCCGCAGCCAGCCTGACCAGCAACTCCAGATCGGCGCGCTCGCGGGCGGCGAGCGGGGCCAGCGCCGGGTTGGCCGTCAGGGCGTTCTCGACGAAGCTGAGCGCGAAGGCGTCCTCCTTGCCGGTGAGTACGTCGCCGAGGTTCCAGACGTCGGCCCGGTTGGCGAGCATGTCGGGGATGCGGAACCGCTCACCGGACTCGGTGTAGGGATTGCCGGCCATGCACACCGCGAACCGCTTGCCGCGCAGGTCGTAGGTGCGCGGCCCGCCGTCCCACACCCCGTCGATACGGCGGGTGGCGTCGCACAACGGGATGAACTTCTGCAGCAGCTCGGGCGAGGTGTGCTGGATGTCGTCTAGGTAGAGCAGGGTGTTGTTGCCGGCTGCCAGCGCGAAGTTGATCTTCTCGATCTCGCGGCGGGCGGTGGCGTTCGGGGCGTCTGCCGGGTCCAGCGAGGTGACGGAGTTCCCGAGCGCCGGGCCGCTGACCTTGACCAGCATCAGGCCGAGCCGGTCGGCGACGTACTCCATCAGGGTCGTCTTGCCGTAGCCGGGCGGGGAGACCAACAAGAGCAGCCCACCGGTGTCGGTGCGCTTGCCCGCGCCAGTGGTGCCGAGTTGGCGGGCCAGGCTGTCGCCGACCAGCGGCAGGTACACCTCGTCCACCAGCCGGTTGCGGACGAAGGCCGACATGACGCGGGGCCGGTGGTCGGCCAGCCGCAGCCGGTCGCGTTCGGCAGCCAGCAGGGAACTGCGGCGGCCCTGGTAGGCGCGGAACGCGGGCACGTCGTGCGCCGCGAACCGGGCCGTCCGGGCCAGGAACTCGTCCAGCCGCACCGGCAGCCGGCCGCCGGCGATCCGCGGATGGGTGCCCAACAGGCCCTCGGCGGTCGCGGTCAGCGGGGCGTCGCCTTCGTAGCGGGGCAGGTCTCGACACAGCTCGGCGGCGACCGCCTCGGCCAGTTCACCGGGAGCGGCGTCGGTGCCGGTCGCAGCGGCGTACGAGCCGAGCCAGGCCTCGGCGACCTGCCGGCGCGCGGACAGCTCGGTCAGCCCCTCCAAGTCCCGGCCGTAGTCCGAACTCCCCACCGTGTGCCGGAACTTCTCCAGCAGGGTGCGGGCGGCAGCGCCCAGCACGAAGCCCTCGGGACCACAGGTCAGTTCCTCGAAAAGGTACGCGGCAGCCGGAGCACCCGCCAGCTGCGGGTCCCAGGCCTCGATGACCCCGGCCAGCTCCCGCTGCAGCTCGCCGATCGCCGGCACATCGCCGAAGGTGTCCCTGGCCCGGGCCAGGGACACCGCCCGCCGCACCCAGTCGGTCCGGTCCGCCTCGGTGGCGGCATGCGCCCAGAACAGCTGGGCGGCGGCCCGGGCGGCGGGCTCGTGCCGCAGGGTTCCCGCACCGTCGTACAGGGGCAGCAGGGCAGTGAGGATCACGGTGGTGTCGTGGTCGTGGACGCCACGCTCGTAGCCCTCGTCGTACGACTCCTGCGCCGCCCGGCGCACCAGGGCGGGCAGGTCAGCGGCGGCGAGGACGGCCGGACCGTGCCCGGCCAGCAACCGGGCGGCGAGGTGTTCGGCACGGTAGACCTCGGGTGACTCGGACGGGAGGTGGCGGTCCCAGAAGGGGCGGGTCGCGGCGAAGTCCGGGTCGGTGACGAGGGCGCGGTAGTCGGTTCCGGTGACGGCGTAGGCCAGGCCGTCACCGTGCGGCACGAGGGACAGGTCGAGCGGCTGGGTGTTGACGGCGAACCGGTGACCGCCGAGCAGCAGGGTGCGGCCGTCGTCGACGTACAGGTCGGTGCGGTCGCGCAGCGCGCGGGCAGCCTCCTGACGGGCCGTCTTGAGCCGGCCGTCGAGTTCCTCGGCCCGCACGCTGTCGCCGAGAAAACGCAGTTCCGCGGCGGTACGGCGGACCTTGGCGACCAACGGGTCGGAGGCGAAGTAGGTGGTGACGGCGTCGGTGTCGGCGAGCGTCGCCACGCGCCTGCCGATCGTCTCCAGCACCCGCCCCGCCGACACGGCGAGCTGTTCGGCGCGTCGGGCGAGGGCGTCGGCGAGGGACTGCTTGCGGGCGGCGAACGCCTCGTAGATCTCGGTGCGCTTGTCCGCGAGTTCGGTGAGGAAGTCATCGAACTCGGCGAAACGGCCGTCCAGGTCCTCCACCCGGGAGAGCACGCCGGTGAGCTGGTCGTCGCACTCCTGCGGGGTGCCGGACGCGGCGAGCGCGGCGGTGACGGCCTGGGCGAGCAAGGCCGTCTCGGCGGCGAACTCCGCTCGCCCCTCGTGGTCCTGGAGGCCGCGGCGGCGGGCGTCGAGGGTGGCACGAGCTCGGTTCACCCCGCCCAGCACGTCGGCGATGCGCTCCAGCACGGCGGTACGGACCGTGGCGTCGGCGATGTCGAGGCCGGCGACGACCTCGGTGACCGTGCGCAGCCCGTCGGCGAGGTCGTCCAACCGGGCGGTGACGGGTGCCGCGGCGGCGACCGTCTCGATCGACTCCGCCTCGGCGACGAGCCGTGCGACGTCCTCCTGGTGAGTGGCGAAGGCGTCCTCGCGGGCCAGGAAGGTCACCGCGCGCCGCCCGAACGCGCCGAGGTCCGCCTCCGTTTCGGCGGCCAGCGCATCCACCCGGGCGGCGTCGACGTACCGCAGCTCCTTCAGGGTGAGCACGTGGCCGTGTGCCTGCCGGAGTTCGGTCAATCCGCGCACCCAGGCCGCGGCCTCGCGCGGGGCTTCGCCGCGCAGCCGGCGCACCACGGAGGCGATCCGTTCGGCGGCCTCGTCCAGGGCGTCCGCTGCCTGCCGGGTCAGGTCCCGTACGGTCTCGAACTCCGCCAGCACCTGCTCGGCGGTCTCCCGGACCGCCTCCAGCGGCTCGTGCAGGCCACCCAGTCCGGGCTCGGCGAGCCAGTGGTGGCTGTCGGCGGCGCGCACACAGGCGGCTGCCAGTGCCCGGTAACCCTCGCCCGTCCCGATGCCGTCGGCCACCAGCCGGGCGACGGACAGGCAGTCGGCGAGCCCGCGCACGAGGTCCGCGTTGCCGACCCGGGCCAGCTCGCCGGTGCCAGTGCGCAGGGCGGCGGCATGGGTGTCGGAGACGTACGGCGAGGTCCACCACTGGAGCGGGTGGGTGCGCGCGGGTTCGCCGTCCTTGGTGCGCAGCACGGCGAGGCCGCCGTCGTCGAACAGCGCCCAGCCACGGCACGGCAGCGGGGTCGCGACCTCCTTGCGCAGGGTGTTGTACGACAGCAGCAGGGCGCGGCCCTCGGCCCGGGAGCGGAACGCGTACAGCACGTCCTCCCCGTTCGGGGCACGCACCTCGCACTCGAACTCCAGTGCCTGCACATCGAGTTCGTACGCCTTGTGTGCGCCGCCGGCCAGACAGTACCCGCCGGGGAACACGATGCCCTGCTCCTCGGGCAGCCGGCGGCAGGCCTGCCCGATGCCGTCCAGCCGGACCACCGTCCGGTTCAGGGTGTCGAACACCAGGTACCGGTCGGCATCCTCCTTGTACGGCCGCACTCGCAGCAGCACCAGTGCTCCCACGCGGGCGTGGGCGACACCGGCATCGGCGAGCGACTGCAGCGGCTCCTGCACCGGTTCGGCGAACAACTCCTCACCGTCCCGGGTACGCACGGTGAGGAAACCCCCGACGGTGGCCACGCCCAACCCACCGGGCACCGCGACGTACGGATCCCGCAGGTCACGACCGTCACGCGCATCCCGGCCGAGGACGTGGTCCTCCCGGGTGGTCTGCGTCCAGGCCACGTCGTGCGCGGGTGGGAAGGCGTCGTCGCGGTCGCCCCGGGCGTCCAGGAACTCCGCCCGGCCACCGTCCGTCAGGGCCCACCGCAGGGCGCGGACGTCGTCGGCCTTCTCGCCCGTGCGGAACACCGCCAGCAGCCGTCCGCCGACCCGGCGCAGCCGCAGCAGGCGCGCCTGCCGGTAGTAGCGGTGCAGCGCGGTGAACTCCTGTACGAACGCCGGGTCGTCGAGAAGGCCCGGTACGGCGTCTTCGGGCAGCCGGTTGCCGTCCCGGTCGTACAGGGCGAGCACGTCGCCGACGGCGATCCCGGTCCCGTCGTCGCCGCGCCCCGTTCCGCCGAACAACAGGACGTCCCCGACGGCCACGATGTCGCACGGCACGCAGCCGTGTGCGGTGCCGAGGCGCTCGGTGGCCGTGAGCTCCAGCCGGGCCGAGCCGAACTCCTCGGCGCGGCGGTCGTTCAACGCCTCGGCACGCCGGGTGAGGTCAGCGGCCTGAGCGGCGAGCCGGTCGCGGAGCACCTCGTAGGTGCCGGTGTCGACCGTGCCGTGGGTGCCGGCGTCCACCGTGTCGTCGTTCGAGCCCGTCTCCGGGACGACGGTTGCCATGGAGGATGTTCCCTTCGAGAACTGCGGTGAGCTGTGAGGAAGCCATGAGGAGCTACAAGGAGCAGCTCAGGGGGAACGGCGAAGAGCCGCCGGGGTGTGCGTACCGGCCGGGGCCGCCGCCAACCCCCGTTCGGCGGCGGCCCCGGCCGGTGGCCTCCCATGCATCGCCGCCCCCGTACGGCGATGCCCCCCTTGCGGCGCCGCCCCCGTGCGGCGGCCGTTCTGCCGCGGCTCTCGGTCCGGTGCGGCCGGAGCCGTCCAGCCGGACCAAGGAGCCGTTCAGCCCCGGACCATGGAGCCGTTCAGCGCGGCGAGCGGGGTGTCGGACAGGCCCAGTTCGCCCGCCCGGTCCAGCAGTTCCTGGAACCGGCCGGCCTGCGGGCCACCGCCCTTCATCAATCCCATCAGCAGCGCCGACACCGTCAGGTTCTGCACATCGGCCGTGCCGAACGAGCCGAGGATGCGGGTCAGGTCGTCGGTGAAGCTCGACGAACCGTCCAGCCAGGGCCCGGCCAGCGACTGAGCGGTGCTGGAGTTGGCGACGAAGCCGTCGACCGACTTGCCGAGCGAGACCGCCGAGACGAGCCGGTCGAAGAAGACGGACTCCCCGCCGACGATGTCGATGTCGGCGTTCTCCAGACCGGTCGCCAGCACCGTGGCCTGGGCCTCGGCGACCTGCCGTTGGGTGTCCAGCCCGGCCAGCCGGATCTCCTTCTCCGCCTCCAGCCGCAGCCGGTACTCCTCGTGTCCGCGCGAAGCCTCGTCCAGGGCGGCCATCGCCGCCGCCTTCTCGGTCAGGCCCGCCGCTTCGGCCTTCAGCTTCTCGCCGATGCCGGCGGCCTCCGCAAGCGCCTTGGCCTGAGTGCCGTCGGCCTCCGCACGCAGCCGCGCCTGGGTGGCCTCCGCCTCCGCCCGACCGGCCTTCTCGATGACCTCGGCCTCCTTGTCACGGACCTGCACCGCGGCCAGACCCTCAGCGGCGGCCTCCGCCTGGACAGCCTCGGCAAGCCGCAGCTTGGCCTGCGCGTCGAAGTCCGCGGTCTTCAACCGGGCCTCGGCGAGAGTGAGTTCCTCGGCAGCGCGGTGGGTGGCGGCCTGCTCTGCGGCCTCGGCGGCCTTGATGTCCTTGACCAGCTTCTCCTGCGCCTCCGCCTCGGCGGCGATGACGATGGCCTGCCGCTCGCGCTCGGCCTGCTCCACGGCGCGCAGCTTCTTGATGGACTCCTCTTGTTCGGCGACCGTACGGTCCACCGCGACCCGCTCGCGGATGACCTCGGCGATCTCCCGCTTCTCCGCCTCGACTTCCTTCTCCGCGGCGATCTGCGTCAGCTGGGTCTCCCGCTCTCGGGCGATGACCTCCAGCAGCCGGTCCTTCTCGATCCGCTCGTTCTCCACGGCGATGACCCGCTCGCGGTTCTTCGCGGCGACGGCGATCTCCCGGGACTGGTTCTCGCGCTGCACGCCGAGCTGTTCCTCGGTGCGCAGGAAGGCGGTCTGGGCACGCAGCCGCTCCTCCTCCACGACCCGTGCGGTCTCGGCCTCCTCTCGGGCGCGGGACGTCTCGATCTCCCTCTTCTGCTTGATCTCGGCGTCCGTCTGCCGGCGCTCCAGCTCCAGAATGGCCTCGCGGGCGTCGACGTCCTGCCGGGTGATCTCCTTCTCCTCCGTGCGCTTGGCCTCGTTGGTGCGCACGTGCTCGACCGCCGTCAGCTCGGTGATCTTGCGAATGCCCTGGGCATCGAGGACGTTGGCCGGGTCCAGCTGAGTCAGCGGCGTCTGCTCCAGATAGTCGATCGCCGCGTCCTCCAGGTGGTAACCGTTGAGGTCGACACCGATCAACTCAATGATCTGGAAGCGCAGTTCCTCCCGCTTGGTGTAGAGGTCGGTGAAGTCCATCTGCTTGCCGACGGTCTTCAGCGCCTCGGAGAACTTCGCGTGGAACAGCTCCTGCAGCGTGGCCTGGTCACTGGCACGCGCGGTACCGACGGCCTGGGCGACCTTGATGACGTCCTCGGCCGTCTTGTTGACCTTGACGAAGAACGAGATGCGGATGTCCGCCCGGATGTTGTCCCGGCAGATCAGCCCGTCCCGACCGGAGCGGGTGATCTCGATCGTCTTCACCGAGATGTCCATGACCTCGGCCTTGTGCAGCACCGGCAGCACGACCTGCCCGGTGAAGCTCACCTCCACCTTGCGGATCTTCGACACGATCAGGGCACGCCCCTGCTCCACCTTGCGATAGAGCCGGGACAGCAGGAACAGCACGAACAGCGCGGCGAACAGGCATACGGCGATGAGCACGCCGAGGGCTTCCATAGCATACGTCCTTGCATCAGGCAACGAGGTCGGAGCCCCCGTGGTTCCGGTGCCGGACATCTGCCGATGTCCGGCACCGGAACCCTCCATAGCGCTCCCCACGGAGGATGGTGCGTGAGGGGGGCATGCTCCCGCATTGCCGGTTTCCGGCAGAGTTCACTAGGGTCTGCATGCCGGACCGGCACTCAGTGAACGCCGTCGGCCCGTAAAGATCACCAGGGGGAACGGGGCAGCGTGACCGAGCAGCAGGACATACCCGAGCGCTATCTGAACGGTTTCGTCCGCACGCTGGCCGACGTCGCGGCCACCGGTCGACGCCTGACCAGAGACGAGCTCAAAGCCCATCGGACACTGGGCGAACAGGCCGCGGAGTCCGGGCAGGGGCTGCGTGCCCTGGTCGTCGCCCACCTCGCCGCCGCCCGGGCCTCCTGGCCCCAGGCTCCCGGCTCGGCCGACAGCGCGCTGGGCGCCGTGCAGCAGGCGGTCGACGCGTTCGCCGAAGGGTACGAACGTGCCCAGCGCAGCGCCGTGCGCCGGGAGGAAGCCGCGCGCCGGGAGTTCATCGACGACCTGCTCTACGGCCGCAGCGACTTGGGCCGGCTCGCCGAACGCGCCGAACGTTTTGGTCTGCGGCTCTCCCGCGCCCACTCGGTAGCTGTTGCCGAGGGTTCCGCCGCGTACGGGGAGGGTGACCCGGTCGCCCGTCAGGTCGAGGCCGCCGTCCTAGCCCGGTTCGACGCCCGCAGCATCCTGCTCACCACCAAGAACGGCCGACTGCTGTGCGTGGCCCCCGGTGACGAGGAGGAGGTCATCGTCCACTTCGCCAAACAGGCGTACGCGGCCACGGACGGCGGCCGGGTCGCGATCGGCCGCCCGCAGCCCGGCCCCGGCGGGGTCGTGCAGTCGTACGAAGAGGCCTTGGCCGCACTGGAGATGGCCGCCCGCCTCGACCTGGAGGAGCCGGTGCTGCGCGCCGCCGACCTGCTGGTGTACCCCGTCCTCACCCGGGACCGGCAGGCGATGGCCGACCTGGTCTCGCACACCCTCGGCCCGCTCACCTCGGCCCGGGGCGGTGCGCTGCCCCTACTGGACACCCTCACCGCATACTTCGACTCCGGCTGCGTGGCCGCCGAGGCCGCCCGCCGCCTCTCGCTGAGCGTGCGCGCACTCACTTACCGCCTGGAGCGCATCCACAAGCTCACCGGCGCCAATCCAGCCGACCCCGCCCACCGATACACGCTCCAGACGGCGGTGATCGGGGCACGATTGCTGGACTGGCCGAACAGACCGCTGTGAGCGGCGCCCGGCCGCACCGGGCAACGGTACGACCGGCCGCCGGACCGGAAAGTACTTGCATTCTTGGAAAGTACTATCCATGATGACGATGTGTGGAACAGAGAGTTGACTGACCATCAACGCAGTGACCTCACCGCAGTACACCAGAGCGCATCGGAGGCGCACACATGACCAGTGCGGGGGACTCGATCGACGCACGGCAGGCGGCGCAGGCACTCGGCGCCGCGCAGGCAGCCCAGGCCGCGGCCCGCACAGCGGGCCGGATCCGTTCCCGCGGCTACGGCATCGCCCAAGGCCCTGTATGACCGGCCACCCGGGCGACGCGCCCCCAGCTCTGGACCGGGAACTGCACCACCCCAACCGGCTGGCCCTCACCGCCTACCTCTCCGCCTGCGGTGAAGCCGAGTTCGGGGTGCTGCGCGACTACTGCGGGGTGTCCGACTCCACGCTGAGCAAGACCCTCTCCGCCTTGGAGAAGACAGGCCACGTCAGGGTCCGCAAGGGCCACCTGGGCAAACGCCCGCGCACCTGGGCCTCCCTCACCATCAGCGGCCACCGGGCGCTGGCCGGCCACCTGGCGGCCCTGGAGGAGATCGCGGCCACGGCCCGCCGGGCGGGTGCCGGGGCGCAGGACGCAAACGACGCCTGACACGCGCGCCTTACCGCGCACCCGCACCCGCACCCGCACCCACGGAGGAAACGACAGGCCGCCCTACCCCTCGTCACCCCTCGTCCCCCCCTCGTCACCCCTCGTCCTCGTCGACCGTCCGCACCGGGGTCGTCTCCCCCGGCTCCCGCGGCTCGGCGAGTTCCGCCCGGACGAGCAGTACGTCACCGATGAAGAGGTCGTAGATCAGGATCCCGATCACGCCGCCGACGAGCGGCCCCACGATCGGGATCCACCAATAGGCGCTGAACGCGCCGGACTCGCTCCCCGGGAAGGCCAAACTCTGCCAGCCCGCCACCCAGGTGAAGAGCCGCGGCCCGAAGTCACGCGCCGGGTTGATGGCGTAGCCCGCGTTGGCCCCGTAGGACATGCCGATCGCGGCGACGATGAAACCGACGATGAGGGGGGCGAGGTTCGCCTTCACCGCCTGGTTGCGCAGGTCAATGATGGCGACGACGAACATGACCAGGAAGGCCGTACCGACGATCTGGTCGATCAGCGGACCCGCGACACCACCATGGAAGTAGGGCGCCGGGAAGGTGGCGAAGATGGAGAACGAGGCGAGCGTGTGCCCGTTCGTCTTCGGCGCCGTCGACGCGCTGTCGTAGGCGCTGATGGCGTTGTGGTAGACGAGGTACACCAGCGCAGCGCCCGCGAACGCGCCCACCACCTGCGAGATGATGTACGGCACCACCTTGACCCAGGCGAACCCACGGCGCACGGCCATGGCCAGCGTCACCGCCGGGTTGATGTGGGCACCGCTCACACCGCCGGCCACATAGACACCGAAGGCGACGGCCAGTGCCCAGCCCCAGGTGATCAGCAGCCAGTCTCCGGCCGCGAGGAAGATCGTGGTGGGTGTGGCGGCACGGCCCGAGCCGGGCAGCGCGGCGACCGCCATCGCCACCACGCCGCAGCCGAAGGAGATGAGGACGAAGGTCCCGAGGAACTCCGCGAGGCACTCGCCCAGCAGTCCTCCGCGGCTTCTGAGCCGGGACGGCTTGATGAGCGCCGGTATTTCGACAGCCATTGAGGCCCCCTCGAAGAGAGCAATGCGGCCAACATCCCCATATTGGCCCACAAACTCCCACTACGCAGGATGACAGGACCCCGTCAGCCGTCGAGGTCGTCGGCGTACCGCCGGAACCCGTGCCGCTCCCGGTGCATGCTCCACAGGGTCTCGGCCAGCACGACTGGGTCCCTCCGGGGGTGCCCCGGCACGATCGCCCCCGAGATCACCAGCTGCGCGACATGGATGCCCTCGCGGGCCAGCCGTTCGTGCAGCAGAAGCCCGTACGCGCTCTCCGCGGCGAACGCGATCGAAGTCCCCGCCCGCTCCGGGCGGGGCACGGCGGCGGTACCCCCGTTGACGAACAGGATGGTGCCGCGTCCCAGCCCCCGCATCCCCGGCAACACCCGCTGCACCGCGACGACAGGCCCGTACACCGAGAACTCGACCGGTCCGACGAGGTCGCGGTGCCCGGTCTCCAGCACGGGCCGCATGAAGTCCCGGTGCGGCACCGGACTGTACTGCAGCACCTCGACGGTGCCGAGCGCGTCGGCGGCGCTGTCCAGAGCCGCGGCCAACTCCTCCGGCTTGCGCACATCGGCGCCGAACCCGCAAGCGGTGACCCCGTCGGCTCCCAGAAGGCCGGCGATCTCATCAAGCCGGTCCCGGTCCCGGGCGATCAGCGCGACACCGAAACCCTCCCGCCCGAACCTACGCGCAACGGCGGCCCCCAGCCCGGGCCCCGCACCCACGATCGCGACACTGCTCATGCCGGGCATCCGTACCGCGCCCGGCACGGCCGCACACACCGCTCACCCGCCCCGGCCCCACATCAGGACGGCCGGACATGACGGGAGCTCAGTCAGCCGGGCACGGCCGACCCGGTCCCGGCACGAGTCAGGACACTCCCGGGGACGGGGCCACGACGTGACCGCCCTTGTCACCCTCCGGCAGTACCCCCCGCATCCGCTCCAGCTGCACCCGGGTCAGGGCCCGTACGACGAGGGCCCCCGCCACGGCCGAACCGACGACGGCAGCGTCGAACACCAGCAACGGCCCCACCCCGGTGTAGGTACGGGCGATGATCTCATCGGTGGAGTCGCGGTACACGAATCCCACTCCGCTCAGCATTCCGATCAGCCACAGCACCCACCACACGTTGAGGGAGGCGGGCAGCTTCCGACCCGGAGCCGAGGCGTGGAACACATCGGCGACGATCCCCCGCGGAATCCAGAGGTTGACGATGGGCACGCACCATCCGGCGTAGACCCAGAACCCCGCGTACTTGGGCACCTGTCCCGACAACGCCTTCGCGTTGTCCCGCACCCGCCACAGCCACCCGATGAAGAAGACCGCGCACAGGAGGCCGCCGACGCTCCCGGCAGCATTGACGAAATGGTAGGAGTCCTCCAGTGCATTGAGCGGCCGGTGCACTCCGTTCCCCTGAACGGGCGGCCCTGACGCCGGCTCCCCGGCCAGTGCCAGCCGGATCTCCCACACACCCCGCACGACCCAGACCAATCCGGCGAGCAGCAGTGCCCCGGCTGCCAGCTGTCCCGACAACCGGATCGGCCGAAGCCCGAAGGGGTAGGCAATGGGTTGGTCCATCTGTTCTGTCACCGGAGCATCCTGACGTACCGGTTGGACGGACCGCCAGGGGCCTGTGACCAGCGCTTCGCCGGTCCGGGCAATGGGTTGCCCATCCCGGCGCGCGAAGCCGGCACCGCGCTCGTGCCGCCGGCCACCGGTCCGGTCCCCGGCCCGCGACGGGCCCGGGACGGCCAGGACAGTTCGGGCGGCACGCGTTCCGCTTCGCACCACGATGACGGGGACCGGCTCAGACCATCCAGAAGAAGACCGCCGTCATGCGTTTCTCCTCCAGCGTCCTGCCGGAGTAACCGGTCGCGCTGTGCACCAGGTTGGCGTTGTAGAGCAGCAGGCGATTGTACCTGTGGGGGACCCGGACGTCCTCCTCGAAGGCGTCCGGGGTGACGAAGCGGGTACCGAGGGCCTCGACGAGGTTGTTGTGCGGGGCCTGCACGACGTTGCCGCCGAGCCGGCCGCCGGGCAGGTGCTGACGGTAGAAACTGGTGCCGCAGTCCTTGGGCACGTGCGGGTTGAGGTACAGCACGGCCGCGTACCGGCACAATGCGCGGGAATCGGTGTGCGGGCGGGGCTCGCTCTCGCCCTCGCCGACGACCTGGACGCAGTTGTGATTGAGGGTGCCTCCGCCGGGCGCCTGCTGCACCCACAGCTCCTTGGCACCGGTCGCCTTCTTGACCAGCCTTTCGACACGGGCGAGTTCACCCGGTTCGAGGCCGGGCATGGCACGCAGGCCCGGCCACGTCTCGGAGGTGTAGGGGTACCCCTCGACCCAGTCGTCCTTGGCCAGGCAGCGCGCCCGCACGGCATCGACGTCGGGCAGGACGTCGTCCAGCACCCAGTAGTCGCGGCCCTTGGTCGGTTTGCGGTAGGGCAGGACGGGGAGGACGGCAGGCGTTCTGGGGGGTGGGGGCATGCGGCGAATCTAGGCCCGCGTTTCGTCCGGCTTCTCCCGGCGGAGGGTCAACATTTCACCAACCGTTTGTCATGAGCACCAACGGAACGCAATTGCCTGCCGCCACCGGTGTCCGTGCGGGATCGCCGGGATCCCGCCTCGCCCCGGCCCGTCACGTCCTCTGCGGCGGCCGACGGCCCCGAACTGCCCCGGACCGCGGCAGCACGTTCAAGCGAGCCAGACCGTGGTGTCCGGTGGCAGCGTCCCGGCCCGGTCGAACGGCGCGCTGCTCAGCAGGATCTCGCCCGGCGGAAGCGGCACCGGTGTGGCCGTGAGGTTGGCGACGCAGCGCCAGGCCGCCGAGCGGGTGAAGTCCAGGACCCCGGCGGGGGCGTCCTGCGTCCAGGTCAGCGTCTCGCCTTCCAGCAGCCCCCGGCGCAGCTGCAGGGCGGTCCGGTACAGCTCCAGCGTGGAGCCCTCCGTCCCGGTCTGCGCCTCAACCGAGTACGACGCGAACCAGGGCGGCTGCGGCAGCCAGGCGGCGCCGGGACCAAAGCCGTACGACGGTCCCGTCGTCGTCCACGGCAACGGCACCCGGCAGCCGTCGCGCCCCTTGCGGACACGACCGGTCTGCTCCCAGACCGGGTCCTGGAGGACCTCGACGGGCAGGTCGGCGACCTCCGGCAAGCCGAGTTCCTCGCCCTGGTAGAGGTACGAGGAACCGGGCAGCGCAAGCATCAGCAGGGTCGCGGCACGGGCCCGGCACAGCCCCGCCGGCCCGTCGACCGCGGGGGCGCTGCCACCGGACAGCAGCCACGCTCCCGGGTCGGTGCCGGGCGGGAGCATGAGGCGGGAGGCGTGCCGGACGACGTCGTGGTTGGAGAGCACCCAGGTCGCGGAAGCGCCAACGGCACGGGCCGTGGCCAGCGAGTCGGTGATGACCCGGCGAAGTTCGTCCGCGTCCCATCCGGCCTGCAGATGCTCGAAGTTGAAGGCCTGATCGAGTTCGTCGGGGCGGGCGTACAAGGCGCGCCGGGTGCCGGGCACCCAGGCCTCGGCGACTGCGGTACGCCGCGGGCGGTAGGCGTCGAAGACCTTGCGCCAGTCGCGGTAGATCTCGTGGACCTCGTCGCGGTCCCAGTACGGGTGGCTGCCCGGCGGGACGCGCAGCAGGGCCTCCTCCCCGGTGGAACCGATGCCGCCGACGTCCCGCAGCGGCTCGGTGAGGTCCTTGGCCAGGCCGTGGGCGACGTCGATGCGGAAACCGTCGACGCCCCGGTCGGCCCAGAAGCGCAAGGTGGCGCGGAAGCCGGTGCGGACGTCCTCGTTGTCCCAGTTCAGGTCGGGCTGTTCGGGGGCGAAGAGGTGGAGGTACCACTCGCCGTCGGGCGCCCTCTTCCAGGCGCTGCCGCCGAAGACCGACTGCCAGTCGGTGGGCGGCTCTTCACCGTGTTCGCCACGGCCGGGCCGGAAGACGTAGCGGTCCCGGGCCGGGGAGCCGGGAGCGGATCGCAGGGCCTCCTGGAACCACGAATGGAGGTGCGAGGTGTGGTTGGGGACGATGTCGACGAGGACCTTCAGGCCGAGCCGGTGGGCCTGGGCGACCAGGGCGTCGAAGTCGTCCAGGGTGCCGAGGCGTGGGTCGACGTCCCGGTGGTCGGCGACGTCGTAACCGCCGTCAGCGAGCTCGGAGGGATAGAAGGGACTCAGCCACAGGGCGTCGACGCCGAGCGCGGCAAGGTGGTCCAGGCGCCGGGTGATGCCCTTCAGGTCGCCGAGCCCGTCACCGTCGGCGTCGGCGAAACTGCGCGGATACACCTGGTAGACGACGGCCTGGCGCCACCAGTCGGGGTCCTTGGACGAGTGGTCTGCCATGCGGGCTCCCTCCGGTACGGACGACTGTACGGAATCTGTCCACACCGCCCGCAAAGGGAACCTTCGGGCGTTGAAGAGTGAACAACCCCCATGCGCACACGTCGTAGAGGCCGGCCTGGACCCGACGGACATACGGCCCGGCACCACCTGGCACCGCCGCCCGGCGGCCCACCGCCGGACCACCGGGCCGTCCCGTCCTAGGAGCGGGTCACCGTCGCCAGGTACAGCCGCACGTACCGCTCCACGTCCACTTCCAGAGCCACGTCCACCAGGGACTGTTCGCGCTCGCCCTCGTGGATCTCGGATTCGCCGGGACGGGGACGGCGGTCCACGACCGTCTGGCCGCGGGCCGGGCCCTGGGTGAGGCAGACCTCGACCGGCAGCAGACGGGTGGTGATGCCCTGCGGGTCGGCGACCGCGCACACCGCGCCCGCGTCGCCGAGACCGCCCGCCTCCTCTGCCTCGGGGTCACCGCCCGGCGTGGTAGGGCGGTGGGCCAGGAGTTCACCGGCCAGCCGGGTACCGGACTCGGCGCTCGCGCGCAGGCGATGCACCTCGGGGCTGGGAACGACGACCTGCTGGAAGACGTCGAGGCCGTACATCGTGATCGGCACCCCTGCCGTCAGCAGGATCGCCGCCGCCTCCGGGTCGTGCCAGACGTTGAACTCGGCTACCGGGGTGGCGTTGCCGGTGGCCACCGCACCACCCATGAACACGATCCGCTCGATGTTGCGGGTCACCTCGGGGTGGGTGCGCAGCAGCAGGGCGATGTTCGTCAGGGGCGCGGTCGGGACCAGGGTGACCGGGCGGGGCGCGGCAAGGATCTCGCGGCGCAGGAGCGTGACGGCGTCCAGCGCGGCGGCGGCCCGGTTGGGCGGGGGCAGGCCCAGGTCGCCCATGCCGTCGGCACCGTGCACATGGCGGGCCGAACGGGCCGGTTCGAGCAGCGGGCGTTCGGCACCCCGCCCCACCGGGATGTCGGGGGCACCCGCTTGCTCCAGCACGGTCAGGGTGTTGCGGACCACCCCGTCGACGTCCGTGTTCCCGGCCACGCAGGTCACCGCCCGCAGGTCCAGACCCGGGTGGCGTACGGCGAACAGCAGGGCCAGGGCGTCGTCGACACCGGTGTCGCAGTCGATGATCACGGGGATGGGGTGACCGGCCACGGCGGACTCCTTCCGTTGGTCCGACCCTAAGCCGAGCCGTAGCGCTGCGACCGGTACCGATCGTCCATCGAGAGCAGCGGTCACTCCCACAGGACGGTGCCGCGCGCGGCTACCCGGGCGGCGATCCGGCGCAGCAACTCGGAGACGGGGAGTTCCCCTGGGCGCCGACCGTCGCGAAGGCGCACCGCGGCCAGGCCCGCCCCAGCCTCGCGGGCGCCGATCACTGCCTGGTACGGCACCAGGCGCGCCGCCCGGACACGGGCGCCCAGGGTGCCCCGCTCAGGGCCGGCGAGTTCGGCGCGCAGGCCCCGTGCCAGGGCCTGCCGGACCAGCGCGGACGCCTGCTCCACCTGCTCCCCGGCTACCGGCAGCACGACCAGTTGGACCGGGGCCAGCCAAGCCGGGAAGGCTCCGCCGTGCACCTCGATCAGGTGGGCGACGACCCGCTCGACACTGCCGACGATGCTGCGGTGCACCATCACCGGGCGGTGCTTCGCGCCGTCGGCGCCGGTGTAGTGCAGATTGAAGCGGGCGGGCTGGTGGAAGTCGATCTGCACGGTGGACAGGGTGGACTGGCGGCCGGCCGGGTCCGCGATCTGCACGTCGATCTTGGGACCGTAGAAGGCGGCCTCACCCTCCGCCTCCTCATACGCCACCCCGGCCTTGGCGAGAACTTCCCGCAGCAGCGCGATCGACCGGCGCCACAGCTCGGGGTCGGCGACGTACTTCCCGTCCTCGCCCGGCAGCGAGAGGCGGTGGCGCACCGCCTCGATGCCGAGGTCGGCGTAGGCACGGGCGATCAGCTCCAGGGCATCACCGGCCTCCTGCACCGCCTGGCCGAGGGTGCAGAAGACATGTGCGTCGTTGAGGTGGATGGCCCGCACTCGGGTCAGGCCGCCCAGCGCCCCGGACGGTTCGGCCCGGTGCATGCTGCCCAGCTCGGCGAGGCGCAACGGTAGCTCGCGGTAGCTGTGGGAGCGGGAACGGTAGATCAGGGCGTGGTGGGGACAGAGGCTGGGGCGCAGGACCACCTCCCCGGCCTCCCCTGCCTCCCCGGCTTCGTCGGCTTCGTCGGCGCCCAGTTTCATGGGCGGGTACATGTCCTCCCGGTAGTGCTCCCAGTGCCCGGAGATCTCATACAGTTCCCGTTTGCCGAGCGCGGGCGAGTACACGTGCCGGTATCCGGCTGCGCGTTCCGCCTCCCGGATGTACTCCTCCACGGTGTGCCGTACGACCGCCCCGTCAGGCAGCCAGTACGGCAGGCCGGCACCGATCAGCGGGTCGGTGCCGAACAGGCCGAGTTCGCGGCCGAGCTGGCGGTGGTCATGCGGTCGGTCGTTCATCAGGGCTCCTCCGTACGGTGACGGGACGAGGAACCGGGAAGCGCAAGCAGATACGCCGAAGCCCCGGGGCACTCGCCCCGGGGCTTCGATGCTGGTCAGGTGTCAGCGCGCCGGGACGGTCTCCGGCGTCGTCGTGCGCGACGGGCACTGCTGGGCGGGCTGCATGGGCGTGAGCGTAGCGAGGGGTACGGAGGCTGGCCACGCATTTTGGCAGCCCACCTCGCCCGTACCACTCGTCGCCCGTCGCGACCCCGCCCGTCGCGCGCAGGCCCTCGTCACACGAGGCTCCCGTCACCCGTCAGCCCGCGTGTGCCGCGGGCCCTCACCCGGACGGCCCGGAGCGCTGGTGGGGCGGTCCCGGTGGTGTTGCCGTGGGAGCAGGCACCCCCCACCGGATTCCGCCGGCACGCAGCCCAGGAGGCACCCCGATGACGCCCGCGATACGCTCCCGTGCCCTCCCGCTCTCCCTGATCGCCGCAGGCCTGCTCGCCGTCGGTAGCTGCGCCGCCCTCGGCCTGAACCATCCGGCGACCGCGCCACAGCCCCTCCCGACGATCGACCGACCGACCCCGACGCCCAAGGCGTCCGCACGCGCGGACGGCTCCTCGCTCAGCGACGAACAGGCGCGGGCAGCGCTCATCACCCAAGCCGACCTCGGCGCCCCCTGGACCGCGACACACGGCGCAGCCACCTGGCGGGACGGACTACTGAAGGCGACCACCGGGGCCGGGCAGTGCCAGGGGCTGTTGGACGCCCTCTACAGCGACGAGCTCCTGGGCGCCCCAGCCCGGGTCGCCATCGGCTTGGACGACTCCGACACCGACGCCCAGCTGCGCTACCAGATCGGGGCACGCAGCCCGGCCGAGGTCGACTCCACACTGGCCTGGCTGCGGACGATGCCGGTGCAGTGCGCCCGTTTCACGGCCACCACGGACCTCGGGATCGTCGAGGACGTGCAGGTCGTCGACGCCCCGCTGCCAGAGGTCGGGGACGTGCGGCAGGGGCTGCGGATCACCCTCGCCGGTACCACGCCCGACGAACAGGAGACCGTGCTCACCATGGAGGTGGCCGCCGTCCGGGTCGGCACGGACGCCTTCGCCCTCACCAACGGCGGTCTCGGCGAGGTGCCGAACGACGCCACCCAGGCCGCCGTCCAGATCGGCGCGCTGCGCCTGGCCGACGTGCGCAGGCAGGGACGGGCGCAGGTGTGACGGCCGGGTCCTCCGCTGCCGCTCAGGCCGTCCCGTCCGGTACGAGCCCGGCCCGCCGCCACGGGGCACGGGAGTCCGGCAGCGGCGCGGGCGGCTCCTCGCCCTAGGCTCGGTGCTGTGTCACCGGGTGCCCCGTTCACGGTAGTTGTGGACGTTCCCACCGAAGCCTGGGCTGCGCTCCCCACGGGCCCCGGTGCCCTGAGTCAGTCGGAAAGGGCAGCGAGTCCACTCACCACGATGGCGAGGAACACAAGGGCCGCCACCAGGCAGCCGACGCCCGCCAGCGCACCGCCGACCGTCCACGGCTTGGAGGGCGCTTCCCCCTATCCGTTCCGGGTGGGCGCCGACAGTCCGGAATACGCGTCCGGACCGGCATCGATCGGAACGCCGGCCGAATCGACGAAGCGCGTCAGCATGTGGAACCAGGCCATGGTCATGATGGCTTGCGCGGCTTTGTCCTGGCTGCCGTAGTGCGACACGAGTTCCCGCACCTGCGCTGCGTTCAGCTTCGCCTGGGTGCTCATGTCATCCACCATGCGGCAGAGCCGCTGAAACCAGGGGGCCAACCGGTCCAGCTCGTCTTCCAGAACGGCCTGGCTGAGCTCTCGGGAGAGCCCGGCGGCCTCGGCCAGGACGAAGTGCTGCGGGACCTCGTAGTCCGAGGCATTCTGCCGGAATGTCCGCAGGGCGATGACCTCACGGTCTGCACCCGGAATCCAGTCGGGGCCGAACATCACCGACAGCGCCGCCTGGTATTCCCGGACCATGCCGGTCCTCGCGATCATCCGCCACACATTCAGCCGCGGCAACGACGTGAGGAACGCCGCTGTGTCCGCGTCGAGTTCCGAATCCGCGGGCAGATCGAGCTTCGGCAGGTTCTCGGGACGTAGCGAACACATGGATGGCCCTTCCGTCAGCCAGCCTGCGCCTCGGAACGCTCACCCGGTGGAGTTCGCCCGACTCGACACGTCTAAGCCCTGCACCGGACCCACGAGCTGGAAGTGCCGTGCCGGAACGGTGCACCACCCTGTGCCACGGCGTGTTCTCAGCATCGGCCGAAGGCTTGCTGGCACGCTCTTGACACCGAGCGTAGGCAGGAAGCCAGCTCCCGGCCACCGGCGCGACCCGACCGGACGTCCGCCGGCGCCGTGCGACGGGACCGGCGGGAGGACCGGTCGTGCTCGGCCGGACAGGTCCCGGGGGTTCTCACAGCGGCGGCTGGGCCGGCGCCGGACCCAGGGTGGTGGTGCCCGGAGTCGTGCGGTGGCCGAGGCCGGTGCGGTAGGCGTCCAGGGCCGCCTCGATACGGCCCGTACGGCGCAGCAGGTCGCCCAGGAGACGGCACAGGTCCGCCAGGTCGCCGGCGGCACCCGCACGTTCCAGAAGGCTGAGCGCGCGGACGTAGTGCTCTTCGGCAGCCTCGGTGTCCCGGGAGTCCTCGGCGATGATGCCGAGGAGGCGGTGGGCGGCGGCCGCGTGGACGGCGCCGCGTTCGGAGGAGAAGTCGCCCAGCACGCCTTCGAGCAGCTCGGCCGCCTCCGCCGACTTGCCGCGGCGGTGCAGCACGTCGGCCAGTTCGACCGCGGCCTGGCTGCGGTAGAGGGCGGCCCGGGTCTTCGCGAGCATGTCGAGCGCCTGGCGCAACTCCGCTTCGGCGGCCGTCAGCTGACCGTTCTGTGCATGGATGTACCCCCGCATCCAGTGGCAGTTGGCCAGTTCGGTGCGCAGCTGGAGCTGGCGGTAGAGCTCAGCTGCCTTGGCCAGGGAGGCGTCGGCCTCGGCGACACGGCCTTCGGCGAGCAGAGTACGGGCCACCGAGCGGTGCATCCGGGCGACCAGTGCGGGGTCGGCGGCCTGCGGGGCGAGCGCGAGGGCGAATTCGGCGGCCTGGGCGGCACGGGCGTGGGCGCCCATGTCCATGTACGGGCCGATGACACTCGCGTAGAGCAACAGCAAGGCATCGGGGTCGTGCAGGCCACCGCGGTTGAGTTCGTCGAGCGTCGACTCCAAAAGGTAGACCGAGTAACGGAGTTCGCCGGCCAAATAGTGGGAGACGGCGCGTCCGCGCAGGGCTGGCACCCGCATCGGCAGTGGAGTACCGCCCAGTTGCCTCTCGGCCCGCTCGAAGCACTCCCGGGCGCGCTCCAGGTCCCCCGTCTCCAGGGCGCATTCACCGAGACCGAGAAGCGCAGTGGCCTGCTCACGGCCGAGCTCGTGCGTCTCCGCCTCAGCGAGCAGCGCCGTGTACCGCGCCGCCGCCTCCTCGGCCCGGCCGTCGGCGAGGACGCGCTGTGCCTCGGTCAGGCGCAACCGGAGGTCGGTGGCGAGGTGGGCAGGCCGTCCCAGGGCCAGTTCCTCGAAGGCGACCCCGAGGCGGCCCGCAATGTGCCTGAGCGCCTCGTCGGAGGCCCGGGCCCGGCCCGCCTCCAGAGTGGAGATGTAGGCCGGCGTGTAGGCCGGTTCGGCCAGTTGTCGCTGAGTCAGCCCACGCTGGGTGCGTAGGCGTTGCACGCGCCGCCCGATGACCTGCGGATCGTCCCGTTCCTGCATTCCCAGACCCCCCAACTCCCCTGGCACCCCTTGCCGTTCGGTTCCAGCTACCCCTAGGTTAAACGGCGGATTAAGCCTGCTTAATACGCCGCTGTCGTGTTGCGAGGTCACCGTGCCCGGACGTCCATCCGCACCTTACGGACACCACACCCCCGAACCGGCCTTCCCGCGGCTCCGGGGGGCGGGCGGCGGCGCGTCCGCCGCCCGGGGCGTCGCCGCGGCCGTGATCGCCGCGGCGACCCTCATCCTCGCGGCGAACGCGGGCCCGGCCCGCGCAGCGGACACCGCGCCCACGCCGACGGCGGTCGTGCAGCACGCCCGACCCTGACCGACGCCGACCGAGCGCCGACGCACCTGTGCCGCGCCGTCGCCCGACCGGGCAAGGCCGGTTCTGGCCCGGGCCGGGTACTCCCCTCGGGCCCCACCGGGGCTTACGCTGCTCCCGTGGCCTCGACTCCCGCCCGCACCGCGCTCGATCTGACGGCCGACCTGCCGGTCCCGGACCTGGCGGACTTCTACCGCGACCTGCACCGCCACCCCGAACTGTCGCTGCGCGAACACCGCACCGCCGGGAAACTGGCCGACCGGCTGCGGGACACCGGGTTCGAGACCACCGAGGGCGTCGGGGGCACCGGGGTCGTGGGTCGGCTGCGCAACGGGGACGGCCCGACCGTGCTGCTGCGGGCCGACATGGACGCACTGCCGGTCACCGAGACGACCGGACTACCGTACGCCTCCGCGACGGACGGGGTGATGCACGCCTGCGGGCACGATCTGCACGTCACCTGGCTGGCCGGAGCCGCCCGGGCACTGGCCGCCGGGCGGGAGACCTGGCGGGGCACGCTGCTGGTCGTGGGCCAGCCCGCCGAGGAGACCGGGCGGGGCGCGGCCCGGATGGTCGCCGACGGGCTGTACCAGCGCTTCGGCCGCCCGGACGTGCTGCTCGGGCAGCACGCGACCCCCGGTCCGGCGGGCCTGTACCCGCACGTGCCCGGCCTGATCGTGTCGGCCTCGACGGACATCGACATCATGGTGCACGGCCGGGGCGGACACGGCTCGCGCCCGGAGGCGACCGTGGACCCGGTGGTGACCGCCGCCTACCTGGTCACCCGGCTGCAGACAGTGGTGTCCCGGGAGGTCGCCGCGGGTGAGTCCGCCGTGCTGACCGTGGGCCGGATCGAGGCGGGCACCCGACACAACATCATCCCCGCCGAGGCGCGCATCGCGCTGAACCTGCGCACCCAGTCCGAGCAGGTCCGGCAGCGGATGGTGGCCGCGGTCCGGCGCATCACGCACGGCGAGTGCCTGGCAGCCGGCTGCCCGCGCGAGCCCGAGGTGACCGTCGGTGACACCTTCCCGATGACCGTCAACGACGCCGTCACCGACGCTGCGGTGGCCGCCGTGCACGGCGAGGTGTTCGGCGCGGACACGGTGTTCGACCCCGGCCCGGCCATGGGCAGCGAGGACTTCCCCGAGCTCGCGCTCGGTACGATCCCGTACTCGTACTGGTTCGTGACCACCACGCCCGCCGAGGTGTGGGAGCAGGCTCCCGGCGACACCCTTCCGGAGAAGCTGGCGGCCGTGCCGAGCAATCACAGTCCGCGCTTCGCACCCGATCTGTCCACCATCGCCCCGGGCGTCCGCACCCTGGCCTCGGGGGCCCTGGCCCTGTTGTCAGTGGCATGACCTAGTCTTTGGAGCCTCGCCGCACCAGGCACACCGGATACCGGGCCCGACACATCCAGGTCCGGTACCGGAAGCGCCCGGCACTCGGGCGCTTCCGCGTACTTCAAGCTGGGCGCCCCCGGCATCTCCGCGGTGCAGATCACCGGTACGCACAGCCAGGACGTCGGCTGGCACTTCCGGGTCCGCTCGTCGTACATCGATTGGTCCTCCGGTGACCACATGAACTCCACGACGCACGGCCCCTGGAAGTACGTCACCTTCACCAAGTGAGGCCTACTGGGTCTGGAGCTGCCGCAGGTGCCGCTGGACGTTCTCCAGTGCGCCGTTGCGGCGCCCCGGCACCCTGATCCTCACCTCCGCGAGTGCGGGCCCCAGTTCACGGGCCCGCACCGCGTTGGTGATACGGCCCCACTGGTGGTGCGCACGGTCCACGGCCGCCTCCACGGCAGGCGTGTCCGCGGCCTGTCCCGCGGCCAGCCGCACCCCGGCGACCCCCAGCCACGCCCGGCAGCTGCGCGCCGGGTCCCCCGCGAACATCGCGAGGTCGGCACGCACCTCCGACCAGTGCAAGGCGTCTTCGGAGGCCGGTCCGTGCGCCTGTACGGCAGCCCGCTCATACCCGGCGGCCAGCGCGTCGGCCTCGGCGTGCCGCCCGGCCTGGACCGCTGCGCTGATGGCCGCGTGCGGATCGGCGGCCGAAGAGCCCGCGGCGACGCCCCCGCGGTGGGCCAGTACCAGGTCCCCCGGGCCGCTCGCGTCCGCGATCCGCGCCAGCGCCCGCTCGTGCAGAACCTCCAGCGGTGGCCGGTGCCCACTGCGCAGCAACGTGGCCACCGCCTTCATGTACGCCGGCGCGACGGGCCCCCGCCGGGCCGACGTGCGCGGCGCCGGCACGACACGGCCGTGCACGGTGGTGTTGGGGCCGCAGTCGAGCCCTCGTGCGACGACGTACTGCCAGGCCTCCGCATCCGCGTGCAGGTCGGCCACGAGCGCGGTCTGCGCAGCGGAGCGCAGCCTCAATTCCTCCCGGATCCAGTGCCAGGGCAGGGCGGTGTAGCGCACGGTGGCCGCGGTGGTGCGGGCCAGTGCCAGATGCGGTAGGCGCTGGCGGCGGTCCAGGTGGAGCTGGCCGGTGACATACACGGTGAGCGGGCCGGGAGCCGCCGCGGCGGCCCGCAGCCGGGTGAGGACGGCCTGCGGTTCCAGCGGGTCGGCGAGTTCGATCACGTTGGCGGTGTCGCTGCCGGACAGCACGCCGGGGGCGACGGCGGCCAGCACCGGCAGTACACCGGCCGCGTCCACCAGGCGTCCCCGGCCCAGCGGCGCGGCTGCGAGCAGCAGCACGGTTCCTGGCATCGGTCCTCCCCCTGTCGACTCTGCGGGCCCGGTAGACGCGCAGACCCTGTGGTCCTGCCGAACTGCGGGCCCCTGGGACCGGCAGACCCTGTGGATCGGCTCTTCAGCCAGCACCGTAGCCGCTGCGGCTGCAAATCCGCGCCTCAGACCTGCAAACGTCCGCGTTCGGGGGCTTCGCCCGGCGCCACCCGCGTCCGCCGCACGGCGAAGACCGTGGTGTCGTCCGCCAGCCGGCCGCCGCTGTGGTGCAGCACCCCGTCGCGGACCAGGAGTACCAGGCGCTGGGGTTCGACGCGACGCGGATCGGCGGTGACCGCGCGGGCGACCTCGTCGGCCAGCGGATAGAACCTGCCGGAGCGGTCGCGGGCCTCGGTCACCCCGTCGGTGACCAGCAGCAGGGTCTCGTCGACGGCGAGCGGCACCCGGCGCACCGGTGGAAGACCGTCCGCAAGGTCGCCGAGACCAAGCGGCAGCCCGCCGCCGCAGGGCAGCTCGCGGACGCCATTCGGACCGACGGAGAGGGGGGGTTCGTGGCCGAAGTTCACGATCTCGATGGTGCCGGCGACGTCCTCGGGGAAGCCGATCAGCACCGCGGTGGCGAAGCGGTCGCCGTCGTCCCGGCCGAGTGCGGTGGTGTGGAAGCGGTGCCGGAGCATCCGCACCTCCAAGCGTCCGGCGACATCGGCGAGGTCCCTCTCGTGATATCCGGCCTCACGGAAGGTGCCGAGCAGGGCGGCAGCGGTCTCCACCGCGCCCAGGCCCTTGCCCTGCACATCGCCGACGAGCACCCGGGTGCCGTGCGGGCCCGGCTGGATGTCGTAGAAATCGCCGCCGACCCGGGCGTCGACGTCAGCGGCCAGGTACGCCCCGGCCTGTTCCAGGCCGGCCCAGCGGCGCGGGAGCGGGCGCAGCACCGTACGGCGGGTGGTCTCGGCGATGTCCCGGATATGGAGCATCTGCTGTTCCCTGCGTACCCGTACGCCCGCGGCCAGCGTGGCCAGCAGACCGCCGGCGGCCACCAGCACGAAATCGGCCGTCCCGGCCCGGTACTGGTCGGGCCAGGCATTGTCGACGGCGACGTAGGTCAGCACCGACAGCAGGCTGAAGACGGCCGTCGTCCACACCCCGCAGATCGCGGCGGCGATACCGGGGACCAGGACGATCCACGAGACGATCCGGAACTGCTCCGGGGTGTTGAAATCCAGCAGTACGACCCCTGCGAGCAGCAGCAGCGGCGGCACCCAGGTGATGCTCCGGCCGCGTACGCGCAGCAGCTGATGCCGCCGCCCGTACTCCATTTCGATCACGGCGGGCGGCCTCCAGGTTCTTCGGCGTCTTCAGCGAAACACGGGAGCGTAGGCGGCGCATCCGGGCGTCCGTCACCCTGTCGGCCGACTTGCCAGGCCGTGTCCCCAGGTGTGGTCTGGAAGGCGGGGGACGAGAGAGGAGCGCTCTCATGGCTCATGCGGCACCCGCACCCGGCAGAATGTCCCGCCCCGGCCGCCCACCCGACGTTTTCAGCGAGCGCACGCACACGATCGCCCGGATCACCTTCCCGATCGTGCTCGGTCTGATCTACGGCTACTGGGTGGCGGCGGACAACCGTGCCGGCGGCCCCATCACCGGCTGGAACCTGCTGCTCGGCTTCGTCAGCACGCTGGTGTTCGCGGTGGTGTGCTTCGCGCTGCTGGAACTGGCCCCGCGGATGCCGCGGGAACTGCATGCACTGCTGTGGACGGCGTTCGTCGGCTGCGCGTTCGGATTCCTCTACGCCCAGTCCAACGAAAGCATCTGGCGGACGGTGTTGCTGTCCCTGCTGATCTCCGCAGCCACCTTCGTGCCGTTCTTCTACCGCTACTACACGCACGAGGACGCGTTCGGACGACGCATCCGCTGAGCGCGGCCGTGTCCGATGAGGTGTGCGGGTGCATGCGTGGGCCCCGGCCAGAAGGCCGGGGCCCACGCACTCCCCTGTTCTCCCCCGTACCCTCCGGACGCGCTCCGGTCTGCAGGCGCCAAGGACGTCAAAGGAGAAGTAGCGAGCGAGGTAGGGGTGGGGAGGGAGGGCCATGGCCTTTCCCCTCCCTCCCCACCCTCCCCCAACTTTCCCCCGCTTTTCCCCCGCCTTTTCCACGTCCCTCCCCTTGCCCCCTGGTGGCCTCCCCGTGACCCTGATGGCCGCCCCATACCCCCCTGATGCGCCGCTGTTGTCCCCCGAACGCAGTCCTCCCGCTCGCGCACCACCCTCCGGGACCGTTCTCTGGAAACGTGCCCCCACGCCTCAGGAGCGCCCTGTCGGCCGTACTCATCGCCCTGTCCTGCTTCCTCGTGCCGTTCGGCGCGCTGGCGGCCTGGGCTGCGTACGGGCTCACCGACACGGGCCGGTACGTCACCACGATGGCCCCGCTCGCCGCCGACCCGGACGTCCGGGAAGCGGTCGCGGACACGGTCGGCGACGACATCTGGCACGCGGTGGACCAACACCTGGACGTCCGCCCGGCGCGCGCCTCCGTCCGCCCGTTCGTACACGACGCGGTGCGCTCCTTCACCCGGACCCAGGCCTTCCGGTTGGCCTGGGACACCGGCAACCGGGTCACCCACGACGCGATTCTGCGCGCCCTGCGTGAGGAAGACGGGCACGACCGTCCGGTCACCGTCGACCTCGCCCCCGTCACCGCCCAGGTCAAACGCCAGCTCCAGCAGGACCATGTACCGCTCGCCCAGCGCATCCCGGTGCAGCACACCGCGATCGCGGTGCTCCCGGCAGGCGAATTGGCAACGCTCCGAAAGGGATTCCACGTGCTCGAAGTCGCCGCCTTCTGGCTGCCGGTGGCGGCCGTCGCCTTCGCCGTCATCGGTATCGCCCTCGCCGTCCGCCGTCGCCGGGCCATCGCCGCGACCGCGCTGGGCACGGCCCTCGGCGGCGCACTACTCGGCCTCGCCCTCACCGTCGGTCGCGGCCTGACCCTCGCCGGCCTACCCGCCGATGTGCCCCACCCGGCCGCGGGTGCCATCTACGACGCCCTGACCGGCACCCTGCGCACGGTCGCCTGGCTGCTGCTCGGCCTGGGTCTCGCGGTGGCCTGCACCGCCTGGCTCACCCGGTACCTGCGCCCGGCCCGCCACGGGCGACGCGCGCAAGGACCCGCAGGGCCCGCCCCAGCTCCCGTTCAGGGACCGACCCGAGCCCGAGCCTGACCGCGTCCGGCGTACGGCTCGGATCGACCGAGAAGGCCGTACCCGGCGTCACCGCGATCCCGTGCGCCCGCGCGGCGGCCGTGAAGGTGTCCGCCCGCCACGGAGCGGGCAGTTCCCACCAGGCGAAGTAGGCGGCCGGATCGGACCGTACGACGAAACCGGCCAGTTCTCTGGCGGCCAGCCGCTGCCGTCGCCGCGCGTCCCGCCGCTTGGCCGCCACCAGCCGGTCCACCGTTCCGTCCCCGATCCACCGCGTGGCAGCCTCCAACGCGAACCCGGCCGCGCTCCACCCGCCCGACCGTATGGCCCTCCCCACCGCCTCCGTACGTTCCTGTGGTACGACGGTGAACCCGACGGTCAGCCCGGGCGCGACCCGCTTGGACAACCCGTCGACGAGGTGGACGTGGCCCGGTGCGAGCGCGGCTAGGGGAGGCGTGCCGCCCGGGTCCAGGAAGGACCAGATCCGGTCCTCGACCACCGGTATCCCCAGCCTGTGGACGACGCCTGCAAGCTGCTCCAGTCGGCCGGCGCTCACCGTCCGCGAGGTCGGATTGTGTAGCGTCGGTTGCAGGTAGAGGGCGGACAGGGGCGCGCCGAGGTGAACGGCGGCGACGGAGTCGGGCAACGGCCCCTCATCGTCCACGGCGAGTGGCACCAGGGTGATGCCGAGGCGGACCGCGATCTCCTTGACCAGCGGATACGTCAACGGCTCCACACCCACCCGGCCACCCGGGCGCACCAGCGAGGCGAGGGTCGCAGCAATCGCCTGCCGTGCGTTGCCGGCGAACAGAACACGTCCCGGGGCCGGTCTCAAACCCACCTGGGCCAGCAGCGCGGCCACCGCCTCCCGGGCGGCCGGGGAACCCGCCGCCGCGGCGGGCTGCAACGCCCGGCCGAGTTCCTCCGGCCGCAGCAGAGACGCCAGGGCCGGGGCCAACAGCTCCGACTGGCCTTCGGCGCTCGGGTAGTTGAGTTCCAGGTTCACGGGCACGGCATTGGCCGCTGCCTCGGCCAGGGTATGCCCGGGTTGCCCGTCCGGATCGGTAGCGCGCACGAACGTACCGCGCCCGACCTCCCCCACCACCAGTCCGCGGCGCACGAGTTCGGCATAGACCCGCCCCGCGGTCGAGGGTGCCATCCCATGCCGCCGGGCGAACACCCGCTGTGGAGGGAGCCGTTGCCCCGGCCGGAGCCGTCCGCCAGTGATGTCCTGCGCGATCCGGTCGGCAATGCGCCGGTAGTCGTCCACCCGTCGTCCCCCTGTCGTCCTGCCCGCCTGGCCGGCCCGGCGCCCCTGATTGCACCGAGGGCAAAGATCTTATTGCACCGAGAAGTTGGGGAACCTAGGGTCGCCCTCATGCGCCCCCTCCTTGTACACGACGTCCGCTGCGCCTCCGGTGAGCGCGAAGAGCCCGAAGCCCTGACGCGCACTCCCCTCCTCCTCGTCCACGGCCATCCCTTCGACCGCACGATGTGGCAGCCGCAGCTGACGCGGTTCTCAGCGGACCGCCGGGTGATCGCCCCCGACCTGCGCGGCTACGGCGCGTCCCCGGTAACCCCCGGCACCGTCCCACTCTCCCGCCACGCCCAGGACATCGGTGACCTACTGGACTCCCTTCAGGTGGACACCTGCGTCCTCGCCGGCCTGTCCATGGGCGGCCAGATCGCCATGGAGTGCTACGCCCGCTACGGCGACCGGATACGGGGCCTGGTCCTCGCCGACACCTTCCCCGCCGCCGAGACACCCGAGGGCAGGCGGAGCCGTTACGCGATGGCCGACCGACTGCTCGCCGAGGGCATGCGGGGCTATGCCGACGAGGTACTGGAGAGGATGGTCGCCCCGTACGCGCATCCCGACGTCAAGGCCCATGTGCACCGCATGATGACGGCCACCTCCCCGCAAGGCGCCGCCGCGGCTCTGCGCGGCCGGGCCGAACGCCCCGACTACCGGGCCCTGCTGACCGCGGTCGGCGTACCCGGGCTCGTCATCACCGGCGCCGACGACACCTACACCCCCGTCTCCGACGCCGAGGTGATGCACGCGGCCCTGCCTGACTCAGAACTGCACGTCATCGAGGGCGCGGCCCATCTGCCGAACCTGGAACGGCCAGCGGAGTTCAACCGAGTACTCGGGGACTTCCTGGCGCGGCTCGACGGGTGACCATAGGCTCGCTCCCGTGACCCGACGCCCCGCACGCAGGCTCGGCGCCTGGTGTGCCGGGCTGATGCTAGCCGGCGTGAGCGCGGTCGCCGGCTGCCGTGCGGCCGACACCGACGGCATCACCCCGATACCCCAATTGCTCGCCTTCCTGCCCTGGCTGCTCCTGCCCACCGGCGTCGCCCTGCTCTGCGCGCTGCTCGCCCGCTGGTGGACCGGCCTGGTCTGGGGAGTCGCCGTCCTCGGACTGCTCGCCTGGTACCTGGAACCGTACGGCAGGGTCGCCGATTCCAACGGACTGCCCCTCGCCTCCCTCCGCGTGCTCACCTCGAACGTCGAGTTCGGTCGCGGCACCCCGGCCCTGGTGCCCATCGTCCGCGACCAGCACCCGGACGTGGTGTTCGTTGAGGAGTGCGAGTACACCTGTCAGGCCACCCTGAACCGCGAGTTCGCGACCAGTCACCCCTACCGGCAGGCGGTGCGCGCGGCCGGCTCCCGCGGCTCCCTGATCCTGAGCCGCTTCCCGCTCAAGCCGAGCGCCGGCGTCCGGGGCACCATGGGCATGCCCGGCGCGGTGGCCGATGTACACGGCCACACCGTACGCCTCCAGCTCGCCCATCCCATGCCCCCGCTGCCGCACCAACTCGGTCTGTGGAGCAGTGAACTCGGCAGGCTCCACGACTTCGCCGCAGCGGACACCCGTACTCCCACCATCCTCGCGGGCGACTTCAACGCCTCCCAGGACCACGCTGCCTTCCGCCGCATCCTGGACACCGGCCTGACCGACGCGGCCCGTCTCGCCGACCATGACCGCACGCCCAGCTGGCCCTCACGCACCGCCTCCGTGATCGGCACGCAGATCGACCACGTCCTGCTCTCCCCGGACTTCACCGCAACCAGCGCCCGCTTCCTCCGGGTGGCCGGCAGCGACCACCGCGCACTCGTCGTGGACCTCGCCCTCCACCAGCGCGCTTGACCTCGCCCTGCGAAGCGGTCCGGCCCGGTGACCGCGCGGAGGCAACCGGGGACAGGCCCCAAACGGCTCCGAGCCAGCCAGGACAAGGCCGCCATAATGGGCACATGTCCCGCGAGTTCCCCATCGGCCTCACCCCTCCCGACTGGCTGGTCCGGAACCTCCGCACCACGAAGGCACCCATCAACCGGGCCGCGGCTGTCCGGGCCTCGCTCGCCATGACGCTGCCCCTGGTGATCGGATTCGCGGCCGAACGTCCCGCATACGGAGCGCTCGCCTCCATCGGCGCCTTGAACGGCGTCATCGGCGACACCGCCGACGCCTACCGCATGCGCGTCATCCAGCTCGCCGTGCCCCAACTCGTCGGTGCGATCGGCATCATCCTCGGCTCCCTGGTGTACGGCCGGGGCTGGTACGCGGTCGCCGTGGTCACCGGTGTCGCACTGCTGTCCGGGATGATCTCCACGATCGGCGCGGTGGCCTCCGTATCGGGCCTGCTACTGCTACTGAACGCCGTGATCGGCGCCGGGCTCCCGCTCCCCGGCGCCTGGTGGCTGGCCCCCGCCCTGTTGACCGGCGGCGGACTGCTGGTCCTGGCGCTCGCCCTGCTCGCCTGGCCGCTGCGAGCGGGAGTGCCGGAGCGGGTGTCGGTCGCCACCACCTACCGGAGGGTCGCCGACCTGCTCGCCGCCTGCGGTGATCCGGACCGCTACCCGTCCGTCCGGTTCGGCGTCACCCAGTCCTTGAACCAGGCGTACGACCTGATCCTCGCCCACCGCGCCCGCCACCACGGCCGGAGCCGTGAACTCACACGGCTGCTCGCCCAGTTGAACGCTGTCACCCCCGTCGTGGAGGCGGCTCCCGCCGTCCACCTCACCGGCCGGCCGCTCCCACCAGAGGTCCCCGAGGCAGTGCGACGACTGGCCCACACCGTCCAGACCGGCCGCACGGGTCCACCGGGGGTGCCGAGCCTCCCCGCCCCCACCACCGAGACGGCCCGCGCCGTCGAGCACGCCCTCCGGCACGCCGCCGCCGTGGTCACCGCCCCGGACATCGATCCGGGCGGCGTCGACGAGCGCATCGGCCGACCGGCCGCGCTCGGCGTCCGCGCCGCCCGCGCGGCCCGCAACGTCGTCCTGTCCGCCCACTCCTGGCGCTACGGTCTGCGCCTGGCCGTCTGCATCGGGTGTGCGCAGGCCCTCGTCTCGCTGATTCCCGTCCCCCGCTCCTACTGGGTGGCTCTGACCGTCACCTTCGTCCTCAAACCCGATTTCGGCTCGGTGTTCTCCCGCGCCCTGCTGCGCGCACTGGGCACGGTGGCCGGTCTGGTGATCGCAGCGGCGGTCCTGGCCGAGGTGCCCCCCGGTTGGGCGGACGTTCCCGTCATGCTGGTCCTGGCCCCACTGATCCCGGTCCTGACCCCACGCGGCTACGGCTACCAGACGGCGGCCATCACCCCGGTGATCCTGCTCCTCTCCGACCTGCTGAGCCACCAGGGCACCGCCCTGCTGCTCCCCCGTCTGCTGGACTCCCTCATGGGCTGTGCGATCGCTCTGATCGCCGGCTATCTGCTCTGGCCGGAGAGCTGGCACACCCGGGTCGGCGACCGCCTGGCGGACGCGGTGGCGGACACGGCGGTGTACGTGGAGGCGGCTTTCGGCGCGGGCATCGACACGGCGGCCCGCGCCCGGATGCGCCGCCGCCTCTACCGCGACCTGTCCTCCATCCGTACGGAATTCCAGCGGGCCCTGACCGAACCCCCACCCACCGGTCGGCGCGCCGCCGCCTGGTGGCCACTGGTCGTCGCCGTGGAACGTATCGTCGACGCGACGACGGCGGCCCGGGTCCGCGTCCGCCACGGCGCCCCGGCCCCGTCTGCCGCCGAGATCCACCAGGTGTCCCAAGAGCTCCGCGCGCTGTCGGAGGGGGTCCGCCGGTCGGAAACCCTCGTGGCGGTCCGGACGCACCTGACGGGCCCCTCGGACAGCGTGCTGGAATCTCTACGGCAGGAGGTGGCGGCGGCGAGAGCGATCACGACACCGCATTGACAGCTCCACCACCGGCCGCGACCCGACTCTGGGCCGCTAACCTTACGTGTCCGTCCTGGCCAGGGATTGACGGGCACCAACTCACGCGAAGGGTTGCGCACATGGGCATTCTCACTCTCCTGCGGAACGCATTCGGCCGAGGGCGCAAGGCGCGCACCGCCGAGGCAGAGGGTGCGGAACTCCCCGCGCCGACCTCGGAACCGGTGGCACCGGCCTCCCAGCCCACCGGGGATGCAGAGGCGAGTGCCTCCATCCCCCAGCCCGCCGGGACCCCCGAGACGATCCCTTCCCTTCCCGAACCCACCAGGGACGCGGAGGCAAGCCCGTCCGACCTCGAACCCACCAGGGACGCGGAGGCAAGCCCGTCCGTCCCCGAACCCACCAGGGACGCGGAGGCAAGCCCGTCCGTCCCCGAACCCACCAGGGACGCGGAGGCAAGCCCGTCCGTCCCCGAACCCCGCCAGGCGGACTCCGACGAGCACGAACTGGTGGCTGCGGCCTTCGGCAACGTCCAGGTCCCCCGCCAGGTGGAGGCGGACCAGCGGGAAGCCGGGCCGAGGGAAACGGGGCCGGAGGAATCGCGGTCGGGGGAGCAAACCGCGGCCGAGGCCGAGGTGAGCCCCGAGAAGACCGGGCAGAAGACCGGGGACGGCACCCCGGCAGCGGAGCGGCCCGAGGCTGCGCAGGAGTCGGAGGCACCGGCCGGAGCGCTGCAGACACCGCATGCACCGGCCGTGACCTCTCCGGAGCCGACGGCGCCCGAGAGTGGAGCGGCACCGGAACCGATCGCCGCGACGGCAACCGAACCGGAAGCACCGGCCGAGCCCGAGGTGGCCGCACCAGAAGCCGCAGCCGAACCCAAGGTGATCGAACCCGAACCCACTGAACCGGACGCGGAACCGGAACCGGACGTCACACCAGAGCCCAGGGCAGCCGAGGAGCCCGTGCCGACCACGGCCGCTGTGTCCGCCGCACCCACCGAACCGACGACGGTCCCGCAGACCGCCCCCGCGGAGCACATCCCGCAGGGGACCCCCGTGCCCGCCGACGAGAGCCGCACCAGCGGTACGGGGGACACCAACACCGTTGCCGAGGAAGAGGCAGGCACGGAAGAGGCAGGCACGGAGACCAAGCCCAAGTCCGCCGTCTCCCTCCCCAAGGTCAGGACCCGCGCCCCCTCCCTCACCACCGCCTACAAGGCCGCCACCGCCGCCCTCAGGAAGACCCGCCTGACCGGCACCCGCGCCAAGCTCTACCTCGTCCTCGACCGCTCCGCGAGCATGCGCGCGTACTACAAGGACGGTTCGGTCCAGGCTCTCGCCGACCAGGCCCTCGCCCTCGCCGCCCACCTGGACCCGCAGGCCACGGTCCACGTCGTCTTCTTCTCCACGGACGTCGACGGCACCACCGACCTCGCCCTCACGCCGGACCACGAGACGAAGATCGACGATGTGCACGCGGGCCTCGGCCGCATGGGCCGTACCAGCTACCACGCCGCTGTGGAGGCCGTGCTCACCCACTACGAGAAGAACGCTGACCCCGCCACCCCCGCCTTGGTGATCTTCCAGACCGACGGTGCCCCCGACGCCAAGACCCCCGCCACCCGGTCCCTCACCGAAGCGGCCGGGAACCACCCCTCCGTGTTCTTCTCCTTCGTGGCCTTCGGCGAGCACGACAACAAGGCCTTCGACTACCTCCGCAAGCTGAAGAGCAGCAACACGTCGTTCTTCCACGCGGGACCCACCCCCCGCGAACTCACCGACACGGAGCTGTACGACGGCCTCCTGGCCTCCTGGCGCCCCTGAGACCCGGCCGGGGGTGGGCCGCCGCCATCGGTCCACCCCCCGAAACGCAGGTGAGTCGATCTTCACGAGGCCAGTAGGATCTCGACCTATGGCGGCCACTGGATCCGAGAAGCAGGGTGAAAAGGCGTACTACGTCACCACCCCCATTTATTACGTCAACGACGCTCCTCACCTGGGCCACGCCTATACGACCGTCGCAGGCGACGTGCTCACCCGCTGGCACCGTCAGCGCGGCGAGAAGGTGTGGTACCTCACCGGCACGGACGAGCACGGTCAGAAGATCATGCGCACGGCCGACGCGAACGGGATCACCCCCCAGGAGTGGGCGGACAAACTCGTCAACGAAGCATGGAAGCCCCTCTGGGAACACCTGGAGATCGCGAACGACGACTTCATCCGCACCACGCAGCAGCGCCACACCGACCGCGTCCAGGAATTCGTGCAGGACCTGTACGACAAGGGCGAGATCTACAAGGGCGGCTACGAGGGGCCGTACTGCGTGGGCTGCGAGGAGTACAAGCTGCAGGGCGAGCTGGTCGACGGCGACGGTGAATTCGCAGGCCAGAAGCTATGTCCCATCCACAAGAAGCCCGTGGAGATCCTCAGCGAGGAGAATTACTTCTTCCGTCTGAGCGAGTACGGCGACAAGCTCCTCGCCCACTACGAGGCGAACCCCGGCTTCATCCAGCCGGAGTCGGCGCGCAACGAGGTCGTGAACTTCGTCCGCCAGGGCCTGCAGGACCTCTCCATCTCCCGCTCGACCTTCGACTGGGGCATCCCGATCCCCTGGGACGACAAGCACGTGATCTACGTGTGGGTCGACGCGCTCCTGAACTACGCGACGGCAGTCGGCTACAACGAGAACCAGGAGAAGTTCGAGGCCACCTTCCCGGCCGACGTCCACCTGGTCGGCAAGGACATCCTCCGCTTCCACGCGGTGATCTGGCCGGCGATGCTGATGGCACAGGGCCTGCCGCTGCCGGGCAGGATCGCCGCGAACGGCTGGCTGATGGTCGGCGGCGAGAAGATGTCCAAGTCCAACCTGACCGGCATCAAGCCGCAGGACCTGACCTCGCACTTCGGCGTGGACGCGTACCGCTGGTACTTCCTGCGGGCGATCGCCTTCGGTCAGGACGGCTCGTTCTCCTGGGAGGACTTCTCGGCCCGCTACACGAGCGAGCTGGCGAACGACTACGGCAACCTCGCGTCCCGGGTGGCCGCCATGGTCGGCAAGTACTTCGGCGGCTCCCTGCCCGGGGCTGCGGCCGACGGCGAGGCGGAGGAGGCGGTCCGCCAGGGCCTCGCCAAGGTCGTCACGGAAGCCGACCGGAAGATCGGTGAGGAACTGGACTTCCAGGGCGGCATTCTCGCCGTCTTCGACTTCGTCAAGCAGGTGAACGGCTACATCACGGAGCAGGAGCCGTGGAAGGTGGCCAAGGACGAGTCACCGGAGGGCAGGGCCCGCCTGGCCACGATCCTCTACACGGCGGCGGAGTCCCTTCGCGCGATCGCCGTCCTGCTGAACCCCGTCATGCCAGAGACCTCCCAGAAGCTGTGGGACTCCCTCGGGGCCGGGGCGACCCTGGGCTCCCTCGCAGACCAGAAGGTCCAGTCGGCCGGCGAGTGGGGCCGGCTGCCGGCGGGTTCCACGGTCACCAAGGGCGCGGTGCTCTTCCCGCGTCTGGAGGAGAAGCCGAGCGCGTAGCAAGCGCATCCGCGGACGTTCGGCGTGGGCCCGGGAACCCCGTGGGGGCTCTCGGGCCCACGCTGTTCCCCACCCCCCGCCTGCTGCCCCTGCCCCGAGCGGTCAGCGGTCCGGCGCCCACCTGTGCGGCGGGGCCGGCGGGGCTGGCCGCCATGGCGGGCCGGTTGGACGGGAACCGGCGCAAAGAGGCTCCCCGTGGGCCGGGGCCAGGCCACAGCGCAGTGGGTGCGAGGACCTGCTCGCCCAGGACTCCGACGCCGCGCCGCCATCAGCCTGAAGTGAGCGCCGGGGCGGGGCACCCGCGCGACTCCCCCCGGTTCTGGCAAAGTACTGATGCCGTGAACATCCCCGAACCCCACCGACGGCTCCTCGCGGACGTGGTCACCGCAGGCAGCCCGTACGGGCTGGTCCTCGCCGGCGGATACGCCCTGCAGGCGCACGGTCTGCTCCGCCGCCCGCACACCGACCTGGACTTCGCCACGGAGAGCGCCGAGGCGATGGACCGGATCGCCGGTGCCGTCGGCTCGACGCTGGAAGCGCGGGGGCGGCAGGTACGTACCGGACCCGTCAACGTGCTCACCGTCCGACTGACCGTCACGGACCCGCCCAGCGGCGAAACCTGTGCCCTCGCGCTGCACAAGGAGGCCTTCTGGCAGCCGCCGGAACTCACCGAGTACGGCCCGGCCCTCTCCCTTGAGGACGCCGTCGGCACCAAGATCCGCGCGTTGTACGACCGGGGCGCGGCCGTCGATCTCATCGACGCGCGGGCCGCCGCCTCCCGGTTCTCCCTCCCGGACCTGGAGGAACTGGGCCGCCGGCATGCCCACGACCCTTTCGACCTGCCCACTCTCCAGTCCCGGCTGACCGGCACGGACTTCTACGCGGACGCCGATTTCCTCCGGTACGGCTTGACGGAACCACAGGTCACAGCCCTGCGTGCCTGGGCACAGCACTGGTCCGACGACATCGCCGAGCGGTTGCTGGAGGACGGTGCGTCCCCGGACACGCAGGGCGAAGGAGACGAGGAAGGTGAACAGGAGGAGTGGGCGGGACCATAGCGTCGAAGCCGTCGCCGGCCTTCATAGACGACTGTGCGCGCCGATCCATCGGATCGACTCCGAGGGATCGGCGCGCACAGCGGGGCCGTAGTACCGGTTCGGTTTACTTCGGCTGCGGCCTGCGGATGTTCAGGTGCAGCTCACGCAGGCGGGACTCGTCCAGCTCGGTCGGGGCACCCATCATCAGGTCCTGGGCGTTGCCGTTGAGCGGGAAGGCGATCGTCTCGCGGATGTTGGGTTCGTCCGCGAGGAGCATGACGATACGGTCCACGCCGGGCGCGATGCCACCGTGCGGCGGGGCCCCGAAGCGGAACGCGCGGAGCATGCCCGCGAACTTCTCCTCGACGGTGTCACGGTCATAGCCCGCGATCTCGAAGGCCTTCAGCATGATGTCCGGCTCGTGGTTCCGGATGGCGCCGGAAGACAGCTCGACACCGTTGCAGACGATGTCGTACTGCCAGCCCAGGATGTCCAGCGGGTCCTGGGTCTCCAGGGCCTCCAGGCCGCCCTGCGGCATCGAGAAGGGGTTGTGGGAGAAGTCGATCGCTCCGGTGTCCTCGTCCTTCTCGTACATCGGGAAGTCCACGATCCAGCAGAAGCGGAAGACGTCCTCCTCGAACTGGCCGGCCCGCTTGGCGGCCTCCACCCGGACGGCTCCCATGACCTTCGAGACCTCGTCGTACTCGCCCGCGCCGAAGAAGACGGCGTGGCCGGAGGCCAGGGAGAGCCGCTTGGTCAGTTCCGCGACGTTCTCCTCGGTGAGGAACTTCGCGATCGGACCGGAGAGCGAGCCGTCCTCGGCCACCCGTACCCAGGCCAGGCCCTTGGCGCCCTGCTCGACGGCGTACTCACCGAGCTGATCGAAGAACTTACGGGGCTGGGAGGCGACGTCCGGCACCGCCAGCGCACGCACGTGCTTGCCCGCGAACGCCTTGAACTCCGAGCCCTCGAAGACATCGGTGATGTCCACCAGCTCCAGCTTGGCGCGCAGGTCCGGCTTGTCGGAGCCGTACTTCAGCATCGCCTCCCGGAACGGGATGCGCGGGAAGGGGGAGGTGACGTGGCGGCCACCGCCGAACTCCTCGAAGAGTTCCGTCATCAGCTGCTCGATCGGCTGGAAGATGTCCTCCTGCTCGACGAAGGACATCTCCACGTCGAGCTGGTAGAACTCGCCCGGCGAACGGTCCGCACGGGCGTCCTCGTCACGGAAGCAGGGCGCGATCTGGAAGTACCGGTCGAAGCCGGAGATCATCAGCAGTTGCTTGAACTGCTGCGGTGCCTGCGGCAGCGCATAGAACCTGCCCGGGTGCACACGGGAGGGGACCACGTAGTCGCGAGCACCCTCGGGGGACGTGGCGGACAGGATCGGCGTCGCCATCTCGTTGAAGCCCATCGCCGCCATCTTGTGCCGCATCGCCGAGATCACGGCCGTACGCAGCATGATGTTGCGGTGCATGCGCTCGCGGCGCAGGTCCAGGAAGCGGTACTCCAGGCGCCGCTCCTCGTTGACCCCGTCCTCGGTGTTGATGGTGAAGGGCAGCGGCGCAGCAGCGCCCAGCAGCTCGACGTCGGCGACCTCGACCTCGATCTCGCCGGTCGGAAGGTCGGGGTTCACGTTCTCGGTTCCACGTGAAACAACCGTGCCGTCGACGCGGACCGTGGACTCCTTGGAAATCGTGTCCAGAGCCTCGTACGCAGGGGTACCGGGGCGGGCGACCAGCTGCGTGATGCCGTGGTGGTCGCGCAGATCGATGAAGAGGATGCCGCCCAGGTCGCGCCGATTGTGCAGCCAGCCACTCAGCCGAACGTCGGTGCCGACGTCAGAGGCGCGGAGCTGGCCGCAGGTGTGGGACCTGTACCGGTGCATCGTCGTTCATCGTCCTTCGTGGTGGGGTTCTCTCCTGCCGGCTCTGCGGGCCGACGGGAACGGGCACGGGGCCCGGACCCACCAAGGGTACCGGGCACCCCAAGATCGGCTCCCCACCGTTACGCCTGCCCGTCCAGGGTGGCAGGCACCAGCCACATCTCCATAAAGTAGGGCAATGCGCATGGTCGAGCCGCTGCCATCCGTCGAGGACGTCCTCACCGCCCTCGCAACCGGGCTGTGGCAGTGGGACACCGCCTCCGGACTGGTCACGGTGGACGCGGAAGCGGCACGACTGCTGGGGCTGCCCGCGCAGCCGACCACGCTCACCGAGTCCCAGACCCGGGCCCGGCTGCATCCCGTCGACTGGAACGAGATCACCGGGGTGGTGCAGCTGGCGGTTGCCGAGGGCACGCTCGCCGAGGTGCGCGTGCGGATCATGGACGAACAGGGGGATGTGCTGCGGGTCGTGCGCAGCCGCTCGAAGCCGTCCTTCAATCCCGAGCGGCGGGCCTACGAGCTAATCGGCACGCTCCAAGAGGTGACCGAGCCGACCCCGGGCACGCCGGCCGGCCGCAGCGCGGTGACCGGCGACTGGCGGCGTTCACGGGAGGCTTTCCTGCTGGACGCGGGCCGGGCGCTGGCGGAGGCGCGGTCGACGGAGGAAGTGCTGCGGGTCGCGGCCGGGCTGTCCATGCCCGGGTTCTCCCCGGACGGGCTCGCGGTGTTCGGGGTGGAGGGCGACCGGCTGACGATCATCGGCCACCACGGACACCAGCCCGGCACCGACGGCCCCTTCTCACACATGTCGCTGGCCACGGACTACCCGGCCGCCGAGGTGGTGCGCACCGGCCAGGCCGTCTACCTCTCCTGCCCTCAGGAGTACAAGGCTCGCTATCCGGTCACCTGGCCACTCGCCCAGCACTTCGGCCGCCAGTCGTGGGCGTTCCTGCCGCTGACGGTGGGCGGGCGGACGATGGGCGCCTGGATGGCGGGCTTCACCCATCCGGTGACGTTCACCCCGGACGAGCGGGCGGTCCTGACGACGGTCGCCCGCATGCTCGCCCAGGCTCTGTCCCGGGCCGGGGCCGCCGAGTCCGAGCGGGAACTGACGGAGGGGCTGCAGCGCTCCATGCTGCCGTCGCTGGGACCGGAGATCCCCGGGATACGGGTGACCGCCCGGTACGTCCCCACCGGTGGCGGACTGCAGGTAGGCGGCGACTGGTACGACATGATCCCGCTGCCCTCCGGCCGGTTCGCGCTGGTCATCGGGGACGTGCAGGGCCATGACGTCCGCGCGGCCGGGCTGATGGGCCAGCTGCGGATCGCACTGCGCGCATACGCCGCCGAGGGGCACCGCCCGGACGCCGTCCTCTCCCGTGCCTCCCGCTTCCTGCACGGCATCACGCACGACGATCAGCTGGCCGACCTGCGCTTCGCGACCTGCCTGTACGTGGAGGCCGACCCGGCGACCGGGATACTGGAGATCGCCCGCGCCGGGCACCCGGACCCAGCGATCCGGATGGCCGACGGCACGGTGATGATGCGGCCGACAGCGGGCGGGCTACCGCTGGGCGTGGACCCGGACGCGGACTACCCGACGACCCGGTTCGCCCTCGAACCGGGCGAGACGATGATGCTCTGCACCGACGGCCTGATCGAGACCGGTGGGCACGACATGGACAGCGGCTGGCGGCGGCTGCGCGCGATCCTCGAAGACCACCGGGGCGACGTGGATGCGCTGGCCGACGAACTGCTGCGGGGCGTACACGGACCGTCCTCGCACCACACCACCGGCCCACTGGCCGACCGCCGCGAGGACGACATCGCGCTGGTGCTGCTGTGCCGGCCGGGGGAGGGCTGCGGCTGCGGCGACACGGTGACGGTACGGCCCACGGTGCGGCGCACGCTGCTGTCGGTGGCCCAGGACGAGCCCGAGCGGATCGCCGAGGCCCGCCAGTACCTGCGCGAGCTGCTGCACGACTGGGCATCGGCCGACCAGGTGGACTCGGCGGTGCTGCTGGTGTCCGAGATGGTCACCAACGTCCTCGTCCACACCGACGCTGATGCCCTGCTGCTGGCCGAAGTGGCCGGGAACGGGGGCGTGCGACGACTGCGCGTAGAGGTCACCGACGCGGGCGACGACCTGCCACACGTGCGCCGCCCCGGCGAACTGGCCTCCTCCGGGCGTGGCCTGATGCTGATCGAGCTGCTGGCCGACGGGTGGGGAGTGGACCCACGGGGCGAGAGCAAGAGCATCTGGTTCGAGCTCTACGAGTCGGTCGGAGCCCCGGGACCGGTGTCCGGCCCCGGGGCCTCAGAAGCCGGCCCCGACGGTCCGGTCGGCTCATCCGACGGTCCGGGGGCCCTACCTGCCGGTCCGGGGTCCCCGTAACGCCCCCGCAGCTCCTGCAGGACTCCGAAGGCGGCCGCGGTGAGCGGGACCGCGAGCAGCATGCCGAGGATGCCCGCGACGGAGGCACCCGCGGTGATGGCCAGCATCACCACGGCCGGATGCATCTGCACGGTCCGGCTCTGGATCACGGGCTGCAGCACATGCCCCTCCAGCACCTGTACCGCCAACACCACCCCGAGGGCCCACAGCGCGACGACGAAGCCGCGGTCCGCGAGAGCGACCAGCACGGACACCGCGCCGGAGATGAAGGCACCCAGGTAGGGGATGTAGGCGCCGACGAAGACGAGCGCGCCGAGCCCGATCGCACCGGGGACCTGCAGGATCAACAGGCCGGCCGTGATGCACACGGCGTCGATGAAGGCGATGACGGTGGTCCCGCGCATGAATCCCTCGACCGCCGCGAAGGCACGCCGGGCGACGGTCTCCAGGGTGTCTGCGGTGCCGCCGGGGGCAACGGCCCGCAGGGCCTCCATGGCACGGTGGGAGTCGCGCAGGAAGAAGAAGACGAGCAGGAGGGCGAGCACGGACATGGCGATGCCCTCGCCGACGACGCTGACTCCGCTGATGACGTTGGAGGCGGCGGTTTGGCCGAACCTGCTCAACAGCTCGCGCGAGTTGGCGGCGAGATCGTCGAGACCGGTCCCGGCGGCCCCGAAGTGCCGGGAGACGGCCTTGGCGGCCTCCCGGAGCGAGTTGACGATCTGGTCGCCGGTGTCGATGAGCGCGGCGGCGACGATATACACGGCACCGCCGACCACGACCACGACGACGACGCAGGTGAGCCCGGCCGCCACCGACCGCTGCACCCCGGACCGCACGAGCCGCCGGTAGAGCGGCCCGAGTAGCGCGGTGCCGAGCAGGGCCAGCAGGACCGGTGTGACGGCCGTACGGAACTCCGCGCACAGCTGCACCCCGACCCATCCCACCCCGGCGGCGAGGAGCAGCACGACACACCAGGCGGCGAGCCGGCGGACGGGGTCGGGCAACAGGTGCACGAGCCCAGCGGATCATGCCCTTCGACGCACTGTCCTGCCGCACGCGACCGGGTGGGTGAGGTTCGCGCCACCGCCCCGTGCCGGGAGGCTCCGCGCCGTCCCCCTGGCCGGCCCCGTCGTCCGGCCCGCCGAAGCGGGCCGGACGAAGCGGGCCGGACGACGGGGCCGCACCGGGAGGTTCAGCTCTGAGGACCGCTCCCCGTCATCCCGTGTACGGCCGGGATCTCGCCCAGCCGTCCCTTCCGGAAGTCCTCGAACGCCTGCTCCAGCTCCTCGCGGGTGTTCATGACGAACGGGCCGTAGTGGACCATCGGTTCACGGATGGGCTGCCCGCCGAGGAGGACGACCTCCAGGTCCGGTGTGTGCGAGTCCTGCTTCTCGTCCGCGCGGACGATCAGCGAAGACCCGGCACCGAAGACGGCCGCCTGACCGAGGTGGATCGGTCGACGCTCGGCACCGACCGCCCCGCGGCCTGCGAGGACGTAGGCCAGTCCGTTGAAGTCCTCCCGCCACGGCACGGTGATCTCCGCGCCCGGCGCCAGCGTGGCGTGGACCATCGTGATCGGCGTGTGCGTGATGCCGGGACCGGCGTGGTCGCCCAGCTCACCGGCGATGACCCGGAGCAGCGCGCCGCCGTCCGGCGAGGCCAGGAGTCGTACCTGGCCGCCGCGGATGTCCTGGTAACGCGGCGCCATCATTTTGTCCTGGGCCGGGAGGTTCACCCACAGTTGCAGGCCGTGGAAGAGACCGCCGGACACCACCAAGTGCTCCGGCGGCGCCTCGATGTGGAGGATGCCCGAGCCCGCCGTCATCCACTGGGTGTCGCCGTTGGTGATGGTGCCACCGCCACCGTTGGAGTCCTGGTGGTCGAAGATCCCGTCGATGATGTAGGTGACGGTCTCGAAGCCGCGGTGCGGATGCCACGGGGTTCCTTTCGGCTCCCCGGGCTGATACTCCACCTCACCCATCTGGTCCATCATGATGAACGGGTCGAGGAAGCGGTAGTTGATCCCGGCGAACGCACGGCGCACGGGGAAACCCTCGCCCTCGAAACCGCTCGGGGCGGTCGTGACAGCCAACACGGGACGTGCCGCGGCGTCGGCGGGAGCGGTCACACGGGGCAGCGTCAGCGGGTTCTCAACGGTCACTGCGGGCATGGTGTGTACCTCCTTGGTACGCCCAGTTTAGTTGAGCATTGAACTTCTTGCCACCCACAACAGGGGAAGCCCGGAGGGCATTCCCTCCGGGCTTCGCCCTCACGGCCAAAGCGGCGGTCAGCCGCCGTACATCCGGCGCATCGCGAAGTCGACCATCTGCTCGACCGCCTTGGCGTCGAACACCATCCTGTGCTCGCCCTCCATGTCGAGCACGAAGCCGTATCCCGTCGGCAGCAGGTCGATCACCTCGGCACCGGTGATGACGAAGTACTTGGACTCCTTGCCCGCGTACCGGCGCAACTCCTTCAGCGAGGTGAACATGGGGATCACCGGCTGCTGGGTGTTGTGCAGGGCCAGGAAGCCCGGGGTGTCACCGCGCGGGCAGTACACCTTCGACGTCGCGAAGATCTGCTGGAAGTCCTCGGCGGGCATCTGTCCCGTGGTGAAGGCGCGCACCGCGTCCGCGAGGGAGGGTGAGGACGGCTCCGGGTAGAGCGGGGCCTGTTGGCCGTACCCGCCGACACCACCCGGCATCTGCTGCTGCGCCGAGGCGTACTGCTGCTGAGCAGCTCCCCCGTCCATCGGCTGGCCGTATCCGTACATGGCGCAAGCCTACCGAGGGGCGACCGCGGTCCGGGCGACGGGGAATTTTCTGCGCTGAGCACGAATAAACCGGAGAAACGGTTTCCGCATTTCCGCATCCACTTCTATACCGACCGCTACACATTAGGTGCGCCACCGACACCCTGCGGGTTTCCGACATCCGCACCGGATCGACCCAGCGCCGACCCACCCGCTCCGCACGTCCCCCGACAGCCGGCGCGGGCAGCTCGGCCCCGGTCAGCCGCGACCCGACCATGGCCGAATTGACCATCCTCGCCACACACCGACCGGAGGCACCCCCGGACTCCGCAGATCCACCCGCCACCCATACCGGGCGGTCACCTGCCTTTCATCGACCCCCGGACCGGCGGGCCGCCCTGCTCACGGATGCGGGCGAGTAGACCCTGCTCACACTTGGGGCGATAGGGGTTGCTTCTTATTACCGACGGGTAGCATCATTCGTAGCTACTTGTTGGTACGTGAACTAGGTGCGAGGAGTCAGTGCCTCGCCGATCTCTCTACGGAGCCATCGCCATGGGGCACTACAAGTCGAATCTCCGCGACATCGAGTTCAATCTCTTCGAAGTACTGGGGCGCGACAAGGTGTACGGCACCGGCCCCTTCGCGGAGATGGACGTCGAGACCGCCAAGAGCGTCCTGGAGGAGCTGACCCGCCTCTCCGAGAACGAGCTGGCCGAGTCCTTCGCCGACGCCGACCGCAACCCGCCCGTCTTCGACCCGGAGACCAACACCGCACCGGTCCCCGAGTCCTTCCGGAAGAGCTACCAGGCCTTCATGGACTCCGAGTACTGGCGGCTCGGCCTGCCCGAGGAGATCGGTGGCACCACCTCGCCCCGCTCCCTGATATGGGCCTACGCCGAGCTGATCCTGGGCGCCAACCCGGCCGTGTGGATGTACTCCTCGGGCCCGGCGTTCGCCGGCATCCTCTTCGAGGAGGGCAACGAGGTCCAGAAGCACATCGCCCAGATCGCCGTCGAGAAGCAGTGGGGCTCCACCATGGTGCTCACCGAGCCCGACGCGGGCTCGGACGTGGGCGCCGGCCGTACCAAGGCAGTCCAGCAGGAGGACGGCTCCTGGCACATCGAGGGTGTGAAGCGTTTCATCACCTCCGGTGAGCACGACATGTCGGAGAACATCCTCCACTACGTCCTCGCCCGCCCCGAGGGCGCCGGCCCCGGCACCAAGGGCCTGTCCCTCTTCCTCGTGCCGAAGTACCTCTTCGACTTCGAGACCGGCGAGCTGGGCGAGCGCAACGGCGTCTACGCCACGAACGTCGAGCACAAGATGGGCCTGAAGGCCTCCAACACGTGCGAGATGACCTTCGGCGACAAGCACCCGGCCAAGGGCTGGCTGATCGGCGACAAGCACGACGGCATCCGCCAGATGTTCCGCATCATCGAGTTCGCCCGGATGATGGTCGGCACGAAGGCGATCTCCACGCTGTCCACCGGTTACCTCAACGCACTGGAGTACGCCAAGGAGCGCGTCCAGGGTCCTGACCTGGCGAACTTCATGGACAAGGCCGCACCGAAGGTCACCATCACCCACCACCCCGACGTGCGCCGCTCGCTGATGACGCAGAAGGCCTACGCCGAGGGCATGCGCGCCCTGGTGCTGTACACCGCCTCGGTCCAGGACGCCATCCAGGCCAAGGAGGCCAACGCCGAGGACGCCTCCGCCGAGCACGCCCTGAACGACCTGCTCCTCCCCGTCGTCAAGGGCTACGGATCCGAGAAGGCCTACGAGCAGCTCGCCCAGTCGCTGCAGACCTTCGGCGGCTCCGGCTTCCTGCAGGAGTACCCGATCGAGCAGTACATCCGGGACTCCAAGATCGACACCCTGTACGAGGGCACCACGGCGATCCAAGGTCAGGACTTCTTCTTCCGGAAGATCGTCCGCAACCAGGGCGCCGCGCTGAACTCGCTCGCCGAGGACATCAAGAAGTTCCTCGCGCTCGGCACCGGTGGCGAGGAGCTGGCAGGCGCACGCGAGCACCTGGCCAAGGCGGCGGTGGAGCTGGAGGCGATCGTCGGCCTGATGCTGACCGATCTCGCAGCCACCGAGCAGGACACCAAGAACATCTACAAGGTGGGCCTGAACACCACCCGCCTGTTGCAGGCCTCCGGTGACGTGATCGTGGGGTACCTGCTCCTCAAGGGCGCCGCGGTCGCCGCCGAGAAGCTGGCCACGGCCTCCGCGAAGGACACGGCGTTCTACTCCGGAAAGATCGCCGCGGCGAAGTTCTTCGCGGCCAACGTCCTGCCGGGCGTCACGCTCGCCCGCAAGATCGCCGCGCACGTCGAGCTGGATCTGATGGACCTGGACGAGACAGCGTTCTAACACCCGCACCCTCCGCTCCCGCGAGGGCCCGCACCCCACTGGACGGGGAGCGGGCCCTCGGCCGTCGTTAAGGTGAACCCCATGAGCGAACCCTCCCGCTTCGACCGCGGCCACACCGACGACCTGATGTCCTTCCTGGCGGCGAGCCCGTCGCCGTACCACGCCGTGACGAACGCCGCCGAACGGCTGGAGAAGGCGGGCTTCAGGCAGGTTGCCGAGACCGATGCGTGGGACACAGAGGCAGCGGGCTCCGCCGCGGGGAGCGGTGGCAAGTACGTACTGCGCGGCGGCGCGATCGTGGCCTGGTACGTCCCCGAGGGCGCCCCCGCGCACACACCGTTCCACATCATCGGTGCACACACCGACTCCCCCAACCTGCGGGTCAAGCCGCGCCCGGACAGTGGGGCGCACGGCTGGCGCCAGGTCGCCGTGGAGGTCTACGGTGGCCCGCTGCTGAACTCCTGGCTGGACCGGGACCTGGGCCTGGCGGGCCGGCTCGTCCTGCACGACGGCTCAGCGGTCCTGGTGAACGTGGACCGGCCGCTGCTGCGGGTGCCCCAGCTCGCCATCCACCTGGACCGCACGGTCACCAGCGAGGGACTGAAGCTCGACAAGCAGCGGCATCTGCAGCCGGTCTGGGGGCTCGGCGACGATGTGCCGGAGGGTGACCTGATCGCCTTCCTGGAGCAGGAGGCGGGACTCGCGGCGGGCTCGGTGGCCGGCTGGGACCTGATGGTGCACCCGGTGGAACCGCCGGCGTACCTGGGCCGGGAGCGCGAACTGGTGGCCGGTCCGCGTATGGACAACCTGCTGTCGGTGCACGCGGGTGCCGCCGCCCTGGCAGCCACCGCCGCCTCCGGTGGCCCGCTCACCCGCATCCCTGTGCTGGCCGCGTTCGACCACGAGGAGAACGGCTCCCAGTCGGACACCGGTGCTGACGGTCCGCTGCTCGGATCCGTCCTGGAGCGCTCCGTGTTCGCTCGGGGAGGGTCGTACGAGGACCGCGCCCGCGCCTTCGCAGGAACGGTTTGCCTGTCCTCCGACACCGGCCACGCCGTCCACCCCAACTACGCCGAGCGGCACGACCCGACGCACCACCCGCGGGTCAACGGCGGTCCGATCCTCAAGGTCAACGTCAACAACCGCTACGCCACGGACGGTTCGGGCCGCGCGGTGTTCGCAGCCGCCTGCGAGCAGGCGAACGTCCCGTTCCAGACCTTCGTCTCCAACAACTCGATGCCGTGCGGCACCACCATCGGCCCGATCACCGCGGCCCGCCATGGCATCCGGACCGTCGACATCGGTACCGCGATCCTCTCGATGCACAGTGCCCGCGAACTCTGCGGTGCCGATGACCCGTTCCTGCTCGCGAACGCCCTGACGGCCTTCCTGGCGGGCTAGCCCGTCACTCCCTGTCGGGATCTCCGGTGCCCACCGGATGCCACACGGGGCACCGGAGTCTTCGTCAGGCTGGTGCGCGGCATGGTGTCCTCGCCTCACTCACGCGGCGGCCAGCGTAAACGAGCTTCCTCCGGATCACGTGCGCACCGGCGACCGGGACGTTCAGAGCGGCTGTTCCGCCACGGCGACCTCCGAGAACCCCTACGGGAAGGCCATGTGCCCGATTCATCCCGAAGCCGCCAGCTTCATACCCTGTGACAATCGCGCCGTTTCGGGGAAACGCTGAGGGTATGAGACTTCTCGTACGCGACCGGCTCCTCGGTATCGGTGACGACTACTGGATCGAGGACGAGCACGGTCGGAAGGTGTTCCTCGTCGACGGCAAGGCGATGCGACTGCGGGACACCTTCGAGCTCAAGGACGCCCAGGGACGGATCCTGATCGACATCCACCAGAAGATGTTCGCCCTGCGCGACACCATGGTGATCGAGCGGGACGGCGAGGGCCTGGCCACGATCAAGCGCAAACGGCTGTCCCTGCTGCGCAACCACTACCGGGTCGCCCTGGCGGACGGGACCGAACTGGACGTCAGCGGCAAAATCCTGGACCGGGAGTTCGCCGTCGAGTACGACGGCGAACTCCTCGCGGTGATCTCGCGCCGCTGGCTGCACATCCGGGAGACCTACGGAGTCGACATCGTGCGGGAGGACGCCGACCCGGCCCTGCTGATCGCGGTGGCGGTGTGCGTGATCCACCTGGCGGAGAAGGAGCGGGAGGACGACTGAACCGGCCCGGACGGCCATGGGCCCACGGGGCGGCCCGCGTGGCTGAACGGTTCTGGGCGGCTGAGGGGTTCGGGCGGTAGGGAGACCGACGCCCCTCAGCGGCGCGGGAGCAACACGGCTCTCAGCGGCGCGGCGGTTCCAGGCCGAGCACCCGGTCCTTCAGGGCCGGGAACTGCTCACGGGTGTCCGCCACCTTCGCCGGGTCGACATCGACCGTGAGGACCTCCTCGCCCGGACCCGCCTCGGCAAGCACCTCACCCCACGGATCCACCACGATCGAGTGACCCGCCTGGGGAACTCCGGCATGGGTGCCGGCCGTTCCACAGGCGAGCACGAACGCCTGGTTCTCCACCGCCCGTGCCTGAGCCAGCAGCGTCCAGTGTTTGCGTCGCCGTGCGGGCCAGCCCGCCGGGATCACCAGCACTTCGGCACCGGCATCGACGAGTCCGCGGAAGAGTTCGGGGAAACGGAGGTCGTAGCAGGTGGCCACGCCGAGCGTGGTTCCGGGCAGCCGGACCGTCACCAGTTCCCGCCCGCGGCCCATCAACACGGCCTCACCCTTGTCGAATCCGAAGCGGTGGATCTTGCGGTAGACCGCGACCAGCTCGCCGGAAGGGGAGAAGAGGAGAGAGGTGTTGTAGAGGGTGCCGTCCGCCGCCGAGCCGCCCTCGGACGCCGCACGCTCAGGAATGGACCCCGCGTGCAGCCAGACGCCCGCATCGCTCGCCGCCTTGGCCATCGTCTCGTACGTCGGCCCGTCGAGCGGCTCGGCCTCCCGGTCGAAGCGTTCGTAGGCGAAGGCACCAGTGGTCCACAGTTCGGGCAGCACCACGAGGTCGGCGCCGGCCTGCTCCCGTACCAGCGCGGCAGCGCGCTGCCGCCTGGATTCGATCGATTCCCCCTCATCCACGGCGATCTGGATCAGCGAGGCGCGCACACTACCACCGTCCTGGCATTCGAGTCGTCCACACAGGCCTACGATCGTCACACGAAAGCACTGCCGGGGTGCCTCACAGCAGCGTAACTTGGGGGTCCTCCCTGTTCGAGCCCAGCCGAGAACCTGGGGGAGTCCGAGACACCCGCCGAGTGCAACCGCTGCCACTGGCAACGCCGCCACAACCTGCCCGTGTACCAAACCGTCGAGGGGTCCCGTTCCGTGAGTCTGCATCCCACCCTCCAGCCCTACGCCGACGCCTGGACCCACTCCATCGATGCGATATCCGACATGGCGCAGTCACTTGTCGAGGGGGAGTGGAACCGGCGGACCCCGTGCCCCGGCTGGTCCGTGCGGGACATCGTGTCCCATGTGATCGGCCTGGAGTGTGAGATGCTCGGCGACCCGCGCCCCATCCACGCGCTGCCCCGGGACCTCTTCCACGTCACCACCGAACACCAGCGGTACATGGAGATGCAGGTCGATGTCCGCCGTCACCACACCGCGCCGGAGATGACGGCCGAGCTGGAATACACCGTCATCCGCCGAAACCGCCAGCTACGCAACGAGTCCCGCGACCCCAGTACCAAGGTGCGCGGCCCGCTGGGCACCGAGATCACGCTGGAACAGGCATACCGAACCCGGGCCTTCGACGTGTGGGTACACGAGCAGGATCTTCGTACCGCGCTCGGCTGCCCCGGCAACCTGGACTCGCCGGGCGCGCACGTCGTCCGGGACATCCTGCTGTCCGGGCTGCCCAAGGTGGTCGCCAAGGACGCGAGCGCCCCCCGCAGCTCGGCCGTCGTCTTCGACGTGCATGGCCCGGTGGAGTTCCTACGCACCGTCCGGGTGGACATCCAGGGCCGCGGTAGCTTGGAAACCGCCCCCGCCCTCGGCCCCGCCGCAACCCTCACCCTCGACTGGGAAACCTACGTCCGCCTGGCCTGCGGACGCATCACCCCCGAGGCAGCGGCGGACCGGGTGAAGACGGAAGGCGATCCGGAACTCACGGCCGCAATACTGCGCCACTTCACCGTGACGCCGTAGGTGGCCCCGGGCGGGCGGGGCTCCGGGCTGTCCGACTCGACGAGGCAGACTGCGTACGCCCCGGGGAAGGGTGACCGGCCCTCACGGATCGGCCTCCTGTCTGCCTGCCTGCCTGTCTGTCTGTCTGTCTGTCTGCCGGCCTGCCGCAAACAGGTGGTGAGCGAGGATGGCCCTGCCAGCCCGCCGGGTATGTCCGAGACCGACGACGACGCCCTGCCGCGCCTCCCCCGCCTCGTCTTCCACGGTCCCCTCCGAGAGCCGTGCAGCCGAGACGGTCCGCCCCCTCGCGGCAACGCGCCCCGCACTGTGCTGGACATCGACTGCGATGGGGGCCGAGTTGCAGTTCCGGGTGCTGGAAGCCGTACCCGAAGCCGGCGGGACCGACGGGGACATGAGCAGTGAGGACCTGGCAAGGGCCCGACACAACGCCGAGGCGCGCGGACTCGTCCGCCAGCGGCGAGGAGGGCGGAGGAGTTCAGGTCGGGCTACCCGGCAGATGCGGAGGTCCGTCTGGTAGCGCGTCCGGAACACCCGGGCGGCCGAAATTCGTGAACGCCTCGCCCCATACCGGGCCGGGTGGATGAGCTGCCGGAGTGTCCTCGGCACCAGCTGTCTCACCCTGGTACCGACTGGCGGTGACATCTGCCGCCGGACACGTCCGGCCGCCTATCGCTCACGTCGCCGGGACGTGCACCGTCTCCACTCGGCTCGCCACCAGCCGCTCCCGCTCCCGTCGAGCCGCCCGCCCCCGCAACCGCAGGATCTGACCGACACCGAGCGCCTGGAGCACGAACACGGCACTGAACGCCACGGTGTAGTCGTCCCCGGTCGCGTCCAGCAGCACACCGATCGCGAACAGCGTCGTCATGGAGGCGACAAAACCACCCATGTTGGTGATACCGGACGCGGTCCCCTGCCGCTCGGCTGGATTTGCGGGGCGGGAGAAGTCGAAACCGATCATCGACGCCGGACCACAGGCGCCGAGCACCACGCACAGCATCGCCAGCAGCCACATCGGTGCGTGCGCTCCGGGGTACGCCAGCGTCACCGCCCACAACAGCGCAGTCGTCCCCACCGTGCCCAACGCCAGTGGCAGCCGCGCCGCATGGTGCCGGGCGATGATCTGGCCGTAGACGAGCCCGATCACCATGTTGGACACGACGACCAGGGTGAGCAGCTCACCGGCCGTGGCCCGACTGAGCCCCTGCGCCTGGACCAGGAACGGCAGCCCCCACAGCAACAGGAACACCATCGCCGGGAACTGAGTAGTGAAGTGCACCCACAGACCGAGCCTCGTGCCCGGCTCCCGCCAGGCCGCGGCGATCTGCCGACGGACGAAGGCCGCGCCCTGGTGCGGGGACGGTTCCGGCTCGTGCCCCTCGGGGTGGTCCCGCAAAAACAGCAGCGTCAGCACGAGGACGACGGCACCAGCCAGCGCACTGCCCGCGAACGCCGGAGTCCAGCCCATGCCATGCAGCAGCCGGGCGAGAACAAGGGTGGAGACCAAATTGCCCGCCATGCCGACCAGGCCCGCGAACTGCGCGACCAGCGGACCGCGCCTGGGTGGGAACCAGCGGGTGCCGAGCCGCAGGACGCTGATGAAGGTCATCGCGTCGCCACACCCCAGCAGCGCACGGGAGGCGAGTGCGGTGCCGTACGAGGGAGAGAAGGCGAAGCCCAACTGCCCGGCCGTGAACAGCACGGCACCGATGCTCAACACCCTCTTGGTACCGAGCCGGTCGACCAGCAGGCCCACCGGTATCTGCATGCCCGCGTAGACCAGCAACTGGAGGATGGAGAAGGCGGACAGTGCGGAGGCGTTGACGTGGAAGCGATCGGCCGCGTCGAGCCCCGCCACCCCGAGCGACGTACGGAAGATGACCGCGACGAAATAGACGGCGACGCCTATGGACCACACGGCGACAGCGCGCCGGCCGCCCAGGGGTGCTCGGGGCCGTTCGGGCTCCGGGCGGGAATCACCCGGAAGGGTGGCGTTGTTCTCGGCGCTGCTCATCGGACTCCGCCCCGCGCGAGGTGCGAGAACCAGCTCACGTGCCGGTGCACGACCCTGACGGCCGCGTCCGCATCCCCGGCACGCAGTGCGTTGAGGATCTCCTCGTGCTCGGCGAGTGTCTTGGTCATCCGGTCGGGATGCGAGTGCATGATGGCGACACCCATGCGCAGCTGACGATCGCGCAGTTGGTCGTAGAGACGGGAGAGGATCTCGTTGCCACCGCTGCGCACGATCGCGGCGTGGAAGCAGCGGTCAGTCACCGCGGCGGCGGCCAGATCGCCTGCCGCCACCTGCGACTTCTGCCGTTCCAGCAGTTCCGCCAGCCGCTCCACCAGAGCCGAAGGGGCGGGTACCACCTTGCGTGCCGCGTGCTCCTCCACCAGCAGCCTGGTCTCGACCACATCGGCGATCTCCTGCGCGGAGACGGGCAGCACCAGGGCGCCCTTCTTCGGGTAGAGCCGGATCAGCCCCTCGACTTCCAACCGCAGCAGCGCCTCCCGGACGGGGGTGCGCGAGACCCCGACGGCCTCGGCCAGTTCACCCTCGGTGAGGAGGGTTCCGCCCTCGTACCGGCGGTCGAGAACACCCTGCTTGATGTGGGAGTAGACACGGTCGGCGGCGGGCGGTGGTTTGAGTGACTGCTGGGCGGACTGCTGAACGGTCGTACTCATGCCGACAGGATAGATACAACACGTACGCATGCGCGGGCTGCGTCCGTCATGCGGACCGGCCCGAAGGGATCCCCAGCAACCACACGACGTTTTGTGCTACTTACGTGTTACACGGATGCGGTCCCACTCCCTCGCACCAGCAACTCGGCCGCATTCCAGGGGAATTCAAGACAATCGGGGTATTTCACTTTGACTACCGGCACCAAGGGAACTCACCTTCGCAAGTCCGCCGCCGTCGCCATCACCTCCGGCGCACTGTTGGTCACCGGCGCCCTCACCGCGGCGCCCGCACAGGCCGCCTCCGCGCCCAAGATCGTGGCCAAGGGCGGCTACGTGATGGACAACGCGAACGGTAAGACGCTGTACGCCAAGGCCGCCGACACCCGGCGCTCCACCGGCTCCACGACCAAGATCATGACCGCTAAGGTCGTGCTCGCGCAGCCGCACCTCAACCTCAACACCAAGGTGACGATCAAGAAGGCGTACAGCGACTACGTCGTCAGGAAGAACGCCTCCCAGGCGCACCTGATCGTCGGCGACAAGGTCACCGTCCGCCAGTTGCTGTACGGCCTGATGCTCCCGTCCGGTTGCGACGCCGCCTACGCACTCGCCGACAAGTACGGAACCGGCTCCACGCGCACCAAGCGGGTCGCGAACTTCATCGGCAAGATGAACTCCGCTGCCAAGAAGCTGCACCTGAAGCACACGCACTTCGACTCCTTCGACGGCATCGGCAACGGCCACAACTACTCGACGCCGCGCGACTTGACGAAGCTCGCCAGCAGCGCGATGAAGAACACGATGTTCCGCGAGATCGTCAAAACGAAGCGCTACACGGCCAAGACGATCACCAGGACGGGCAGCACGCGCACCATGCAGACGTGGCGCAACACCAACTCCCTGCTGTCCAGTTACCGTGGCGCCATCGGGGTGAAGACCGGCTCCGGCCCGGAGGCCGGCGCCTGCCTGGTCTTCGCTGCCACCCGCAACGGCAAGACCGTCATCGGCACGGTCCTGGCCTCCACCACGTACGCACAGCGCACGAAGGACGCCTCGAAGCTCCTCAACCACGGTTTCGCCAGGCTCCGCTGACGCCCGTACGGTACGGCTGACGCCCACGCGCCGATCACCGGGCCCGTCGCACCCCTGTGACGGGCCCGTCTGACACCGTTCCCACAGGACTTCCGCCTCCCATCGGGCGACGCGGAACGCACCCCTGCCCTGGGTGGTGGGTCGTGCGGACGTGACCGAGTCCTTCGAGGTACGACCCGCCCCAAAACGGTGCCTGGTGCAGTCCCGTGTGGTCGTGGACGCAACAGCAGTCGCACCAAGAGCGGCACCACGACTCGGCACCACTCGCTTCGCGGTCCTCGGCGCCCCGTCTCACACGCTGCGCCCCGCCCCATGGCCCTACGGCCGCCTGCTCGACGCCGCGAACTACCGCGCGTTCCGCAATCGCCGCTCCCTGCTGCTGCTCGACCTGCAACGGCAGCTCCGGGCGGAGGAACTGCCGTGGGTGCGGGCCGTCGCCGCCCAGCGCGTCGACGACGGGACGGACGTGGCCGCCACTGCGCTGCCGCGTTTGGGCGGGCTGGCCGTACGGGCGTTCCCCGGTACGATCCTGCCCAACCCGCTGATCCACGAACTGTCCGTGCTGGCCCGCCAGGCCGAACTGGGTGCCCCGTTTGTGGAGGAGCTCGCCGCCGACATCTTCATGGGCACGTTCACCCCGAAGTTCCTCACCACAGCGCTCTCCGAAGAGTCCGCACGGCAGCCCTGGCACGTCGTTGGCCGACTAGACCCCGCTCTCACCAGGCTGCGCCGGGTCATGGACGGCGCCCCACCCGACTCGGGTACGGGTCGCCGCCTGCTGGGCTGGAGCACCGGCAGCCACTGGCTGCGGCCGGACCCGGTACCGGCCGGGCCGCGTGTGGAGTAATGAGCGTGTGGAGTAATGAGGAGGAACGGACCTTCCCCGACGGCACCGAGTCGCCGCAGATGAGGAAACCGGCCCGCCGACCGTCGGTGCACAGCCGCTCGGGCAGGTCGTGGGCCGCGCACCAGGAAAACTGGTGCGCGGCCCACGACTCGCACACGGCCGCTCAGGCCCAGGTGATCAGCCGTTTCGGCTGTTCCAGGATCGCCGCCACGTCCGCCAGCACCTTGGAGCCCAGCTCGCCGTCGACCAGGCGGTGGTCGAAGCTCAGCGCCAGCGTGGTGACCTGGCGGGGCTTCACCTTGCCCTTGTGGACCCACGGCTGGAGCTTGATCGCACCGACTGCGAGGATCGCCGACTCGCCTGGGTTGAGGATGGGCGTTCCGGTGTCGACGCCGAAGACGCCGACGTTGGTGATGGTGACCGTGCCCCCCTGCATGGCGGCCGGCGACGTCTTGCCCTCTCTCGCTGTCGACACCAGGTCACTGAGGGAGTCCGCCAGTTGCGGGAGCGTCTTGTCGTGCGCGTCCTTGATGTTCGGCACGATCAGACCACGCGGAGTGGCCGCCGCGATGCCCAGGTTCACATAGTGCTTGAGGACGATCTCCTGGTTGGCCTCGTCCCAGGAAGCATTGACCTCCGGGTTGCGCTTGATCGCGACCAGCAGGGCCTTGGCGATCAGCAGCAGCGGGTTCACCCGCTTGCCCTGCATCTCCTTGTCCTGCTTCAGTTCCTCGACCAGCTTGATCGTGCGGGTCACGTCCACCGTCACGAACTCCGTGACGTGCGGAGCCGTGAACGCAGAGCCGATCATCGCCGCCGCCGTCGCCTTGCGCACGCCCTTGACCGGGACACGGGTCTCACGCGTGCTGTCGTACGGCGTCACCGCCGCCGGGGCCACGGGAGCGGTGGCAGGGAACTGCACCGGCGGCTCGGGAGCGGCCTTCGGTGTGGCCGCCGCATGGACGTCCTCCCGGGTGATGATCCCGTCCGGGCCGGAAGGAGTGACCGTTGCCAGGTCCACCCCGAGGTCCTTGGCCAGCTTGCGCACCGGCGGCTTGGCCAGCGGGCGGGCTCTGTCCACCGCGGGGGTGTGGCCGTTCAGCTCCGGCTGGACCGCCTGGGCCGGCGCCGGAACGGTGACCTGGGAGCCCTTCCGGGGGCGGCGCTTGGTGGCGGAGGCAGCCACGCCGTAGCCGACCAGAACCGGCTTGCGGCCCTCCGCCTTCGGTTCCTCCGTGGCCTCCTCGGGCTCCGCCTTCGGCGCCTCGGGCAGCGCCGGCGCCGCGGCGCCGCCCGACACGTCCACCGCGATGATGGCCGTGCCCACGTCGACCGTGGTTCCTTCGGGGAAGTGCAGCTCGCGGACCACGCCGTCGTAGGGGATGGGCAGTTCGACGGCCGCCTTGGCCGTCTCGACCTCGCACACCACCTGGCCGTCGGTGACCGCGTCACCGGGCTGGACGTACCATTTGAGGATCTCGGCCTCGGTGAGCCCCTCGCCCACGTCCGGCATCTTGAACTCGCGTACGGACGCATCCGTCATCGTCGTCACGACCCTCTCCTCAGTACGCCAGCGAGCGGTCGACGGCGTCGAGCACGCGGTCCAGGTCCGGCAGGTACTCCTCCTCCAGCCGGGCCGGCGGGTAGGGGGCGTGGTAGCCGCCCACCCGGAGCACCGGAGCCTCTAGGTGGTAGAAGCACCGCTCGGTGATCCGCGCGGCGATCTCCGCGCCGGAACCGAAGAACACCGGCGCCTCGTGAACGACGACGAGACGGCGGGTCTTCTCCACCGAGGCCTGGATCGAGTCGAAGTCCAGCGGAGACACCGAGCGCAGGTCCAGGACCTCCAGGGACTTGCCCTCCTCGGCCGCCGCCGCCGCGACTTCCTGGCACAGCTTCACCATCGGGCCATAGGCCGCCAGGGTCAGGTCGGCGCCCTCTCGGACGACCTGTGCCCTGTGCAGCGGGGCGGGGATCGCTGCCGCGTCCACCTCGGCCTTGTCCCAGTAGCGCCGCTTGGGCTCGAAGTAGATCACCGGATCGTCGCTCTGGATGGCCTGCTGCATCATCCAGTAGGCGTCCGAGGAGTTCGACGGGGAGACCACCTTCAGGCCCGCCACGTGCGCGAAGAGCGCCTCCGGCGACTCCGAGTGGTGCTCGACCGCGCCGATGCCGCCGCCGTAGGGGATGCGGATGACGACCGGCATCTTCACCTTGCCCAGCGCACGCGCGTGCATCTTCGCGAGCTGCGTGACGATCTGGTCGTAGGCCGGGAAGACGAACCCGTCGAACTGAATCTCCACCACTGGGCGGTAGCCGCGCAGGGCGAGGCCGATCGCGGTGCCGACGATGCCGGACTCGGCGAGCGGGGTGTCGATGACCCGGCTCTCCCCGAAGTCCTTCTGCAGGCCGTCCGTCACCCGGAAGACGCCGCCGAGCTTGCCGACGTCCTCACCCATGACCAGGACCTTGGGGTCGGCCTCCAGGGCACGTCGCAGCGACTCGTTGATGGCCTTGGCCATCGCCATCTTCTCTGCCATGTCACTGACCCCCTTCTGCGTCCGCGAACGACGCCTGGTAGGCGGCGAACTGGGCTCGCTCCTCGTCGACGAGCGCATGCCCGTCCGCGTACACGTTCTCGAAGATGGCGAAGTGGTCCGGGTCGGGCATGGCACGGACCGCTTCGCGCACTCGTTTGCCCAACGTCTCGGACTCCGTCTCCAGTTCCGCGAAGAATCCCTCGTCCGCGTGGTTTGAAGCCTCCAGGTACCGGCGAAGACGCAGGATCGGGTCCTTCGCCTCCCAGGCGACGCGCTCGTCGTCGTGACGGTAGCGGGTGGGGTCGTCGGAGGTGGTGTGGGCGCCCATCCGGTAGGTGTACGCCTCGACCAAGGTGGGGCCCTCACCTCTGCGGGCGCGCTCCAGCGCCCACTTGGTGACCGCCAGGCAGGCCAGGACGTCGTTACCGTCCACGCGCACGCCCGGGAAGCCGAAGCCCTGCGCGCGCTGGTACAGCGGCACCCGGCTCTGCTTCTCGGTCGGCTCGGAGATCGCCCACTGGTTGTTCTGGCAGAAGAACACCACGGGGGCGTTGTAGACGGCGGAGAACGTGAACGCCTCGGCGACGTCGCCCTGGCTGGATGCGCCGTCACCGAAGTAGGCGATGACCGCCGAGTCCGCGCCGTCCTTGGCGACACCCATCGCGTAGCCGGTGGCGTGCAGCGTCTGGGAGCCGATGACGATCGTGTAGAGGTGGAAGTTGTTGCTGTTCGGGTCCCAGCCGCCGTTGTTCACGCCGCGGAACATGCCGAGCAGGTTGGTCGGGTCGACCCCACGGCACCAGGCGACACCGTGCTCGCGGTAGGTCGGGAAGACGTAGTCGTCGTCGCGCAGGGCCCGGCCGGAGCCGATCTGAGCGGCCTCCTGGCCCAGCAGGGAGGCCCACAGACCCAGCTCGCCCTGGCGCTGCAGGGCGGTGGCCTCGGCGTCGAAGCGGCGGGTGAGCACCATGTCGCGGTACAGGCCGCGCAGCTCGTCCGGGGTGATGCCGGCGACGTAGGCGTCGTACTCGGCGTTCTTGACCCGCTTGCCCTCAGGGGTCAGAAGCTGCACGAGTTCGGGGTCGGTGCTCCTCTTCGCGGCGGCGCGCGGCGCGCGGCTGGTGCGCTTGGCGCCGGTGTCTCCGGACTTCTTTCCGGCGGTACCGGACTTGCTGCCGGTGGTGCCGGCCTTGCCTGCGGCGCTGCGTCGCGGGCTGCGCGCGGCACTGCTCTCCACGGTCACGTGTGCTCCTCCGTCGTTCCGGCCCCCGGGGTTGCCGGCTGGCCAGTGCGGCTCACCTGTCTCGGCCACCGGGCACGGGGTGGGTGCCACTCGGCCGGGAACAGGCGTGACAGGTGCCCCGGCGAGCGCCCTGCAACCAACACGTTACCCAGTGGTCCACATTTCTGTGAAACCCCTCTTGACCTGCGTTTTTGCTTGGATTTCCAAGTAAATCGAGGCAATGGGGAAGCATGCTGGTCACAGCCTTGCGGCAAGGCCGGAGCAACCGCACGTTATCCCGCGCACCCAGGTCACGGGAAGAGTTTGCGTGTGAGACTGGCCGCGTGCGCGCAGACGGGCGATTCCGGGTATGCGTGCTCGATGACCACGAAGTCGTCCGTCGGGGCGTGCGCGAACACTCTGCGCACGGACTCCGCACGTTCTGCACGGAGCCGGACATCGAGCCGGTACCGCGGTACGCCTTCTAGGGGCATCCACGACGACGAGCCGCTCCGGGCAGTTCGGGACGTCACCGCTGGCAGGTCCCCGCCGGCCCCGGCCGCTACCGCGGGCCCGGGCGTGCCGAAGTGACTGCGCGACGTCGTTGGCGCGGACCAACGGCGGGGTGAGTCGACTCTGCAGCGAGGAGCGCCGCGTCCTGGAACTGATCGACAAGGGGCTCGCCCATCACCAGATCGGCGCGTGGCTGCAGCCGACCAAGAAAACGATCAAGAACTACGGTCGCTACGTCTCCGACTTGCTCACGGAACCCGGTATGCAGCGCCGTTCCCGGGCAGCCACTTATCCGGCCCGCAGGAGGGCGGAAAAGCACGGAAGCAGGTGACATCACGGGGCTCCGAAAGGCCTCGAAAGCCTCGCGCCCGGTTTTCCCGAAAAGGCCCTCGGCGTCCACCGACTTGCGCCGTGTGACCGAATGCGACCGACGACGACTACCTGTGATAACTCCCAGCTCACAGTAACTTTTCGTGCCCTAGCATCTGCCGCGTGCCGCGCTCTTGTGTACCACCGCTCGTGCCCCACGCGCCCCCTCTGAGCGCCCTGCTGCGCCTCTATGCCGCCGGTAACGCCGTCGCCTGTGATCCGGTCGACCAGGGCCTACTCAATCGCGGTTACCGGCTCCGCACCACACATGGCCGCTACTTCCTCAAGCACCACTTCGACCCCGACACCGCCGACCCGGCCGCCATCGAACGTCGACACCGGGCCACCCAGCGCCTGGCCGACCTCGGCGTCCCAGTCCCCCCACCGCTCGCGCACCGTGACGGTCGCACGGTCGCCGTCGTCGGTGGCCACGCCTATGCCCTGTACCCCTGGATCGACGGCCGGCACCGGCACGGCGGACAGCTCACCCGGGGGGAGAGCGCACGACTGGGGGCGTTACTGGGCGCCGTGCACGCCTGTCTGGAGCGTGTGATGCCGCCCAAGGGGCGCACCCGCCCGGCCCGAAGCCCCCACCCCGTGGAGAGCGCCGACCCGGCCGACACCTTCGCCCTCATCGACGACCTGCTCGCCCGGGCCCACCGGCATCGCCCGGCCGACGCCTTCGACGAACTGGCCCGGCACCGGCTCCTGGAGCGCCGCACGCTCCTGGAACAGCACGCGGACCGGCGCCCGCCACGCGGCGCCGCGGTGGGCTGGGTGCACGGCGATTTCCACCCGTTCAACGTGCTCTACAAGGACGACGCCCCGGCCGCCATCGTCGACTGGGACCGGCTCGGTGTACAGCCTCGCGTCGAAGAGGCCGTGCGTGCCGCCGCGATCTTCTTCGTACGGCCCGCGGGCGCCCTGGACCTACCGAAGGTGCGGGCGTACGCACGCGCCTACCGGTGTGCGGCCGGGGCCACGACTGCGGAACTGGCGGCGGCCGTGCACCGGGTGTGGTGGGAACGGCTGAACGACTTCTGGATGCTGCGCTGGCACTACGAGCGCGGCGACACGCGCGCGGACTGCCAGTTCCCGGCCGCCTCCGCCCTCGCGGTGTGGTGGACACGCGAGTACGACGCGGTGTGCGACGCGTTCGTGCCATGAGCGGACCGGATCAGAGCGCCGCCGTTCCGGTCGTCGGGGGCGTCCTTCAAGGACCGACAGCTCCCGTGGCACCGTCCGTCGCGCTCCCAGCCGTGCTGCCGTCCGTGGCGCCCTGGTCCGTACCGCCGCCGGTCGCCGGGTCCGTAGGCGGCGACAGCGAGGACTGCGGATCCGTCGGCTCCTGCGAGGTCGGTGGATCAGTCGGCTCATAGGTCGGGTCGGTGGTGGCCGACTGCGACGGGGGAGAGGACGGCGTGTACGACGGCGGCCAGTTGGAGCCGGTGCCCGTGTCCGAACCGGTGTCCGTGGAGGTGTCCGTGGGCTGGTCGGTGCTGACGTCGGAGGGGGTGGACGGGGCCTGCTCGTCCTTGGGGCTCTTGGAGTGCGTCGCCGGCGGCTTGGTGTCGGTGCCGGTGCCGGTGCCGTGGCCCGCCCCCTTGTTGAGGGCCAGCGCGACGCCCGCCGTGATGGCGATGACCGCGAAGACGGCGAGGATCCACAGTTTGCCGCGCCCGCCGCCCTGGTTGCCGCGCCCCTCGAAGCCGCCGTCGTCGCCGTGGCCGTAACCGGAGGGCAGGATCGGCTGGGGGATCTGCGTGGTGCCGGAGCCGGGGCCGAAGTCGGCCGGGTGCGACATCACGGCAGTTCCGGCGAAGCCGCTTGCCGGGGTGTGCCGACCGTCCTGCATCTGTACCGGACCGGTGTTCCAGGTGCCGGTGTGGCCACCCTGGTCATACAGCATCTGCAGGCTGTACTGGACCAGCCCACGCATCTCCTCGGCCGTCTGGAACCGGTCGTCCGGCTCCTTGGCCAGAGAACGCATGACCAGGCCGTCAAGTTCGGGCGGGCAACCGTCGTAGACCTCCGAGGGCGGGACCGGGATGTCCTGGACGTGCTGGTAGACCACCGACAGCGGGGTCTCGCCGGTGAACGGCGGGCGCAGCGCGAGAAGTTCGTAGAGCAGGCAGCCGGTCGCGTACAGGTCGGAGCGGTGGTCGACGGCCTTGCCGAGCGCCTGCTCCGGGGAGAGGTACTGCGGGGTGCCCATGACCATGCCGGTCTGGGTCATCGTCGTGGACGCACCGTGTAGGGCGCGGGCGATACCGAAGTCCATCACCTTGACGGCGCCGCTGTCGGTGATGATCACATTGGCTGGCTTGATGTCACGGTGCACAATGCCGTGCTGGTGCGAGTAGGCGAGTGCCTCCAGCACCCCGGAGACGATGATCAGCGCCTGCTCGGGGCCGGGCGCCTCGGCGTTCATCAGCAGGTCACGAATGGTGCGACCTTCGACCAGTTCCATCACGATGTACGGAACGGACTGACCGCCGACGACGTCCTCGCCGGAGTCGTACACGGCGACGATCGCGTGGTGGTTGAGGCCGGCGACCGACTGGGCCTCGCGGGTGAAGCGGGCCTTGGAGACCGGGTCCTCGGCCAGGTCCGCGCGGAGCAGCTTGACGGCAACCGTACGGCCCAGACGCACGTCCTCAGCCGCGAACACCTCGGCCATGCCGCCCCGACCCAGCCGATGTGTGAGCCGGTACCGGCCGTCGCCGACGAGCCCGCCGTTGCCCCATGTCTCCGGCGTCTCTGACATGCCGCCGCCAGTCGCTTCGGGGTCGGACGGGCCCTGGGCGCGCTGCGTCTGTGCCATCAGTCCTCGCCGTCGTTTCTGCCCGCGGTGCGCGCGGTGTTGTTACGGTCTCCGTCGGCCACGCTACAGCCTCCTCCGGGGCCACCGGTTCGGAACCGGAACCGGGACCGCCCCGAGACGGACCGGTCATGAAACCTCTAGCACGCGCTGTCCTGCAAATCCTGTGCATCCGCAGTGCGCCCCGGTCACGCCCGCGCGACGCTTCTTGCGCGTACGGTCACGGAACGGGCAGCGCGCTTGACGTGTCGGTGCCCTGGGGCAGACTTGGCCGGGAATAGCACATTCGATCAAGGCCGGTTCACGAGTTCACGACGCCGGACGGCCAGTGAGGGACACGGAGAGATGAGCCAGGGCGGCGCACACGGCCGGTACACGGGGCAGGCGCTGGCCGGCGGCCGGTACCAGCTGCGCGACGTGCTCGGCGAGGGCGGCATGGCCTCGGTGCACCTGGCGTACGACGCCGTGCTCGACCGGCAGGTCGCGATCAAGACGCTGCACACCGAGCTCGGCCGGGAGCATGCCTTCCGCGAGCGCTTCCGCCGTGAGGCCCAGGCCGTGGCCAAGCTCACCCACACCAACATCGTCTCCGTCTTCGACACGGGCGAGGACGAGCTGAACGGCACGGCGACGCCGTACATCGTCATGGAGTACGTCGAGGGCCGCCCGCTGGGCTCGGTCCTGGAAGAGGACGTCCGGCAGTTCGGCGCGATGTCCGTCGACAAGGCGCTGAAGACCGCCGCTGACGTACTCGCGGCGCTGGAGATCAGCCACGAGACGGGGCTGGTCCACCGCGACATCAAGCCGGGCAACGTGATGGTGACCAAGCGTGGCGTGGTCAAGGTCATGGACTTCGGCATCGCCCGCGCCATGCAGTCCGGCGTCTCCTCGATGACCCAGACGGGCATGGTCGTGGGCACCCCGCAGTACCTTTCGCCGGAGCAGGCCCTCGGCCGTGCTGTGGACGCCCGGTCCGACCTGTACTCGGTCGGCATCATGCTGTTCCAGCTGATCACCGGGCGGCTGCCGTTCGACGCCGATTCGCCGCTGGCGATCGCCTATGCGCATGTGCAGGAGGAGCCGGTAGCTCCCTCCACGATCAACCGTGTGCTGCCGCCCGCGGTGGACGCGCTGGTCGCCCGCGCCCTGAAGAAGAACCCGAACGAGCGTTTCCCGACCGCCGCCTCCATGCGCGAGGAGTGTCTACGCGTCGCCGCCTCGGTCCAGGCGACCCCGCCGAACATCGTGCCGGGCGCCGGGCCGGTACAGAGCGGTGCCGGTGTGGGATCCGCGGTGTTCCCGCCGGTGGGCCCGGCGGCCCCGGGACCGAGCAGCCCCGCGATGCCAGGGCCGAGCGGGCCGGTGCAGATGCCGTACCAGCCGACCCCGTACGCTCCCCAGGCACCCGCCCCGGCCTACGGCTACCCGCAGCACAGCGGTTACCAGACGCCACCAGTGGGCTACGGGCCGCAGCCCACCCCGGCCCCGCCGCCGTACGGGGTTCCGCTCCAGCCGGGCGGTCAGCCCTCCGGCAACGACGGCAAAGGCAACAAGCTAGTGATCATTGGATCGGTCACGGTGTCGCTCATCGTGGCCGTCGGCCTGGCCGTCGCACTGGCACTGAACAACAAGGACGGCGGTGGCACCGCTGGCGGTGGCGGTGCGAGTGCCTCGGCGTCCACCTCCCACAAGGCGGGCTACCGCGGCCCGGACACTTCCCGGCGGATCGACAAGACCGAGTGCACGGACCCCCGGCAGTCGTACGACGACCCAACCAAGATCCGGCTGCCCGACTTCCGCTACAAGAACATCGACTCCGTGAAGCAGTGCTTCCAGGCCGCGGGCTGGGCCTGGAAGATCAAGCCCGAGGACAACAACACCTGGGGCGACGGCACCGTCTTGGACCAGTTCCCCGCCCAGGACACCGATGTGGATCCGAAGAACATACAGACCGTCGAGCTGGGAGTCTCGACGGGCAACCCTCCTCAGTGATCCTGATTTCCGGATCCCGGAGGCAGCACTGCTGGTGGGAAGGCAGACCCCGTCGATCGGACGTGACCGCGGTCCTCATCAGGTGCACGGCTCGCACTGCCCCGCGCTGGCACAGGTCCACCCATCCGGCGCGCGAAGGACCCGGCGGTCCTCCGCCGGGTCCTCGTTTGTCGTGTGGATGGTGCGCACGATGCAGGCGCCGCTTACAGGTACGGCCCGCCCGCACGGCCGCCCGCGTGGTGATCGTCGCCGCCCTCGGGCCCGGCCACTCCCGGCGGAAGTGCGCGACGCATCTGCTCCAGCTGGGCCCGCGCGGCCATCTGCTGGGCGAACAGCGTCGTCTGGATCCCGTGGAAGAGGCCCTCCAACCAGCCCACCAACTGCGCCTGCGCGATGCGCAGTTCCGCGTCGCTGGGGGCCCCGTCGTCGGTGAACGGAAGGGACAGCCGCTCCAGCTCTTGGACCAGCTCGGGGGCCAGGCCGTCCTCCAGCTCCTTCACCGAGCTGGCGTGGATGTCCTTCAGCCGCACCCGGCTTGCCTCGTCCAGAGGAGCCGCGCGCACCTCCTCCAGCAGTTGCTTGATCATGCTGCCAATCCGCATGACCTTGGCCGGCTGTTCCACCTGCTCCGTCACCGGGGTCTCGCGGGAGTCCTCGTCCCCGCCGCCGCCAAGCGCCATCCCGTCCTGACCCACCACAAGGATCTGGGGATTCTCCGGCGACCCTTCGTTCCTCGGCATCTCCATGCCGCCATTCTCTCGCACCCGTACACCTCATCACCGTGGTGCCCCCTTGTGGAGCTGATCCACCGTTTAGACCTGACGGCGCAACCCGGAATGCCCCCTTCGCCATCGGATGTGACGCTTGATTCCGTCCGTTCCATCGGTCACGGCACCTGGGTTCCGGGAGGTCACCGACGTGACTCCATGGCTGCGACTCACACTCCGCTGCGTACGGCTGCTGTTCGTGCTCACCACGGCTCTGCCAGCCTGTTCTGCGGTCACCCTGTGCGGCACGGCGAGCGCCTACGCCGCCGAGCCCGACTCCGCCCGCTCCTCGGCCGCCGGACACCCGAACCGCCAAAGTCACCCGGAGCACCAGTCCGCGAACCGTCCGGGTCGCGGACACCCGAACCCCGCCGTCACCGGGCACGGGACCGAAGACGCCCGCAGGAGCGACGCACCCATCGGTGAACCCGTCGGCGGACAGGACAGCGAAAGCGCCGGGAATCATGGCCGGACGCAGGGCCAGGGACACGGCGAGATACCTGCCCGCACGCCCGTCGGGGTGCAGGACCACACGCCCGACCGCGCTCACCGCGGCTCCCCTGCCGCCGGGACCTGGGCTGCTCACGCGCCCGCCCTGTCCGTCTCTGCCTCGACCTCCCCTTCCACCAAACCGTCACGGGCCGGGAGCCTGGCAGGTGAGGGGCGGATGCGGCCGGGCCGGGCGGACGCGACTGCGGGCGAGGTGGAGGGCGCCGAGGACAGCGTTCCCACCCGGGCCCAGGGCACCGACGGCGCCCCATCCGGGGAGCCGGAAACGGCGGACGCCCCGGGCGGGACGCCGGAGGCCTCCGAGGCAATTGAGGGAGCCGGTCTCGATCCCGCGGACCCTGCACCGCAGCCCGCCGCCCGGCAAGCGGTCCAGGAGGGTGGGGGCCCCACCGAGCCAGTCCTGCAGACCCTCCCTCTGGGCAGCGGGCTCGTCCTCATCGGCCTGGGCCTGGGGCTGGCGCTCCTGGGGATCAGACTCCGCAAGACCTGATCCGCCCGGCCCCGCTACGGCGTGATCAGCAGCACCTTGCCGATGTGCCCGCCGGCCTCCACCACCGCGTGCGCCTGCGCCGCCTCAGCCATCGACAGCTCCCGGTCCACGACCGGGCGGACATGCCCGCCGGCCAGCAGTGGCCACACGTGCTCGCGCACGGCGGCCACGATGGCGGCCTTCTCGCCGAGCGGCCGGGCCCGCAGCGAGGTCGCGCTGATGGCGGCCCGCTTGTTCAGCAGCATTCCGATGTTCAGCTCGCCCTTGGCACCGCCCTGCATGCCGATGATCGCGAGACGTCCGTTGACGGCAAGGGCCTGGAGATTGCGGTCCAGGTACTTGGCGCCCATGTTGTCGAGGATGACATCGGCGCCCGCCCCGTCCGTGGCCTGCTTGATCTCTGCGACAAAGTCCTGCTCGCGGTAGTTGACCAGCACATCCGCGCCCAGCTCGGCGCACTGGTCCAGTTTCTCCTTCGTACCGGCGGTCACCGCGACCCTGGCGCCAACGGCCTTGGCGAGCTGGATGGCCATGGTGCCGATGCCACTGGAACCGCCGTGCACCAGCAAGGTCTCACCAGGGCGCAGATGGGCGACCATGAACACGTTGGACCACACGGTGCAGGCCACCTCGGGCAACGCGGCCGCGTGCTTGACGTCGATGTCCCCGGGCACGGGCAGCAGCTGTCCGGCCGGTACGGCGACCTTCTCCGCGTAGCCACCGCCCGCAAGGAGCGCGCACACCTCATCGCCGACGGCCCAGCCGGACACTCCGGGGCCGAGCGCGGCGATCCTGCCGGAGCACTCCAGGCCGGGATAGGGGGAGGCGCCGGGCGGAGGGGGGTAGAAGCCCTGCCGCTGCAGGATGTCGGCACGGTTGACGGCGCTGGCCACCACCTCGACCAGTACCTCGCCCTCGCCGGGTACCGGGTCGGGGACCTCGTCCCACACCAGCGCCTCGGGTCCACCAGGTTCGGGAATCGTGATCGCATGCATACCGGTGACGCTACTCCCCCCGGGGTCCAGCACCGGGACAGCCCTGCTCGCTCAGGATGTCCGTGCAGTCCCGGTCATGTGCAGTCCCGGTCATGTGCCGGGCAACGGCCGGGTGTCCGGGGTGACGTGGGTGTCGGGGGTCATGCGAACGATGGTGATGAGCCGGTCCGTCAGCTGGAGGGTGCCGACGGACGGGTCGTCGTAGCCCAGCACCCGGTGTCCGCGGACGATGCTGACCACGAGGTCCTGGGTCTCGCGCGGCTTCTTTCCCACCTCGCCGCGAACGACAGGACGTTCGATGATGTCCAGTCCGCTGCCCTGCTGGATCAGGTTCTCCATCACCATGCCGGCAGCTGGGCTGAGCACCGACAGCCCGAGCAGCCGACCAGCCGCACTGGCGCTGGTGATGACCGCGTCGGCACCCGACTGTTTGAGTAGCGGGGCGTTCTCCTCTTCGCGCACTGCGGCAACAATCTTCGCACCGCGGTTGAGCTGCCGGGCGGTCAGCGTGACGAGGACAGCGGTGTCGTCGCGTTGTGGGGCGACGATGATCTGCCGGGCTCTGTGGACCTCGGCTGCCTTGAGCACGTCGCTGCGAGTGGCGTCGCCTATGACGCCCACGTAACCCTCGGCGGTCGCCGCATCGATCACCCTGCTGCTCGGGTCGACGACGACCACCTTCTCCTTCTTCAGTCCGGTCGCACAGACGGTCTGGACGGCCGACCGCCCTTTCGTACCGAAGCCGATGACGACGGTGTGGTCACGCAAGGTGGACCTCCAGCGGTTCAGGCGCCATTCCTCCCGGGTGCGTTCGGTGAGGACCTCCAGCGTGGTGCCGACCAGGATGATCAGGAACAGCACGCGCAGCGGCGTGATGACGAAGATGTTGATGAGTCTGGCACTGTCGCTGACCGGGGTGATGTCGCCGTAGCCGGTGGTGGAAAGGGTGACCGTCGCATAGTAGAAAGCGTCAAGCAGGCTGACAGAGCCGTCGGCGTTGTCGTGGTAGCCGTCGCGGTCTACGTAGACGACCAGCGCGGTGACGACCAGTACCATCAGAGCCATGATCAGCCGTTTGGTGACCTGACGGATCGGACGCTCCACCGCTTTCCGCGGGAGCTTGACCCGATGGGGCACCAGATGCTCGTCCGCGTCTCGGGCGATGGCGTCATGGCCCGGAAGTTTCACGTGAAACACACCCCGATTCCGCCGGTCGCCCACGGCAGGTCCAGTAGTTCGGCCTCCGCACCCTGCGCGGCCCCGCCCGGCGGTACGACGGCCAGTGCGTCGGCGGCGGCGATGCCGCGCAGCATGGCCGGGCCGTTGTAATGCAGCGGTACGGCCCGGTCACCGCGCAGGACCACGGGGATGAGCCGGGTGTCGTACGGGTGCCCCTGGACCGTGTCCCGGAGCGGCAGCGTGTACGGCTCCGGAGCCGGGCGTGCGGCCAGCGTGCGCAGCAGTGGCTCGGCGAGCGTGAGAAGCCCGGAGACCGCCGCGAGGGGGTTGCCGGGCAACCCGACGAGATGCTGGTCGTCCTTGGTACGGGCGAGCAGCATCGGGTGCCCGGGGCGGACCTTGACACCGTCGACGAGGAGTTGGGCGCCGATACGGTCCAGGGTCGGGTGGACGTGGTCGACCGGTCCGGCGGCGGTACCGCCGGTGGTGACGATCAGGTCCGCGTCAGAGGTGGTGATGGCCTTGTATAGGGCTTGCGCATCGTCACCGATCCGTCGCGCTGCAACGACCTCGGCACCGAGCGCGCGCAGCCACGGCGGCACCATGGGGCCGAGCGCGTCGCGGATCAGCCCGTCATGCGGCAGCCCCTCGGTCAGTAGTTCGTCACCGAGAATGAGCACTTCGGCTCGGGGGCGGGGTACGGCGGTGACCGCGTCGTACCCGGCCGCGGCGGCCAGGCCCAGGACGGCTGGGGTGACCAGGGTGCCCACGGGAAGCAACTGGTCACCTCTGCGGCACTCCTGACCGCGCGGGCGGATGTCCTGCCCGTGCCCCAGCAGGGGAGTCGCCCCTGCTCCTGCGGGGTCGGGAGGGTGAGGCAGGGCTGCGTGGAGCCGGCCCTGACTGTCGGTGCGGCCGTGTTCGGTACGCAGGACGGCGGTGGTGTCGGCGGGAATGCGGGCGCCAGTCGCGATCCGGACTGCCTCGCCGTCGGCGAGCGGCCCGGGCTGGGCGTGCCCGGCGAGCAGGCCCGCGCCCCGTACCTGCCAGGGGCCGGGTCCGGCCACCGCCCAGCCGTCCATCGCGGAGGTGTCGAAGGAGGGCAGGTCGGTGAGCGCGTCGAGGGGTGTGGCCAGGACCAGCCCCAAGGCGTCGGACAGTGGCACCGAGACGGGGGTCCGGCGCGCGCCGGAACGGGCCGTGCGGGCAGCGCTCTCGCGGGCCTGCCGCCACTGAGTGGCACGATGCCGTTCGACCCGCTCGGCCGGTGGTTTAGACCGGGGAGCGGGAGCGGTGTTGTCGTCCTTGGGTTCCCTCACGAGGGCAAGGGCCTCCTCGACGTCGAGGTCGTCGCAGTCCTCGGCCTGTGCCCCGCTCCGGGTTCCGGGGGCCGTCATCCGGCGTCCGGGGCACCTGGGCCTCCGCTACTCCCGTCCTCACCCCCGTTGCTCTCTTCTTCCCACCGCAAGGCCAGGGCGGCAGCCTTGCGGGCGGCCTCGGCGACCGCCTCGGGGCCTTGCCCGCCCCGGGCAGCTGCGTAGCCGACGAGGAAGGTGGTCAGTGGGGCGGCGGGCCGGGCCACACCGTGCGCGGCGTCCCGGGCCAGGTCGAGCAGCATGCCGGTGTCGACGTCCAGGGTGATGCCCAGCTCGTCCTTGACTGCGGAGATCCATTCATCCAACACGTGCCCATGCTCCCTGATGCGTGCCCTGGCGTTGGCGATGTCGTCCCAGGTGTCGCAGTCGAAGGACGCGAGCGGGTCGGGGACACGGATGAGGCGGAGGGCGCCGGTCAGCCGGCGCAGTGGCAGCCCGGTCAGGCCGCCGTGCGCGACGGTGAGAGCAGCCAGCTCGCGGCGCAACGCGCCGGTGCGGTAGGCAGCGACGAGCGGCTGCTCGCGTCCGGTCGAATCGGTGAGCAGCGCGCCGTCGGCGTCGGTGTCCCGGAGGGCGGCCAGCAGGCGTTCGAGGGCGGCCTGTCCGAGGAAGGGAAGGTCAGCTGAGAGGACGACGGCGCGCTCGGCCGTGATGAGCCGCAGTCCCGCCTCCAGCGCGGCGACCGGTCCGGCGCCAGGTGGCTCTTCACGCACCCAACGCACCGGCCGGACGGTAGCACGGGGTACTGCCACCACGACGGTCGTACATGCCCCGGCGCAGGCCGTGAGTACCCGGTCGAGCAGTGCCCGGCCCCCGACCCGAAGGCCGGGTTTGTCCGCTCCGCCAAGCCGCCGCGCAGCACCGCCGGCCAGCACGACGGCGTCGTACGGCACGGGGGCTCCGGGGGCGGAGTGGGCGGCGAGGACGTTGTCGGTCACCCCCCGAGTATGTACTGCGGGTGCCTCCTTCCGTACCTCGCGTAGGTGATGCCGTGCGTTGCCCCAGCTGCCACCGGGTGTGCGCGGTTCGTCCGCCACCGGTGCCCAGGAGCACCGGCATCACGGGCTGCGAAGAGTGCCACCGGCGTCACAAGGTACGCAGGAGCACCGTCGGATGTTCCACGCAGTCGGCCACATATCTGAGGAAGCCTCCCGCCGTACCGCCGTCGCACACCCGGTGGTCGAAGGTGAGGGACAGCTGCACGACCTGGCGCGCCGCCAGCTCGCCCTCGTGGACCCACGGCTTGGGGACGATGCGGCCGACACCCAGCATGGCCGCCTCGGGATGGTTGATGATCGGCGTGGAGCCGTCGACCCCGAAGACTCCGTAGTTGTTCAACGTGAACGTTCCCCCAGTGAGCTCCCCTGGGGTGAGCGTCCCAGCTCGGGCAGCCTCGGTGAGCCGGGCGAACTCCGCGGTCAGCGACTCGGCATCGCGCACGTGGGCGTCCCGCACGACCGGCACGACCAGTCCGCGGTCGGTCTGCGCGGCGAATCCGAGATGGACCTGATCGAGCCGGACGATCTCGCGGGCCTCGGTGTCGACGAAGGAGTTCAGCTCGGGGAACCGGGCGAGCGCAGCAGTACAGATACGGGCGAGCAACGCGAGAAGGGAGATCTTCGGGCCACCGACGGCGTTCATTGCCGTTCGCGCCCGCATGAGGTCGGTCGCGTCGGCGTCGACCCAGCAGGTCGCGTCCGGGATCTCACGGCGGCTACGGGACAGTTTGTCGGCGACGGCACCGCGGATGCCCTTGAGCGGGACCCGGGCCCCGCTGCCGGAAGGTGATGCCACCGGGGCCCGGCCGGTCGGTTGCGGTGCGGTCGTCGGGGTTTCCCTGGCTCGCAGCGCGCCCTCGACATCGGCTCGCAGGATCAGCCCCTCGGGTCCCGAACCGACCAGTTGCCGCAGATCCAGGCCGTTGTCCCGAGCAAGCCTGCGCACCAGCGGCGAAATCACCGGGACGGGCCCCTGGGCCGGGGTGGTCACCGGAGCCCCCGCGCGCGCCGGGGATGCCGCAGCGGGCTCGGGCATGCGGGTGGCCGGGGCGTGCCCGGGCTGCTTCGCCTGTCCGTTCTGGGCGGCCGTCCCCGCCGCCGGGCCCCGCACCCGGCGGCGCCTCGCCGCGGGCGCTTGTGTGCCGTACCCGACCAGCACGTTGCCGGAGCCCTCGGGCTCGGCAGCAGTTTCGCCCACGGCCACCGTCAGCAGCGGTGCCCCGACGGGCAGTTCGGTACCCTCCTCGCCGAAGCGGGCGGTGACGACACCGCCGTAGGGGCAGGGCACCTCGACCATCGCCTTGGCCGTCTCGACCTCGACGACCGGCTGGTCAACGGCGACGACGTCACCGACTTGGACCAGCCAGCGCACGATCTCCGCCTCGGTGAGTCCCTCGCCGAGGTCGGGGAGCTTGAATTCCAGCACCTGTGCCATCAGCCCTCGGCCTCCCACTGCAACCGTGCCACGGCGTCCAGGATGCGGTCCACGCCGGGCAGGTGGTGCCGCTCCAGCATGGGCGGCGGATAGGGGATGTCGAACCCAGCCACGCGCAGCACCGGGGCCTCCAAGTGGTGGAAGCACCGCTCGGTGATGCGGGCCGCGATCTCGCCGCCGGGTCCGCCGAACCCGGTGGACTCGTGGACCACGACCGCGCGTCCGGTGCGCCGGACAGCCGCGCAGACCGTCTCGTCGTCGAACGGCACCAGGGAACGCAGGTCCACGACCTCCAGGTCCCAGCCCTCGGCCTGCGCCGCCTCGGCGGCCTCCAGGCAGACCGGTACGGACGGGCCGTAGGTGACGAGCGTGGCACTGCGGCCGGGGCGCCGGACGACCGCCCGCCCGATGGGTTCCACGTCCGTCGGGTGCTCGGGGTTCCAGGAGTCCTTCGACCAGTACAGCCGCTTGGGCTCCAGCAAGACGACGGGGTCGTCGGAGGCGATGGCCTGGCGCAGCAAACCGTAGGCGTCGGCCACGGTCGCCGGTGTGACGACGTGCAGGCCCGGGGTGGCCATGTAGTAGGCCTCGGAAGAGTCGCTGTGGTGTTCGACGCCGCCGATGCCGCCGCCGTAGGGAACGCGGACGGTGATCGGCAGGGGCATCCGCCCCCGCGTGCGGTTGCGCATCCGGGAGACGTGGCTGATCAGCTGTTCGAACGCCGGGTAGGCGAAAGCGTCGAACTGCATCTCCACCACGGGGCGCAGGCCGTACATGGCCATGCCGACCGCGGTGCCGAGGATCCCGGCCTCGGCCAGGGGGGTGTCGGTGCAACGGTCCTCACCGAACTCCTTGGCAAGGCCGTCCGTGACGCGGAAGACACCACCGAGGGCGCCGACATCCTCGCCCATGACGTGCACGGTGGGGTCAGCAGCCATCGCGTCACGCATCGCGCGGGTGAGGGCCTGCGCCATGGTGGCGGGCTTGACGGCGACGGTGGTCATCGGGTGCCGCCCTTCTGCTCGCCGTGTTCGCCGTGCTGTTCCTGCTCGGCTTCCAGCTCGGCCCGCAGCAGGGCACGCTGTTCGCGCAGTTGGGCGGTGTTCTCGGCGTAGACGTGGTCGAAGAGGTCCATGGGGTTGAGTTCGGGGTCCTGGTTCATGCGCTCACGCAGATCGGCGGCCATCGTCTCGGCGTCCTGCCGGGCGGCCTCGATGGCGGCCTCGTCGAGCAGTCCGCGCGCGGTCAGCTCCCGTTCCAACAGCGCTATCGGATCGTGCGCCCGCCAGGCTTCGATCTCGGCGTCGCTGCGGTAGCGGGTGGCGTCGTCGGCGTTGGTGTGCGCGTCGATGCGGTACGTCACCGCCTCCACCAGGGTCGGCCCGCCGCCCGCGCGTGCCCGTTGTACGGCGTCGCTGAGGACCTCGTGCATGGCCGGGGCGTCGTTGCCGTCCACCAGCCGGCCCGGCATGCCGTAGCCGACGGCCTTGTGGGCCAGGGAAGGCGCGGCGGTCTGCTTGGCGAGCGGGACGGAGATGGCGAAGCCGTTGTTCTGCACCAGGAAGACGACCGGTGCCTGCCAGACGGCGGCGAAGTTCAGGGCTTCGTGGAAGTCGCCCTCGCTGGTGCCGCCGTCACCGACCATGGCGAGAGCGACCACATCGTCGCCCTTGAGGCGGGCGGCGTGCGCGAGACCGACCGCGTGCGGCAGCTGGGTGGCGAGGGGGGTGCTCAGGGGCGCCACCCGGTGTGCGTAGGGGTCGTACCCGCTGTGCCAGTCGCCGCGCAGCAGGGTGAGCGCGTCGACGGGGTCCACGCCGCGTGCGACGACGGCGAGGGTGTCGCGGTAGCTGGGGAAGAGCCAGTCGCGCTCTTCGAGGGCCAGGGCGGCGGCGACCTCGCAGGCCTCCTGGCCGGTGCTGGACGGATAGACGGCCAGGCGGCCCTGCTTGGTGAGCGCGGTGGCCTGCGCGTTGTAGCGACGACCGCGCACCAGCTGGGCATACAGCCGACGCAGCAGTTCCGGGTCGGTCTTGGCAGCCGCTTCGGTGCCAAGGACGCGGTGGGGCTCGGCGTCGGGCAGCAGCGGCGCGGGGTCCATACGGGGCTGCCAGGCGGGCGGCGGCGAAGGCCGGTACGCGCCCCGCTGCTCCATGACCGTCATGACGGCACCTCCTCGTGGGAGCGACTACGGGAGGCGGGTCGCCTGTGACTCGCCTCACCTACCGATTGTTCGGTCGTCGGCACATTTTGGCTACAGCCCCCTCCAGGCTGTGGACAAACGGTTATCCACAGCCTGGAATGAACGCAGGACGTCCACATCGGGAGAGCGGGGGGACATGGCATCTGAACAAATGGCCGACGGGCAGCAGGACAGCACCGTTCCACTGCCTCGCCCTTTGGACGCCGTCGATCAGGACATCCTGAAGATCCTGCAGGCGGACGGCCGTGCATCGATACGGTCCGTCGCCGAACGTGTCCACGTGTCCCGGGCCAATGCCTATGCACGCATCAACCGGCTCGTCGAGGACGGGGTGATCCGGGGCTTCAGCGCGCGCGTGGACCACGAGAGAGCGGGGCACGGCACGTCGGCGTACATCACGTTGAAGATCGTGCAGAACACCTGGCGCACGGTCCGCGAGCAGCTGCGGCAACTGCCCGGTGCCTCCCACATCGCCCTGGTGGGCGGCGACTTCGATGTGCTCCTGCTGGTGCACACGCCGGACAACCGGACGTTGCGCGAACTGGTGCTGACCCGCCTCCAGGCAATCCCCGAGGTGCTCAGCACGCGCACACTGCTGGTGTTCGAGGAGGAGGATCTGGAACCGGAAACCTGACTCCGAACAGCGGCCCAACCCCACGCTCCCGACCCGCAACCGACGAGTGCCGGCCCCGTCCGCCCCGGGGTCAGGCCTGCCGCAGGCCCGTGAAGACCAGCCGGACCACCGCGTCGGCCACCTCTCGGCCGCTGACACCCCGCGCGTCCGGCCGGTACCACTCCACGATCGAGTTGATCATTCCGAAGACCAGCCGGGTGGCCAGGCGGACCTCCACGTCACCGCGCACGTCCCCGTCAGCGGCGGCTGCCTTCAGCAGTTCGGCGACCTGATGGTCGAAGTCGCGGCGCCGCTCCAGCGCCCACCGCTCAGTGGCGGTGTTGCCGCGCACCCGCAGCAGCAGCGTCACGTAGGGCAGCTCGGTTATGAGCACCTCGACCATGCGCCGCACCACGTGTTCCAGCCGCTCGACGGGCCGCCCGGCAAGCGCGTGCTCCTCGTCCAGGATGGCGAACAGCCCGTCCAGGGCCCGGCTGACGGCGCGGCGCAGCAGCTCCTCCTTGCCACTGACGTGGTGGTAGATCGATGACTTGGAGATGCCTGCCGCCTTGGACAGGTGCTCCATGGAGGTGCCGTCGTAGCCGCGTTCATTGAAGACCTGGACGGCGACCGAGAGCAGTGTCTCCGGGGTGTACGTATCGCGCCTGGCAGTGGTCATGGGGTGCTCTCCCGCTTGTCAGAGGCGTACGCGTGGCGGTAGAGCGCGAGGGAGGGCGCGTACCGTCCGGAAGGATCGCGCTCGTGCATCTCGTCCAGAATGTCCCAGGCGAAGTCACGGCCGAGCCTGCGGTTCCACTCGAACGGGCCGAGCGGGTAGTTGACGCCCAGACGCATCGCGGTGTCGATGTCCTCCTCGGTGGCCACGCCCTTGGCGACGGCGTCGTAGGCGAGGTCGATGAGCCGGGCGACCGTGCGGGCGACGATCATGCCGGGTACGTCACCGATGACGCTGACGTCCTTGCCGAGTGCCTGGAACAGGCCGGTGGCCTCGGCGAGCGTCTGCGGTGAGGTGCCTTGGCCGGCGGACAGGGCGATACGGGTGGCCGTGCGGTAGTCCAGGGCGAGGTCGAAGTAGACGACGTCGCCGAACTCCACGGAGGTCTGACCGTCCGCGAGCACCAGCTGGCCACCGCTGGGGAGCACCAGGCGGGTGCCGTTGTCCTCGGCCTCCTCACGGAGCTGGACGCCCGCCTCGCGGATGAGCGTGAGCACTTCGGCGGCCGGGCCGAGGTCACCCTCGGCGACGATGTAGGCGGGCGGCTGCTGCCTGTCGGCGGTGTGCGGCTCGGGCCGCTCCGCGCCTTGGGCGTAGTCGTACCAGCCGTGCCCGGACTTGCGGCCGAGCCGACCGGACTCCACCAGCCGCCGCTGGACGAGGGAGGGCGTGAAGCGCACGTCCTGGAAGAAGGACTCCCACACCGAGTGGGTGACGGACTCGTTGACGTCCTGCCCGATCAGGTCGGTCAATTCGAAGGCGCCCATCCGGAAGCCGCCGCACTCACGCAGGACGACGTCGATGGTGGACGGGTCGGCGGCTTGTGCCTCATAAACGGCGAAGGCCTCGGCGTAGAAGGGCCGGGCGATGCGGTTGACGATGAAGCCGGGGGTGTCCGCGCAGGCCACCGGTGTCTTGCCCCAGGCTCGAGCGGTCTCGTAGGCGCGGGTGGCCGATGGGACGTCGGTCGCGAACCCGGAGACGACCTCGACCAGCGGCAGCAGCGGGGCCGGGTTGAAGAAGTGCAGGCCGACGAAGCGGCCGGGATGGCGCAGGGCACCCCCGATGGCCGTGACCGACAGGGAGGAGGTGTTGGTGGCGAGCAGGCAGTCCTCGGCGACGATCTCCTCCAGTTCGCCGAAAAGCTGCTGCTTGACGTCCAGACGCTCCAGGACCGCCTCGATGACCAGAGCGCAGTCCGCAAGGTCCGCGAGGGTGTCCGCCGACTTCAGGCGGGCCCGGGCAGCGTCCCGGGCGACACCGGTGAGCCGCCCCTTCTCCACAAGCCGGTCGAGACGGGCGCCGATCGCCTCGGCCGCTTCCCGAGCCCGCCCGGCGACGGCGTCGTAGAGCAGCACGGGGTGTCCGGCGATGAGAGCGACCTGGGCGATGCCCTGGCCCATGGTGCCGGTGCCGACGACTGCCACCTGGCTGCTGAGGTCGAGTGCTGTCATGTGCGTGATCCTCCCGCACGGGGTTTTCCACAGACGAGGCGGTCCCCCTTGTCCCGACCGATCGTTCGGTTACTCTAACTGTGACCGCCCGATCCCGCCTCTGTTTTCGCCCAGGTCATGAACTCAGCGAAGAGTTCTCCAGACGAGGAGTTGGTCCAGCATGGCCGCCGAACTGACCGCGCACGAGCTGATCGCGAAGCATCGGCCCACTCTTGACCAGGCCCTGGAAGCGATCCGCACACGCGCGTACTGGTCGCCGCACCCCGAACACCCCAAGGCGTACGGCGAGCACGGCAGCCTGGACGCGGCAGCGGGCAAGGCCGCCTTCGACGCCCTGCTGGGCACGCGCCTCGACCTCGGCCAGCCCGGCACGGACGACTGGGTGGGCGACGAGGTCTCGCCGTACGGCATCGAGCTCGAAGTCACCTACCCGCACGCCGACATCGAGGTGTTGCTGCCCGCGATGAAGGCCGGGCAGCGAGCCTGGCGGGACGCGGGCCCGGAGGTTCGCGCCGTCGTCTGCGTGGAGATCCTGAAGCGGATCAGCGACCGGACGCACGAATTCGCTCACGCGGTCATGCACACCAGCGGCCAGGCGTTCATGATGGCGTTCCAGGCCGGCGGCCCGCACGCTCAGGACCGCGGCCTGGAAGCGGTGGCGTACGCCTACGCGGAACAGGTCCGCACGCCCGGCACGGCGGAGTGGACCAAGCCGCAGGGCAAGCGTGAACCGCTGGCCCTCACCAAGCGGTTCACACCGGTCCCGCGCGGTATCGGCCTGGTCATCGGCTGCAACACCTTCCCGACGTGGAACGGCTATCCGGGACTGTTCGCCTCCCTGGCGACAGGCAACGCGGTCCTGGTCAAGCCGCACCCGCGCGCTGTGCTGCCGCTCGCGCTCACCGTGCAGGTCGCCCGGGGCGTGCTCACCGAGGCCGGCTTCGACCCGAATCTGGTGGCGCTGGCCGCCGAGCGCCCCGACGAGGGCACCGCCAAGACCCTCGCCACCCACCCCGAGATCAGGATCGTCGACTACACAGGGTCGACGTCCTTCGGCGACTGGTTGGAGGCCCACGCACGCCAGGCCCAGGTCTACACGGAAAAGGCCGGCGTCAACACGGTGATCGTGCACTCCACGGATGACTACCGGGGCATGCTGTCCAACCTGGCCTTCTCGCTGTCCCTGTACAGCGGCCAGATGTGCACCACCCCGCAGAACCTGCTCATCCCGCGGGACGGTATCCGTACCGACCAGGGCCACAAGAGCTTCGACGAGGTCACTGCCGACCTCGCCCGTGCGGTCGACGGTCTCCTCGGTGACGACGCGCGCGCCAACGCCCTGCTGGGCGCGATCGTCAACCCGGACGTCAAGGCCCGCCTGGAGGCAGCAGCCGGTCTCGGCGAGGTCGCCCTGGCCTCCCGCGAGATCAGCAACCCGGAGTTCCCGGGCGCAGTCGTCCGCACCCCCGTCATCGTCAAGCTGGACGGCGCCAAGCCGGATGACGAGGCCGCCTACATGAGCGAGTGCTTCGGCCCCGTCTCCTTCGCCGTAGCCCTCGACTCAGCGACCGACGCGGTGGAGCTGCTGCGCCACACGGTCCACGAGAAGGGCGCGATGACCGTCGGCGCCTACACCACCGACCCTGAGGTCGAGCGGGCCATCGAGGAGGTGTGCCTGGAGGAGGCTGCCCAGCTCTCGCTCAACCTGACCGGCGGGGTGTATGTGAACCAGACCGCTGCCTTCTCCGACTTCCACGGCTCGGGCGGCAACCCCGCGGCGAATGCGGCCCTGTGCGACGGAGCGTTCGTGGCCAGTCGCTTCCGGGTGGTAGAGGTGCGGCGGGAAGCCTAGCCAACAGCTGGTGCCGCGGCGGGCGACGTTTGCCCAACGAGGTGAACGTCGCCCGCCGCGGCACTAGGAAGCGGGTGCGCCCCCGCTGGCACTCCAGTGGTACAACGTCATCGCCACGCTGGTGGCCAGGTTGTAGCTGGAGACCTGGGGGCGCATCGGCAGCCGGAGCAGACGGCCGGCACGCGCGCGCAGCTCGGCCGACAGCCCGCTGCGCTCCGACCCGAACGCCAGCACGGCGTTGTCGGGCAGCTTCGTGCCCCGGATGTCCTCACCCTCCGGATCAAGGGCGAACAGCGGCCCGACCGGCAACTCGTCGACGGCCAGCCGCTCCACAGCGGTCGCAAAGTGCAGTCCTGCGCCACCGCGCACCACCGTGGGATGCCAGGGGTCGAGCGTGCCCGTGGTGACCACCCCGGTCGCCCCGAAACCAGCGGCCAGCCGGATCACGGCACCGGTGTTGCCGAGGTTGCGCGGGTTGTCCAGGACCAGGACGGGGGCCGTGCGGGGCGTACGGGCGAGCGAGCGCAGGTTGGCCTCACGGGACGGCCGTACAGCGAGCGCGGCCACCCCCGTTGGATGGGGGCGCGGGACCAGGGAGACGTAGGCCTCCTCGGACACCTCGGCAAGCAGTGTGTCCAGCACCCCCCGTACGTCTGAGGCCAATTCCTCGGCGAGGGCGAGCACGGCCCGCCGGTCGGTGGTGACCGCCACGGGCACCGCGGCGCCGAAACGCAGTGCGTGCTTGAGAGCGTGGAAGCCGTCGAGCAGCACGGCGGTACCGGCGTACTCGCGCCAGCGGATCAGCGGGTCGGTCATGCCGTGAACCCTACGCGGCCCGCAGTGCTCTCCTCGGGGGAGCGTGGCGGAGGCACCAACGGGTCGCCGGACCGGACGATCCGCCCGCGTGCGCGGGCGGCCAGATCGCCCAGTCTCCGCAGAAAGGACGTCGGCAGGAACACCGCGTCCGCTGTGATCATGGCCAGGGAGAAGAACGGCAGGCCGAGGACGACAGCGATCACCGCGTGCTCGGTCATCATCAGCACCAGCAGGACGTTCTTCGCCCGCCTGTTGAACAAGGTGAACGGGAAGGCGACCTGCACCATGACCGTACCGTAGGCCACGACCAGCATGATCGTTCCGCTGGCGGACATCAGGTCGGCGAGGCCCGGCCAGGGCGTGAAATAGTCCAGGTGGAGCGGGTAGTAGACGGCTGTGCCGTCCTGCCAGCGGGAGCCCTGGATCTTGTACCAGCCCGCCGTGGCATAGATCAGGCAGGCCTCCGCCATGATCACGAGCAGGGCGCCGTTGTGCAGGACGTTGGCGATCACGTCCAGCAGGATCCGCGGCTCCGGAGATTTCGCCCGCCGCCCGACCAGCCACCACAGGCCGAGCACCACCCATACCGTCCACAGCAGTGCCGGGATCAGCCAGCCGTTGTCGAGCCGGCCGGTCAGCGTCGCCGTGACGAGCGCCAGACCGAGCACCGCCCACAGCACCGGTCCCGCCCGGTCGGCAACATTCTCTCCACGCATGCGCGCCGCTTCGGCACGGGCCGCCCGACGCGCGTCGAGGGACCACACCTGACCGCACCGTGTGAACACCAGATAGAAGGACATCAGATGCAGGACGTTGTCACCGCCGTCGCCGACGAAGACACTGCGGTTCTGCAGCGACAGCACGCCCACCATGAAGAGCACTGAGGCGGTCCGGGTGCGCCAGCCGAGCAGTAGCGCCGCGCTGGCCAGGATCGCCAGCAGGTAGAAACACTCGAACCAGGCTGTTGCGTCCGACCACAGCAGCGCCGAGAAGGCGTGGTTGTCGGCGACCAGCTGTTGGGCAAGACGCCAGCCCCACGGACCGGAGGGACCGTACAGTTCCCGGCGGTGCGGATACTCACGCAGCAGGAACAGCAGCCAGGTCCCGGCGAACCCGATGCGGATCACGGCGCTCTGGTACGGCCCGAGGGCCGCCTCGGTGGCACGGGCGATCCCGCGCGAAAAGACCAGGGAGAGACGGTTCACCGCACGTCTCCCGCCGCGTCGTCGGCCGTCACGGACCACCAGGGCAACAGACGGTAGACGGGCTTGTCGGACACCTGCTCACCGCTCCATTTCGGTGGCTGCACATTGGTGGTCCTGGAGCGGACCTGCACCCGCTGGATGACGCCCTCCTTGCTGGTCGGATCGTTTCGGTACAGGCGCATTACCACGATCCGGCGCACGTACTGTTCGGAGAGGCTGCCGCGCATGCCCACGGGGCGGTTGTCCGCGCTGTGCGTGGCAACGAAGAAGTCCCAGGCCCGGCGCAGCTCGTTCTGCTGGGTGTGGCTCGGCACCGGGTTGCCGTCGATGGCCGCGCCGTCCTGGGCGGAGAGGTCGATCCAGCCGGTGCTGCGCAGGCCACCGTCCTTCGTCCGCACCTCCGCGCGTACCTGGACGGCGATGTTCTGCTGCAGCGGGTTCGGGGCGAACAGCTTCCAGTTCTGCTCGAACTCCGGGTACACCCACTCGTCGATCGCCTTGCCGTGCTGCTTGGTCACGGTGTTCGCGGGCGCGAGGCTGAGGAACACCATCAGCAGGTGCACACAGGCGATGACGGCGACCACGGCAAGCGCCATCGCCGCGCCGACCCGATAACGGAGGGAGAGGGCGGCGACTCCGCCACGGGAGGAGGCCGACGGGTCCGAGACCTCCGGTGGGAGCGAAGAAGGAACCGCAGACGTTCCGGAAACTCCTGTGCCGGGGCGCCCCTGCGACGGAAGTCCAACAGCGCCCGCGTCCGGCACGCCCACAGCAGGCGTCCCTGGGGCACCGACGTCCGCCTCGGCCGGCCGGTCCGCCTCCAGAACACCATGGCTACCGCCGCCGCCCTCCTCGCCGTCCGGGGCTTCCGCCGGGGGACCCTCCAGGAGACGCGCCCCGGCCGGCCCGTCCGGGCCCTGCGGGGCCCCCGAGTCCTCGTCGTACGCGTCCATTCCGTCCCGTCCCCCGTTTCGGCCGATTCGTTCGACTGATCGCTTCGGCCGGGTGGGTCACCTCAGGTGCGGCACCGGCCACGGGCGCCGCACGCTTCACGAGCGCCACGCCTCGACGCCCGCAGCGAACGGTACTCAGCCCGGGCCACCGGGCACAGCCCCGGGTGCCGTGACAGGGCCTGGTCCCGACCACGCCGTGTCACGGCACCGCCCTCACCGACCCAGCTCGCGTCGCCATCCGCCCCGGACCCTCCGGCGGAACGTGGTCCGCAGGTGGCCGCCGCAGTTTTCCACAGCGGTTGACACCTTCCGGCAGCCCGGCACACCATTGATATCGCACGGACCGAACGATCGGTCGGGACAGAGTTCACCCCAGAGCCCAAGGTCAGGGGGACCGCACATGGCCACAGCAGCCGCGCAGCGCACTGCCGGCACGACACCGGACGGCGCACCGGACACCGCCGACACGGCGGACTACCAGCGCGCCTTCGACGCGGCCGTGGCCGCCGACGAACGCATCGAACCACGTGACTGGATGCCCGACGCCTACCGCGCGACACTGGTCCGGCAGATCGCGCAACACGCGCACTCCGAGATCATCGGCATGCAGCCGGAAGCCAATTGGATCAGCCGCGCCCCCAGTCTGCGTCGCAAGGCCATCCTGATGGCCAAGGTCCAGGACGAAGCCGGACACGGCCTGTACCTGTACAGCGCCGTCGAGACACTCGGCACTGGCCGGGATGAGCTGCTCGACAAGCTGCACAGCGGCCGCCAGAAGTATTCCTCCATCTTCAACTACCCGACCTTGACCTGGGCCGACGTAGGGGCGATCGGCTGGCTGGTGGACGGTGCCGCCATCACCAACCAGGTTCCGCTGTGCCGCTGCTCCTACGGCCCGTACGCGCGCGCCATGGTGCGGATCTGCAAAGAGGAGTCCTTCCACCAGCGCCAGGGGTACGAACTGCTTCTGGCCCTCAGCAATGGCACGCCGGAACAACACGCGATGGCGCAGGACGCCGTGAATCGCTGGTGGTGGCCCTCGCTGATGATGTTCGGCCCACCCGACGACGAATCCCAGCACTCCGCTCAGTCGATGGAGTGGAAGATCAAGCGCCACTCCAACGACGAGCTGCGCCAGCGCTTCGTGGACATCTGCGTTCCCCAGGCCGAGTCCCTCGGCCTCACCCTCCCCGACCCGGAGCTGAGGTGGAACGAGGAGCGAGGACACTACGACTTCGGCCCGATCGACTGGACGGAGTTCTGGGAGGTCGTCAAGGGCAACGGCCCGTGCAACGAACAACGGATCACGCAGCGCAGGCGGGCGCACGACGAGGGCGCCTGGGTACGGGAAGCCGCCGCGGCCCACGCAGCCAAGCACACCGCAAACACCGGTGAGACGGGAGCGAACCGAGCATGAGCACCACCGACTGGCCCCTGTGGGAGGTCTTCGTCCGCTCCCGGCGCGGGCTCTCCCACACCCACGCCGGCAGCCTGCACGCCCCCGACGCTGAGCTGGCCCTGCGCAACGCCCGCGATCTGTACACCCGGCGCAGCGAAGGTGTCTCGATCTGGGTCGTTCCCGCCTCCGCGATCACCGCCTCTTCGCCGGACGAGAAGGACCCGTTCTTCGAGCCCGCCGCCGACAAGCCCTACCGGCACCCGACTTTCTACGAGATCCCGGAAGGGGTGAAGCACCTGTGACCGCCACCGTCCCTACGACCGCCGCGCTCGCCCTCGGCGACGACGCCCTGGTGCTCTCCCACCGCCTCGGGGAGTGGGCCGGGCACGCCCCCGTCCTGGAAGAGGAGGTGGCCCTCGCCAACATCGCCCTCGACCTGCTCGGCCAAGCCCGGGTCCTGCTCTCGATGGCCGGAGACGAAGACGAACTGACCTATCTGCGCGAAGAGCGTGCTTTCCGCAACCTCCAACTGGTCGAGCAGCCGAACGGCGACTTCGCCCACACCATCGCCCGCCAGTTGTACTTCTCCACCTATCAGCAGCTCCTCTACACCGAACTGGCCGCCACAGAGGGTCCGTTCGCCCCGCTCGCCGCCAAGGCCGTCAAAGAGGTCGCCTACCACCGCGACCACGCCGAGCAGTGGACGCTTCGACTCGGCGACGGCACGGACACCAGCCACGAGAAGATGCAGCGCGCCTGCGACGCCCTGTGGCGGTTCACCGGAGAGATGTTCCAGCCCGTTCCGGGCCTGGACGCCGACTGGACAGGCTTGGAGGAGCGTTGGCTGGAGTCCGTCAGGGACGTGCTGAGCCGCGCCACCCTGGCCCTTCCCGAGGGACCACGCACCGGCGCCTGGTCCGCGGGCGCCGGTCGGCAGGGCCTGCACACAGAGCCGTTCGGGCGGATGCTCGCCGAAATGCAGCACCTGCACCGCAGCCACCCGGGAGCATCATGGTGACGGCCACCGCCCTGGAGGCGGAACTACTGGAACTGGCCGGGTCGGTGCCCGACCCCGAACTGCCCGTGCTCACCCTCCAGGAACTGGGCGTGGTGCGCGCGGCACGCCTGGACGGACCGGACACGGTTGAGGTCGACCTGACCCCCACCTACACCGGGTGCCCAGCCATAGAAGCGATGAGCCTCGACATCGAGCGGGTGCTGCGCGCCCACGGCATGCGCCGGATCACCGTACGCACCGTGCTCACGCCTGCCTGGTCGACCGACGACATCACCCCCGAGGGACGGCGCAAACTCAGGGAGTTCGGCATCGCTCCCCCTCGTGTGCGCCATGACTCGGGTCCGGTCGCGCTGCCTCTCGGTCCGACCAGGACCAAGGGCACGGCGGATACGGAAGCCGAACCCGTCCGCTGCCCGCACTGCGGCTCCAGCGAGACCGAGTTGCTCAGCCGGTTCTCTTCCACCGCCTGCAAGGCGCTGCGCCGCTGCCTGGCCTGCCGCGAACCGTTCGACCACTTCAAGGAGTTGTGATGGCGCGTTTCCACCCGCTCCCCGTGGCCGCGGTCGACCGACTCACCGACGACTCCGTGGCCCTCACCTTCGCCGTCCCGCCCGAGCTGCGTGAGGAGTACCGCCACGCACCCGGTCAGCACCTCGCGCTGCGCCGCCGGGTCGACGGCGCGGAGATCCGGCGCACGTACTCCATCTGCTCCCCCGCCCCAGTCCCGGCTGGCGACGGCCCGCAGACCCTGCGGGTGGGGATCCGACTGGTCGAGGGAGGGGCGTTCTCCACCTATGCGCTGAAGGAGATCAACGTCGGCGACGAGCTGGAGGTGATGACCCCGGCCGGCCGCTTCACTCTGGAGCCGGCGCCGGGCCACTACGTGGCAATCGTCGGCGGCAGCGGCATCACCCCGGTGCTGTCCATCGTTTCCACGCTGCTGGCGCGCGAGCCGAAGTCCCGGTTCTGCCTGATACGGAGCGATCGCACAGCTGCCTCCACGATGTTCCTGGAGGAGGTCGCCGATCTGAAGGACCGCTACCCGGAGCGGCTTCAGCTGGTGACCGTGCTCTCCCGCGAGGAACAACAGGCGGGACTTCCCTCCGGCCGTCTCGACCGGGAGCGGCTCGTGGCACTGCTGCCCGCACTGCTGCCGCTGGAGCAGGTGGCAGGGTGGTTCCTGTGCGGCCCGTACGGACTGGTACAGGATGCGGAGAAGGCGCTGCGGGAGCTGGACGTGAACCGGGCCCGGATCCACCAGGAGATCTTCCACGTGGACGCGGGGTCGTCCCCGGCATCCGCTGTCCAGGCGCCCGCCCACAGCACCGTCACCGCCCGGCTCGACGGACGCGGCGGTACCTGGCCGGTCCGGGAGGGCGAGTCACTGCTGGAGACCGTCCTGCGCAACCGCTCTGACGCGCCCTACGCCTGCAAGGGCGGCGTGTGCGGGACCTGCCGAGCCTTCCTGGTCTCAGGCGAGGTCCGTATGGACCGCAACTTCGCCCTGGAGACGGAGGAGACGGAGGCCGGATATGTGCTGGCCTGCCAATCGCATCCGCTGACGGAGGCGGTGGAGCTGGACTTCGACCGCTGAGGGCCGTTCCCTTCTGCTAGAACCTGTTCTATCTTGACGACCCGTCAGGCGAATTGCCGACCAACCGTCGGATGACCGGACCCCCGGGAGGACAGGCCGTGGACTTCACCTTCACCGAGGAACAGCTGGCAGCGGCCGAGGCGGCACGAGGTGTGTTCGCCGGGGTGGCGCCGGACTCGGTACCCAGTCCGGCGCTCACCACCGGAGCCGTGGCGGAGGGGTTCGACCGGGAGTTGTGGTCCCGGCTCGCCGATGCGGACCTGCTGAGTCTGCTCCTCGACGAGGCACACGGCGGGGCGGGCCTCAACGCGATTGCGTTGTGCCTGGTTCTCCGCGAGTCCGCCGGGGTTCTGGCCCGGGTGCCACTGCTGGAGCACAGCGCCGCCGCGGCTACGGTCCAGGCCTACGGGGAGCCGAAGTCGGCGGCAGGACTGCTGGCGCGAGCGGGCCGCGGGCAGTTGGTGCTGACCGTCGCGGCCAACGGGCGTACCGGCCACGACCCGGCCGAACAGGCCGTCACCGCTCAGCGGGAGGCGGCGGCCTGGGTACTGGACGGGGTACAGACGGCGGTGCCGTGGGTGTACGACGCGGACCTCGTGGTCGTACCGGCGCGTGTCGAGGGCTCCGTAGCCGACCGGACGGTGCTCGCCCTGGTACCACGTGAGCAGGACGGGGTGACCCTTACCGAGCAGGTGTCCACGAACGGGGAGCGGCTGGCCGAACTGCGGCTGGCGTCCACGCGGATCGACGCGGCGGACGTCATCGAGTCCGACGGCGCATGGGAATGGCTGCACGCGCTGCTCGTGACCGGCACCTGCGCGCTGGCGCTCGGACTGGGCGAACACGTACTGAACATGACGAGTGAGTACACGGGGAAGCGAGAGCAGTTCGGGTATCCGATCGCGACCTTCCAGGCCGTGGCGGTGCAGGCGGCGGACCGGTACATCGACCTGCGTGCCATGGAGGCCACCCTGTGGCAGGCCGCCTGGCGGATCACCTCGGGGGCATCGGGTGTGCTGCCCGCCACCGGAGACGTGGCGGTGGCGAAGATCTGGGCGGCGGAGGGCGTACGCCGAGTGGTACAGACCGCGCAGCATCTGCACGGCGGATTCGGCGCGGACACCAGCTACCCACTGCACCGGTACCACGCCTGGGCCAAGCACCTGGAGCTGGCACTCGGCCCGGCGGCGGCCTACGAGGAGAGGCTTGGTGACCTGCTGGCAGCACACCCGCTCGGCTGACCGCGAGGCCCCGCAAAACTCCGACTCCCGATCACCCCGCCCCGGGCGCCGGACGCTCCAGCACCCACAAGAGACTCAGCCTCAAACTCCCGACCCGTAATGAGCCGGCTTCCGCCCTGGATGCGGCCGGACAGGCTGCGATCCGCGACGGTCTCTAGAGCACGAGACCAGGCTGGCCGTCGTCGGTGACCACCGGGCGCCCCATTGCCTGCCAGACCTGCATGCCGCCGTCGACATTCACCGCGTCGACGCCCTGCTGGACCAGGTACAGGGTGACCCGGGCCGAGCGATTGCCGGATCGGCAGATGACGTAGACATGACCGCCCTGCGGGGCGGCCTCGGTCAGTTCACCGAAGCGGGCCATGAACTCGCTGACGGGGATGTGCAGCGCTCTCTCGGCGTGGCCGGCCTTCCACTCATCGTCCTCACGGACGTCCAGCAGGAAGTCGTCGTCCTTGAGGTCCGCGATCTCGACCGTGGGCACACCAGCTCCGAAATTCATGTCCCCGACGCTACCGGAAGGCAGATGCTGCTCAGCCCTCTTCCAGCAGGTCCGCCAATTGCGCTTCGCGCTGGCCGATGTCGGCGCGCAGCCTGCCGGCGATGTCGTCGAGCAACCCGTCGGGGTCGTCAGGGGCGAGACGGAGCATGCCGGCGATGGCGCTTTCCTCCAGTTCACGGGCGACGAGGGTGAGTAGTTCCTTGCGCTGGGAGAGCCATTCGAGCCGGGCGTAGAGCTCTTCGGCGGGACTCGGGCGGCGCTCGGCCGGAACCGGACCCGCCGCCCACTCCTCGGCCAGTTCCTTGAGCAGTGTCTCGTCGCCGCAGGCGTAAGCGGCATTGACGCGCGTGATGAACTCCTCACGCCGCTGCCGCTCCCCCTCCTCCTGCGCCAGGTCGGGGTGAGCCTTCCGGGCCAGTTCGCGGAACAGCCGACGGGCCTCTTCGCTGGGGCGCACCCGCTGCGGAGGCCGTACCGCCTGGTCGGTGAGCATGGCAGTGGCTTCCGGGAACAAGCCCTGCCCGTCCATCCAGCCGTTCAGCAGTTCCTCGACGCCGGGTATCGGCACCACCCGGGCGCGGGCTTCCTCGGCGCGGCGGATGTCCTCGGGGTCGCCGGTGCGGGCAGCCTTCGCCTCGGCGATCTCGGCGTCAAGCTCCTCGATGCGGGCGTAGAGGGGGCCGAGTCTCTGCTCGTGCAGCCTGGAGAAGTTCTCGACTTCGACGCGGAAGGTCTCCACGGCGATCTCGTATTCGATCAAGGCTTGCTCGGCGGCCCGTACGGCCCGTTCGAGCCGTTCCTCGGGCCGCGGCGCCTGGGACTGGTCGGCTTCCGGGGTCGTCACCCGACCAGCGTAGGCCACGGCCGGAACCCGCTGTCCACGGTGACCGGACTCAGCGGCCAGTCGCGGCATTCTGACGGTCGGCCGAGAGCCTGCTACGCCCGCTTCTCACCCCCCTCTTCTCACCCCCCTTCTCACACCCCCGTCTCCGCCCGAATCCGCCCCGCCCGCACCGCCGCGACCAGCTGCGCGTGATCCGCCTCGGTGCGATCGGCGTAGGCGACGGCGAAATCGGCCATCGCCTCGTCCAGCTCCTCGTTCTTGCCGCAGTATCCGGCGATCAGCCTTGGGTCAGCGCTGTGGGAGTGGGCGCGGGCGAGCAAGGCGCCGGTCATGCGGCCGTAGTCGTCGATCTGGTCGGCGGCGAGCGCGGCTGGGTCGACGCTGCCCTTTCGGTTACGGAACTGGCGCACCTGGAATGGGCGCCCGTCGACCGTGGTCCAGCCCAGCAGGATGTCGCTGACCACCTGCATGCTCTTCTGCCCGAGGACCACCCTGCGGCCCTCGTGCTCCACTGGCGGTGCGTCGAATCCGGCCGCGGTCAGGTGCGGGACCAAAACGGAGGGGCGGGCCTCCTTCACCTGCAGCACCAGCGGATGCTCGCGGTGGTCGAGGAGCAGCACAACGTAGGACCGGGTGCCGACGCTACCGGTACCGACCACCCGAAAGGCCACGTCGTGCACCGCATGGCGGGCGAGCAGGGGATGCCGGTCCTCGCTGACGGTGTCTCGGTACAGCTCCAGGGACGCGGCGACCGCAGCGGCCTCGGCATCCGGGATTCTGCGCAACACCGGCGCGGCGTCGACGAAGCGCCGTCCGCCGTCCTGCACCGCCTCGGTCGACTTCGCAGCGAACCGACCACTGGTGTTGGCCCGTGCCTTCTCCGAGACGCGCTGCAGGGTACCGAGCAGGTCGTGAGCGTCGGCGTGGGAGACCAACTCCTCGTCGGCGATGGCGTTCCACGCGTCCAGCACGGGCAGTCTGGCGAGTAGCCTCATGGTGTGTCGATAGGCGCCGACCGCGTCCCGCGCCGCCGTGCGGCAGGTGTCCTCGTCGGCTCCCGCCTCCCGCCCGGCCAGCACCAGCGATGCCGCGAGTCGTTTGAGGTCCCACTCCCAGGGGCCGTGCACGGTCTCGTCGAAGTCGTTGAGGTCGATGACCAAGCCCCCGCGGGCGTCGCCGTACAGGCCGAAATTGGCCGCATGCGCGTCACCGCATATCTGGGCGCCGATCCTGGTCGTGGGGGTGCGCGCCAGGTCGTACGCCATCAGCCCGGCGGAGCCGCGCAGAAAAGCGAAGGGGGTCGCCGCCATCCGGCCCACCCGAATCGGTGTCAGCTCGGGGATGCGGCCGGCGTTGGACTCCTCGACCGCGCTCACCGCATCGGGGCGCAAGGCGTCCAGGTCGAGGGTCCGGTGCGCGCTGCGCGGCACACTCGACCTGATTCCCTTACCCTCCGCCTTGGGCGAGCCCTGCCGCGGCCATGCGGCGAAGCCACTCATCCGGGGCAGCCTGCGCCCCGCCCTCGGCTCCGTCCCTGACCCAGCTGCCACGACCGCCGTAGTCAACACCGCTCCTTGCCCCACTTCACCGAACGACGCGCCCTCTCCCGCCGCTCCCGCTTCCACACCGACTTCGGTCACCTCAACCGCCTCCCCCGAACGCGTACGTGCGCGCGCTTCAGACCAGACATCAACTCGTGCCGACCGTACAGCCGGTGGCCGGAAGCCGTCAGACCCTGTGGACAACAGGGCCCGTGTGGACAACTGGGTGCCCGCGCACAACCAGGCCCCTGTGGACAACCGGGCACCTGTGGAAACCCAGGCACCCCCTGGCATGCCCGGGGGTGCGGGCCGCCGAAGTGCCCGCGCCCCCACGCCGCCTGCCGAAATCCGGCAATATTCGGCGTAGTTGATGTGTGCCATCGCACCTGCCGGCGTCGAGCCGGCAGCAGGTACCGTTCCCGGCGGTGCGGCCGAAAGCCCGCCAGACGGGGTCCGAGACAGCGTTCGCCCGGTGGGCCGGCCCCGCCAACCACTGGCCCACTTGGGCCCCCCACCCTCAGTCCGCCCCGGAGGTGCCGTACGGCATGGCATTGATCCCCCAGCCCGCCCACGGCGCCCCACGGTCGGGGCACATGATCGTATGCGGCGACGACACACTGGCCGAGCGGCTGGCCACCGAACTCACCACGGTGTACGGGGAACAGGTCACCCTTGTCGTACCGCCCGCTCGGCGCAACGGCACCACCACCCGGCGGGTGCGCGCCGCGTCACTGCTGGGACGGGTGCAGGCCGTCGTCAACCGCGGGGAGGGCACGGGAGCGGACGCGGCACCCGCAGCCCCCCATGTGGTCGAGGCCGCCGAACCGGACACAGCCGCCCTGGCCGCGGCCGGTGTGCAGGACGCCGCCGCGGTGGCCCTGGTCCACGACGACGACGAGATCAACGTCCACGCCGCCCTGGCCGCCCGCCGTCTCAACCCGCGCCTCCGTCTGGTCATCCGCCTCTACAACCGCAGGCTGGGCCAGCACCTGGAGGAACTCCTCGACCAAGCCGCCGCACTCGCCGTCCCCGGCCTGGACCCGGAAGCCCTGGACACCTCCACCACGGTCCTGTCCGACGCCGACACGGCAGCACCCGCGCTCGCGGCCACCGCAGTCGCGGGCACGAGCAAGATCGTGCAGGCCGACGGACTACTACTGCGGGCGGTGGAACGCACCCCGCCGGGCCCCGGCAGCATCGCCGCCCCCGGGCTGTGCACCCTGGCCCTGCTGTCCTCCACCACCAACGACCCTGCAGGAGCGGAGGGTTCGGACACCAGCGGTCGGGAGGCCCCCCTACTGCTGCCCGACGACGACACGGTCGCCGCCGCCACGGGTCGCGGCACGGTCGTCCTTGAGGCGGTCGCTCACGCCAGTTCCGCCACGCCCTCCCGACGTCTGGCCGGACGGCGCGCCGTTCCGGTGGGTTCCCTGTTCTCACGTCGGCTGCGCTGGTCCCTGGCCGGGCTCGTGGGTTGTGTGCTGGCGATGGCCGTGGCGACCTGGCTGACCACCGGCAGCCATCCGCTGCACGCCGCCTACCTCACCGTGCTCGACCTCTTCGCCATCGACGACCCGGCGATCGGCGAGCCCCTGTCACGTCAGATCCTCCAACTCCTGACCGGCGTGGCCGGTCTGCTGTTCCTACCGGTCCTGCTGGCCGCGGTCCTGGAGGCCCTCGGCACCTTCCGCACGGCCTCCTCGCTGCGCCGCCCGCCCCGCGGCCTGTCTGGCCACGTCGTCCTGCTCGGTCTGGGCAAGGTGGGCACCCGGGTACTGGCCCGACTGAGGGAACTCGGCATTCCCGTGGTGTGCGTGGAGGAGGACCCCGAGGCACGGGGCGTTCCGCTGGCCCGCCGGCTGCGCGTACCCACCGTCGTCGGAGACGTCACCCAGGAGGGTGTCCTGGAAGCGGCCAACATCCGACGCGCACACGCCCTGCTCGCGCTCACCAGCAGTGATACGACGAACCTGGAAGCATCCCTGTACGCACGCGCCCTCCGGCCCGACCTGAGGGTGGTACTGCGTCTGTACGACGACGAGTTCGCCGCGGCCGTCCACCGCACGCTGCGCTCCGCCCACCCGCGGGCCCTCACCCGCAGCCGTAGCGTCTCCAGCCTCGCCGCCCCCGCCTTCGCAGGAGCCATGATGGGCCGTCAGATCCTCGGTGCCGTTCCGGTGGAGCGCCGCGTCCTCGTCTTTGCCGCGCTGAACGTCGCCGGGCACCCCCAACTGGAGGGGCGGACCGTCGCCGAGTCGTTCCGGCCCGGGGCCTGGCGGGTCCTGGCGCTCGACACGGCCTCTCCCGAGGAGCGCCGGCCCGACCTCGCGGCCACCCCCGTGCCCGACGCCGCCGGCCGCACCAGCGGCCTGGTCTGGGAACTCCACTCCGGCTACGTCCTGCGCCGCGAGGACCGTGTGGTGCTCGCGGCGACCCGGCAAGGGCTGGCCGAACTCCTGGGCCGGCAGCCACGCTCACGGACCCGTTCTGGCTGAGCCCACGGCGCGGGCTGACGGACCACAACCGGAGCCATGCGACACGACGATCAGACCACGCAGTCCGGCCGTTCACGGGCTGCCGGGCGCCCAAGCGCGGGTCCGTAGGCTCCGGCTCTGGGCTCGCTCCCGACGTGGAGGCGAGGGGGAGGAGCAGGAAGAAGCGATCTGGTGGTACCTCATCGCCCTGACGGCTGTGTTGTTCGTGCCCTGGGGGTGGCCCCCCGTCCTTCCCCGCTCCCTCCCGCCACCCTACGGATCACCCCCGGGACCGGCCCTGGGCCCCGGGGAGCCCGGGGCGTACGGCGGCCCAGAAGGGGTCGAGGCCCACGCCCCGGGTACGGGAAGCACCACGCGCCCACCCAGCGGGGGCCGACGCGGCGCGACTCGTCGAGGGCCGTCACTGAGGCGGCAGACTCGTCGCAAGGGCATGGCCCGCGTCTATCCGGTAAGTGGCGCCCGGCGCCATCGGCCCGCAGGCTGGATCCGGAGGCTGGCGCGTCGCCGCGCACCGTGCGGCGACAGGACCCTGAGAGGCCCCTTGCCCGATTCGTCGACCGCCACCGACGCGCCGCCGGCCCGGTACGACGACCTGCATGCGCTGGTGATCAACTGCACCTTGAAGCGTTCACCGGAGACGAGCAACACCCGAGGACTGATCGACCGCAGCACCGCCATCATGGAGGCACAGGGGGCGCACGTTGATGTCGTGCGGGCGGTGGACCACGACATCGCCACCGGTGTGTGGCCCGGCATGGGGGAGCACGGCTGGCAGACGGACGCCTGGCCGGACCTCTACCAGCAGGTCATGGCGGCCGGCGTCCTCGTGCTGGCCGGCCCCATCTGGCTGGGCGACAACAGCTCCGTGATGAAGCGGGTGATCGAACGCCTCTACGCCTGTTCCAGCCTGCTCAACGAAGCCGGCCAGTACGCCTACTACGGCCGTGTCGGCGGCTGTCTGATCACCGGCAACGAGGACGGGGTCAAGCACTGTGCCATGAACGTCCTCTACAGCCTCCAACACCTGGGATACACCATCCCTCCCCAGGCGGACGCCGGGTGGATCGGCGAGGCAGGCCCCGGCCCCTCCTACCTCGACCCCGGCTCGGGCGGCCCGGAGAACGACTTCACCAACCGCAACACCACCTTCATGACCTGGAACCTGCTGCACCTGGCCCGGGCGCTGAAGGACCTCGGCGGCATCCCCGCCTACGGCAACCAGCGCACCGCCTGGGACGCGGGCTGCCGCCGCGCCTACGAGAACCCCGAGCACCGGTAGGCACCGCGCCGCGGCACCACCACGGTGCGCGCGGACGCACGGTGAGGGAAGCCCCCTCCTCGCTGCGGCAGGAGGTGCCGTAGCGCACCTGCGGCACGGGGCGCAGCCTCCGCGGGAAGCAGCCACAGGCCGAGGACGTGCTCGGTGACCTCCAGGGGGCAACGGACACACACGAGTGACCGCCGTCCTTCCGCGGCGCACGGAGTCACTCGGTCGCACGAGACCCAGAGTGGCTGGAACACCGCAGTCAGTGGCCGCTTGTTGCACAAAGCAATGCCACGGGGACGCAACGGGTGACATCATCACCGGTACTCGCTGCGGCCGACTCGTTGGGGCCTGCCGTGAGAGGGCTGGGCGCACACGCCGAGGGGGAGCCCGGCTCACCTTCTGCTCGCCTGCGACGGTCCTACCTGTCCACGCATGACTTGGGACCGTTCATGATCTGGGATCACCACGGCTGGCTCGCCGGCTACGTATTACCGGCGGTGCTGAGCGCCGGCCTCGCGTGGATCGGCTTAGTCCGCCATTCCGTCGGCAAGGGCTGGCTGCTGGGCAGCTGGAGATCTGCCGGCCTGGCACTTCTGGTTCTCGTTCTGGCAGGTGCGGTCGGGATCGCCGCCGGTCTGGCGCTTCCGCACCTGGCGAAGCTGCCTCCGGCAGCCGCAGGCCTAGCGACCGGTGTCACGACCATGCCGCGCAAGAGGCAGGAGGACACGCCCCAGCCCTACGTCAAGTTCATGACACTCGGCATCGCCTGGCTCAGGGAACGACTCGACTACCGCATGTGCCTCGACGCTCACAGCTGGTGCGCCGAGTTCCTCGACGGCTTCGAGAAGTCAACACACCTTCGCGTGTTCGTGCACGAACTCAAGCACCATCTGGTGAATCGTCATCCCACGCTCAACAAGACGATCAACAACCTCTTCGATGCGGCGGACAAGGCCATGATCCACGCACTGGAGGTGCAGACGAAGACTGACGAGGCCCGCAGGGACACGCACACCGGCTGGATGAGAGAGCCCACTGACGAAGAGGTCTACCAGTGCCGCAGCGCCTTCGGCGAAGCCTTCAGCCGCTGTGGGGACCTGTTGCTCTGCGCCTACGTACACGGCCGTCGGACGGAACAGTCCGAGCTTGGGACACTGCGCGCCAAAGCGCTTCCCAACGATGCCTTCCGCAGCTCACCGCTGCCCGTGCAACGAAGACGGCTCAGCTTCCACCGCAACCGCCCCTAGCGGCAGCAGTCAGCAGCACTGCATGCCTGTCGGTTCGCCGACCTTGGTGGCGGCGAGACACGCTCATCAACGCAGAGAGACGTTGCTCTTGTACGAAGGCAACGGCTCTTCGTCACTCACGGGCAAGCACTGCGCAGCCTGCGGCCGACGGGGAGAGAACTTGATCTCAACATCCGCTCCCAGCGCTTCCGCCGCAGCCGCCAATGTGCGCATCGTCAGGTTTGCGTCACCTGACATGATCTGACTGACCCGGCCGGGGCTGACACCCATGGCTTTGGCAAGGTCGGAACGTGACTTTCCGAGTCCTGACAACAGGCCCGCGAGAGAGGCGGACGCTTGTCGCGCCAATCGTGCGCCAGCTAACTCGACCTCACTCTCACTACGAGCGAAGAAGCTCATGACATGACCCCCAACTCAAGCTGCTGCAACGGATGTTGCCGCCGCTTCAAGGATGCCACTTTTAGGTCTAACTAAACACTTGATTCCAGCGGAATCTTCGACCGCGGCGCGCGAAACATCCCGAAGGAGCGCCCGTGACCTGCGACTATGACCTCCTTGAGCGATCGAGGCGGCTGATGGGACGTCACTCCAATGGGGCGACCACTCCCACGCGGCCACGGCCCGGGCCTTCCTCCTCCTCACACACCAGAAGACCGAGCCGTCACAGGTTCTCTCTCCCCCCTCCTCCCCCCGGTCAGGCTTGCCTGACCATGTGAGCCGGCTTATCCACCGACCGTTCCGGGCCCGGGGCGCAACCGCCGGACTGCCCACTCGGGCCACCCCGCCCGTGGACCCGAGTGCGGACAGGAGCCGGGACGAGGGACGGGCGTCCGTGACCAGAGCGGACCGGCTCGCCCCCGCAGACGGTGCGAGGACTGGCCCACTCGCGCCTAGTGAACGACATCGCCGACACCCAAGCGCTGGCCACTCGGACCGGATCTCGCGATCGTTTGTCGGCGCCATCCCTGTGACCGCGCGATTCGCTCGTCCAACAGCCCAAAGCTAGCGCTCCCCCGCAGCCGGCGGCGCCCTCGGCAGGCAGGAGGCACGCGGAGCGTCGTCCTCGTCGAGGGCCGCCGGTCCCCCTGCCTGTCCATGCCCGAGCCACTCATCAACGCCACCACGAACCCGCGCGCCGAGCGCATCGACCGCGAGACTTGGGTTCCGGCTGATCGCCGTCCGCCGCGGACACCGACTCAGGCCGAAGCAGCAGGCCGGCACCGACAGCTGCCAGCGGATGGTCTGCCCCGCCGAAACGGGCAAGGCCCGGCCCCGTCACACCACGGGCCACGGCATCCGCCCCTCGTCACCCCGGAACCCGGCTCCGCACGCTGCCGCTGCATCAACAGCATCGCGGCGCAGGCGATCCCAAGCGCTGCACCACGACGAAGACGAGACTCGCCCGTGAGACAACTCACGGGCGGGGCCCTTCGCACGGCCTGGCCAGACTGTGCTCAGCCTCACGGCAACCAGACAGCCCTGGAACAACGAAAAACGGGCCCCGTCGTGACTCTCATCACAGACAGAGACCCGTTTTAACGGTTTCTCCTATGGTGCGCGAGGGGGGAGTTGAACCCCCACGCCCTTGCGGGCACTGGAACCTGAATCCAGCGCGTCTGCCTATTCCGCCACCCGCGCATTGGGTGCGTCTTCCGGCTCCGACCCCGCTGGGCTGGCCCCTTCCGACATCCAGAACATTAGCACGTCGGACGGGGTGGGTTCACATCCCTTATCCGCGCCCGCCGACCCACCGGCAGGCAGTGCGCCCGCACCCGCGGCCCCGGGCGCACACGTATCAAGGAGTGCCGGTTCACGTATCAACCTCGTACCGGTCCCGGCCATCTCCCCAGGAGGGGGGCGGTGTGCACAGACAGGTGCGGGACACTGGTCTTCAGCCGCCTCTACGATCCATGCCGGGAGGAGGCCCCAGAGGCATCATGCAAGACCTCCCGGACGTCGGTTCCGGGAACAGTTCGAGAAGAGCCGCTGGGGGAACCGGCTGATCGCCGAGCGCGTAGATACGATCAGTAAAGCAGTACCCGTAAGCAGCAGCAGTACCGACAGCACCAGGCAAGGCATCAGCACACAGCAAGGCAAGACAACGGCAGGGACGGAGGAGGTGCCCCATGGGAGTCCTGAAGAAGTTCGAGCAGCGTCTCGAAGGTCTGGTGAACGGCACCTTCGCCAAGGTCTTCAAGTCCGAGGTCCAGCCCGTGGAGATCGCCGGCGCGCTCCAGCGGGAGTGTGACAACAACGCCACCATCTGGAACCGTGACCGCACCGTCGTACCCAACGACTTCATCGTGGAGCTGAGCGCACCGGACTACGAGCGCCTCAGCCCCTACTCCGGGCAGCTCGGCGACGAGCTGGCGGGGATGGTGCGGGACTACGCCAAGCAGCAGCGCTACACCTTCATGGGACCGATCAAGGTCAACCTGGAGAAGGCGGACGACCTCGACACCGGCCTGTACCGGGTGCGTTCGCGCACCCTCGCCTCCTCCAGCAGCCAGCAGGCCCCCGCCGCCCCCCAGGCCGGTCGCCCCGGGCAGAGCGAGCAGGGCAGCCAGGGCGGCTATGGCTACCCGCCGGCCGCTCCTGCTGGCGCGCCCCCGATGCCCGCTGCGCCGCCGCCCGGCGCCCGGTCCGGGGGATACGGCTACCCGCAGCCCACCCAGGGCGGCACCCGCACCCGCTACTGGATCGAGATCAACGGCACCCGCCACCAGATCTCCCGCCCCACGCTGGTCATGGGCCGCAGCACCGACGCCGACGTACGGATCGACGACCCCGGCGTCTCCCGCCGACACTGCGAGATCCGAACCGGAACGCCCTCGACGATCCAGGATCTCGGCTCCACCAACGGCATCGTGGTGGACGGGCAGCACACCACCCGCGCTACGCTCCGCGACGGCTCGCGGATCGTCGTGGGCAGCACCACCGTTATCTATAGGCAAGCCGAAGGGTGAAGCGGGGGCAATGTCAGAGCTGACCCTCACGGTCATGCGGCTGGGTTTCCTGGCCGTACTGTGGCTGTTCGTGATCGTGGCCGTGCAGGTCATCCGAAGCGACCTATTCGGTACGCGCGTCACCCAGCGCGGATCGCGCAGGGAGGCCGGGCGCTCGCAGCAGTCGGCCCGGCAACAGCCGGCCAGACAGCAGGCCGCGCCTCCCCAGCAACGCGGGCAGCAGGGCGGTGGTCGGCAGCGACGCAACGCCCCCACCAAGCTGGTCGTGACCGAGGGCATCCTGACCGGCACCACCGTGGCGCTGCAGGGCCAGACCATCACCCTGGGCCGGGCCCACGACTCCACGATCGTGCTGGACGACGACTACGCTTCCAGCCGCCATGCCAGGATCTACCCGGACCAGGGCGGCCAGTGGATCGTCGAGGATCTCGGCTCCACCAACGGCACCTACCTGGACCGGTCCCGGCTGACGGCCGCCACACCGATCCCGCTGGGCGCACCGATCCGCATCGGCAAGACCGTCATCGAGCTGCGGAAGTAGTACGACAATGAGCGAGCGGAGCGAGCACGCAGCGGCAGGCCGCCACCTGGTCTCCGGCGCGCTCCCGACCGGAGGGTGGGCAGTGTGGCTCGACACGACCGGCTGTACCCGGAGCCGACGGGCGAGGTGGGCATGAGTCTGTCACTGCGCTTCGCCGCCGGATCGCACAAAGGCATGATCCGGGAGGGCAACGAGGACTCCGGTTACGCCGGTCCCCGCCTGCTCGCGATCGCTGACGGCATGGGCGGCCAGGCGGCCGGCGAGGTGGCCTCCTCCGAGGTGATCTCCACCCTGGTCACCCTCGATGACGACGTCCCCGGCTCCGACATCCTCACCTCCCTCGGCACAGCCGTGCAGCGCGCCAACGACCAGCTGCGCGCCATGGTCGAGGAGGACCCGCAGCTGGAGGGGATGGGGACCACTCTGACCGCGCTGCTGTGGACCGGACAGCGACTCGGTCTGGTGCACGTCGGCGACTCCCGCGCGTACCTGCTGCGGGACGGCGTACTGACCCAGATCACCCAGGACCACACCTGGGTGCAGCGGCTCGTGGACGAGGGCCGGATCACCGAGGAAGAGGCCACCACCCACCCGCAGCGCTCCCTGCTGATGCGCGCCCTGGGCAGCGGCGACCACGTCGAGCCCGACCTGTCGATCCGCGAGGTGCGGGCCGGCGACCGCTATCTGATCTGCTCCGACGGCCTGTCCGGCGTGGTCTCCCACCAGACGATGGAGGAGACCCTCGCCAGCTACCAGGGCCCGCAGGAGACCGTGCAGGAACTGATTCAGCTCGCTCTGCGCGGCGGCGGGCCCGACAACATCACCGTCATCGTCGCCGACGTCCTCGACCTGGACACCGGTGACACCCTCGCCGGCCAGCTGTCCGACCAGCCGATCGTGGTCGGTGCCGTCGCCGAGAACCAGCACCACCTGCACGACAACGGCATCATGCAGACCCCGGCCGGCCGCGCCTCCCACCTGGGCCGACACAGCAAGGGCCACGGCGGTGGGGAGTTCGGTCCACCCGGCTCCGGCGACACCACCGGCTACATCCCCACCGACGGCTTCGGCGACTACGCCGACGGCGACTTCACCAAGCCGCGCAGGCAGCGCAAGTGGCTGAAGAGGTCCCTCTACAGCGCCCTCGCCCTCGCCGTCATCGGCGGCGGCCTGTACGGCGGTTACCGCTGGACGCAGACGCAGTACTACGTCGGCGCCAAGGGCGAGCACGTCGCGCTCTACCGGGGGATCAGCCAGGACCTGGCCTGGGTGTCGCTGTCGAAGGTGGAGAAGGACCATCCCGAGATCGAACTCAAGTACCTGCCGCCCTACCAGCAGAAGCAGGTCAGGGCCACGATCGCGGAAGGCGGCCTGACGGACGCCCGGGCGAAGGTCCAGGAGCTGGCCGTGCAGGCCTCCGCCTGCCGGAAGCAGGCCGAACGCGCGGCCACCGCGAGCGCGAAGAACGCCGAGACGGACGACGGCAAGACCAAAGCCGCCACGGGAACCACCCTGGCCTCACGGACGTCCAAGGCATCACAAACGCCGAACCCCTCGGCGTCCGCGCCGTCCTCCGCCTCGCCCTCGAAGTCTCCGACCCCGTCCGCGACCGCCACGCCCCACCCCGGCCCGAGCCTCTCCGAGGATGAGCAGAAGGTCGTCGATCAGTGCGGCAAGCAGTAGGCAAGCCGTGAGAGGCCCCGTCACACGATGAGCAGTACGACAAACTCGCCGACGCACCACACGTCCACGATCGGCGCGATCGGCGCGCCGAGCCGCCGCAACACCGAGCTGGCCCTGCTGGTCTTCGCCGTGGTCATCCCGGTGTTCGCCTACGCCAACGTGGGCCTGGCCCTCGACGGCAAGGTGCCCGCCGGGCTGCTGAGTTACGGTCTGGGCCTCGGCCTGCTGGCCGGTGTCGCCCATCTCGTCGTACGGAAGTTTGCGCCGTACGCCGACCCGCTGCTGCTGCCGCTGGCCACCCTACTCAACGGGCTCGGACTGGTTGCGATCTGGCGTCTGGACCAGTCGAAACTGTTGCAGGCGATCAACGTGGCCGGCGGCAAGGCGACCAACCAGCTGATCTACACGGCGATGGGCATCGCGCTGTTCATCGCGACGTTGATCTTCCTCAAGGACCACCGCACCCTGCAGCGCTACACCTACATCTCCATGGCGACGGCGCTGGTCCTGCTGCTGCTCCCGCTGATCCCGGGCCTCGGCGCGAACGTCCTGGGCGCCAAGATCTGGATCCGGATCGGCAGCTTCACCATCCAGCCGGGTGAGTTCGCCAAGATCGTGCTGGCGATCTTCTTCGCGGGCTACCTGATGGTGAAGCGCGACGCGCTCGCCCTGGCCAGCCGCCGCTTCATGGGCCTCTACCTGCCCCGAGGACGCGACCTCGGCCCGATCGTCGTGGTCTGGGCGATGTCGATCCTGATCCTGGTCTTCGAGACCGACCTCGGCACCTCGCTGCTGTTCTTCGGCATGTTCGTGATCATGCTGTACGTGGCGACCGAGCGAACCAGCTGGATCGTTTTCGGTCTACTGATGTCCGCGGTCGGCGCCGTCGGCGTGGCGAGCTTCGAGTCGCACATCCAGACCCGTGTGCACGCCTGGCTCGACCCGATGCGCGAGTACAAGCTCAGCCGCATGGTCACCCACGACGGCATCGCCCACTCCGACCAGCTCCAGCAGGCCCTGTGGGCGTTCGGCTCGGGCGGCACCCTGGGCACCGGCTGGGGCCAGGGCCACTCCGAGCAGATCAAGTTCGCCGCCAACTCCGACTTCATCCTCGCCACCTTCGGCGAGGAGCTGGGGCTGGCGGGCATCATGGCGATCCTGCTGATCTACGGCCTGATCGCGGAACGCGGCATCCGCACCGCCCTCGCCGCCCGCGACCCGTTCGGCAAACTGCTGGCCGTCGGCCTGTCCGGCGCCTTCGCACTGCAGGTCTTCGTCGTGGCGGGCGGTGTGATGGGGCTCATCCCGCTGACCGGTATGACCATGCCGTTCCTCGCGTACGGCGGCTCCTCGGTGATCGCCAACTGGGCGCTCATCGGCATCCTGATCCGCATCAGTGACACCGCCCGCCGCCCGGCACCCACCCCTGCCAGCAATCCCGACGCCGAGATGACCCAGGTGGTCCGCCCGTCATGAACAAGCCCCTGCGCCGGATCGCGGTCTTCTGCGGAATCCTCGTCCTCGCCCTGCTGATCCGGGACAACTACCTCCAGTACGTCAGGGCCGACGAACTGCGCACCAACACCAACAACCGCCGGGTTGCGATCGAGCGGTACGCGTACCCCCGGGGCGACATCATCGTCGACGGCAACCCGATCACCGGCTCGACCCAGTCGAAGAGCGGCGACTTCAAGTACAAGCGCACCTACAAGAACGGGCCCATGTGGGCGCCGGTCACGGGCTACTCCTCGCAGGCCTTCGACGGCAATCAGCTGGAGAAGATCGATGACGGCATCCTCACCGGCAACGACGACCGGCTCTTCTTCCGCAACACCCTGGACATGATCACGGGCAAGCCGAAGCAGGGCGGCAATGTGGTCACCACCCTCAACGCGGCCGCGCAGAAGGCCGCGTACGACGGTCTGAAGCGGCAGGGCGGCAAGGGCGCCGTGGTCGCCCTGGAGCCGTCCACGGGCAAGATCCTCGCGCTGGCCTCCTACCCGTCGTACGACCCCTCGTCCTTCGCGGGCTATTCCAACGACGACGCCAAGGCCTGGAACAAGCTCCAGAAGAAGAACAACCCCGCCGATCCGATGCTGAACCGGGCGCTGCGCGAGACCTATCCGCCGGGCTCCACCTTCAAGGTGGTCACGGCGGCCGCCGCACTGGAGAACGGCCTGTACACAGACGCGAACCAGCACACCAAGTCGCCACTGCCGTGGATCATGCCGGGCACCAACGTCCCGCTGAAGAACGAGGGCAACATCCCCTGCAAGAACGCGACCATGCGGGTCGCGCTCCAGTGGTCCTGCAACACGGTCTTCGGCAAGATCGGCGCCGACCTGGGCAACGACAAGATGCTCGCCGAGGCGAAGAAGTTCGGCTTCGACTCCGAGCAGTTCACCCCGGTCCGCTCCAGCGCCTCGGTGTTCTCCGACAAGATGAACGCGGCGAACACCGCTCTGTCCTCCATCGGGCAGTACAACACCGCCGCGACCCCGCTGCAGATGGCCATGGTCGCCTCTGCGGTCGCCAACGACGGCAAGCTGATGAAGCCGTACATGGTCGACAAGCTGCAGTCCTCCACCCTCGACACGGTCGCGCAGACCGAGCCTCAGGAGATGAGCCAGCCCCTGTCGTCGAAGAACGCACAGATCCTGCAGTCGATGATGGAGACGGTCGTCAAGGACGGCACCGGAAAGAACGCGCAGATCAACGGGGTCACCGTCGGCGGCAAGACCGGTACCGCCCAGCACGGCGTGGCGAACAGTGCGAACCCGTACGCGTGGTTCATCTCCTACGCCAAGCTCAGCGACGGCAGCTCACCGGTCGCCGTGGCCGTGGTCATCGAGGACGAGCAGGCCAACCGCGGCGACATCTCCGGTGGCGGCCTGGCCGCGCCGATCGCGAAGAGTGTGATGGAGGCGGTCATCAACGGTAAGAAGTGAGACCGCCGGCCCTCGGAGGTGAGACGCCCCGCTCACGGAAGTGAGCCCGCTCACACCCCCTTCACATCGATGCACGTTGCGATACCGGTCCTGTATCGGGTTCCGGGCTTGGCCAGGTCATACAAAGCGAGCCGGGTACCGTAGGCCCGGACGGCAGCCTCGGACCGCTCACGGGCGTGACGGCCGAGACCGACGGAGAGGGCTGGTAAGTAGCTATGGAAGAGCCGCGTCGCCTCGGCGGCCGGTACGAGCTGGGCCAGGTGCTCGGCCGTGGTGGCATGGCGGAGGTCTACCTCGCCCATGACACCCGCCTCGGCCGCACCGTGGCGGTGAAGACGCTGCGCGCGGACCTCGCGCGTGACCCTTCCTTCCAGGCCCGGTTCCGCCGGGAGGCCCAGTCGGCCGCCTCGCTCAACCATCCCGCGATCGTGGCGGTCTACGACACGGGCGAGGACTACATCGACGGGGTGTCCATCCCGTACATCGTGATGGAGTACGTCGACGGCTCCACGCTCCGCGAGTTGCTGCACTCCGGCCGCAAGCTGCTGCCCGAGCGCGCGATGGAGATGACCATCGGCATCCTCCAGGGCCTGGAGTACGCCCACCGCAACGGCATCGTCCACCGCGACATCAAGCCGGCCAACGTCATGCTGACCCGCAACGGCCAAGTCAAGGTGATGGACTTCGGCATCGCCCGCGCCATGGGCGACGCCGGTATGACGATGACGCAGACCGCGGCGGTCATCGGCACCGCGCAGTACCTCTCGCCCGAGCAGGCCAAGGGCGAGCAGGTCGACGCCCGCTCGGACCTGTACTCGACGGGTTGTCTCCTCTACGAGCTGTTGACGGTCCGCCCGCCCTTCGTCGGTGACTCCCCGGTCGCGGTGGCCTACCAGCACGTGCGCGAGGAGCCCCAGCCGCCTTCCGTCTTCGATCCCGAGATCACCCCCGAGATGGACGCGATCGTCCTGAAGGCACTGGTCAAGGATCCGAACTACCGCTACCAGTCGGCCGACGAGATGCGCGCGGACATCGAGGCCTGCCTCGACGGCCAGCCGGTCGCGGCCACGGCCGCGATGGGCGCCGTGGCCTACGGCGGTTACCCCGACGAGCAGCCCGCAACGGCCCTCCGTTCCGACCCGGGCGCCGCGGCGACGACGATGCTCCCGCCCATGAACCCCGACGACGGCTACGGCTACGGCTACGACGACCGTCCCGACCGCCGTCGCCAGCCGAAGAAGGGCGGCAACAACACCTCCACGATCCTTCTCGTGGTCGCGGGCGTCCTGGTGCTGATCGGCGCGATCCTGATCGGGAAATGGGCCTTCAGCGGCAAGACCGGGGACGGCAAGGTGCCGGTGCCCAGCTTCATCGGCCAGCAGGAGAACACGGCCCGGAAGATGGCCGACAACGTCGAGCTGAAGGTGTCGATCGCCAAGAAGCCCTGCGCCGACCAGCCCAAGGGCCAGATCTGCTCACAGGATCCGAACGCCAAGACCGAGGTGGCCAAGGGCACCACCGTCAACCTGGTGGTCTCGACGGGCGCGCCCAAGGTCCAGGTGCCGGACGTCCGCGGCCAGCAGTTCGACCAAGCCGAGGCCCAGCTGACGGCCAAGGGATTCGAGGTCGACAAGAAGACGCAGGTGTCGGCCCAGACGCCGAACGTGGTCATCTCCCAGGACCCCGCGGGCGGCACGAGCAAGGAGAAGGGCACCACGATCACCCTCACGGTCGCCAAGCCGGAGGAGAAGGTCACCGTCCCCGACGACCTGATCGGCAAGTCCTGCGACCAGGCCAAGGCCGAACTACAGCAACTGGGCCTGTCGCCGACCTGCAACAACACCCCCACGGACAACCCCGACGACGACGGCAAGGTCCTCGGGACCAACCCGCAGGCGGGCCAGCAGGTCCACAAGAACACGCCCATCGCGGTCAATGTGGGCCAGCTCCAGCAGCAACAGCAGGTGCAGGTGCCGAACCTCCAAGGGCGGTCCCTGAAGAACGCCACGCAGCAGCTGCAGCAGCGGGGCTTCACGAACATTCAGGTCAACGGCCCGAACGACGACAACGCGCGGGTGTTCAAGCAGACCCCGGCCCCGGGCAGCCAGGTCGATCCGGCCAACACCCAGATCGTCCTGACCACGGTGGACCTGGGCGGCGGGAACAACGGCGGCGGTAACGGGGGAGCCAACTTCTTCGGCGGCATCAGCGGCTGACGCCCCGCCCGCCCGAGTGGGCCCCTGCCGGGAGGAAAAGGCAGGGGCCCACTCGCCGCTTCAGCGCAGCTCCGCCGGCAGGGTCCGCTTGCTGTCCGCCTTCACCACCCGGACCAGCTCGCCCCAGACCACGTACCGGTAGCGGGAGGTGTACACGGGCGTGCACGTCGTCAGGGTGATGTAGTGGCCGGGCTTCTTCCTGCCCGACTCCTTGGGGACCGACGACAGGACCTTGACGTTGTACTTCGAGGTCTCGGGGAGGATCGAGTAGACCTTGTAGACGTACCAGTCGTCCTTCGTCTCGAAGACGATCGGGTCGCCCTTCTTCAGCTTGTCGATGTTGTGGAACTTCGCGCCGTGACCGTCCCGGTGGGCGGCCAGGGTGAAGTTGCCGTCCTTGCCGGACATCGGGAGGGTCGCCTTGACCGGTTCCGTGTAATAGCCAGCCACACCGTCGTTGAGGACGTCCGTGCCGGTGCCCTTCTCGACCAGGACCTCGCCGTTCTCCATCGCCGGCACGTGCAGGAAGCCGATGCCGTCCTTGGTGTCCAGCGCACCGGGAGCGGAATCCGTCGCGCGGGCCCAGTGATCGCGGACCTTGTCCGCCTGCCTGTCCGCCGTGCGGTCCGCTATGACGTTCGTCCACCAGAGGGAGTAGACGACGAAGAGGGCAAGCAGCAAGCCCATGGTGATGAGGAGTTCACCGAAGACACTGACTGCCATGGCGATCCGGCCGGGCCGCCGGCGGCGCGGGCCGGGCTCCCGGTCGGAGGCGTCCGCGTGTTCTTCGGTCTCGTCGGCGGTGGCTGCCACAGTTCCTCTGCCCTTACTCGATGCCCGGCTCGGCCCTGCCCAGGCCGACCGGGCCGCTCCGACCTATTCGATGAGCGCGTCCGGCTTGCCCTCGCTGCGCGGGCGCTCCTCGACCATCTTGCCCCAGACGATCAGCCGGTACTTGCTGGTGAACTCCGGCGTACAGGTGGTGAGGGTGATGTAGCGGCCGGGCTTGGTGAAGCCGGAACCCCTGGGGACGGGGTCCAGCACACTGGTATTGGACGGCGGCGTCACCGGAAGGGTCGAGGTCACCTTGTAGACGAAGTAGGTGTCCTGTGTCTCGACCACCACGGGGTCGCCGGGCTTGAGCTTGTTGATGTAGCGAAACGGCTCACCGTGGGTATTGCGGTGGGCCGCCAGCCCGAAGTTGCCGGTCTTCGCCCCGGGCATCGCGGTCTTCAGCGGGGCTTCGCCGTAGTGCCCGACCATGCCCTTGTCGAGCACCCTGCTGGTGCTGACGCCCTCGGCGATGGGCGCCACCACGTCCAGCTCGGGAATGTGCAGGATGGCGAAGCCCTGGCCCGGCGTGAAGACCCCCGGACTGCGCTTGCCGCTGGCCCAGTCGTCCTGGAGCTGGTGGGTCTCGTTACCGGCCTGCGCATGCGCGCGAACGTTCGTCCACCACAGCTGGTAGGTCACGAACAGCAGCATCAGCACGCCGGTGGTGATGAACGCCTCGCCGATCACCCGACTCGCGATGACGGCCGGGCCCGGCTTGCGCAGCCGCGCCTGCCGACGGGCTTCCACCCGGGACAACGGCCGCCCGGCCACCGGCGACGAAGGGCGCGCGCGCTCAGGCCTCTCAGCCGCCTCAGCGGTCTCCCTGGCCCCACCATGGCGTCCGCCGCGCCGCTTGGCGGCCCTTCTGCGGGCCGCACGGCCACCGGGTGAGGTTCCTGTGACAGGAGGGGCAGAAGGAGTCGCAGAGGCGCGTATGGGCGGGCTCTGCCAGCCGGCGGGCGGCGGGCCGGGGATCCGCAGCGCCATCGTCTCCTCGTCGGCGGAGGGCAACAGCGCGCCCGGGCCGCCGGGGACGGGGGGTACCGGGCTTCCTGGACTCCTCCGGCCGGCCGGCTCCTGCGGGCCCCTCGGGCCTCCCGGCTCCTCCGTGATGACCGGCATCGGGGCCGTCGGCGGGTCCTCCCGGCGCCCGGCATGCCGCCCGGAACGGCGTCCGGCACCGCCATCGTCGTCCGGCGCACCGCCGTGGGACTCGTACGGCGGCCCCCCACCGCCGGACAAGTCCTCGCGCTCGGGGCGCAGGGCGGTCACGCCGTGGCCCTGCCCACCACCGGGGCGAGCCCCGCCGACCTCGCCACGGCACCCGGGTCACCGCACTCCGCCAGCCAGTTGGCCAGCATTCGGTGACCGTGCTCGGTCAACACCGACTCGGGATGGAACTGAACTCCTTCGACGGGCAGTTCGCGGTGGCGCAGACCCATGATGATGCCGTCGTGCGTGCGGGCGGTCACTTCCAGCTCGGAGGGGACCGTCGCCGGCTCGGCGGCCAGGGAGTGGTAGCGGGTCGCGGTGAAGGGGGAGGGCAGACCCGCGAAGACGCCCTTGCCCTCGTGCTCGACCAGCGAGGTCTTCCCGTGCAGCAGTTCGGGCGCACGGTCGACCACGCCGCCGTACGCCACCTGCATCGACTGCATGCCGAGGCAGACCCCGAAGACCGGCACCTCGGTGGCGGCGCAGTGACGGACCATGTCCACGCACACGCCCGCCTGCTCCGGAGCCCCGGGTCCGGGGGAGAGAAGCACGCCGTCGAAGCCGTCCTGGGCGTGGGCGGTCGACACCTCGTCGTTGCGCAGCACCTCGCACTCGGCGCCCAGCTGGTACAGGTACTGAACGAGGTTGAAGACGAAGCTGTCGTAGTTGTCGACGACGAGAATCCGCGCACTCACTGGTTGTCCACCGTCACATCGTTGAAGGGCAGCAGCGGTTCGGCCCAAGGGAAGACGTACTGGAAGAGGGTGTAGACCACAGCCAGGACCAGGACGAGTGAGATGAGCGCCTTCACCCAGGTGTTCCCCGGCAGATGCCGCCAGATCCAGCCGTACATGCCGTCCCTTGCCGTCCCTTCCGTATCCTCTACGGCACCAGCCGCACGCCGTACGTCACCAGACTAACGGCGCAGAGCCTTCGGTTCGCCTGCCTCCACAGGCTGTGTGGAGTCCAGATGCGCCCAGACGATCAGTCGGTGGCTGTGACCCCACTCCGGGTCGCACGTGGTCAGCGTGAGGTACCGGCCCGAACGCGTGTACCCGGACTCACGTGGCACGGGGTCGATCACCCCGATGTCCGTCGGAACGGTTCGGTAGGGCCCTTTGTCGATCCGGTACGTGAACCAGGTCGTCCCGTCCGTGAGGACCACGGCGTCCCCGGGCCGGAGCTCGGGAAAGTCCTTGAGCGGGTCCCCGTACGTCCGCCGGTGCCCGGCCACCGCGAAGTTGCCCTTCCCGCCGAGCCGTGCGGTTCCCCGGTAGTGGGCGAGACCCTTCGCCAACACGTCCCGCCCGGTCCCCTCCAGCACCGGTTTGTTCCACCTGGAACCGAGCCGCGGGATGTACATGATCGCGAAGGCCCTGCCGTAGTGGTACGGCGCCGGCTTCTTCACGACCACGGTCTGCCTTTCAGGGGCGTCGGACGACCGCACGCCACCCTGCGCCCACTGCCGGTGCAACTGGTCGATCTGGTCATGCATGGCACCGTCGGCCCGTACCCCCGTCCAGAACAGTACATAGGCGACGAACAGCACGATCAAGGTGCCGACGGTGATGCACAGTTCGCTGGCGGTCCGGACGATCGCGCGCACCGGCGGCTCCTGACGGGGACCGGGATCTGCCTACTCCACTGGCTTCGCGTAGTGCAGGTCCACTGTGCCCGAGTAGCCGGGAAGAGTCACCGGCCCGTCCTCGGTGACCTTCCAGCCGAGGCCGTAGACGTTGACGTACACCATGTAGGTCTGGATCGCCTTGCTCGCCGCGAGTGCCTGCCGCAGCTTGCCCGGGTCCCCGACCGCCGTGATCTTGTACGGCGGCGAGTAGACGCGGCCCTGGAGGATCAGGGTGTTGCCCACACAGCGCACGGCGCTGGTGGAGATCAACCGCTGGTCCATGACCTTGATGCCCTTGGCTCCGCCCAGCCACAGGGCGTTCACCACGGCCTGCAGATCCTGCTGGTGGATGACCAGGTAATCGGGCTGGGGCTCGGGATAGCCGGGAAGCTTGGCGGTGGCGTTGGGCGGGGCGTCGTTGAGGGTGACCGTGACGGCCTTGCCGGTCAGCTTCTGGGTGCCGGCACGCTTCTCCAGACCGGCGAGCCGCTGATCCTGGGCTTCGGTGCTGCCGCCGTCGCGCTCGGCGAACGACTCCACGTCGTCACGCAGGACCGCATTGGACTCGTCCAGGTCCTTGTTCTTGCGGCTGCGCTGCTGGATCAGGTCGGACAACTTGAGCAGGGAGTCGTCCTGGCGGATGTCCGTACCCTTGGCCGTGTCGAAGCTGGTGAAGAAGATGAGCCCGGCGAGGGCGAAGACGGCCGCCGTGAGCATCCGCACCGGGCGGAAGCGCGTGCGGCCAGGGACGGGACCCATTGATTCCGTCCCTGGAGAGTCGGCAGAATTGCTCAACGTACCCTTATCTCCTTCAGCGCCACGGAAGCACTACGCTAACGGACGCCCGGGGGAGCGCGCAGAGTCGTCATGCCGACCCCTTGTACGCTGCCTGTACGCTGCCCCGAGCCCGACCCAGTTACCTGCGCGGCCACGCAGCGCATCGACAGGAGAGACCCTCGTGCCGAAGTCACGTATCCGCAAGAAGGCCGACTACACGCCGCCGCCGGCGAAGCAGACGGCGGCGATCAAGCTGAGCAGCAGTGCCTGGGTCGCGCCGGTCATGCTGGCCATGTTCGTCATCGGTCTGGCCTGGATCGTCGTCTTCTATGTGACCGACGGCTCACTGCCCATCGACGCGCTGGACAACTGGAACATCGTGATCGGATTCGGCTTCATTGCCGCCGGCTTCGGCGTGTCCACACAGTGGAAGTAACACCGCGCCGACCGTCCTCCAGCAGCGTCACACAGCTCTGCCCAGGGCCTGTCCACTGAGTTATCCACAGGTTGGCAGAGGTATCCACAAAGAGCCTGGGGAAAAGACTACGATCTGTGGATAACTCATCGGCGGTTGACGCCGGTGTGACTGCCCCACCCATCGTCGTACACCCATTCGCCCCCTGTCTGATCTGCGGAAACACATCCGAGTGACAGGGGGCACAGCTGTGCCCCCACAGTGTGCACAGGATCCGCCACGCGCTGTGGACAACGGTTCGGTATCAGGTGAGCTGAGCGGTCCTGACGACCACGAGGGCCAGCGCGGCCAGCAGCACCAGTGCGCTGGTGCCGTACTGCACCAGCGTCCGCTTGTCGCGCGGGGCGTGGACCATGGCGTACCCCGTCACGACACCGGCGACCAAGCCGCCGATGTGGGCTTGCCACGCGATGTTGCCGTAGCCGAAGGTGAAGATCAGGTTGATGACGAGCAGCGCGATGACCGGCCGCATGTCGTAGTTCAGCCGGCGCATCAGTACGGCGGTGGCACCGAAGAGCCCGAAGATCGCGCCGGAGGCGCCGAGCGAGGCGGAGTTCGGGGAGGCGAGCAAGTAGGTCAGCGCGCCGCCGGCCAGCCCGGAGACGAAGTAAACCGTCAGGTAGCGGGCGCGGCCCAGAGCCGCTTCCAGAGGGCCACCGATCCACCACAGGCTCAGCATGTTGAAGCCGATGTGCCAGTACTCCTGGTGGGCGAACATCGACGTCACGAAGCGGTACCACTCACCCTCGGCGACTCCCAGGGTCGGGGTGAACGGCCTGGGGGGCCATTCCCCGATGAGGACCAGGTGCTCCACGAGCGCCGGGTCCGCGTGGATGGCGATGAACACCGCGATGTTGATCCCAATGAGGATCTTGGTGAACAGCCGCGGGTCGGCCGTCACCGTGCCGCCGGAGACCGTGCGCGGCCGGGAGGCCCGGGGGCCGTGCCCCGTGCCGGGACCACCCGCCCGGACGCAGTCCGGGCACTGGAAGCCGACCGAGGCGCTGACCATGCACTCCGGGCAGATGGGGCGGTCACAGCGGGTGCAGCGCACACCGGTCTCGCGGTCCGGGTGCCGGTAGCACCCGGGCACGCTGCGGGCGTCCTGCGCGCTGCCTGCCGCCTGGTCCTCCATCGCTTCCCCTTGTTCATCGTGGGACTGTCCCCGGCACATACCCCGCCCCGCTCTTCCTTACGGACGAGCGGGGCGTTTGGTTCCCTCGCGGGGTGTTCTCCGGTGCGACTCCGGCACGGGACGTTCCGGAGAGCGGTGGGCTCAGCCCTCGCGCTTCTCGATGACGACCGACTCGATGACGACGTCCTTGGCCGGACGGTCGTTGCGGCCGGTGGGCACGGCCGCGATGGCGTCGATGACCTTCTGGCTGGCCGGGTCGGTGACCTCGCCGAAGATGGTGTGCTTGCGGTTCAACCACGTGGTCGGGGCCACGGTGATGAAGAACTGCGAGCCGTTGGTGCCCGGGCCGGCATTGGCCATGGCCAGCAGGTACGGCTTGTTGAAGGACAGGTCCGGGTGGAACTCGTCCTCGAACTCGTAGCCCGGCCCACCGATGCCGGTGCCCAGCGGGTCACCGCCCTGGATCATGAAGCCGCTGATGACACGGTGGAAGATCGTGCCGTCGTAGAGCCGGTTCTTGCCCTTCGCGCCCGTACCCGGGTGCGTCCACTCGCGCTCGCCCTGGGCCAGTTCGACAAAGTTCTTGACCGTCACGGGCGCGTGGTTCGGGAACAGCCGGACCTCGATGTCGCCGTGGTTGGTCTTCAGGGTGGCGTAAAGCTGCTCAGCCACGATCTGCCTTCCGTTGTCTTCGTGTGATCCCCCGATCCTCGCACGGTCACGGCCATGCGTCGCCCGACGGCCACGAGTTGCGCCGGTGAGGCAGCGCACGTCGGCGATTCGTGGCAGGGTCGGCAGGAGCTCGTGTTGCCCGGATTCCGGCCCAGGAGGGCGACCGGCACCCATATGCCCGCCCTCGCATGCCGCACGGGCGGTTGACGGGCATGATCCGTAAATGGGTGGAAAGCCGAATCACCGTACGCCACCGAGGAGGAGGAACCCGTGACCCGCATCGAAAGCGTGCGCGCCGCGACCGGCTCGGCGAAGGACAGCGTGCTGCACGCCGCGGAAGTGGTGGCGCCCTACGCCGACACGGCCAAGGAACGTGCCGCGCACTACGCGCAGGAGGCACGCGTACGGCTGGCGCCGGTGGTGTCACAGGCCGCCGAACAGGCCCGCCTGCAGTACGACGCCCGACTCGCCCCGCGTCTGGAGCAGGCTCGCACACACGTACCACCGAAGGTGGACCTGGCCGCACAGGAGGCCGCTGAGCTCACCCGCAGGACCGCCCTGCAGGCCGCCGAGTACTCACGTCCGAAGATCGAGCAGGCCGTGGCCGCGGCCGGCCCGATGCGTGACGAGGCCGCCGCGCGGAGCGCCGCCGCTCTGGCCGCGCTGCGCGGTCATGTCTCGGCGGAGGAGATCCGCAAGCTGGCCCGGCGGAACGAGCGACGGGCCAAGGCCGGACGGACGGTGAAGGTGCTGGCGCTGCTGACCGTCCTGGCGGGCGGTGCGTGCGCGGCCTGGAAGTGGTGGGACAAGCAGGCCAATCCCGACTGGCTGGTGGAGCCACCCGCCGCGACGGAGGCGCCCGAGTCGGACCGGCTGAGTTCCGTGGACGGCAGCGGCGCGTCGGGGCTCGATCCCGACGCGCGGGCGAAGCAGGCCGATGAGGAGAGCCCGGACCGCGACGAGCAGGAGTAGCCCGACAGACCTGCTGCCGGCCGACGGGATGCCGGCCGTCGAGTCGGGTCATGCGGACCGGGTCGGGTTGTACGGGGCGGGTCGGTTGCACAAGTCGTGCGAGTGCCGTTCGGCGCGGGTGCGGGCCCAAGGCTCCGGCGCAGGACCGGGCTGACATGCACCCGCCGCCGCGCCGAGCGGCCCCGGGTCCACCGCTCAGCGCACGAGCGCGGTGGCCCCGACCGCGCGGGGTGGGGTGCCGGCGGCCCGGGGGCCGGCGAGGACCCGGGCCGCCGGCACCTGGTGGTGGCGGACCCGAGTGAGGCTCGTGCTGGGGGTTGTGTCACACGCGGAACGCTCCTGTGACGTGGTGGTCGTGGGTGCCGGGCTCTCCGGCCTGCGGGCGGCCCGTGCACTCGCGGCGGCCGGGGTGGACTCTTCCGACAGCGGCGGGAGGGGCGAGCGCGGGGGTCAACAGGACGCTACGCCCGTGACGGGCGCCTGCTCATGACATGACCCGCGAGTGCCACGACGGGCAGCAGGGCCGCGAGCGCCACTTGGAGAGTGCAGCCGACCACCAGGAGCGACTCGGCCCCCGGCACACCTGCCGCCCAGGCCACGAGACAGCCGACGTTCACCACGATCCAGCAGACCGTGAACACCGCCCACTGACCACTGGGTTTGGGGTACTCGACGCTACTCACCATCAGCCAGGCGACCGTCGTGATGGCCAGCAGCGTGAGCACGAAGGGCAGTTCGAGGAGGACCAGGCTGAGCACGGTGAGCGCCGCGAACGGGATGGGCATGCCCTGGAACCTCCCGTCCCGCATCGTCGTGCAGGAGAACCGGGCCAGCCTCAGCACCCCGGCGAGCAGGACGGCCACCGCGGCCACCACCACCAGCACCGGCTCGGAGGAGCCGCTGACGATTCCCCACACCACCACGAAGTAGGCAGGTGAGAGACCGAAGCTGATCAGGTCGGAGAGGTTGTCCAACTCGGCGCCCATACCCGAGCTGCGGAACCGGCGGGCGACCAGCCCGTCGCACAGGTCGAAGAGCGAGGCAAGCAGGACGAGCATCACAGCGGCAGCCGCTCCCTGCCTCACAGTGCCGATCGGTGCGTCGCCGGTCAGATAGGGAATCAGCACCGCAGTCGTCGTGAAGTAGACCGAGGTGAAACCGCAGACGGCGTTGCCTAGTGTCACCACGTCCGCCATGGAAAGCCTGATCGGCGATCCGCTGGACGTGGTGGGTGCCTCCGCTTCCGGCGTCCAGGACTCCGACAACTCCAGATCGCCAGTGGTCACCGTGCTCTCCCACCCCTGTCGCGTGCGTCGTTTCGGCAACGTCGGCATGCATCATCGCAGTTGCGGGACCTGCTTCGGATCACGATGCGGGAACGGTCCGTAGGAAGCGAGGCGGGGCCGAGGGCGTCGAGCAGGATGCCACCGAGGGGGTCGAAGCCCCGCACTCCCCGTCCGCTCTCCTCCTCCGCCCCGGCTCCGCCCCATGTGCACGGTCCCGAACGAACCAGCGCCTGGGGTCGGGTGTCATCAAAATCCTCTTTGGACTACGTTTCCGCAGTTCAAAGAGGATTTCATAGGTGGAGCCCAGGAGAAGCGAACCCGAAATCTGTACCTTTCCGCTCCGCTCTGCAGCGAACCGCGGATCCCGAACTCCGTTTGGCCCGGTGGGATGTGATCCAGCCTCGGACTTGCGCCGACGCGGACGGATCGGCTCCGGTGACGGGCGCGACCCACGGCTGCGGCCACCGTCAAGTGGGACGGTGAGGACCGCGGCCGTCAGGAACATGCCCTGGTAGGCGTGGTGTTCCGCAGACCCGGCGGTGAAGGCACTGGCCAGGGCGGGGCCGACGTAGAGAGCCCCGCCGAGCATCGCGACGCTGGTGGCTCGGGCGGCCGGAGACAGGGTGGTGGCCCAGGACTGGATCGTGGAGTGCATGAATGACCAGCCGCCACCGAGCAGCAGAGCGCACCCCACCAGCGCGGGCACGGACCGGCTGGCCGCAGCGAAACCGAACGCCACGGCCATCTGCGCCCCGCCGACCACGATCAGCCGCACCGGTGTCCAGCGCCCGACCAACTGCTTGACCATCTGCGCCGCAGCCATCGAGCCCACGCCGTACAGCGCGGACACCGCACCGGCCAGCGTCGCCGAGGCGCCCCGGTCCTCCAGCGCCGGCGCGATGTAGGTCAAGAAGCCCAGCAGGACGGCACCTTCGAGCATCGCGCGACGGCCATGACGTACCACTGCCAGCGGGAACCCAGGGCGACCTTGAACGGGGCAAGCAGCGCGCCGGGCGCTGCACGCGGCGGCTACGGAAGCCGGCGCAGGGCGAAGGCCAGGTAGACGGCGATCAAACCGGGCAGGGCGAAGACCAGCCGCCAACTGATGTGGTGCGCCAGCATCCCGGCGACGACGGTGGCCACGGCGGTGCCCAGCGCGAACGCGGTCATCAGCTCGCTGAGCGGGCGCTGGCGGACCGCGGCGGGCACGGTGTCCCCGACGTACGTGATCGATGCAGCGATGGACGCGGCGAAGCACGCGCCGGCCGCGACGCGTGCCGCGATCAGCACCGACGCGCCAGGCGCGAGCACCGAACAGAGTGCGGCGACGGCGGCCCCGGTCAGCGAGATCCGCATGACCCGCACCCGGCCCCGCCGGTCGCTCGCCAAGCCCCAGACCGGCTGCATCAGTCCGTAGGCGAGGAAACAGCCGCTGGCGGCGAGCATCACCGTGGTCAGCGGCACGCCGAATTGGACGCCGATGAGCAGCAGCATCGGGGTGATGCAGAAGCGGTCGAAGTTGCTGACGAAACCGGCTGCGCGCAGCAGACGCAGCGAGGCAACGGGCATCGGCGGGGCGGCCGGTCCGACGATGGCGGCCGGAGCCGCTGGCCCCGGCCAGGCCGGCGACTTCCTCGCGCCGCAGCCCTGGGGTACGGCGACGCCGTGAGCCGGGCAGCCCTACGTCAGCGGGCGCCAGCCGCTCGCGGCGGGAGCGCAGAAACGCGCCCGGTTCGTGGCGCGGGCCGCCGGCTTCGCTGCCGTTCACGCCGCCCCCACTCCTCACTGCACCGCCGGCCCACTCCCGGGCCATCGCACCGTGCCCAGGAGGACGGTTCCCCCGCAGCCGCACAACCGAAGTCACCTACGGCGGCGACCACGTCGACTTCCGGGGCAGCACTTTCCACGGGCCCGTCACCGGTAAGACAGCCGGGCTAGGCATCGACGACGGACAGCGCTCATACGGGGTCGAGAGACCAGGAGTCGTCGTTGATCGAGTGGTGGGTGTTCCGACCTGCGAGAATCCCGGCCAGCTCGCGGTCACCGTCTGCGGCTTCGGAGCGATGCGTCCGATCTGCCAGCCCGTCGGGGAGTAGTCGGGGAGTATCAGAGCGGTGACCAGCACCGGTGGGAAGGAGTAATGGGCACAAGGACGTCCTGAGCTCCATAGCGAAGTACACACGATGGCCGCCTCACACGGCCACGAGCCTGACCCGGTCGACGCAGAGCTTAGTCATGTCGTCGATGTCAGAGGTCAGCATGACCACAGGCCGCTGTTGCCGCAGGGCAGCCTCGGCCACGGCCGCGTCGATGGCGTACTTGTGACCGTGCAGCCCGGCCCCCATCAACAGTGCCGAGGCCGCCTTCGCCTCGTCGTCCCCCACCGGGATCACTCGCAGGCCGGACAGCAGCCAGCTCAGCCTAGCCTTGTTCGTGCGAGCGTGGACGGCCTCAATGATGGTGAGCGCACAGATCACCACCTCCATGCCACGAGAGCGCGCCTCCGCGACCAGGGCCACGACCGTTTCGTCATCGGCGAGAAGCTTGGAGAGTCCCTCGCTGTCCAGGACCAGCGTCCCCTCGTGGCTCAGCTTGCGGCGGGCCACTGGTCTTCCTCGGCGAACACCTCGTCGAACACCTGCCGCGCCCGCTGCCGCGCCTGCTCGGAGACCTGTCCGTTGCGGCTCTCGTAGTCGGCCAGGTACTCGTCCAGCACCTGCCCCCGCAGTTCCCGCTCAACGGCCGCGGCGATGAACGCGGAGAATTCCCGCTTACCGACCCGCGCCCGGATCGCCTCCGCGGTCCCCTCAGGCAGAGACAGGCTGACCCGCGTCGCCGGCCCCTCACCAATGCTGTACGTCGTCTCGGACATGGCCCCATTGTGTCAAACAAGTAGGAAACCAGAAAGCCGCGCACGGCCCGACTCACCCCCAGAGGTCCGCCGGGGCCACGGGACCAGCGCCACGAGAGTTGCGTGAGCCTGGGGGATCCAGCGGGGGAGAAAGAGCCGCCCGAATGTCGGGTTCTGCCCCTTCTGCGGCGCCCAGATACTGGCCGTGGCCGTTCAACATGGCGGACGGCGCGGCCAGAGAGCGGCTGGTCTGGTTGTCCACGCCGAGTACTTCTGTCTCTGCGTCGTCCTCGCCCTGGCCGCAGTCAACGTCGTCGAGGTCACCTCCCCCACCGCACCCGCCTGCTGCACTGGCTTGCTCCTCCGCCACCATCGCCGCGTTCCTGCTCTGAGCAGGGGCACGGGCACCGGCGGCAGAACGCCGAAGCTGTGGAATCACATCCCGTAAAGGGTGGGCAGGTCGACCAGCAGAAGGTCGTCACGGCGATCCGCCAGTTCGATCAGGTCGGGGTAGAAGCCGTGCAGGGAGTACAGGGCCAGCGTGGTGCCAGTGGTGTCGTACCCCTGGTCGGTGAGCAAGGCCCGGATGCGCTCCAGTCGTTGCAGGTCGCCGGTTCCCCGGCGGGCGGCGGTCGCCTTGGCCTCACCCAGGAGCGCGATTCTCCCGCGCGGGGCCTGTGGGCGTTCGCCGGCGGCCAGGGCGATGACGTCGACCTCGTGTTTGGTCCGGACTGCTTGGTCGGCGACCTCGGTGGTGCCGACGGGACCGGGCAGTCCGCCGGGCAGGAAGGTGTGCGCGTAGCGGCGGGTGAAGTCGCGGGCCAGGTCCTCGAAGTGCGGGCCGAGGATCTTAGAGTTGAAAGTCGGGGCGGCCTGCTGCCACACCTGCTCGGCAAAGCCCTGCTCCACGGCGGCGGCCTGCGGGAGGGTGATGAGCTGGTTGAAGCGGATGACCGGGTCGGCGAGCGTGATGACCGGATGCCGGGTACGCAGAATGTCCTGCTCACGCCTGATGTAGCCGGTGGACTCCAGCACGCCGAGCGGGTGGGCGACGGCGTTGCGGGGGCGCTCAAGGGCTGCACCGATCTTGCTGGGGGTGGTGGCGCCCTGGGCGATCGCGGTGAGGATGTCGTAGTACAGCGTGTGCTGCGTGATCCGCGGGTCCTCGCGCAGCAGGTACTCGGTCTCGGTACGCGAGTACACCGCCCTCCCCGGGTCGAGGAGCGTCCGGGTGAGCCAGGTGCCGAAGCCATCGTCCGGGTGCGGACGGGCGGCCACCGGGCGGTAGCCGGGGGCCCCTCCCAGTACCGCGTGCACCTTCAGCGCGGTCAACGGGTCGGCGATCTGCCAGAAGGCCCGGCTGTCCCGGTAGTCGAAAGCCCCCAGCCGCAGATCGACCACGGCCCTCCCCCGCAGCGGCTGCGTCCCGGAGAGCAGTTCGTGCATGACACTCATCGCAGAGCCGCACAGGATGAGCCGCGGGCCCGGCCCAGCACCCGGGCGGGCACCGCGCTGGCGCTCGTCGTAGAGCTGCTGAAGCAGTCCCGGGATCTCGGGCGAGTGCGCAAGGAGATACGGCAGCTCGTCGATCACCAACAGCGGATGTCGTGAACGAGCCATCACATCAAGAGCGTTGGACAGCACATCCCGCCAGTCGGTCAGCCGCAGACTCCCTGGCCGTAGACCTGCGTGGGCCGCGACCGCGTCACTGAACCGCTGGATCGCAGGCAGCCTCCCCTCCTCCCGGACCGCCGTGACATACAGACCGCCGACCTGCTCGGACAGCGCCTGCAGAAGGTACGACTTCCCATGCCGCCGCCGCCCCGACACCATGCCCAGCCGCATCGCCGGATCCGGATCAGTAAGAAATTCCGCGAGCAGGCCCCACTCGCGGTCCCGGTCCACCACGTCGGCCGGCTTGGCCAGCAGTCCCATCTCCACTGGACCTCCCACAAATCGACTGTGACAGATTTCGTCTAAGTCTACTTCGACAGATTCCGGGCCACTGGGATTCATCATGACCACCGCAACGGCAGGGCCCAAGGGATCGCCGGGGCAGAAGACAGCCGAGCAAACCCCCGGCATCATGGACCTCCGCCACTCCCAGTGGGCACCGATGCGCCCACTGGTGGGCACGAAAAATACCCTCTGAAGCCGCGTTTCCGCAGTTCAGAGGGCACTTACGGGGTGGAGCCTAGGGGAGTCGAACCCCTGACATCCGCCATGCAAAGACGGCGCTCTACCAACTGAGCTAAGGCCCCAGGAAGGCATGACCGACCGGAGGATGCATGTTCCCCGGCGGCGCCGCAGACCAGAGTACCGGGTCACCCCCCGTATCTCGCAAAAAGATTGGGGGTCCCCGCGGATGACCACTCTCCGTAAGATGCTCGACATGGTTCGCTGCAGCGAACCGTGGATTTTCCGCGGAAGCGATGGGGAGACGCAATGGACGCCGCACAGCAGGAAGCCACCGCCAGAGCGCGGGAGCTGCAGCGGAACTGGTACGGAGAACCGTTGGGGGCTCTCTTCCGTAGGCTCATCGACGATCTCGGGCTCAACCAGGCCCGCCTCGCAGCGGTCCTGGGGCTGTCTGCTCCGATGCTCTCGCAGCTGATGAGCGGCCAGCGGGCGAAGATCGGCAACCCCGCTGTGGTCCAGCGGGTGCAACTGCTGCAGGAGCTGGCAGCACAGGTCGTAGACGGCAGCGTCAGCGCCGCCGAGGCGACCGAGCGCATGGACGAGGTCAAGAAGTCGCAGGGGGGCTCCGTGCTCAGCAACACCACCCAGACCACGAGCGGCGCCGGGGCGCCCACGGTCAAGCGGGTGGTCCGCGAGATCCAGTCGCTGCTGCGCTCGGTGGCCGCCGCGGGCGACATCATCGACGCCGCGAATGCCCTCGCCCCCACCCACCCGGAACTGGCAGAGTTCCTACGCGTCTACGGCGCCGGCCGCACCTCCGACGCGGTTGCGCACTACCAGTCCCACCAGAACTGACCCGGGGCCAGGCCCTCGACGGGGGCCGCGGCTGGTTCCGGCCTGGACGCGGCGGGCCGTGCGCGCGGGGCGCAAGAGCCCACGAACGGACCGGAAGAGACGGCACACGGGCCGAGAGGGGGATCCGGTGCGGAAAGGGGTAGAGGGGTAGAGGGGTAGAGGGGTAGGAGGAGCAGCTGGGACAGCGGGGGCGCAGGAATCCCGGGGCCAGGGGGGAGCAGCGGACTGTCATGGGTGAGGTCTTCGCCGGCCGGTACGAACTGGTCGACCCAATCGGACGCGGTGGTGTGGGAGCCGTGTGGCGTGCCTGGGACCATCGCCGAAGGCGCTATGTGGCCGCCAAGGTGCTCCAGCAGCGCGACGCCCACTCCCTGCTGCGGTTCGTACGGGAGCAGGCCCTGCGGATCGACCACCCCCACGTCCTCGCTCCGGCCAGCTGGGCCGCCGACGACGACAAGGTCCTGTTCACCATGGACCTGGTCGCCGGCGGCTCCCTGGTCCATCTCGTCGGCGACTACGGCCCCCTGCCGCCGGTGTTCGTGTGCACCCTCCTCGACCAGCTTCTGTCAGGGCTCGCCGCCGTCCACGCGGAGGGCGTCGTACACCGGGACATCAAGCCCGCCAACGTGCTCCTCGAAGCCACCGGAACCGGTCGGCCGCGGCTGCGGCTGTCGGACTTCGGCATCGCCATGCAACTCGGTGACCCCCGGCTGACCGAGACCAACCTCGTGGTGGGTACGCCTGGCTATCTCGCGCCCGAGCAGATGCTCGGTTCCGAACCAGACTTCCCGGCCGACCTGTTCGCCGTCGGCCTGGTCGCCCTCTTTCTGCTCGAAGGGGCGAAGCCCGACGCCAAGGCGCTGATGCAGTACTTCATGGAGCACGGCACCCCGGGGCCGCCTCAAGGCATCCCCGAACCGCTGTGGCAGGTCGTGGCCACACTGCTCCAGCCCGATCCAGCGGACCGCTTCCGCACGGCCACGGGTGCACGCAAGGCCCTCATCTCCGCAGCAGAGCTCCTGCCGGAGCCCGGACCCGAGGACGAGCTGATCGAGATCTTCGACCAGATCGGCCCGCTGCCACCGGGGTTCGGTGCCGAGGGGCCCCGCGGAGAGTCCGGAGGAGTTCCCCCTGAACTGCCCTCCGGAGGTGCTTCCCTCCCGCCCTCGGGTGCTACCCCGGCTGCCGGCCCGGACGCACCCCCGGCACCCCCGACACCCCCGGCAGTCGACTCGACAGCGGCCCTGAACAGTTCCTCCCGAGCGGCTCCGGGCATGGGCGCACATGCCGGTACGCGTGTGCGTGTGGGTACGGACACGGACGAGGAAGCCTCCCCGTCCACGGGATCGGTCCCCTCCCCTGACGCGAACGCGGCGAACGCCGCGGCCGACGTGCGTGCCGGCTCCATGTCGGACACCGGGAGCTTCCGGCTCCCACCGCCCCGGGCGAACCCGGAACCCGTTCCGACTCCTCGGCCCGTACTCCTACGTGCCGAGGAGGAAAGCGCGAACCGCTTCATTTCGGCACCTGCGGTCACAGAGCCACCTTCCGCTCAGCCGCCCTCCCGTTCCCCGCACTTCCCGGATTCCTCGCCGTACGCGGCTTGGAGTGCCGTGCCGTCCCCGGCCCCGGTGCCCGAGCATCCTGCTGACACCACCACCGCTTTGTACACCGCTCAGGACCGGGAGCTTCCGCTCCAGCCCTGGATGGTTCCAGCACCGTCCGGGCAAGGGCACCGGAAGCGCCACGCGCACCGCCGTCGTGCCGGACCTCCGGCCAGGGCCACGATCCTGATCCTGCTTCTCGCGGTGGTCTGCTACGCGGTGGGCTTCTGGGCGCTGGCCCGCGTCTGAGCCCGCCGCGCCGTTACCGTCCACCCGCCGAGCACCAGCAGCAGCAGGGTCCCCAGGCCGATCCCGGCGACCGCGACCAGCTTGCTCACGAGACCGTCCCCGCCTGCGGTGGTTCCGGTCAACGCCTCCTCCCGGTCCCCTTTGGTGATGGTGAAGACGTCCGCCGGCTCGGGTGTCCCGGCATACCTGGGCCCGGCGTGCGCCCGCCCGTCCACCCGGATCCGCAGCGTCACCCCGAACGGCCCGCGCCCGAACGTGCCGGTCATGTGGTCGCTGAGGTGCAGGACCAGGTAGTACTCGCCGGCGAAGCGGACGGAGGTCACGGCGGTGGGAACGGCGTAGCGGTTGGCGTACGCCACCGGCGGCAGCGAGCCGAGAGCAGCGGATTTCTGGGTGCCGGTGTACCCGAGGGAGGCGTCGTCGACGTATCCGCGGACGGGGTTGTACAGGGAGAGGTTCAGGGCTCCGCCGACATAGCCGTGGCCGGTGGAACTACCCAGTTCGACGGAGGCGTGAAGTTGCCGGCCCCAGTCGAGCGGCACCTTGTAGAACTGGGTCTGGCCGGGCACGAGCGCGGTCCGCCAGACCCCCTGGCCCACCGGACGTGCCGAGGCGAAGCCAGCGCCTCCGGACCGGTCGCGGGGTTCGGCGGTGACCGGCTCCGGGGTGGTGGAGTCCCAGGCGTCCGGCGCGGTGGTGGGCAAGGCGTGCGCCGTGCGGGGTTCGGTGACGGGTGCGATCTCCAGGTCCCACCCCTCCGCCGAGGCGACTGCACCGGAGCCCTCCGCTTCGAGCCGTTCGACGAGCAGGTAGTAGGTCCCCGCCCCCTGGCACAGCGCGTTGCCGGCCTCGCGCTGCGCCAGGGCCGTGACCGGACGCGGGCTCAGTCCGGCGCCGAAGCGGGCGGAGGCGTAGGAGCAGGCTGTTCCGTTCGCGTCCTGGACGGACACGCGAATGCCGTCGGTGGCGGAAACGGTGGCGCTCGCTGGTGGTACGGCGGTGACGGGGACGTAGGCCGAGGCCGTGGCGGGGAGACGGAGTCGGTAGTAGAGCCTGCCGTGCCCGGGCAGGGAACTGCGGTAGACGCGGCCGGGGTCCAGTCGCTCGGCGTCCACGCTGCCCGCGGCACCCGCGATCGTACGGGCGCCAGGCGCGAAGGCGTACGCGCCCGGCCTGGCGTCGGCGACAACCACGGTTCCGCCGGGCACCGCTGCCAGGGCGCACAGACACAGCCCCAGCAGCAGGGTCATGGAGGAGCGGCCTGGGATCCGGCCGCCCCGCCGCCGCACCGCATGTCCTCGACGCCACCACACGTGCCACACCCCCTGCCGTCCCCTGCCATACCCCCTGCCGTTGTTCTGCGGCACCGGAGCAGGGCCGTGGTCCATCCTGCACCGAGCGTCCCTGCGCCATCCGGGCCATGCGGGTGGCCGTCCGAAAATCCCGGCAACACCCGGCGGCGCCCGGCCACACCTGGCGTCCCGCCGAACGGGACCGGAACCACCTACCTCACGCACCGCGCCGCCGCAACGTCTGACAACGCGAAACCCCGGCCGCTAAGGCGGCCGGGGTCTGTTCAGATTCTGGTGTCGTTACTCAGGAACCCGTGGGCACGGAGTCAGTCGCCTCCGTCCACAGATCCTGCTCGGCGCGATCCGCCTGGATCTGGCGGTACACGAGGAGCCCGCCGATGGCGGCCAGTGCGACCAGGAGCAGCTTCTTCACCGCGCGACCTCGTCTTTCCTTGACGTAGGGGACCTCTGGCGCCCGACTATACACACCGACCGATATCGATCGGTGACCTGTGCAGAGGCCCAACTCCCGCCTCCTGCAGCCCGATAGCCATGCCGGGCACCGCCTCGGCCGGAGGGTGATCACACCCGTACGGACGGTTACTTTGCTCCCGCTTCACATGTACTCGCGACGCTTTGACAGTTTCCACTCCTCTTGCACCCATCCGAGTGGTGTTCATCTGAACATCGACGCGCCATGAGCGTCGGTCCACCACTTCGCGACCCCCATACACATCATGAGGAAAGTACGCAAATCGCCCAACCTGAAAGTGAGGGGTCATGGCCCAGAACAAGGTCATGAAGCTGTGGACCGCCATCGTCACCGCCTTCCTCGCGCTGTGCACGGCACTCGGACTCGTCACCGCCACCACCGCCACCGCAACGGCCGCCCCCAAGGCCGAGAGCCCCGAAGTCGGCGAGCCCCACCCCATGGCGCCGACGATCCTGGCGATGCACCACTGGGCCTGGTCCCACACCAGGGCCCTGCCCCCCACGATGAAGCAGCGCATCCGGGCCGAGGCCCACGGCAAGTCCCCGAACTGCCGGCACCACCCGCTCACCGACACCGAGGCACAGACGGAAACCTCCGCCACCGGACAGGACCCGGCAGCGCTCGACTGCTGATCCCACCCTCGAACCACCGTCTCGCCGGCCACACCACCCGAAGCACCCACGGCGCCACCCACAGCACCCGCAGAGCGCGTGCGGCACAGCCCCGCACCGCCCACCCTCTGCACGGCGCTGTAGACACGGCACCACAAGCACGGCTCCACAAGCACGGCACGGCAGATACGGCACGGCAGATACGGCAGACACCGTAGACACGGCACTCAGGGACGGTACGAAGAAGCGCGGACGTTTCGGCACCAGGCGACTTGCGTACGCACCAGTCGACACGGAAAGACCCCCGGCCAGGCTCGGCCGGGGGTCTCGCGCCGTTACGACCTGTCACGAAGGACCTCGCGCATCGGGGCAGGAGCCCCTTGTCCGTGGTCCCCATCCTCACCTGCGCGCGCCCCTCGCACATGATCTTCGTACATGATCCTCGTACGACATGCTCGTGATCCCCGGAAAGGTGGTGAGTGCAGTCGTGAGCCGGCGCATCACCGTTGTCACTGCTGTGCACGGCCCGTCCGCCCGTTTCCTGCCGGATGCCTACGCTTCACTGTGCGCACAACGGCTCCCCGATGGCTGGGAGTGGGAGTGGGTGGTCCAGGAGGACGGCAGGACGGAGGAGGTCCGCCCCTACGTTCCGGACGAGGCACGGGTGTCCTTCCGCCAGGGCCGGCCCGGCGGTCCCGGAGTCGCCCGGACGATCGCATTGGCACGCGCGGACGGGGCGTACGTGAAGGTGCTGGACGCCGACGACCAGCTCACGCCGGGCGCACTGGCCCGCGATCTGGCCGTGCTGGAGGCGGATCGCACCATCGGTTGGACGACATCACGGGTTCTCGACCTCCTGCCCGACGGCTCCACGGCCGGCTTCCCCGGAGATCCGGAGGTCGGTCCGGTCGAACGCGGTGTCGTGCTCGACCACTGGAAGCGGAACGGTTTCCGCGCGCCGGTCCATCCGGCGACCTTGTGCGTCCGGCGGAACCTGTTGGCCGGTCTGGGCGGCTGGATGGCCCTGCCCGCCTCGGAGGACACCGGACTGCTGTTGGCGCTGAACGCGGTGAGCCGCGGCTGGTTCTCGTCGGAGGTCGGCCTGCTGTACCGCAAGTGGGACGGGCAGGCCACGGGCCAGCCGTCCCATGTGGACCCGGCCGAACATGAGGCCCGTATGGCGGTCGCGGAGAACCGGGCCCGCGTGCTGACGGATTTCCAGTGGTCCTATCCGGCCGACGGCTGATCGCCCGACAGCGGCTCGTCACCCGACAGCGGCTGACCAGCCCGCACCGAGACGACCTCCTGTCACTCCACGAACGCGATCGCCTGGGCAGGGCACTTCTCGGCCGCCTCTCGGACCTGCGGGTCATCCGAAGCGTCCTCGCGACCGGGCCGCACCACGCCGTACCCACCCTCGAACGCGAAGACGGTCGGCGCCCGGTGTGCGCACTCGGCGGAGCCGTAGCACAAGGTGCGGTCGACGGAGACCTTCATGCGTCCTCCCAGCCGTCGACGGCTCCCTGCCGACGAAGTCCGCCGGGAGCCGAATCAGTGACTTCCAGGACGTCACTGCCCGGCGGAGCCCCCGTTGAACCGGCCGTGTCCGCAGCCGTCCCGCCCGTGGTGCCGCTACCGCCGGCCCGCAACCGACAGCCAGTGGGCCACCCGGCGAACCGTGGGTTCGTCGAGCCGGTCGGCCATCGTCCGGACCGTCTCGCCGTCCTCGGGAGCCAGGTCGTACAGGCCCGCCTTGCTCAGTCCGGCCAGGAGCACCTGGTGTCGGCGGTCCGTCATGCGTTCGGCGAGTCTGGCCGGTCCCGCGGGGGCGTCCGCGGGCCGCCCGGCTGAGGTTTCGGACGCGGCTGCGGAAGTGGCGGCAGGGGCGGATGGGGGGACGGATGTCCTGGTGGTGGGTGCGTCGAATTGACGCCAGGCACCGCCTTCCGGACCCCACAGGGCGACCGCCGCCTCGTCTCCGCGCGCCCGCACGGTCTGCGTCATGTCCCCGACCGCGTACAGCACGGGATCCCTGTGGGGCGACTCCGCAGCCACCGTCCAGGCGTCCTGGGACGGCTGATGGAACATCGCGACCCAGCGCGGAACACCGGGTGGTCGCGGGCAGCGGGAACGCTTCTCCATGGCACTCACCCCTTCGGGAACGGCAGGCGAGACGGACCGTAGCTGACGTACCGTCAGATTGCCAGGCGGTACGTGGTACTCCCGCCACCACTCACGCCGGCCACGTGGGCTCCCTTCCGCGCGCTGCTGGTCTCTTCGCGGCGGGCGTGGCACCCTGCCCGCGATCGTGCGGTCCGTCGTCAGCAACGGTGAGGGAGGCCAGGGGTGAAAGGACGGAAAGAGGCGGCTGCCGGAACCACACCACCGGAGGAGATGCTGCGCGCCGCGCACAGCGCCCGCGCCCGTAGCGCCCACGACCGTGCGGTCGCCGCGTGCCGGTACGCCGGCGTGGGACCGGACGCGGCCGAGATCGTGCCGACGGACCCCGCCGGCCGGGCCGCCAACGCTCTGCGGCTATCGGCCCGGTCACTCGCCACGCTGGCCGCGAACGCGCCGGATCCGGCAGCGGACGCCCGCTGCGCCCGCAATGCCGCCGCCACCGCCGCCCTGGCAGCACAGCTGGCCGCCGCGCAGAGAGCCTCCGGCAGGGACGGAACCGCCGCAAGGGCCCTGCGAGCGGCACTGACGGCGTCCCAGGCCGCCGCGTCCGCGGCGGGCGGCAGCGCGCGGGGGCGGGACGCGGCCCTGAACGCCACCGCCGAGCAGGCCGAACTCCGCGCCGTCGCCGCGGCCCGCGAGGCGGGCTGGGCCGAAGCGGACACGGTGTCTTCCTGAGTACGAGCACAACAACCGGAGCCCCTGTGGAACCCGTCCGGCACGTCTCGTGTGCGTGCCACGCGTGCGCCGGGCACACGCCGTCCGCTGCCCTGCCCGTCGGCACCGGTCCCTCCCCTCGTGGGGACCGGTGCCGGACGGTGCGGGGGTGTCGACCCGCGCCGTGTCGGCGTATCGGCACGGGCCGGAGAAGGGAGTGGTCTTCGGGGCCCACGGGCTCAGCCGCAGGCGCCGTCGCCGCTCCCTGCTTTCGGTGGAATCCACTGGCAACGCTGCGACACAAGTTGACCGAGAACCTCAGCTGCCATGGGCCGTCTCTCCGAGCACTCAGCCAGTGGCCTGTCCGGCCGGCGTGTGACGCGTCCCCCATCGGGTTCGGATCCTGCCATCTGGCACCGCCCACGAGGAGGTTCCGGTCTCCAGTTCGACGCTTATCCGCAGGTCAGGCGTATAGAGTGGGTTTTCCGGTCCGGACGTCCAGATGCGGGGGGAAGTAAAGGGGTGGGGCCTTGGGTTCCGACTCAGGGACAGCACGTACAGCTTTCGCCGAGCGCCTCGCACTGCTGTACAAGGAGGCCGGAAACCCTCCCCTCAAGAGCGTCGCCGAGGCGGTCGTACGACTGCAGCGGGTCGACGAGCGCGGCCGGGCCGTACGGGTGTCCGCGCAGCGGATCAGCGACTGGCGCCGGGCCAGAAACGTACCGGCCCAGTTCGCTGCCCTCGCGGCGGTTCTGCAGATCCTGATCCCAGAGGCCCGCCGCCTCCGTCCGGAACCGGTGTCCAGCGGTCTGTACGACATCGGCCACTGGCAGCGTCTGTGGGAACACGCGCTGGCCAACCCGCCGGGCGACCGGTCCACAGCCCCCATGGAGGAGAAGCGGCGGGACCCGGAGCAGGCCCCACCCGTCACCGGAGGCGTGTGTCCCTACCGTGGGCTGGCCTCGTACCGGCAGCAGGACGCACGGTGGTTCTTCGGTCGCGAGCGGAGCACGAACGCGCTCGTCGGCCAGCTCCGCGCGGCAGCGCGAACGGGTGGCCTGGTCATGCTGGTGGGCGCATCCGGGGCGGGCAAGTCGTCCCTGCTCAACGCCGGTCTGGTCCCCGCACTGCGCGAGGGCGCCCTGGGGGACATCCGGTCCCTCACACCGACAGGCGACGGGACAACCGTCTCCCCGGGCAGCCGGACTCCCGGGCTCCCCCCAGGGGTGCCCACGGGCACTCGCACCGAAGGTTCCGCACAGACGCCCACGCCCCCGGCGCCCGCACCCACCGACACCACACGCCCGACCGCCCCACCCGGCAACGCAACGTCCCCCACCACCACGACCGGGACCACGACCACCACCGCAGCCGCCACGGCCCCGCTCCTGCAGCTGGTCCCCGGCTCCGACCCCTTGGGCGAGCTGGTCCGTGGCATCCCGGACCTCGCTCCCGTCGCCGCCGACGTGCGCAGGACCGAGGAAAAAGCGGCGAAGAACCCGGCGGCATCCGGATCCGACACCCCGCGGTTCGCCCGTGCCGTGCGTACGGCCGTCTCCGCGTGGGCATGCCGCGAGGCGGGGCCGGGCAGCCGGCCGGTGCTCATCGTGGACCAGTTCGAGGAGGCGTTCACCCTCTGCTCCGACGAAGCGGACCGGCGTACCTTCATCAAGCTCCTGCACGCCGCCTGCACCCCGACCGCCAGTTCGGACGGGCCCGCCCCCGCACTGGTCGTCCTCGGTATCCGTGCCGACTTCTACGAGCAGTGCCTGCGCTACCGAGAACTGGCCGACGCCCTGCAGCACCGGCACATGGTGCTCGGCCCGCTGACCAGCGGCGAGCTGCGCGAGGCGGTGACCGGACCGGCCAAGGCGGTTGGTCTGGAGCTGGAGCGGGGACTCGCCGAGCTGATCGTGCGCGAGGTGAGTGCCGACGGCCCGCGCGGGGCGCACGACGCGGGCGTACTGCCGCTGCTGTCGCACGCCCTCCTAGCCACCTGGCAACGTCGGAAGGCCGGCAAGCTGACGCTGTCCGGCTACCGAGCGGCGGGCGGGATCCAGGGGGCCGTGGCGGCCACCGCCGAACGCGCCTGGACCGGCCTCGACCCCGCTGCCCGTACGGCCGCCCGACTGCTCCTGCTACGGCTGGTCCGGCTGGGGGAGGACACCCAGGCCACACGCCGTCGGGGCACCCGTCGGCAGTTGGCGGAGGAGTCGGCGGATCCCGGCAAGACGGAGGAGTCCCTGGAAGCACTGGTGCAGGCCCGGCTGGTGACGCTGGACGCGGACGCCGTCGAGATCACCCATGAGGCGCTGCTGCACGCGTGGCCGAGACTACGGCACTGGATCGACGACAACCGCAACGACCACCTGCTGCGGCAGCGGCTGGACGAGGACGGCCGTGCCTGGGAGGACTCGGGCCGGGACAGCTCACTGCTGTACCGGGGGTCCCGGCTGGAGCAGGCCCGTAGCTGGGCGAAGTCGGCCGGCAACACCTTTCTGACCCGGAGCGCGGTGGAGTTCCTGGCCGCCTCGGTCAGGCTACGCAAGCGCACTGTCTGGATCAGCCGCGCCGCCGTGGCGGCCCTGGTCGTGCTGGCCCTGCTCGCCGGTGGTTCGGCCGTGATCGCCTGGCAGCAGCGGGACGACGCCGTGTTCGAACAGGTGCTCGCCGAAGCCGACCGGGTCCAGCGCACGGACCCGTCTCTGGCCGCCCAGCTCGACCTGGTCGCCCATCACCTGCGCCCCAACGACGAGGGCACGTACAGCCGCCTGATCTCGATCGTGAACGCGCCGCTGGCCACCCCGCTGTCCGGCCACACCGGCGCCGTGTACCTCACTTCCTTCAGCCCCGACGGCAAAACGCTGGCCACAGCCAGCTACGACCACACGGTCCGGCTGTGGAACGTCACCGACCCGAGCCACCCGAAACCGATCGGCACCCCCCTCACCGGCCACACCAGCTGGGTGAGCAGCGCGGTCTTCAGCCCCGACGGCCACACCCTGGCCAGTGCCGGCGACGACGGCACGATCCGACTGTGGGACGTCACCGACCTGGCCCACCCCGCCCTCATCGGCCGGCCTCTGACCAGTCGCACCGGCACGATCTACCTGGTCGCCTTCAGCCCCGACGGCCACACCCTGGCCTCGGCCAGCGAGGACCACACCGTACGCCTGTGGGACGTGACCGACCCGCACCGGCCGAAGCAGTTGGGTGCACTGCGCGGTCCTACCGCCGCGGTGCGCAGCGTGGCGTTCAGCCCGGACGGACGGACACTCGCCGCGGGCGGCGATGACGCCACGATCCGGCTGTGGAACACGACCGACCCGCACCATCCCGAGCCGATCCACACGGTACTCAGGGGGCACACGAGCATCGTGCACTCGGTGGCCTTCAGTCCCGACGGGCAGACCTTGGCCAGCGGCAGCGCGGACGACACCGTCCGGCTATGGGACATGCGCGACCCGAACCATCCGAAATCGCTCGGCTCACCACTGACCGGCCATACCGGCCCCGTCTGGTCGGTGGCGTTCAGTCCCGATGGCGGCAGCTTGGCCGCGGCGAGCGCGGACAGCACGGCGAGCCTGTGGAACGTGCGCGATCCGCAGTCCCCGTCCCGGGTCGGGGAGCCACTCGCCGGCAGCAGCGGGGAGATGTACGCGCTGGGATTCAGCCCCGACGGGCGGACCCTCGCCACCGGGAGCGGCGACAGCAAGGTGCGCCTGTGGTCGGTTCCGACCTCGGACGTGATCGGCCGGAACGCGGCGTTCCGGCCGGATGGGCGGGTGCTGGCGACGGCCGCGCGGGATGGCCGGCTCCGGCTGTGGAACGTGGCCCAGCCGGGCCGCCCCCTGCCACTGAGCGAGCCGTTCATGCGCGCGGACGACGGGCAGCGCTCCCTGGTGTTCTCGCCGGACGGTCGCACCCTCGCGGTCCTCACCAGCGCGCGGGCGGTCTACCTGTGGGACGTCTCCGACCCGTCCCACCCCGTCTCCGCCGGGCCCCCGCTCCGCCTGTGGACCCGCTTCATGGGCCCAAACGCGCTGGCATACAGCCCGGACGGCCACATCCTGGCCACCGCCTACGACGACCGCACCATCCGACTCTGGAACGTCAGCGACCCCTCCCGCCCCGTGCCGCTCGGCGATCCGCTCACCGGCCACCGGGGGTACATCAACGCCCTCGCCTTCAGCCCGGACGGCCACACTCTGGCCAGCGGCAGCGCGGACAGCACGATCCGGCTGTGGAACACCACCGATCCGGCCCGCCCAACCCCGCTCGGCGCACCGCTCGACCGGCACTCCGGTCCCGTCAACACGCTCGCTTTCAGCCCCGACGGACAGACCCTGGCCAGCGGCAGCGACGACGACACGGTGCGCCTCTGGAACGTCACCGACCCCGCCTCAGCAACTCCGCTGGGCGCCCCGCTCACCGGCCACACCGAGGCGGTCACCTCACTGACGTTCAGCACGTCCGGACACACCCTGGCCAGTGGCGGCAACGACAACACGGTCCGCCTCTGGAACATCTCCGACCCCGCCTCAGCGACACCCATCGGCCAGTCCATGAGTCCCGACGCCAAGACCGGCAATTTCCTGTCCTTCAGCCCCGGCAGCCGCGTCCTCGGCGTGTCCAGCGGCACCGACACGGTCCGGCTGTGGAGCCTGGACGCTGACGCGGCGATCCGACACATCTGTTCGGTCACCAGGGGAGTACTGACCCCGCAGAAGTGGCATGAGTACCTGCCCCGTCTGTCCTACGACCCGCCCTGCGGCAGATGATCTCCCAACCTGACTTATTCTTCACCAACTTGGCCCCACACGGCCTCCATCCTTGTTACCCTTGGCCATGGCCCGATCGCAGGTGCATCCCCCGTCGCCTGCGGTCGGGTCTTTTCCGTGCGCCGAGGAACCCGCCCAACCGACCTGGTTTCGCCGCGAATCCAGATGAGAACCCGCGTCCGGAGAGGACCCGCGACCGCACACGTCGCCCCCCGATCAGCCTTCTACCCAAAACGCCCCTCCACCGGGGTCCAGCAGCGCAGTCACTGCGATCCACCGCTGCCGCTGCCCGTCGTCAATCGAGTAGGAGGGACGGGTCGCCCGTCCCTCCTCTCACACCACCGGACATGCGGGTCACGCATCCGGCGGTTCACCGAGCTGATCTCAACCGTTGCGAGATCGTCTTGAAGGTCAACAGGCCAAGGTCGTCCCAGTAGGAGTTGGGCAATGCCCGCTGGAGAACGGCCGAGCCCGCGATCCGCCAGTAGCCCTTGCTGCTGTTCCCCCACTGGTGGGAGAGGGACTCGGTGATCCCGAGTCTGCGCAGGTTCGCCCGGCGTGCGCGGGGGATCTTCCATTCCTTCCAGCGGATCTGCCGCATCCTGCGGCGGAACCACTCTTCTAGGTCCCGGAACGGACTGGAGGCGTCCGAGAGCTGGAAGTAGCCCATCCATCCGGTCATGAAGCGGTTGATCTTCGCGATACGTTCGTCCATCGCGATGCTCCACCGCCGCGAGGTCAGCTCCCGCATCTTCGTCTTCCAGCGCGCGAGCGCCTTCGGATCGACCCGGATTCTGACCCCGCTCCGGGTGAAGTAGAAGCGAAGCCCAGCAGCACCGCCGAGCGGGCGTGGACCACCTTCGACTTCTCCCGGTTGACCTTCAGCTTCAACCGCTGCTCCACCACGGCCGTGACCGAGGCAAGCACCCTTCTGGCAGCCCGCTCCCAAGCAATCGCCCATGCTGGGCGCACACGCCGAAGACCCCCGGCCCTGTGGACCGGGGGTCTTTTCGCATGTGGGGCTAACAGGATTTGAACCTGTGGCCTCATCCTTATCAGGTCGATCACGGGGGGCCATCGACGTCGGTCAACCGGCTGGAACCCTCGGCTGATCGGTCGCCGACGTTCGGCACCGATCGCGGTTGTCCGTGCCTGTTGGTGTCAGCCGCTGGTGTCAGACATCAACGAGCTTCTTGACGTATTGCCTGACAGAGACTACGGCCACCGCCGCCGTGTCATTCGGCTTCGTCGGAGACGGCCCCAGGATCAGTCTCCGCGCGCCGACGTCGCATTCGCTGGGCCGCTGCGCCAACCAGACTGATGAAGGCTCCACTGAGGATGTTGATAGAGAGATCGCGAACGAGTGACCACACGTGGGCGTAGATGCGCCATGGGGCCGGCCGCGCATCGCACTCCTCACATGCACAGTCCAAACGAAGATTGGCAGAACGCTGGCTCAGCCCCGGCCCGAAGCAGACGCCAGCGAGAAAGGCGACGTTGCGCCTAGCTCGCTGGATTCCGGGGTCCGGCGCTGTGCAAGGTGATGGTGAAGCGAGACGCCTAGTGATTGGCTTCTGGTTCGCTCGCGATGGGCGGCTGAGTCGATCACCTGGCGATGCCGTTGCGCTGCGGTGCGCACCTTCGTGATCACAGACCAACGGGAAAACGGGACACGCACGCCGCACTGCGGGACCGTGACCAGGTTCGCGCACTCCAAAGTGGTGAACAGCAAGTCACACGCGGAACACCTGCGGCGACGCCTGATCGTCGATCCGTGATTACTCACTTCGGCAACGACGACACGCGTTGGAGCGGCACAAGAGGGGCAGCGCATGAGCGACACCCCTTCCCTAGACGTTGACGGAGGCGGGGTACGCGTGATCCCCGCCTCCTGTGGGCCTGGCGGGACTCGAACCCGCGACCTGCCCTTCGCGAAAGGGCTGCTCTATCCACTGAGCTACAAGCATTCAAGTTGTAGCCCACGAAGGGGATTTGAGGCAAATCGGGAATCTAAACGATCACGACACAGACTCCCGCAACCCACCACCTTCCCCAGCTCCCATCCCGTCCGCCGTCGACCCACACACCGTGGAGCGGGCGTGGTTCATGGCGTCCAGGTGGAGCGCGCCACTGTACGAACGACCTGGACGCCATGGGCCGCGTCTGCTCGGCTCTGCCTGGGTCGACGGTGGACGGGATGGGAGCACCCCGCGCACGCCACTACGGACCCGCGTCCGGGAACGGCGCCCCCTCCATCCCGGTGCCGGCCGATCCCCCGCCGGAGGCATCGTCTTGACCGTGCCGCGCTATGCGGTGATCGACTCATGGCTTCCGGCCCTATCCACATGTGGGCGCGCGTCGGCGGCGGCAGCGCCGAGCGGGCCGAAGGCAGGAGCGCGGGCGCAGCCAGAGCCGGGAAGCGCGCCCGGCGGAGCGGAGCGCAGCCGGGGCTTGATGAGGTAGAGAAACCTGTAACAGCTCATGGCCTGTCCGGGCCTGGGCAGAGATGCCGTCTCCGTGGTGATCTGGCAGTTCAGTCACACGCGAGGGGGCAGGTGTGCAGTCGTTGGCAGATGACTTGGCGCGGAATCGGCCGGGCGACGCGGTGCGCCGCAAGATCCGCGAGTTACAGCCGAACCCTCTGCTGAGACTGATCGACCGGTGGCGACCCGATACGGACATCTACAACTGGGCTGTCGGCCTCCGTGGTGAACTGCTCACCGCCCGGCGACTGAGCAGGCTCCGTGGCCATGGATGGTTCACCCTTCACGCTGTCCAGTGGGTGACCGGCACGGACATCGATCACCTCACCATCGGACCAGCCGGCGTCTTCTCCATCAACTCCAAGCGGCACCGGGGAAAGACGGTCTGGTACGGAGACAGGGCTATCACTGTGAACGGCACTCCTACCCGCCACATCGCGGCCAGCCAGTCCGAAGCGCGTCGGGTGTCCCGCACCCTGTCCGAACACTGCGGATTCGATGTGCCAGTCCGCCCCGTGATCTCTGTCGTGCACGCAGGGAAGCTCACCGTCAAGAGCGCCAATCCGCCGGTGCTCGTCCTCGCTGTCGATCAACTCGACCGAGTTCTGTCCGGGCTGACGCCGACGCTGTCAGCCGACCAGGTGTCCCACATCTACGGAGTCGCACGACGGGCTCAAATCTGGTCTGGCTGATCAGGCGTCGAAGTCGTACTCAAGGACGTAAGAGGCTGCGTCAAGCGTCATTTCGTTGATCTCCACGGGGCGCCCCTCGTCTGCGAACGCGGTTCGGCAGATGAGTATGACCGGCGTACCTGCGGAGATTCTCAACTGCGCTGCCTCGTCCTTCGTGGGCATCCGTGAGCGGATCTCTTCGCGGAAGTGCACTGGCTTGTAGCCGAGTTCAGCAAGGCGGGCGTACGTTCCGCCGGGCCCCGTGTCCTCCTGAGTGATCGCCGACCCTGCGACCACCGCCGTGGGGAGATAGCTCGTCGCGAGGAGAACGGGCTTCCCGTCCAAGACAAACCGCCGGCGTCGGACGCAGACGGTGTCCCCTTCGCTCAGGTCCAACACCTGCCCGATCTGCTCCGGTGCGGCTTCCTCCGACACCGTCACCTGATCCACCACAAGGGTGCGGTTCTCGATGTCGGCAGACCAGATGGACCGGCCACTGCCCCACTGCTCCTGCGCAAGCCGCTGGATGCCTCGGCGCCTCAACGGACGGAAGGATCGGACGAAGACGCCGGCGCCCTTGCGGGATTCGGCAACGCCCTCGTCCTTGAGCACGCTCAACGCCTGACGCGCTGTCATGCGGGCCACGCCATGCGCGGCCATCAGATCGTTCTCCCCCGGAAGCCGATCACCAGGACCGTACTCGCCCGACTGGATCGCTTCTCGTAGAGAGTCCGCAATCCGCTGGTACTTCGGCCGACGGTCGTCGTCGGTGGTGGCCATTCGGGAGCCCTCCTCTCTTCTCTAGACAGCCTAGGCCATGGGTAGGTCGCTCGCTCTGTGCGTGTATCCGCAATCCTTCGACGACAACATCTCTAGACATCTCTCTTGACTACGTCTCTAGAGATGTGCTCCCATGGGGATGTCTAGAGAGGTCGCGCAAGGTGGCCTCACAGAACGAGGGATGTGCTGATGCCGTCTTTCAAGATCGACACGTCGACCGCTGTGGTGTTCGTCGCGACCGCGCCGGAACCGAAGATGGTCAACAAGAAGACCGGTGAGCGGGCCGTGGACCGGGAGACCAACGCGAGCCTCTCGACCGTGGGTCTGCTGGTCTCGGACGAGGGGGAGGGGAACCTCTACCAGGTGACCGTGCCGGAGACCGGTCTCCCCGAGGGTCTGGCGCCGGGTATGCCGGTGAAGGTCATCGGCCTGAAGGCGCGTGACTGGGAGAACGAGTTCAACGGCCAGAAGCGGCACGGGATCTCGTTCCGCGCGGTCGCGATCACCCCGGCGGCCTGACGATGACCGACCTGACGATGTGGCTGGAGGCCACGGGAGCCCTGGCCGGTGCCGGCGGTCTCGGCTACGCGAAGGTCCGCGCGCCGCGTGTGTACTGGCCGCTGGTCGGGATGCCGGTCACGTGGGGTCGCTTCACCCTCTCGTACCGGTCGACCATGGACGTGTGCGGCTTGACGGTGCAGCCGTCGGGTCTGCGGGCGTTCATGACTCGCAGCGTCGCCCGTCGTGAGGTTCAGCCGGTCCCGCCGAAGATCCGCCGGGTACGCGGTACGTCGACCGGGCTGCGGGTGACCCTGCGGCTTCCCGCCGGCCTGGAGCCCGCCGACGTGATCGCCTCCTCGGAACGACTCCGGCACGCCTGGGGCGTCCACTCCGTGACCGTGGCCGAGACGAAGCCCGGCTTCGTGGAACTGCGGATGACCGGCTATGACGTGCTGCGCCGGGTGCGGATGCCCCGCAAGGCTCGCCCGCACGGCATGGCCGTTCCGGTCGCGGTGCGTGAGGACGGGACCGCGTTCGAGCGGGACTACCGCAAGGCACCGATGGCGCTCACCCTGGGCGCCAACCACTCCGGCAAGTCCATGTATCAGCGCAACCTGATCAAGGGGCTCGCGCAACTGCCGGTGGCCCTGGTCGGCGTCGACTGCAAGCGCGGGGTGGAACAGTCCGCCTTCGCGCACCGCCTGTCGGCGCTGGTCACCAACCCCGACGATGCCGCCTCACTGCTCGGCGTGCTGGTCGCGGAGATGGAAGACCGCTTCGACCTGCTGAGCCGTCACGGCGTCTCGGACCTGTGGGAACTCCCCGCAGAGCTGCAGCCGGTGCCGGTGGTCGTCCTGGTCGATGAGGTGGCGGAACTGTTCCTGATCTCCTCCAAGAAGGATGAGGAGCGCCGGGAGCGGATCGTCACCGCGCTGATCCGGCTCGCGCAGATGGCCCGCGCGATCGGCATCTATCTGGAGATCTGCGGGCAGCGCTTCGGCTCCGACCTGGGCAAGGGCGCCACCATGCTCCGCGCTCAGCTCACCGGCCGTGTGGTGCACCGCGTCAACGACAAGCAGACCGCCGAAATGGGCCTGGCCGATGTGGCCCCGGATGCGGTCCCGGCGGCGAGCCTGATCCCGATGAACCGTCCCGGAACCGCTGTCGCGGCGGACTCCTCGGGCGGCTGGTCGAAGATCCGCACCCCGAACACATCCCGCGATGAAGTCGTTGCGGTCTGCCGGGAGTTCGCCCACCTGGTCCCGGATCTGCCGTTCCTCGACCCGTTCCGCCCCTACGTTCCCGCCCCTGTGCCGGCGGCTGGTCCGTCGCTGCTCAAGCCCCGACCCGTCACCGAGTAACACCCGCTCCACCCCGGTCGGCGCGACCGCATCGCGCCAGGTCCCTACCCGAGCCATGCCCGAACGCAGGGAGGTACGCACGATGTCCGCCTCTATGTCCTTCCACGGGGAGCCCTCCACCTGGGTCCACGTTCACGACTACGGCACCGTCCACCCGCCCATCCTGGCCCTCGACGGAGACGGCTACCACCTGACCATCTCGGTCTTCGAGAGCCGCTCACCCGCCGACCACAAGGCGTTCGCCGAGAGCCTCGCAAAGACGGTGACCGGCTACCTCGCGGCCGTGGACCGCTGGGCCGCCGCGCAGATGGCCGACACCGCGACCACGCAGGACGCGTGATCGCCGTGGCCGCACGGAAGATCCCCGACCCGTTGACCGCCGACCCGGAGCCCGCGAAGTGCCCGACGTGCCACGGCTCCGGGGAGGTCTCCCGCACCGTCCGCGTCGGCCGCAAGCGCCGCACCGTCGGCCAACAGACCGGCTTGTGCCTGGCCTGCCTCGGGTCCGGCGAAGCCCCCACCGACTGAAACCCCGCCGGGGCTGGGCGGCCGGACACCGTTCCCCGCCCGCCCCTGGCCCGACTCCCTGAAGGGAGGTGCCCCGCATGTCCCGCTCTATCCGCCCGGATGCCGTACTCGTACAGGCCGTCATCGCCGGCGCGCTGTCCTTCGCCCATCTGCACGACTTGGCCGAAGCGGCCGGACAATCCGGCTGGAAGGCATGGGCCTACCCGGTCTCGGTCGACCTGCTGTTGGTCGCCGCCTGGCGACGGCTGCGCACGGCCCGCCGCGACCGGTCCGCCTGGACCTGGTTCGTGATCGCCCTGTTCGCCTCGCTCGGCGCGAACATCGCCACCGCCGGACTCCTCGACCTGGCCCACGTGCCTGCCTGGCTGTGCATCCTCGTCGCGGGCTGGCCCGCGCTGGCCTTCCTCGGCGGAACCCTCCTGGTCCACTCGCCCGACGCATCGGCCGTTCCTGCACAGCCTGTGGACGAACCGGCGGCGCCGGAAGTCGAGATGCACCGCACCGACGAACCCGCCGCCGACCCGGCCCCCGCCGCGACCGTGCCGGAGTTGACCCCCGCACCGCCCAAGCCCGCGCCCGGCGCCCCCGCTGTTCCGGTCGCGCTGCTCGACCACGCCCGGAAGATCGCCGATGCCCACCGGGCCTTCACCGGGTCCCCTATGCCCGCCGACGCCCTGTCCGCCCGGCTCCAACTGCCCGCCCCGATGGCCGGCGCCATCGCCGCTGAACTCCAACTCACCTGACCAGGAAGGAGATACCGCCCGTGACCGCCTACCGCCGCTTCCGCAACGTGATCCGCATCGGCCCCGTGCAGGTCGCCACGTCCTACGACGGCCGTGGCCGCGACAAGCACACCGCCGCCTGCACCGCGCCCGGCTGCGGCTTCGCCGCCGACTACGACACCCGCGCCGGCGCCGAACTCGCCGCCCGCACCCACCGCTGCAAGGCCTGACAGGAGACCACGCCATGGACGTACCGCTCTGGCTCGCCCTGCTCGTCGTCGGATGGCTCGGCGTCAAGCTCGCCCGCCCGCCGTGGTGGCTGGTCGCCGTGCTCCTGGTCGGCGGCTACCTCGTCGCCGGAAGCTTCCTCGCCCCCGCCCTCGGCACCGTCCTCAAGTAGAAGGGAACCGCCTCGTGTTCACGCCGAAGTACCCGCCCCAGGACACCGCACCGCCCGCCACGGCCACCGCCCCGACCGCCTACACCCCGGCGCCCGTCCAGTCGTCGGCCCCCGCGCCGGTCCCGGTCGCCCCGGCCTCGAACCGGCCCACCGTCCAGCTCACCCCCGGCAGCGCGCTCGCCCTCGCCGCTGGCGGCGGCGCCGTGGTCCTCGTCGTCGGCGCGGTCCTGGTCTCGCTGCTGCTCGCGGTCGCCATCACCGGCGTCTCCGTCGCCGTGGTCGCAGTCGTCCTGCGCCTGCTCATCAAGGACCTGCACAAGCACTGAACGGCCCCGGGGCGGCTCTCTCGCCAAAGATCCGCCGCCCCGGCGCCTGCACCCCTTCCAGACCCAACGGACCCGAAAAGGGAGCCCCATCATGCCCCAGCACGCCCAGAACACCCGCGTCTGCCGCGACTGCGACGGCTTCCCCACCGTCGCCATCACCACCGGCACCCGCCACGCCGACGGCACCCGCGCCACCCTCCGCGTCACCTGCCCGACCTGCAAGGGCACCGGCCACACCGCCCCCGCCTCCGTGCTCGCCCGCGCCGGGAGGTGACCGCCGTGGCCCTCCTGAACTGGCGCTCCGCCGACCACTACGACCCCACCGGCGACAAGCCGTGCGTGATCTGCACCAAGCCCACCCCGCTCCGCTCCGACCGGGGCAAGCCCGTCCACAAGGTCTGCGCAGAGGACTGGATCGACCGCCACACGCCCGAGGAGGACAACGCGTGACCACCGCCACCACGGCGGGCCTGGACCCGGCCACCCTCGCTGACGTGCTGAGGCTGGCTGGGTCCGGCGACTTCGACCGCATCCAAGACCAGATCCGCCGCACCGGCGGCTGCTCCGACCCGATCCACCTGCAAGGCTCCACCGTCACCCGCGACGCGGCCACCGGCTACGTGCTGCACTCCTACTCGACCGACACCGAACCCGGCGGCCGACTCCGTATCGCCTGTGGCAACCGCCGTGCCTCGCGCTGCCCGTCCTGCGCCTGGACCTACGCCGGCGACACCTACCACCTGATCCGCGCCGGACTCGTCGGCGACCCCGACAAAGGCACCCCGCACACCATCCGGGATCACCCCCGCGTCTTCGCCACGCTCACCGCGCCCTCATTCGGCCGCGTCCACAACCGCCCCGGCAACCGCCCGTGCGCCTGCGGCACCCGCCACGGAGAGGACGCGCCCGAACTCGGCACCCCCCTCGCCCCGGACACGTACGACTACGCGGGCGCCGTGCTGTGGAACAACCACGCCTCCGACCTGTGGCGCTACTTCACGATCTACCTCCGCCGCGAGATCGCCCGCCGCGCCGGCCTCACCCAGAAAGCCGCCCGCGAACAGTCCCGCGTCGCCTTCGGCAAGGTCGCCGAGTACCAAAAGCGCGGAGCCGTCCACTTCCATGCCGTGATCCGCTTCGACGGCCCCGACGGGCCCGACAGCCCGCCGCCGGCCTGGGCAACCCTCGACCTGCTCACCGACTCGATCCGCGCCGCCGCTGTCCGCGTCGCTGTCGACGTACCGCCCGCGGGAGACCACCCCGCCCGCACACTCCGCTGGGGCACCCAGCTCGACGTACAGCCGATCGGCGCCTTCGGCCATGGCGAAGAGATCACCGAACAGGCCGTGGCCTCCTACGTCGCCAAGTACGCCACCAAGGCCGCCGAGACCACCGGCACCGTAGACCGCCGCATCGGCAACAAAGAGGCCCTCGCCCTGCTCGGCGTACCCGACCACCCCGCCCGGCTCATCGCCGCGTGCCTCGACCTGCACCCGCTCTACCCGGACCGGAAGCTTCGGGACTGGGCTCACATGCTCGGCTTCCGGGGCCACTTCTCGACCAAGTCCCGCCGCTACTCCACCACCCTCGGCGCCCTGCGCCAGGTCCGCGCCGACTACCGCGCCGTACAGCAACGCGAAGCCCTCGGCCTGCCCGACCCCGACGACGAGACGGAGGCAACGACGCTCACCCTCGCCCACTGGACCTACGCAGGCCACGGCCACACCCCCGGCGAATCCTGGCTCGCCGCCAACATCCGCCGGGATATCCAGCACAACCGCGAAACCGCCCGCGAGGAACTTCCCGCCCTGCTCGACCTGGAAGGAGCTGCCGCATGACCACCGCCGCCCCCGAGTTGCTGACCGTGCCGGAGGTCATGGCGAGTCTCAAGGTCGGCCGGACCAAGGTCTACGACCTGATCCGCACTCACCGCCTGGTCTCGATCAAAGTCGACGGCTGCCGTCGCATCCCGGCTGACTCGGTCGGGGACTTCATCCGCAGGCAGATCGAGCGGGGTGCCTGATGACCAAGAGGCGCCCCAACGGCGGCGGCACGATCTCAAAGCGAGCGGACGGCCGATACATGGGCCGCGCGTACGTCACCGACACGGACGGCAACCGCGTTCGCAAGACCGTGTACGGCGCCACATGGGACGACGCCAACGAGAAGCTCGGCAAGCTTCAAGACCAGGAACGCAACGGCGTACCGGTGCCCTCCCGCTCCTGGACGCTCGGCGAGTGGCTGGCGTACTGGCTTGAGCACATCGTTGAGCCGGACTCCGAGCACAACACGTACGTCAAGTACGAGTCCAAGGTGAGGCTGTACCTGCTGCCGCACCTCGGTAAGAAGCCGCTGGTCAAGCTCACCCCCGCCCAGATCCGTACGTTCATGGCCGGCCTGAAGCGCGAAAAGGTCGGCGCGTCCACCCGCTTCGAGGTGCTCCGCGTCCTCCGCAACGCGCTCAACCGAGCCATCCGAGAGGAGATCCTGACGCGCAACGTCGCTCTCCTGGTCGACATGCCCAAGGTCAGCAAGGACAAGGGCACGGCATGGAACGCACGTGAGGCGATCACGTTCCTCCGCGCGGCCCGTGCTCACCGCCTCTACGCGGCCTGTGTCCTCGTCCTGGTGCTCGGTCTGCGGCGCAGCGAGTTGCTGGGCCTGCGCTGGCAAGACATCGACTTCGAGGCGCGGCAGTTCACCCCGGTCAAGCAGGTGCAGCGGGTCAAGGGCACCGGCCTGGTTCTCAAGGACCTCAAGACCGAGTCGTCACAGGCCGTGCTCCCCCTGCCGGAGTTCTGCGCCCGTGCCCTGGAAGAGCGCCGAGAGCTGCAAGAGCTGGAACGGAAGATCGCCGGTGAGCACTGGTCGCAGGAGCCGGACCATGACCTGATCTTCTCGTCCGAGCATGGCGGCATGATCGACCCGGTGGGCTTCTCGCGGACCTTCGATCGGCTCGTCAAGCGCGCCAGCGTCCGCCGCATCACGGTCCGGCTCGCCCGGCACACCTGCGGGACCCTGCTCGCCTTCCTGAAGGTGCACCCCAAGGTGGCTCAGGCGATCCTTCGGCACAGCCAGATCAGCATGACCATGGACGTCTACACGCACGTGGTCGGCGACAGTGAGCGTGAAGCGGTCGGCATGCTCGCCGAACTCCTGGAAGATCCGCTCATCGGCTGACCGCCGCTGTTGGTGTCAACTGATGGTGTCAAAAGACCCCCGGACCGATGATCCGGGGGTCTTTTCGCTGGTGGGGCTAACAGGATTTGAACCTGTGGCCTCATCCTTATCAGGGATGCGCTCTAACCAACTGAGCTATAGCCCCGCCGCGCTCTGCGGTGTGGTGCCCCGCGCGCTGACTCCTGAAGATTAGCGCACGACCGTGGCAGTCCCAAAATCGGCTGTCGGAGGACCGTCAGGCCAGGCTGCCGCGGGCGGTCATTCGTCCTCCGCGAGGGTCAGCTCGACACCGCCCACGAAGCCCGCGGACAGGTTGTAGATGAACGCGCCGAGCGTCGCGAGCGCCGTGGCCAGGACCACGTCAATCACCGCGATGATCGACGTGAACATCAGGACGTGGGGGAGGGAGAGGAAGGCCTGAAGGTCGAAACCGTTCGACTCGTTCGAGCCGGTCGCCTCCAAGATCTGGCCGCCGACCGTGGAGAAGACGCCCATCGCGTCCATGACCATCCACAGCACCGCCGAGGCGACGACCGTGCAGATACCGAGCGCGATCGAAAGCAGGAAGCTGACCTTCATCACCGACCACGGATCGGCCTTGGCCACGCGCAGCCGGGCCTTGCGGGTGCGCGGCGCCGTCCGCACACCGGTACGCGGCCGGCGTACCGCACCGGCAGGAGCCTGACCCGCCGGATACGCCTGTGGCGGGTGATAGGGCCCGGACGGCTGATCCGCGCTCCGTTCCCGTGGAAGCGGAGACGCCGACTGCGCCTCGCCGGCCGCGGCCGGACCTCCGGTGTCCGTCACGGTTCCCCCCTGAGGTTCCTTCGTGCCGGAAGAGTCCGTCACGGAAGCCTTCACCGGCTTCAGGTTGGTCGTGTGCGGGTCGTTCGCGGCCCCCGCACTCGCGGCGGAGCCACGGCCGCCGCCGTCCGTCTCCGTACCCGTGGAGGTACCGGCCGACCCGGCGCCCGTGGCTCCGCTCACGATGACTCACTCCTCGTGCTACTCGGACGAGGGCGCCTCACCCTCGTCCGTGCCGGTGGTCGTGGCCCCCTCGGCGGACTCGTCCACGGCCACGTCGCCGTCGACTTCCTCCGCCTCGCGCCCCGCCTCGGCGTTACGTGCGATACCGACCACGGCATCGCGCTTGCCCAGGTTGATCAGCTGGACACCCATGGTGTCACGGCCTGTCTCCCTGACCTCGTTGACTCGCGTACGAATCACACCACCGGACAAGGTGATCGCGAGGATCTCGTCGTTCTCCTCGACGACCAGCGCGCCGACGAGCGAACCGCGGTCCTCCACGATCTTGGCGGCCTTGATGCCGAGGCCGCCGCGGCCCTGGACGCGGTACTCGTCGACAGCGGTCCGCTTCGCGTACCCACCGTCGGTGGCAGTGAACACGAACGTACCGGGTCGCACCACATTCATCGAGAGCAACTCGTCGCCCTCACGGAAGCTCATGCCCTTCACACCGGACGTGGCACGGCCCATCGGGCGCAGGGTGCCGTCCGAGGCGGTGAACCGGATCGACTGGGCCTTCCTGCTGATCAGGAGGAGATCGTCGTCCGCCGAGACGAGTTCGGCCCCGATCAGCTCGTCGTCCGAACCGTCTTCCCGCTCCCGCAGGTTGATCGCGATGACGCCGCCGGAGCGAGGCGAATCGTAATCCTTCAGAGGCGTCTTCTTGACCAAGCCGGCCTTGGTGGCCAGCACCAGGTAGGGCGCCGCCTCGTAATCGCGGATCGCGAGGATCTCGGCGATCGACTCGTCCGGCTGGAAGGCCAGCAGGTTCGCCACGTGCTGGCCCCGCGCGTCCCGCCCCGCGTCGGGCAGCTCGTACGCCTTCGCCCGGTACACCCGTCCCTTGTTGGTGAAGAACAGCAGCCAGTGGTGGGTGGTGGAGACGAAGAAGTGGTCGACGATGTCGTCTTCCTTCAGCTTCGTACCGCGCACTCCCTTGCCACCGCGCTTCTGCGCCCGGTAGTCGTCGGTCTTCGTCCGCTTGACGTAGCCGCCCCGTGAAACGGTGACGACGATGTCCTCTTCGGCGATCAGGTCCTCGATGGACATGTCGCCCTCGTACGGGATCAGTTTGGTCTGTCGGTCGTCGCCGTACTTCTCGACGATCGCCGCCAGTTCCTCACTGACGATCCCACGCTGGCGGACCGGGGAGGCGAGGATCGCGTTGTACTCGTTGATCTTCGCCTGAAGCTCGTCGTGCTCCTGGACGATCTTCTGCCGTTCCAGGGCGGCCAGCCGCCGCAGCTGCATTTCGAGGATCGCGTTGGCCTGGATCTCGTCGATCTCCAGAAGATCCATCAGGCCGCCGCGCGCGACCTCGACCGTCGCACTGCGTCGGATCAGCGCGATGACCTCATCGATGGCGTCCAGCGCCTTCAGCAGACCCCGCAGGATGTGCGCGCGCTCCTCGGCCTTGCGTAGCCGGAAACGGGTCCGGCGGACGATGACCTCGATCTGGTGCGTCACCCAGTGGCGGATAAACGCGTCCAGGGACAGCGTGCGAGGCACACCGTCGACCAGCGCCAGCATGTTGGCGCCGAAGTTCGTCTGCAGATCCGTGTGCTTGTACAGGTTGTTGAGGACGACCTTGGCGACGGCGTCCCGCTTCAACACGATCACCAGGCGCTGGCCGGTCCGGGACGACGTCTCGTCTCGGACGTCGGCGATGCCGCCGATCTTCCCGTCCTTCACCAGGTCGGCAATCTTCTGCGCCAGGTTGTCCGGGTTGACCTGATACGGCAGCTCGGTGACCACCAAGCACTGGCGGTTCTGGATCTCCTCGACCTCGACCACCGCGCGCATCGTGATGGAACCGCGGCCGGTGCGGTACGCCTCCTCGATGCCCTTGCGGCCCACCACCAGGGCGCCGGTCGGGAAGTCAGGGCCCTTGATGCGCTCGATGAGCGCGTCCAGCAGCTCCTCGTGGCTGGCATCCGGGTTGTCCAGGTACCACTGGGCGCCGGCCGCGACCTCGCGCAGGTTGTGCGGCGGGATGTTGGTCGCCATGCCGACCGCGATACCGGCCGAGCCGTTGATCAGCAGGTTCGGGAAGCGGGACGGCAGGACGGTCGGCTCCTGAGAACGGCCGTCGTAGTTGTCCGTGAAGTCGACGGTCTCCTCGTCGATGTCGCGGACCATCTCCATCGACAGCGGCGCCATCTTGCACTCGGTGTAGCGCATCGCCGCCGCCGGGTCGTTGCCCGGAGAGCCGAAGTTGCCGTTGGAGTCCACCAGCGGCATCCGCATCGACCACGGCTGGGCCAGACGCACCAGGGCGTCGTAGATCGATGAGTCACCGTGCGGGTGGTAGTTGCCCATGACGTCGCCGACCACACGGGCACACTTGTAGAAGCCGCGTTCGGGGCGGTAGCCGCCGTCGTACATCGCGTACAGCACGCGGCGGTGTACCGGCTTGAGGCCGTCCCGGACGTCCGGCAGCGCACGGGAGACGATGACGGACATCGCGTAGTCGAGGTACGACCGCTGCATCTCCGTCTCGAGCCCGACAGGCTCGATCCGCATCACGAGTTCGCCGCCCTCTGGTGGGGTGACTGGAGTGTTCTCGTCGGCCATTGCTGATGAAGTTCCTTTCTACGGCGGTCAGCTGAGACCGACTCAGATATCGAGGAAGCGGACGTCCTTGGCGTTGCGCTGGATGAACTGGCGACGGGCTTCGACGTCCTCACCCATCAGGACCGAGAAAAGGTCGTCGGCCTGGGCGGCGTCGTCCAGGGTGACCTGGCCGAGGACCCGATGCTCCTGGTCCATCGTGGTCACGCGCAGTTCCTCGGCGTTCATCTCGCCGAGACCCTTGAAGCGCTGGATCGAGTCCTCCCTGATGCGCTTGCCTCGCTGGCGGCCCATCTCCAGCAGCGCGTCGCGCTCACGGTCCGAGTAGGCGTACTCAATGTCGTCCCGCCCCCATTTGATCTTGTACAGCGGCGGGCGGGACAGGAACACGTGCCCGGCTTCCACCAGCGGCCGCATGAAGCGGAACAGGAAGGTCAGCAGCAGGGTGTTGATGTGCTGACCGTCGACGTCGGCGTCCGCCATCAAGATGATCTTGTGGTACCGGAGCCGCTCGATGTCGAAGTCCTCGTGCACCCCCGTGCCGAAGGCCGAGATCAGCGCCTGGATCTCCTGGTTCTGCAGGATCTTGTCGATCCTGGCCTTCTCGACATTGAGGATCTTGCCGCGGATCGGGAGGATCGCCTGGTACTGCGGGTTCCGACCGGACTTGGCCGAGCCGCCGGCGGAATCACCCTCGACGATGAAGATCTCGCACTTGGTGGGGTCATTGGACTGGCAGTCGGACAGCTTGCCCGGCAGGGACGCGGATTCCAGCAGGCCCTTGCGGCGGGTCAGGTCGCGCGCCTTGCGCGCCGCCACGCGCGCGGTGGCCGCCTGGATGCCCTTGCGGACGATGTCCGCGGCCTCGACCGGGTTGCGGTCCAGCCAGTCGTTGAGGTGCTCGTAGACCGCCTTCTGCACGAAGGTCTTGGCCTCGGTGTTGCCCAGCTTGGTCTTGGTCTGGCCCTCGAACTGCGGCTCACTCAGCTTGACCGAGATGATCGCGGTCAAGCCCTCACGGATGTCGTCGCCGGTGAGGTTGTCGTCCTTCTCGCGCAGCAGCTTCTTGTCCCGCGCGTACTTGTTGATCAGCGAAGTCAGCGCGGCCCGGAAGCCCTCTTCGTGGGTACCGCCCTCATGGGTGTGGATGATGTTCGCGAAGGAGTACACGCCCTCGCTGTAGCCGCTGTTCCACTGCATCGCGACTTCGAGGGACAGGCTCTTGTCCTTGTCCTCGGCCTCCAGCGCGACCACCGTGGGGTGTACCGCCTCTCCCTTGCGGGAGTTGAGGTACTTGACGAAGTCGACGATGCCGCCCTCGTAGTGGTACGTGACCGACTTGACTTCGGCCTTCTCGTCCGCGCCCGCCTCGTCCGCGCCGCTGGTGGCCTTCGCCGACTCGCGCTCGTCGGTGAGCCGGATCGTCAGGCCCTTGTTGAGGAACGCCATCTCCTGGAAGCGCCGGGACAGCGTCTCGAAGGAGTACTCGGTGGTCTCGAAGATCTCCGGGTCGGCCCAGAAGGTGACCGACGTGCCGGTCTCCTCGATCGCCTCGTGCTGTGCCAGCGGCGCCGTCGGGACGCCCATCTTGTAGTCCTGCGTCCACCGGTGGCCGTCAGTCCTCACCTCGACGGCGACCTTCATGGACAGGGCGTTCACGACCGACACGCCGACGCCGTGCAGACCGCCGGAAACGGCGTAACCGCCACCACCGAACTTGCCGCCCGCGTGCAGTACGGTCAGCACGACCTCGACGGCCGGCTTGCCCTCGGAGGGCACGATGCCCACCGGGATGCCACGACCGTTGTCGACGACACGCACACCGCCGTCGCCAAGGATCGTCACGTCGATGGTGTCCGCGTAACCGGCCAGCGCCTCGTCAACCGAGTTGTCGACGACCTCGTACACCAGGTGGTGCAGACCGCGCTCACCGGTCGAGCCGATGTACATACCCGGCCGCTTGCGGACCGCGTCCAGCCCTTCGAGCACAGTGATGGCGCTGGCGTCGTACGAGGCGGAGGCGGTGGCCTCGCCGGTCACGCCGGCATCGGTGGACGGGATGTTCTCGTTGGGGTTGCCGGAATCGGCCACGAAGCGCCCTTTCTGGCACAGCACGAGCCGGGCTCGTCGGCGGGTTGCCGGAGCGGCTGCGGCATGTTGCGTTGGTAAGCCTTGATCAGCGTTGCTCAGCTTTTCCCGGGCGGTCCCCACAGTGGGGCGGGATTGTCTTCCAGTCTACCGGTAGCACTGACATCGATGGGGGTTTGCCGGTCCCTGAGTCCCCATGTGCCGCCCTCAACCGGTCTTGGCCGGGTCCCGATATACGGATGGGGGCTCCAAGCGGCTCACGGAGGCACTCAGCGCTTCCAGCCGTCAACCCTTCGCTACTGACGGGTCAGATCACGACCCGGCGTCGACTCAACAGCGGCCCGCACTCGTGTACGAAGGCGCGACGGCACCGCGGAACGCCCCCCGCGGCGTGAGGTACGTCACCCGTACGTATCACCCGGGCCGGAGCTCCCCGGCGCCCGCAGCGGCCCGTAGCGGCGGGCCGGACCGCCCGGGTTGAGCACCTTGATCACCCGCACGCTGCCGTGCCCCAGATCCTCGTTGAGCCGGGCCACCAACGCGGGGGCCAGCACGCGCAACTGCGTCGCCCAGGCCGTCGAATCGCACTGCACGGTCAGCACGCGCTCGTCCTCGTCGTACCGCTGCGGCACGCAGTGCTTCGCCAGGTCCTCGCCGACGATCTGCGGCCAGCGGCCCATCACTCCGCCCACCGCCGCAGGCGTCTCCCAGCCCCGCTCGGTGATCAGCCGGTTGATCGCCGATCCCAGCGCCATCGGGTCACGGCCGTCGGCGCGTGCGCCGGAGCGCAGGCCGCCGCCCCGCCGGGCCTGCTTCTTCTGCCGCGCCACATCACCGCGCGCACGTGCCTGCTCCTTGGCGGCGCGCAACGCCACGCGCGCGAGGTCCACACCAGAGGGCTCGTTCCGCCGCTCCGGGTTTCTGGGATTCATGGTGCTGTTGGGGTTGTCGGGGCTCCTGGGGGCTGGCTTCTCGGTGCTCATACGCGCTCCACCGTCCCGTCGGCCACTGCGTAGCGGGCACCGGCCAGCACCTGCGGGACGTCGTCGTCCACCGCAGCGGTGACCAACACCTGCTCACCGGGCGCGACCAGCTCGGCCAGCCGTTCACGACGACGGGCGTCCAACTCGGCGAAGACGTCGTCCAGGATCAGCACCGGCTCGTTGCCCTCGGCGCGCAGCAGATCGTAGGAAGCCAGCCGCAGGGAGAGCGCATAGGACCAGGACTCACCGTGCGAGGCGTACCCCTTGGCGGGCAGTTGCCCGAGCTTGAGCAGAAGATCGTCCCGATGGGGACCCACGAGGGTCACTCCCCGCTCGATCTCCTGCTTGCGCACCTCGGTCAACGCCGTCATCAGCTGGGTGTAGAGCTCCTCGCGCGCATGCGCCTCTCCGGGCGCGGACGGCTTGTACTCCAGCGCGACCGGTCCGCCTCCGGGGGCCAGCTGCTCGTACGCCTTGTCGGCCAGTGGCCGCAGCACGGCGATGAGATCGAGCCGCTGGGCGAGCAGCTCGGCACCCGCGCGCGCGAGGTGCTGGTCCCACACATCGAGGGTGGACAGATCCATGGACCGGCCACCGTGCCTGCGCGCAAGCGCGGCCGTCTTGAGGAGGGTGTTGCGCTGCTTGAGCACCCGCTCGTAGTCGGAGCGCACTCCGGCCATCCGCGGGGAGCGCGCGGTGATCAACTCGTCCAGGAAGCGCCGCCGCTCCCCGGGATCGCCCTTCACCAGGGCGAGATCCTCCGGCGCGAACAGCACGGTCCGCACGATCCCCAGCACGTCCCTCGGCCTGACCTGCGAGGAACGGTTGATACGGGCGCGGTTGGCCTTGCCTGGGTTCACCTCCAGCTCGACCAACTGCTGCCGCTCGCCCTGGCGGACCTGCGCCCGGATGACCGCGCGTTCGGCGCCCGTGCGGACCAGCGGGGCGTCGGAGGCGACCCGGTGGCTGCCGAGGGTCGCCAGGTAGCCGACCGCCTCGACCAGGTTCGTCTTGCCCTGGCCGTTGGGGCCGACGAATGCGGTGACGCCCGGGTCGAGCGGAACCTCGGCCCGCGGGTACGAACGGAAGTCGGCCAGCGAAAGATGCGTGACGTGCATGGTCGTTCGCCGACTTCCCTCAGAGTGGTGACGGATGGTGGATCACGGAGGCGATCCGGTGGACGTTCCGGGAGGAAGGCCCGCATGGCCGGGCCTTCCTCCCGGCCATGCGGCTAAGCCTTCTTCTCGACGGCGTGGCCGCCGAACTGGTTGCGCAGCGCGGCGATCATCTTCATCTGCGGCGAGTCCTCCTGCCGGGAGGCGAACCGGGCGAACAGGGACGCGGTGATCGCGGGCAGCGGCACCGCGTTGTCGATCGCGGCCTCCACGGTCCAGCGTCCCTCACCGGAGTCCTCGGCGTAACCGCGCAGGCCTTCCAGGTGCTGGTCCTCGTCCAGGGCGTTGACCGCCAGGTCCAGCAGCCAGGAACGGATGACGGTGCCCTCCTGCCAGGAACGGAACACCTCCCGGACGTTCTCCACCGAGTCGACCTTCTCCAGCAGCTCCCAGCCCTCGGCGTAGGCCTGCATCATCGCGTACTCGATGCCGTTGTGGACCATCTTGGCGAAGTGGCCGGCGCCGACCTTGCCGGCGTGCACCGAGCCGAAGTCGCCCTCCGGCTTGAGCGCGTCGAAGACCGGCTGCACCCGGGCCACGTGCTCCGTGTGGCCGCCGTACATCAGCGCGTACCCGTTCTCCAGGCCCCACACGCCCCCGGAGACACCGCAGTCGACGAAACCTATGCCCTTGGCCGCCAACTGCCCGGCGTGCTTCTCGTCGTCGGTCCAGCGGGAGTTCCCACCGTCCACGACCACATCGCCTGGCTCCAGCAGTTCGGCCAGCTGATCGATGGTCGACTGAGTGGGCTCGCCGGCCGGGACCATCACCCAGACCACACGCGGGCCGCTGAGCTTGCCCACAAGTTCTTCCAGGCTGTGGGCATCCGCGAGGTCCGCGTTGCGGTCGTATCCGATGACGGTGTGGCCTGCGCGGCGGATCCGCTCGCGCATGTTGCCGCCCATCTTGCCGAGGCCGACGAGACCGAGCTCCATCAGTTGTGTTCCTTAGGTCGCTGTGTGGCGTGAGAGGCACCTTCGTGCCGAGCCGAGCCTAAACCCGGACGCTCACGCACAGCTGTGGGCACATGCGCTCATCCGTACGGGGGCCTACCTGCGGCTTTCACCCGCGCCCACACAACTGCGCCCACCTCGCCCGACCGCAGTACCCTCCGCTTCACCGGGTGCCCTTGCGGGTGCCCGGTGGAGCGGACGATGGTCAGCCGCTCAACCGCACCGGCATGATCAGGTACTTGTATGCCTCATCGGCCTCCGCGTCCACCGCGGGCTTGCCGCTGAGCAATGCCGGCTTCGTGGACGTCGTGAACGACAGCTGAGCGACCGGGGAGTCGATCGCACTCAGCCCGTCCAGCAGGAAGGTGGGGTTGAAGGCGATCGAGATGTCGTCGCCCTCCAGCTGCGCGTCAACTCTTTCCACAGCCTGTGCATCATCGCTGGAACCGGCCTCCAGGATCAGCACACCCTGTTCGAAGCTCAGTCGCACCGGCGTGTTCCGTTCGGCCACCAGCGCCACACGCTTGACGGCCTCCACGAAGGGCGCGGTCTCGATCACCGCGATGGAGTTGAACTCGGTCGGGAACAGGGTGCGGTACTTGGGCAGGTCGCCTTCGAGCAGACGCGTGGTCGTACGACGGCCCGCGCCCTCGAAACCGATGAGGCCCTCCCCCGCACCGGAACCGGACAGTGCCAGTGTGACGCTGTCCCCGGCGCCGAGGGCCTTGGCCGTGTCCAGCAGCGTCTTGGCCGGGACCAGGGCGACCGCGGAGGCCTCCGGGTTCTCCGGCTTCCACAGGAACTCGCGGACCGCGAACCGGTAGCGGTCGGTGGACGCCAGGGTGACCGTGTCGCCCTCGATCTCGATGCGCACACCAGTGAGCACCGGAAGCGTGTCGTCGCGGCCGGCGGCGATGGCCACCTGGGACGCGGCGGCGGCGAAGACCTCGCCGGGGACGGTACCGGTCGCATTCGGCATCTGCGGCAGCGCGGGGTACTCCTCCACGGGCAGGGTGTGGAGGGTGAACCGGGAGGAGCCGCAGACCACAGTCGCCCGTACACCGTCTGTGGAAATCTCCACCGGGCGGTTGGGGAGAGCGCGGGAGATGTCGGCGAGCAGGCGACCGGAGACGAGGACGGTGCCCTCTTCCTCGACCTCCGCCTCGAGGCTCACGCGTGCGGAGACCTCGTAGTCGAAGCTCGACAGACTCAGCTGGCCGTCCTCGGCCTTCAGCAGCAGGCCGGCGAGGACAGGCGCCGGCGGACGGGCCGGGAGGCTGCGTGCCGCCCAGGCCACTGCCTCCGCGAGTACGTCGCGTTCCACCCGGATCTTCACCGTAAGCCGCCTCCTGCTGTTGCTACTGAGTCCTCCGACTCGGTGTCACCGCCCGTTGCGAGGGGAAGGACACCGGGGACCAGTCTGACGCACGGCACTGACAGTAGATGCCGGTCGGGGTCAAGTCGCTCCGAGGGGCAGTCGAGGGCGAGACCGCGAGTTGTGCACAGGCCCCGCTTCAAAACGATTGCCGAGCCTTCTCTAGTTGGGAGTAGTAGTAGGGCCTGTGGATACCGTGGATAACTACGTTTTCCCAGCTCAGCGCAGATATTTTGTCCACTGGCCCTGTGGGTGGAAGCAGTGGACAACCGGGGCTCTCTGTGGAGAACAGAAAGTTCTGCACACCTCGCCCACAGGCTGAGGGCAGTTCTCCCCAGCTGCGTCCCCAGGTTTACCCAGGTTTCCCACACCCCAACCTGGCATCTTTGTGTGACGCCTTTCACTCGACGCAGTGAGCGGGGGCGTCGCGTTGCCGAACAGTGGACAGTCGTGTGGAGAAGCTGGCGATCGCTGGGGACAACCGCCTTGAACCTGTGGGTAGCCAGTGGACAACTTTGTACACAGCCTGTGGATCTCTTCTTTGTCCACAGGCTGTGGAGATCCTTTGTCCACGTTTCCACAGGCAGCTGACCTGCATGAACGTAGTACGACCCGACTCCTTGTGGACGCAGTTCGGGACAACTTGGTAGTCCCCAGGATGTGGACGGAAGAAAGTCACCGAATCTGTGGAGAGTGGCCGTAACCAGACAGGTAATCGAACACCCGATGGCGGGTGAGGAACGTCCCAGAACGCGTGCCGGCCCTCTTCCACCGGACTGTGGGCGTCGTCCGGGCGCGTTTCCGGGGACCGGTGAAGCCCGTCGACGCCTGCTATGCACCTGGCACCCGTCGGCACCCTGGACGTGCGCGGACCAGGTGCAACACCTGTAGGACCAGTCCCGGGACCCGCCCTGAGGGTCGCTTGAGGCCTGTGCGGGCCGCTGGGGGACATGAAGCCCGCAGGAACCGACGGAGGGCGCCTCGGGATGTGGTCCCCGGGGCGCCCCCTGCGCTGTCGTGCGGCTTGCTCAGCCGTTCTTGATGCGGTTCGTCAGCTCGGTGACCTGGTTGTAGATGGAGCGCCGCTCGGCCATCAGCGCGCGGATCTTCCGGTCGGCGTGCATGACGGTCGTGTGGTCCCGTCCGCCGAACTGTGCGCCGATCTTCGGCAGGGATAGATCGGTCAGCTCACGGCACAGGTACATGGCGATCTGCCGGGCGGTGACCAGTGCGCGCCCGCGTGAGGTGCCGCAGAGGTCTTCCACCGTCAGCCCGAAGTAGTCCGCGGTGGCCGCCATGATTGCCGTGGCCGTGATCTCCGGCGCGGCGTCCTCCCCGCCGGGGATCAGGTCCTTGAGGACGATCTCGGTCAGGCCCAGGTCCACCGGCTGCCGGTTGAGCGAGGCGAACGCCGTGACCCGGATCAGCGCGCCCTCCAACTCACGAATGTTCCGCGAGATGCGTGAGGCGATGAACTCCAGTACCTCCGGGGGCGCGTTCAGCTGCTCCTGGACAGCCTTCTTGCGGAGGATCGCGATGCGGGTCTCCAGCTCGGGCGGCTGGACATCGGTGATCAGCCCCCACTCGAAGCGGTTCCGCAGCCGGTCCTCGAGCGTGACCAGTTGCTTGGGCGGCCGGTCACTGGACAGCACGATCTGCTTGTTGGCGTTGTGGAGCGTGTTGAAGGTGTGGAAGAACTCTTCCTGCGTCGACTCCTTGTCCGCGAGGAACTGGATGTCGTCGACGAGCAGGATGTCCATCTCCCGGTAGCGCTTGCGGAAGCTGTCGCCCTTGCCGTCGCGGATGGAGTTGATGAACTCGTTGGTGAACTCCTCCGAGCTGACATAGCGCACCCGCGTACCCGGGTAGAGGCTGCGTGCGTAGTGCCCGATGGCGTGCAGCAGATGCGTCTTGCCGAGTCCTGATTCGCCGTAGATGAAGAGGGGGTTGTACGCCTTCGCAGGTGCCTCGGCGACGGCGACCGCAGCCGCGTGCGCGAAGCGGTTGGAGGCGCCGATGACGAACGTGTCGAACAGGTACTTCGGGTTCAGCCGCGCCGTCGGCTCACCGGGACCGCTCGACGGGGACGGCTGCGCGGCAACCGAAGCCGGGGCACCCGACACGGATGCGTCTGGGCGACCGGGCCCTCCACGGCGCGCCGAGCCGCCGCCTGCCGGCTGTTCGGGCAGCTCACGGCGGACGGCGTCGCGCTGGTCGTAGTCGGTACGGGAGGGGTCGTACTCGGGGCGCCCGGCGTCGTAGTCCGGGCGGGACGGCTCGTAGTCCGCGCGCGGGCCGTCGTACTCGCCCCGCTGCGGTTCGTACGAGGGCCGGTCCATGCCCTGCGGGCGGTAGTCAGGGGACGGCGAGCCGTAGGAGTCCGGTCCCGAACCGTAGGGGGCCTGGGAGGACGGTGAGGCGTAGGGGTCCCGCTCCGGGAAGCCCAGCCGCGGCTGCTGCCAGCCGTACTCGTCCCGCTGGGGGCGTGGCCAGGCACCGGGTTCGGGGCGCTGGTACTCGGCCGGGTACGCGGGCCGGGCGGTGGGGAGCTGGTCCGCGCCTCGGTGCCGGCCGTAGCCCTCGTACGGCCCGGAGGGCAGCTCCGGCTCCTCGTAGCGGGGCGTGGCCGACTGCTGGGTGGTGGGCGTGGACGGCTCGCCCGCCGAGTCGTCCACGGTGATCGCGATGCGGATGGGGCGGCCGCACTCACGGCTCAGGGTCTCGCTGACAACCGGGGCGAGACGGCCCTCCAGCACACCCTTCGCGAACTCGTTCGGCACGGCGAGCAGGGCGGTGTCCGCCACCAGTGCGAGCGGCTGGCAGCGCCGGATCCAGTGCTCGTCCTTGGCCTCCACACCCTGTCCACGGCCTTCCCCGAGTAGCTGCTCCAGCACGCGTGGCCACACTGCGGCAAGATCGGCAGGTACGTCAGCCACAGGGCACGCTCTCTCACAGGTCCCACGAACGCGTGATCGCGGAACGGGTCGGGGGGTACGTCAGGGGATGCGCCGGGGGCACATCGGGTCCCCGGCGGGGCAAACCCGCCGGGGCGGGGGACAAAAGAACGAATGGGAGTTCAGCCACGGTAGTCAGCGCGGCGGGTACGGTTCAAGTTGTTGTCCCCAGCCTGTGGATAGTGTCTCTCCATGACCTCCGGTTTGACCGGATGGCGTAGCCCCGCGTACCGTGACCAGGTCGAGTTGTCGATGGCTGCTGCCGCCTGCCTCCGATGGGCACAGGTCACTTCAGGTGATCGGGAAGCGGTGCACTCGGGCGTGACGAGAGCTACTCGTGGGCGCACGGTGACAGCCAGGACGGCACCCCGCCACTACCGATTTCTTCTGGAGCCCCCGAGTGAGCAAGCGCACCTTCCAGCCGAACAACCGTCGTCGCGCGAAGACCCACGGCTTCCGGCTGCGTATGCGCACCCGTGCCGGCCGCGCGATTCTCGCGTCCCGCCGTAGCAAGGGTCGCGCCCGTCTGTCCGCCTGATCCCGATCAGGTCATGACGTCGTGCTGCCCACCGAGCACCGGCTGAGGCGGCGCGAGGACTTCGCGACCGCGGTACGACGAGGTCGTCGGGCAGGCCGTCCGACTCTCGTCGTCCACCTTCGCAGCGGTTCCACGGACCCGCACGCGCCTGGGGAGAGCGCTCCCCCGACGCGTGCGGGTTTCGTCGTGAGCAAGGCCGTGGGTGGTGCGGTGGTACGCAACAAAGTGAAGCGCAGACTGCGTCATCTGATGCGTGACCGAGTCGCCCTGTTTCCTCCCGGTAGCCTGGTAGTCGTACGAGCGCTGCCCGGATCGGGCGACGCGGACCACGCACAGCTGGCCCAAGACCTGGACGCCGCTCTCAAGCGGCTACTGGGAGGGGGCGCGCGATGAAGTACCCACTGCTGGCTCTGATCAAGCTGTATCAGTGGACGATCAGTCCACTGCTCGGGCCGGTGTGCAAGTACTACCCGTCGTGTTCCCACTACGGCTACACGGCCATTGACCGGCACGGTGCGATCAAGGGAACGGCACTCACCGCCTGGCGCATCCTCCGGTGCAATCCGTGGTCGCTCGGTGGTGTGGATCATGTTCCGCCGCGCAAGCGTCCGCGGTGGCACGAAATGCTGCGCAACGCTTGGCGCGCACGCAAGGGCGGGCCCTCCGCCGCCGAACCGGCCACCGAAGCGAAGCCTCCTTCCGAGCTTCCTCCGAGCCCGGCCGCAGAGACCTCGTCCCATGTCCAAGGAGCATGATTAGTGGACACGATTGCCAGCCTCTTCAGCTTCATCACGACACCCGTTTCATGGGTCATCGTCCAGTTCCACACCGTGTACGGCGCCATCTTCGGCCCCGACACCGGGTGGGCCTGGGGCCTGTCCATCGTGTCCCTGGTGATCCTGATCCGCATCTGCCTGATCCCGCTCTTCGTGAAGCAGATCAAGGCGACCCGGGCTATGCAGACGCTCCAGCCCGAGATGAAGAAGATCCAGGAGCGCTACAAGAACGACAAGCAGCGTCAGTCCGAAGAGATGATGAAGCTGTACAAGGAGTCGGGTACCAACCCGCTCTCCTCGTGCCTTCCCATCCTGGCGCAGTCCCCGTTCTTCTTCGCCCTGTACCACGTGCTCAACGGCATCGCCTCGGGCCAGACCATCGGCGTCATCAACGAGAGCCTGCTGCAGAGTGCGCAGAAGGCGCACATCTTCGGTGCTCCACTGGCCGCGAAGTTCCTGGACAGCGCCAGCACGGTCGAGAAGCTCGGCGCTTCGCTGACCGACGTCCGGGTCGTCACCGCCATCATGATCGTTCTGATGTCGGCGTCGCAGTTCTACACCCAGCGCCAGCTGATGACGAAGAACGTCGACACCTCGGTGAAGACCCCGTTCATGCAGCAGCAGAAGATGCTGATGTACGTCTTCCCGATCATGTTCGCCTTCTTCGGCATCCGCTTCCCCGTCGGTGTCCTCATCTACTGGCTGACCACCAACGTATGGACCATGGGCCAGCAGATGTACGTCATCCACAACAACCCGACCCCGGGCTCCAAGGCCCAGGCCGCCTACCTTGAGCGTCTGACCAAGCACGTGGAGCACCACGGCAAGGTGCGTCGGCGGAGTGAGAAGACCATCATCAAGGCGATCGTCGCCAAGGGCCGCGACCGCAATGAGTTCGAGCGCAAGTTCGTCAACTCCCTGAACAAGGTGGGCCTCGCTGCCCAGGCCGACGGCAGTGTGGTGAAGAGCACTGCACCGGCCGCGGTGCAGACCGAGGACGGCGTGACCACGGAAGCCACCGCCGTCCGGCGCCAGCAGCCCAAGCGTCAGAGCAAGGCCCAGCGCCAGTCCGGTGCGCCCCGGCAGGCCGACGACTCCCCTTCGCTGGAGAAGTCCGACGCACCGCATGCCGCCAAGCCCGCTGCCGCCAAGCAGCCCCAGAAGCCGGGCTCCGGCACCCGCAGCAAGGCCCAGTCCGGCCAGCGCAAGGGTGGACCGCAGAGGCCCAAGTCCCCGTCCAAGAAGTAAGAAGGAGCCCATCCCGTGACGGAAGGCACCACCTCCGCTGCTGCCGAGGGCGCAGACACCCTCACCCGCCTGGAGCAGGAGGGCGAGATCGCGGCGGACTATCTGGAGGGTCTGCTGGACATCGCCGACCTCGACGGCGACATCGACATGGATGTCGAGGCTGACCGTGCTTCTGTGTCCATCATCAGCGATACCGGTGGCCGTGACCTGCAGAAGCTGGTCGGCCGGGACGGCGAGGTGCTGGAGGCGCTGCAGGAACTGACGCGCCTGGCTGTGCACCGGGAGACCGGGGATCGTAGCCGGCTGATGCTGGACATCGCGGGGTACCGGGCCAAGAAGCGGTCGGAGTTGTCCGAACTGGGGGCCAAGGCCGCAGCCGAGGCGAAGAGCAGCGGGGAGCCCGTGAAGCTCAAGCCGATGACGCCGTTCGAGCGCAAGGTCGTGCACGATGCGGTCAAGACCGCGGGACTGCGCAGTGAGTCCGAGGGCGAAGAGCCGCAGCGTTTCGTCGTTGTGCTTCCCGCCTGATCGGCTTCACACGTTCCACCGGCCCCGTCTGTTGAGCAGGCGGGGCCGAACTTTGTCAGCCTGGTAGTTCTGGTGGTCGGCGTGTGAAACGCCGGCGCTGTACGGAAGGACGGTCCCCGTGACGGAGGCAGCGGAGCTTCCCCCTGCGCCCGAACAGGCGCGGGTAGTGTTTGGCGATCGCTTCGCCGATGCGGTCCGCTACGCGGAACTGCTCGCTGAGGCGGGCGTGCAGCGTGGTCTGATCGGCCCGCGCGAGGTCCCCCGCCTGTGGGAGCGGCATCTGCTGAACTGTGCGGTGCTCTCTGAGGCGGTCCCCGAGGGAGTGACGGTCTGCGACGTCGGCTCCGGGGCCGGACTGCCGGGCATTCCTCTGGCCCTGGTCCGGGAAGACCTGAACATCACCTTGTTGGAGCCCCTGCTGCGACGCACTAACTTCCTCACGGAGGTCGTCGAGCTGCTGGGCCTGGACCATGTCACCGTGGTGCGTGGCCGGGCGGAGGAGGTTCTGGGCAAATTGCCGCCGGTCCATGTGGTGACCGCTCGTGCGGTGGCCCCGTTGGACCGGTTGGCCACGTGGGGGATTCCGCTGCTGCGTCCGTACGGCGAGATGCTCGCTCTCAAGGGTGACACCGCGGAGGAGGAACTAAAGGCCGCGGCCACCGCGCTCAGTAGGCTCGGCGCGGTGGAGACCTCCATCCTGCATGTGGGCGAGGGAGTGGTGGATCCGTTGTCCACCGTCGTTCGGGTTGAGGTCGGGGAGAGCCCGGGCGGTGTGCGGTTCGCCGCGAAGCGGGCGAAGGCAGCCCGGACAGGTCGTGCGCGCAGGCGTCGTTGAATGGCTCCGGAGCTCCTCTGGCGTACCCAGCTCCGTACTGATCCGTCCTGACAGCGAGACATACTCCACACTAGGTGCTAAACCCCCCTAAGACGGAGTGTCGCGAAGAGTCGGTCGCCACCGCTGTGCATCGTGTTTCACGTGAAACGTCGCTCACTGTTGCACGGCATCATCAGTCGCGGGCGCGCTGCGGCCGAACCTCGCGACCGTAAGCCTCTCGGTTCGCTCGGGGAGGGTTCCGTATATCCGGACACTCCGTCTCCCCCCAGAGGTACGGAGTTGTCCACAGAGGTGGATTTCTCCACAGAAGGCCAGGCCTCACTGGTTCACAACCCCGAAGACATGGGAGGCTCTGTTCATCGTGAGCCTGAAGTCGAGGAGAGTGAATCCTTGCGGTCCGACGCTAACATCGCGGGACCGATGACCGATCCGGTCCCCGGTCCCCGTACCGAGTCGATGGGGGTGGATGTTTCACGTGAAACACCGCCCCCAATGGACGACACCTCCATCGGTCGTGCGGCCCAACTGGCGGTGGGGGCCGTCGGTCGCGCCGGCGAAGTTTTGCCACGGCCGGAACAGACCCGAGTCATCGTGGTCGCCAATCAGAAGGGCGGTGTGGGCAAGACGACGACGACCGTCAACCTTGCCGCTTCGCTAGCTCTGCACGGTGGCCGCGTTCTGGTGATCGACCTCGACCCTCAGGGCAATGCCTCCACAGCCCTGGGGATCGACCATCATGCCGAAGTTCCCTCGATCTATGACGTGCTGGTGGAGAGCAAGCCTCTCGCCGATGTTGTTCAGCCCGTACCCGATGTTGAGGGTCTCTTCTGTGCTCCCGCCACCATTGATCTCGCCGGTGCAGAGATCGAGCTGGTGTCCCTGGTGGCCCGGGAAAGCCGGCTGCAGCGTGCGATCCAGGCGTATGAGCAGCCGTTGGATTACATCCTCATCGACTGCCCGCCCTCACTCGGCCTGCTGACGGTCAACGCATTGGTCGCGGGGCAAGAGGTTCTCATCCCGATCCAGTGTGAGTACTACGCGCTGGAGGGCTTGGGCCAGCTGTTGCGTAACGTCGACCTGGTGCGGGGACACCTCAACCCCACGCTGCATGTGTCGACCATCTTGCTCACCATGTACGACGGCCGGACACGTCTTGCGTCCCAAGTCGCGGAAGAGGTGCGCACCCACTTCGGTGATGAGGTGTTGCGGACGAGCATTCCCCGCTCGGTACGCATCTCCGAGGCACCGAGTTACGGGCAGACGGTGCTGACGTACGATCCTGGATCGAGCGGCGCTCTCTCGTATCTTGAGGCAGCACGAGAAATCGCGCTGAAGGGCATCGGCGTCAACTACGACGCGAGCCAAGCCCACCTGGGCACCGAGAACGACGCGAGGATGGTGGAGGGGATCCAATGAGCGAGCGACGAAGGGGGCTGGGCCGAGGCCTTGGTGCACTGATCCCCGCTGCCCCGGCCGAGAAGACTCCGGCTCCAGCGGCACTGGGCGGGGGAGCCAGCTCCTCCGCAGCCGCTCCGGTGCTGACGACCGACCGAGGGGTGGCCGCGGCGAAAGTTGCCACACTGCCGTCTGTTTCACGTGAAACAGACGGCAGTGTGGCAAGCCCGGTCGTGGGGGTGCCCACGCCCCCGGTGGGTGCCCACTTCGCCGAGATTCCCCTCGAAGCCATCACGCCGAATCCGCGACAGCCCCGCGAGGTCTTCGACGAGGACGCGCTTCACGAGCTGGTGACCTCCATCAAGGAAGTCGGTCTTCTACAGCCCGTTGTTGTGCGGCAGCTGGGATCCGCCCACTACGAGTTGATCATGGGTGAGCGGCGCTGGCGAGCCTGTCGCGAGGCAGGCCTGGAGGTCATTCCGGCCATCGTCCGGGCGACCGACGACGAGAAGCTCCTCCTGGACGCGCTGCTGGAGAACCTGCATCGCGCGCAACTGAACCCGATCGAAGAAGCCGCTGCGTACGACCAGCTGCTGAAGGACTTCGACTGTACGCACGACCAGCTGGCCGACAGGATCGGGCGTTCTCGTCCGCAGGTTTCCAACACCTTGCGCCTGCTCAAGCTTTCGCCGGGCGTTCAGAAGCGGGTGGCCGCTGGGGTTCTCTCAGCCGGCCATGCCCGAGCGCTGCTGTCCGTAGAAGACTCGGAAGAGCAGGACAAGCTGGCACATCGCATCGTGGCGGAGGGGCTGTCGGTGCGGACCGTGGAAGAGATCGTGACACTGATGGGCTCACGGCCCCAGAGGGCCTCGCGGTCCAAGGGCCCCCGGGCCGGTTCGGTTCCCTCCCCAGCACTGAGTGAGCTAGCCACCCGGCTCTCAGACCGCTTCGAGACGCGAGTGAAGGTCGAGCTGGGACAGAAGAAGGGGAAGATTACCGTTGAGTTCGCCTCTCCGGAGGACCTTGAGCGCATCCTGAACGCGCTTGCTCCTGGCGAGAGGCTGGCTCTGGTGAAGAGCCTGCGGGACGAAGACACCGAGGAGAAGGACGACTGATCCCTTTCCGTTCCCTATGACTTCGCGCAGGAGCGGGCCGTGCCTGGTGTACAGCGGACACGGCCCGCTCTTTGCGTTGAGGCGCTATCGAGCACATCGCATCGTGGATACGATGCGGAACGGGTATGGCGCATCCACCGGACAGCATTTGCGTTTCTGAGTGGGGAGACGGGGGCCATGCGATCGATGAGCCGCACGGGACTGGTGAAGGCGGGCCTGGGCCTGGGAGCGGTCGGCGGATTCGTCGGCAGCCTACTCAGGGAATGGAGCGCACTGACAGCCGCTCGCGATGCGGCGGGTGAAGGAAGCGAGGAACAGCCTTCATGGGGCGTCGGCTCGTGCCGCTCACGCTGGACAACCTTCAGGACCTTCCCGAGCGCTGCCGCTCGTGCGTCTTCTGGGAGCTGGATCCCGTCAGCGGCGAAGCGGCGGTAAAGGCGGGCACCTCCGCGGTGGAGAAAGAGGCCTGGATCTCCGCTGTCCTGCTGGACTGGGGGTCGTGCGGACGCGTGGTGTATGTCGACGACGTGCCGGTGGGGTTTGCGCTCTACGCTCCGCCCGCCTATGTCCCGCGCTCGACGGCCTTTCCTACCAGCCCGGTTTCTCCCGACGCCGTGCAACTCATGACGGCCTTCATCATGCCCGGGTACCAGGGACGAGGGCTGGGGCGAGTTCTCGTCCAAACGGTTGCCAAGGATCTGCTGCGCCGGGGCTTCAGGGCGATGGAGGCTTTCGGCGATGTTCATTGGAGGGCATCAGCCTGTCTGCTGCCAGCCGACCATCTTCTGGCAGTGGGTTTCAAGACGGTCCGGCAGCATCCGTCACATCCCCGACTGAGGCTTGAGCTGCGATCCACGGTTTCCTGGAGGGAAGACGTGGAAATGGCGCTCGATCGGCTCCTCGGGGCGGTTCACAAGGAGCCGGCACTGCGACCGCTGTAGAGCTTGGTCAGTGACGGCGGCCCGGCCGGCGAAGCGGCGATCAATGAAGCGGTATAAGTGAATGGGCCAACCTTGAGGGATTGGCCCATTCGTGTTTCACGTGAAACGTCACCCGGCGATGAACTCTTCGAGTTCGCGGATGAGCGCGGCCTTCGGCTTGGCTCCGACGATGGTCTTGGCGACTTCACCACCCTGGTACACGTTCAGGGTTGGGATGGACATGACGCCGTACTTGGCTGCCGTACCCGGATTTTCGTCAATGTTGAGCTTGACGATCTCAAGCTTGTCGCCGTGCTCAGCGGCGATCGCCTCCAGGGACGGGGCGATTTGGCGGCAGGGACCGCACCAGGCAGCCCAGAAGTCCACCAGGACGGGCTTGTCGTTCTTGAGAACGTCCTGTTCGAAGGAATCATCGGTCACACTTTTCAGGGGGCCAGCCACGGCGGGCTCCTTACCTAGATCGGGTGGTGAGGCGAGGGAAGAGGTAGGTCAGAGGGCGGCGGACTTCTCGGGCTCCGCCTTGCCCTCGTCAGCACGGGCGGCGAGGAAGCGCTCGGCGTCCAGAGCAGCGGAGCATCCGGTACCAGCCGCAGTGATCGCCTGGCGGTAGGTGTGGTCGACCACATCTCCGGCCGCAAAGACACCGTTCACATTGGTGCGGGTGGACGGAGAGGCGACCTTGAGGTAGCCCTCCTCGTCCAGGTCCAGCTGCCCCTTGAACAGTTCGGTGCGCGGGTCGTGGCCGATTGCGATGAACAGGCCGGTCACGGGCAGATCGGACAGCTCACTGGTCTTGACGTTGCGGAGTTTCAGGCCAGAGAGCTTCTGATCGCCCTGAACCTCAGCAACCTCGCTGTCCCAGACGAACTTGATCTTCGGGTCGTTGAAGGCACGCTCCTGCATGGCCTTGGAGGCGCGCAGAGTATCCCGGCGGTGGACGATCGTCACCGACTTGGCGAACCGCGAGAGGAAGGTGGCCTCCTCCATTGCGGTGTCCCCGCCGCCGATCACGGCGATGTCCTGGTCCTTGAAGAAGAACCCGTCACAGGTGGCGCACCAGGAAACCCCGCGGCCAGAGAGCGCGTCCTCGTTCGGCAGGCCGAGCTTGCGGTGCTGGGACCCGGTGGTGACGATGACGGCCTTCGCACGGTGGATCGTGCCCGCGCTGTCGGTAACGGTCTTGATCTCGCCGCCCAGGTCGACGGAGACGATGTCGTCCGGAACCAGTTCGGCGCCGAAGCGTTCGGCCTGGGCGCGCATGTTGTCCATGAGGTCAGGTCCCATGATGCCGTCGCGGAAGCCCGGGAAGTTCTCCACCTCGGTGGTGTTCATCAGCGCGCCACCAGCAGTGACTGCACCCTCGAACACCAGGGGCTTCAGCGACGCGCGCGCGGTGTAGAGCGCCGCCGTGTACCCTGCGGGCCCGGAGCCGATGATGATCACGTTACGGACGTCGCTCACGGCTAGATTCCTCGTCTCTGGTCTGCGTCATTCGACCGGTGAGAGCACCTTCCGGAACTCTCACCCCACCCAACGGATCCTACGGGGCGCACATTCCCGGTGTGTCCGGGCACACGCATGCTGCAGCGGAACCCTCGGAGTGCTTCGGCAGGCTCAGGGGCGAGCGAAGGACTGCTGCAGGAGCACCTTGCCGGTCGAGCCGGGCTGCTGGCGGACGCAGGTCGCATCGACCACGTAGGCCGTGACCCGGGCGCTGTCCTTGGTGTCGGGCACCACGACCAGATAGGCGGCCTTCCCGTTGTAGGTCCCCGTCTTGGCACCCAAGACGGTGTCACTTCGATGGACGGCCTGCCGAACACAGTCGGGAACGGCGGCGGTCTGGATCAGAGTGTTCGCCTTCTCGGTCGGACCTGGATCGCTCTGCTCCGACTGGACACCCATGTGCGATCGCCCGCTGTCCGTTCCTCGCTGGGGGCTCTTCTGGGTGGTGAGTAGCCCCTCCACCTGGCTCTGAAGGCTGTCTCCGGAGAAAGGACCGACCGAGGAGCTTGGCTGTTCATGGGCGGTGGTGCGGGAGGACTGGCCAGCAAGTGACTGCAGTATCACTGAGCCTGTCCCGAGGACGGCTACCGTGAGGATGGCCCCGAGAATGACACGCCGTCGGCGCCGGCCTCGCTCGCGGCCCTTGCGTCCCGGCCCCGTCGCCACTTGCGTCCGTCCGGCTGGGCGGACGGACGGTGCCGCTGTTTCACGTGAAACATGCCGCTTGTCGTCTTCATGGCGTGATTCGGGCGAACCGGAGATCTGCATATCTGCCGCGGCAGCGTTGAGCAGTGCCTCCGCGGCGAGGGCAGCGTCGATGCGACCGGCCACATCGGCTGGCATGCGCTCCGCGCCCGGTACTGACCCCAGCAGCCCTCGGATCTCCTCCAGCGAGGCATGTACATCCGCACACAGCTCGCACGTGTCCAGGTGGCGCCGCACATCCGAGCTGCGTTCGGGAGGGAGGAGGCCTTCGGTGAGGTCAGAGATCTCCGCGACGTCCGGGTGCCCGGCCGTGTCTGTCAAGGAAGTCACGCTCGCCCACCTCCGCCCTTCACTACGGCTGAATCGCTTGGTCCGGTGTCCTCGGAACTTCTGCTGGGAGGCCTCGTTGCCGGTGGGACGGATGTCCCGTGTACCTGGTTCCGTCCGGGGGCGGACTCTTTTCCGCCCCCGACTCCATGGGGCCGTAGATGGGTGAGTAGGGGCAGAAGCCTGGCTCTGCCCCGGGAGCAGCGGCTCTTCACCGTTCCCGCTGGTGCATCCAGGATGCGAGCGGCTTCCGCGACCGGGTATCCCTGCATGTCCACCAGGATCAGTGCCGCACGCTGATCATGCGGAAGCGTGGCGAGCGCTTCGAGGAGCTGCCGGTGCACATCGTTCCGCTCGGCCGGCGCCGACGCAGACTCGTGCGGTTCAAGCAACTGCTCGAGTCGTTCGGTGTCGTCGACGGGCGCGGTCTTCCGTGAGGCCGTCTTACGGGCACGGTCCAGACAGGCGTTCACCGTGATCCGGTGCAGCCACGTCGTGACGGCTGATTGTCCACGGAAGGTGTGAGCCGCCCGATAAGCCGATACCAGAGCGTCCTGCACCGCGTCGGCGGCTTCCTCACGGTCCCCCAGGGTCCGCAGCGCGACCGCCCAGAGCCGATCCCGATGCCGTCGCACGATCTCGCCGAAGGCATCGGGATGGCCTTCTACATGGCGGGCGAGTAGATCCTTGTCGCTCACCCCGTCGTATCCGGCGCCCTTCGCCATCTGCCCCCTCCGCTCCGGGTGAGATGTCAGCCCGTGAACTTCACTTCGCTGATGGCCTGCTTGTATCCGGCCCCGGCGTACAGGGCGGCGTCATACCCTGACTTCGGCACCGCTGTCAGCCAGACCAATACGTACTGGGTCTTGACCGACTTGGTGACATTCACGGTAGCGGTGGTGCCCGTCGTCGTGACCTTGCCGATCTGATGCATTGAGCCCAGCGACGGCGGGGTCAGCGAATCGGCCGCGTACAGCTCGACGGTCGTGTGGTCGCCCGGGTACCGGAGATCGATGGTGGCAGTGCTGAGCTTCCTGGCTGAGCCGAGATCGTAGACGATGCCGACACCCGGCTTGAGCGGGGCGATCGAAGGGCCGTCGTTGAAGCTCTTGGTCCTCCAGTACGTGGATGCGTCACCGTCGTAGGTTTTCCGTACGTCGTTGGGGTGCTGGGGGTCCCCCTTGGCGACGAATTCCTGACTGTTCTGGATCTTTATCGGAGTCGGCTTCGGCTTCGCGGGATTCTTGTCGTTGGCGCCCGTCTGCTGACTCTTGTTGGTGTCCTCGGGCTTGCCTCCCTGATCCATCAACGCGTCCGCCAATTGCCAGCTGCCCAGGCCGAGGGCGGCGATGAGGAGCGCTGACACCGCCCACTTCAGGGCCTTTCCGGTGCGGCTCTGCAGCGGGGGCGGCGGGGCTGCGATCGGCTGGGCGGCGCCGGGGTGCGGTGCCGGGCGGCCGTAGGTGCCCTGCTGGTAGGTCGTGCGCTGGTATTCCGGCGGGGCCGTGAACGCCGGCTCGGGCGGGCGGATGCGCGGCATCTCGCCGATGGCCTCCACCAGTTCCTCCGGCGTGGTGCACGCAGCCTCATGGCGCGATGCGGTGGCCCCGTCGTTGGCGAGAGCGCGCATGGTCAGCTCGGACAGGCCGCGGTGGACTCCGGCACGCACCTGGTCCGGGGGGATGAGGCCGATGTGTTTGGGGAGGCCGGACAGGCCATAGGCGTCGTTCTCGTACGGCCAGCGTTGGGTCAGTGCCGCGTACAGCAGAGCGCCGATGGCCTCGGTGTCGGTGCGCTGCGGGGCGGCGCAGCCGATGCCGCGCAGCGCGGCGTTCACGGCGAGGCCGCGGATGCGCCACTGGCCGGTGGAGGTGCGCAGGACGGCGTTCGGGTTGAGTCGCAGATGGGCGAGGCCTTCGCGGTGCGCGGCGGCCATGGCGGAGGCGATGTGACTGACCATCTGGTAGGTTTCGTGCGGTTCCAGCGGGCCGGCCGTGAGAAGCGTGGTCAGCTCTGTGGCATCGGGCAGCCACTCGTGCACGACGTAGACGAGGTCGTTCTCCTCGACCGCATCGAGGACCTGCACGAAGCGCGGATCGCCGAGCAGCGCGGAGGAGCGGGCGGCGGCCAGTACGGAACGAGCTCGTGCGTGGTCCGCGGGCAGTACATGGACGCCGACGGCACGCCGGAGTTTCTCGTCGACCGCACGCCAACTACTGAATCCGTCCAGACGGGTGACGCACTCCTCCAGCCGGTAGCGTCTGGCGAGCTTGTGACCGCTGTGCAGTTCGGGAGGCGAGGCCTGCTTTCCGGGACCTTCGATTGCGCCGCTCCCCTGCGTCTCATCGCTGTCCGTGTCCCGCTCTGGGTTCTTGGCCACCCCGTCGGCCGTGGACTGGTCCGCCTTGGCGGTCAGCGGCTGCTCACCGCTGTTGTCTGCCACGTCGACGGCAGCTGTGCTTCGTTCCGCCACCGTCGTCCCTGCCTCCCCATCCGTTGCACGCTGTTCGACGCCGAAACCAATTGTGCCCACAGTCCGCCGCTATGCACGACACACAGCAGCGGACGATGGTTGTGCGCTTACCCCCGCCTCAGCGTCCCAGTCGCCCGCGAACCATTCCCACGAGGGAGTTGAGTTCCTCGATGCGCATACGGCGGGCGGCGATGTAGAAGACGCCGAGCAGCACGGCTCCGCCGGCTAGGAGCGCGGCGAAGGAGCCGATGGCGCCCTGGCCGAGGGTGTGCCCGATGCCGTAACAGGCCGCGCCGCTGAGCAGAACCGCCGGTACCGAGGCGATGCCCAGACGAGCGTAGGTCCGCAGCACCCTGGCTCCGTCCAGGTCGCCGCCCAACCGCTTGCGCAGCCGCTTCCAGGCGACGCCCACACCGATGGCGTAGGCGAGTCCGTAAGCGGTGGCCATACCGGCAACGGCCCACCGGGGTGGCAACAGGAAGTAGCAGAGTGCGGAGGCGCCTGCGTTGACCGCAGCCACGATGACGGTGTTGTAGAAGGGGGTGCGGGTGTCCTCGTAGGCGTAGAAGGCACGCAGGACGACGTACTGCACGGAGTAGGGGATCAGGCCGAGGCCGAAGGCCATCAGCATGAAGCCCATGTTGGTGGCCGCGCTGGTGCCGGCGGAGCCGAAGATCAGCGTGCACATCGGGATGCCGAGGGCGAGGAAGCCGAAGGCAATGGGCACGATGGCGACCGCCGTGGTGCGCAGGCCCTGGGAGATGTCGTCGCGGACGGCACCGCCGTCGCCCTCGGCGGCCGAGCGCGAGATGCGCGGCAGCAGCGCCGCCATCAGGGACACCGTGATGATGGCCTGGGGCAGGCCCCAGATCAGCTGGGCGTTCGCATAGGCGGCGAAACCGGTGCCCTTGATGCCGGAGTCCTTGCCGGCGGCGGTCGACAGCTGGGTCACGACCATGGCGCCGGCCTGGTTGGCGAGGACGAACAGGACCGTCCACTTGGCGAGCATCGCGGCCTTGCCCAGGCCGTGCCCCCTCCAGTCGAAGCGCAGCCGGATCCGGAAGCCCGTCTCCTTCAGGTAGGGGATCATCGCCAGCGCCTGGACGACCAGGCCGAGCAGTACACCGATACCGAGCAGCCGCTGACCCTCCGGCGGGATGCTGGTGACGGACATGTGTGAGTGGGCGGCGGTGCCGTAGACCCAGATGAACATGCTGAGCGTCACGATGATGACGATGTTGTTCAGGACCGGAGTCCACATCATCGGGCCGAACTTCCCGCGGGCGTTGAGGATCTGGCCCATCACCACATGGATGCCCATGAAGAAGATCGAGGGCAGGAAGTAGCGGGTGAAAGTAACCGCCACCTCGTTCGCCGCCGGATTGTTGGCGATGGGGGTGGACAGCAGTCGCACCAGGAGGGGCGCCGCGAACATGGCGAGGCCGGTGAGCGCGGCCAGTGCCACCATGACGAGGGTGAGGAGACGGTTGGCGAAGGCCTCCCCGCCGTCTTCGTCCTCCTTCATGGACCGCACCAGTTGCGGCACGAAGACGGAGTTGAGTCCGCCACCTACGGTCAGGATGTAGATCATCGTCGGCAGCTGATAGGCCACCTGGAAGGAGTCGGCGAGGACGTAGAGGCCCAGGGACGCCGCGATCAGCGCGGAGCGGACGAACCCGGTGAGGCGGGAGATCATCGTGCCCGCCGCCATGACGGCACTGGATTTGAGCAGGCCCGCAGCCTTGCCGGGCTTCTTCGCGGGCGCGGCAGGGGCCGCGGGATCGGCGGAGCCGGCCGGTCCGGCCGACTCCGCGGCACCGGTCGGGGCAGGCACCGGGTTACCGGCAGTAGAGGGAGCGGCCGGGTAGGCCGCCGCGGCATACGGGTTGCCCTGCTGCGGCCCCTGCCCGAACTGCGGCGGATACTGTTCCGCGCTTGCCTGTGTCGCCCCTCCTGGCCCGGTGCCCGGTGCAGCGGTCGGTCCCGGGACGGCCCTGGGCTCCATGGACACGGGCCCGCCGCTCTGCTGCTGGTCCTTGAAGAGGTGTGCGAACGCGTCCGGCTCGTGGTACTCCTCGCCGGAGTGCGCCATCAGGTCGTCCACCCCCACGAACTGGGTCGTTCGCGGATCGTCGCCGTAGGGCAGGTACCGGTTCCCGCCCTCCGGCTCCGGTGCCGGAGTCTGTGCCCACACACGCGGGTCGGGAGCGTACGGCGACTGGGCCGGCTGCGCGTACAGCGGCTGCTGGTCGTGGCCGCCGAGGGGCGGCGGGTGCGCGGCGCGGTCGTAGAGCGCCTCGGCGACCGGGTCCTGGGCCGCCAGGTCGTGCGCCCGGTAGGGATCCTGTTCGTAGGCGTCCTGGAGGTACATGTCCCCCGCGTGCTGCGGCGGCACCTGGCCGGGCTCGGGCGGCGTCTCGGGGTAGCCCGAGCCGGCCGCGCCCTGGCCGCGATCACCGTCGTACGGCGCGTTCATGCTTACCCCACCTCATCGTCCCGGGCCCACCGGCCACGACATCGCTCAACGGTCCACTCTCTCACCCGATTCGGACGGGTCGGCGCTTTCCGGTGCGGTGTCCGGCGCAGGGTCACTCGGCTGCTCCGGGTCGTCTGCCTCGGAGGCAGAGCCGGACTTGCCGGTGAGACGGTCTGCGGAGCTGCCAGGGTTCCCGGGTTCCTCGGTGTCCTCCGTCATGGTGCCGGCGCCGCCCTCCTCGGCTTGGCGGGCGGCCGCCCGCTTGCGCTGGGTGTACATCCGGAAGCCGGCGAGGACCAGCAGGAGTACGCCGCCGCCGATGACCAGCATGACCGTGGGTGTGACCTCGGTGACCTTCACATCGAAACTGACCGGGGAGCCGTACATCTGGCCGTCCTCCGTATACAGCTGTGCGATCACCGTGACGCGGCCATTGGCGTTGGCCGAGGTGGTGAACTTTACTGACTGGCTGTGCCCGCCAGCGACCTCCACAGGCTGTCCGTAATAGGCCTTGCCACCGATCTTCAGACGGGTCGGCATGGTCGATGTGAGACGGAGGACCAGGTGGCCGACGGGCTGGACGAGATTGTTCTGGACGGTCACGGGGATGGTGGCGCTGCGGCCGGAGAGTTTGGTCTCCGACTTGTCGATCAGCTTCACCTGGTCGGCGAGGTCGTCGAGCCAAGCCTCCACACCGTCCCGGTAGCCATCCGCCTTGTCGCTCCGCCCGCGCCACGATGTGGACATCTCACGGTTTATGGCCCGCCCGAACGGTGTGACCACGCGAGACGGGTCGGAGAGGATCACCTGGAAGTTGCCCAGCTTGTCCTGGGTGCGTGCGATCTGCTCGAAACCCGCCTTCGGTAGCTCTTGCCGGCCTAGCGAGGACGGATAGACAGACCTCGACGGGATGCGCGTGGTGGCGTTGGGATCGGGCTTGTCCTTGGCCGCTGCCGTGAGGTCCTGGGGCTGGGACCAGGTGTTGCCCTGGAGCGCCCTGAGCGCGGCTGCCATGGCCTGTGCCTGGCTCGCGGTGGGCATGCGCTGCGGGGCCACTACGATGCTGCGCTGCTTGTCCGTCTGAGCGTTCAGTTCAAGGCTCTGGGCCAGGAACTGCTGAATGGCGAGCGTGGTCGAGTTCGCCCTCGTCAGGTCGCCCTCGAAGGCGGTGGACAGCTCGGCGTCGGAGACCACCGCCGTGGTGCCAGCGCCGACCGGGCGGGCCGCGGAAGGCGTATAGGGAAGCCTGGAGCTCTCCCGCAGGCTGTCGCTGCGGGCGATCACCCGGTCGGCCCCGGCCGAGGTGGCGACCTTCATGATCGATGGATCTACTGCGCCGTCGACAGGCCAGGCGAAGTCTGTGCTCGGTGTGACGTGGAGCACGGTCTTGACGGTGGTGGCGGCGACGTCAGTGGCGTCCTTGAGGTGGCTCAGCGAGCCGGTGACGTTGGTGCCGTTGTGGGCGAGAGAGGCCAGGTCCGGATCAGCAAAGGGCAACGCGACGACCTCCTTGCCGGTCACCGCCGCCTGCAGGTTCGCCAGCCACTGCTTGGCGATCGCCTGATGAGCACGGGAGCCGGCAGTGGTGCCACTTCCCTCGCCCTGGATCCGGTAGTTACCGGCCGCCATCGCATCCACCGAGGCCAGCAGGTCCGGATCGATCACCCAAGTGATGTCCAGGCTCTTACCCAGGTCCACCATCTCGGCCAGCCGTCCGCCGGGCGCGAGCTCCTTGGCGAGGTCGTCGTTGAGGAACACCGGTGTCTGCAGCTCACCGGCGCCCGTCTTGGCGGTCATGTGGACAGTGGACAGCAGGGGCCACAGGAACGTTGTCTTCGTCCTGGTGTCCGCCTCGGACGGCTGCCACGGCAGAAAGGTCCGCCGGACGCCGAGTAGCTGCTGCCAGTGCTCTGCGGAGGTCTGACCGGACAGCGTGACGTCGAACTCGTAGACGCCGTCATTGCCGAGGTCGAGCTTGTCCACGGGGACGGAGATACTGAAGTGCTCAGCGACGCCCGGAGACAGCGTGGCGAACTTCTGCTCGTACTTGCCGCCGACCTCGGAGCCAGCAGCATACTGAAGATCGGTGGAGTGGCGGGCGGTGGCGCTGATGGCCGCGCGGGTGTTCAGCAGGGGTCCTACCCTCAGGCCTACGTGGGCACTGGTGACGGCACGCTTGCCATTGTTGGTCACCGTCCCGGAGACCGTGAGTGTGTCGCCGTCCGTGGGGACGCTGGGGCTGAACGAGTCCAGGGAGACGGATACGGTACCCGAGGAGACGGCCTGCGCCGGCGCTGCGAGGGGCAGCTGGAGCAGAGCGGCCAGCAGGGGTGCACCAGCGAGCAATGCGCCGGTGCGCCGCAGCCAGCGGCGGGCAAGTGAGGCACTGGTCCCCTGGAAGTCAGCCGCCTCGGCCACGCGCTCGCCCGTCCCTCGTCGTCAGTGGTCGTCGGAATGTGCGTCCACGCATGGTAACGATGCGCGCTGAGGGGAAGTGCCGTGGTCTCCTCCACAAGATCGAAGCACAGCGGTGATCTCGTCTATATCCAGCTATCGAGCGGAGAGTAGCCGAGTGCCACAAGGGCAGCGGTGGCCGCTGTACGCCGGGAACTGCCTGTGGCGCTTCAGCGAGGGGGACGGGGTTCCGGGCTGGAGCGCTCCACGGAGCCTGGGGCACGTACCCTCTTCTGTTGTGCCGAACCCCAACGAAGACACTCCCTCTGCCCTCAGCCAGGCGCAGCAGCGCGCGGTCACCGAGCTGCTGCGGGTGGCCCCCGTTGCCGACGATCTCGCTCGCCGATTCCAGGAGGCCGGGTTCTCACTCGCCCTGGTTGGCGGGTCGGTGCGTGACGCGCTGCTTGGCCGGCTCGGCAATGACCTGGACTTCACTACGGACGCTCGTCCCGATGACGTGCTGAAGATTGTTCGGCCATGGGCGGACGCCGTCTGGGAAGTGGGAATCGCCTTCGGTACCGTCGGCGCACAGAAGGACGGTTACCAGATCGAGATCACCACCTACCGGTCGGAGGCGTACGACCGGACCTCCCGTAAGCCCGAGGTGGCCTACGGCGATTCCATCGAGGAGGACTTGGTACGTCGAGACTTCACGGTCAATGCGATGGCCGTGGCGCTCCCAGAGAAGGAGTTCATCGATCCCCACGGGGGTCTGGAAGACCTCACGGCGTGTCTGCTGCGTACGCCGGGCACGCCTGAGGAGTCGTTCTCGGACGACCCTCTCCGGATGATGCGGGCCGCACGGTTCGCAGCCCAGCTGGATTTCGTCGTTGCTACCGAGGTCGTCGCCGCTATGACGGAGATGGCGGCGCGCATCGAGATCGTCTCGGCGGAGCGGGTCCGGGAAGAGCTGAACAAGTTGGTCCTCTCTGCACGCCCGCGTAAGGGACTGACTCTGCTCGTCGATACCGGGCTTGCCGACCACGTACTGCCGGAGTTGCCGGCGCTGCGTCTGGAGAGCGACGAGCACCACCGGCACAAGGATGTGTACGAGCACACGCTGATCGTCCTCGAACAAGCGATTGCTCTGGAGCAGGGGGGTCCCGACCTCGCCCTCCGGTTGGCAGCGCTGCTGCATGACATTGGCAAGCCGCGCACGCGCCGCTTCGAGAAGGACGGCCGGGTTTCCTTTCACCACCATGAGGTGGTCGGCGCCAAGATGACCAAGAAGCGCATGATCGCCCTGAAGTACTCCAACGAACTCGTGAAGGACGTCTCGCGGCTCGTTGAACTCCATCTGCGTTTCCATGGATACGGCACCGGTGAGTGGACGGACTCGGCTGTCCGCCGCTATGTCCGTGACGCGGGCCCGTTGCTGGATCGCCTGCATAAGTTGACGCGTTCTGACTGCACGACCCGGAACAAGCGCAAGGCGGCCGCACTGTCCCGGGCCTACGACGGTCTGGAGGAGCGCATCGCCCAGCTCCAGGAACAGGAGGAGCTGGATGCGATCCGCCCTGACCTCGACGGCAACCAGATCATGGAAATCCTTGGTGTCGGCCCCGGGCCGGTCGTCGGCAAGGCGTACAAGCACATGCTGGAGTTGCGTCTGGAGAACGGACCGATGGGGCACGACGTTGCGGTGGCGGCCCTGAAGGAATGGTGGGCCGGGCAGGTTTGAGCTGAGCCTGGGTGAGCGGCGTTTCACGTGAAACACCCACGTTGGCCGTCGGTGTGCAGGGGTGGTGTTTCACGTGAAACACCACCCCTAGCTTTGTCGCACCGCTGGTCTCATCGTCGTTCGAAGTCAGCCAGGGCCACAGCAGCCCCGCCGTAGACCAGGGCGACCAGCCCCACCAGGACCGACGAGCGACCGTCCGCTGGAAGCATCAGGGCTGCCACTCCTGCCGCGCCGACGAATGCCATATTGAAGAGCACGTCGTACACGGAGAAGATCCGGCCGCGGTAGCTGTCATCGACGGATGCCTGCACGATCGAGTCAGTGGCGATCTTGGCTCCCTGAGTGGTCAGGCCAAGGATGAAGGCTGCGATCAGGAGCGGCTCAGTGGCGAATGGGAGGCCAAGGGCGGGGACCAGTACCGCTGCGGTACCGGAGCACACCATGATCCAGCGGCCGGGGCCGAGGCGTCCCGCTGCCCAGGGCGTCACCACGGCCGCTGTGAAGAATCCCGCGCCCGACAGCGCCACGGCCAACCCCAGCAGTCTCAGTCCCTCCTCAGGGGTGCCGGAGAGGGCGTACCGACACAGCATGAGGAGCAGCACCAGAAGCGCGCCGTAGCAGAAGCGCATCAGCGTCATCACGGCGAGCGCCCAAGCCGCTTCTCTGCGTGTGGGCATCCCCAGGTGCCGCATGGCCGCGGCCAGATCACGTGTCGTGCCGGCGAGCACAGCCCTCAGATGCGGCCGCAATGGTTGCCGGTCGGGGCCAAGGAGAGTGGGCGCCATGCTCAGCGACGTGAGGCTTGCGCACAGATAGAGGAGGGCGCCCAGCAGCACCACCGTGGCATTGGAGCTCGACGTCGCGAGCCGTACGGCGAAGGCGAGGCCGCCGCCGGCAGTCGCGGCAAGAGTGCCGGCCGTCGGGGACAAAGAGTTGGCCATCACCAGACGTCCGGTGTCGACCACGCGGGGCAGCGCGGCGGACAGCCCTGCGAGAACGAACCGGTTCACGGCTGTGACACACAGGGCGGAGACATAGAAGAGCCAGTCCGGGACGTTGCTGATCATCAGGACGGCGGTGACCGCGGCCAATAGGGCGCGCAGCAGATTGCCGTACACGAAAACCTGTCTGCGCTGCCAGCGGTCCAGCAGGACGCCTGCAAAGGGGCCGACCAGTGAGTACGGCAGCAGCAAGACCGCCATAGCGGATGCAATCGCGGTGGCCGATGTCTGCTTCTCCGGGGAGAAGACAACGTAAGCGGCGAGTGCGACCTGGTAGACGCCGTCGGCACCCTGAGACAGGAGACGGATGTACAGCAGACGCCGGAAGTACCGCAGGCGCAGTAGGACGCGCAGGTCACGGACGACGGGCATGTGGCACAGCCTCACACATGCGGAAGGTCCCCGGGCCAAGAAACCCGGGGACCTTCACAGCCCTGGCAGGAGCGTCTCGTGCGGGCGGCGCGGCTCAGCAGCTCAGCGCTCGACCTCGCCGCGGATGAACTTCTCCACGTTCTCGCGGGCCTCGTCGTCGAAGTACTGGACCGGCGGGGACTTCATGAAGTACGAGGATGCGGAGAGGATCGGGCCGCCGATACCGCGGTCCTTGGCGATCTTCGCGGCGCGCACCGCGTCGATGATGACGCCCGCGGAGTTCGGGGAGTCCCAGACCTCAAGCTTGTACTCAAGGTTCAGCGGGACATCACCGAAGGCACGGCCCTCAAGGCGGACATAGGCCCACTTGCGGTCGTCCAGCCAGGCCACGTAGTCGGACGGGCCGATGTGGACATTCTTCTCGCCGAGGTCCCGGTCAGGGATCTGGGAGGTGACGGCCTGCGTCTTGGAGATCTTCTTGGACTCCAGGCGCTCACGCTCAAGCATGTTCTTGAAGTCCATGTTGCCGCCGACGTTCAGCTGCATCGTGCGGTCGAGGATGACACCCCGGTCCTCGAAGAGCTTCGCCATGACACGGTGCGTGATGGTGGCGCCGACCTGGGACTTGATGTCGTCACCGACGATCGGCACACCGGCCTCGGTGAACTTGTCCGCCCATTCCTTGGTGCCGGCGATGAACACCGGAAGGGCGTTGACGAAGGCGACCTTGGCTTCGATGGCGCACTGCGCGTAGAACTTCGCCGCGTCCTCGGAGCCCACGGGGAGGTAACAGACCAGGACGTCGACCTTCTTGTCCTTCAGGACCTGGACGACGTCGACCGGCTCGGCCTCGGACTCCTCGATGGTGGCACGGTAGTACTTGCCGAGGCCGTCGAGGGTGTGGCCGCGCTGGACGGTGACACCGGTGTTGGGCACGTCGCAGATCTTGATGGTGTTGTTCTCGGAGGCGCCGATGGCGTCCGCGAGGTCCAGGCCGACCTTCTTGGCGTCGACGTCGAACGCGGCGACGAACTCGATGTCGCGCACGTGGTAGTCACCGAACTGCACGTGCATCAGGCCGGGGACCTTCGACGCCGGGTCGGCGTCCTTGTAGTACTCGACTCCCTGTACCAGCGACGCGGCGCAGTTGCCCACGCCGACGATGGCTACGCGAACCGAACCCATTCCGGTTGCTCCCTGTGTGTACGAGTGAGGCCCTGAGCGGGTCTCACGTGGCGGTGTCGCCGGGCGTATCCGTGCCGGAGTGCTCCCCGGCACGGGGCAGGCCGCCCGTCGATCCAGTGGTGGTGTCATGCTGAGCGGACCCCCCGGACGCGGAACCCCTCAGGTACCGCCCGGCCCGCTCGCTCTCAATGAGCTCGTTCAGCCAGCGCACTTCGCGCTCCACGGATTCCATACCGTGGCGCTGGAGCTCAAGCGTGTAATCGTCGAGGCGCTCCCGGGTACGTGCCAGGGAGGCGCCCATCTTCTCCAGGCGCTCCTCCAGGCGGCTGCGCCGGCCTTCCAGGACGCGCATGCGCACATCGCGCGACGTCTGTCCGAAAAAGGCGAACCGCGCGGCGAAGTGCTCGTCCTCATATGCGTCGGGGCCGGTCTGCGAGAGCAGCTCCTCGAAGTGCTCCTTACCTTCCGCCGTCAATCGGTAGACGATCTTGGCGCGGCGGCCCGCGAGAGGAGCGGCGAGGGCTTCCTCCTGGGTGCTGCCTGGTTCCTCGATCAACCAGCCGTTGGCGACCAGCGTCTTGAGGCAGGGGTACAGGGTTCCGTAGCTGAAGGCGCGGAACACCCCCAGTGACGTATTGAGTCGTTTGCGCAGTTCGTAACCGTGCATGGGGGACTCACGCAGTAGACCGAGCACGGCGAACTCAAGGATGCCGGAGCGCCGGCTCATGATCGCCTCCTCTCGGTCCCGCAGGCTGGTCCCGCAGGTCTCGTAGCGCCTCTCAGCGTCCTTATGTCGTGCTGATGTATCGACTCGATACATCAGCACGATAGAACGGCCTTGCGCAAGCGACAAGAGGGAGCGTGGTGAACGGGATCACATCACTGGTTTGTAGGAGGCAGCTTGCCTGTTTTGGGGTGACCTTCGGGGACCGGCGGGTTTCGGCGGTGCGTAGTCTGTGCGCCATGCACATCACCGGGAACCAAGCGATGTCTGAGGGCGTCGTTGTTCCCGGTGCAGTACGGGTGAATGCGGAACCGACCACATCCGTACTTCGGGGGGACCGGAAACCAGCCGCCGTTCCAGGCGCACGGGTGCGCCTGCCCGAGGAGTAATCGTTCGATGAGCGAGCACCGTCGCAAACCGCCGCAGCCGCAGGGAGGCGGACGTGCCGCGGCCCGACGCGGCCAGTCCGGCTCGTCCTCCGGTCGCCGGGCGGCACCGCGAGGCGCCACTGGGTCTCCTGCCGACTCCTATGGGTCGGACTCCGGTGGCTCGGGTGGTGAAGAGCGTCCTTACACCGGTCGGGCAGATGCCCGCCGGACCGCGCAGAGGAGTGGCCGGCGTCGAGCCGCTGACAACGCCGGCCAGGGTGGCCGGCGTGGAGGCCCGGGCGGGCCACCCGGGCCCGGGCGGGCCACCCGGGCCCGGGCGGGGCAGGAGCCGGCCAAGAAGCGGTTCATTGACTATCCCCGGTCCGGCAAGTACGGCTGGCGCCGCTGGACGCCCTCGTGGAAGCTCGTTACCGGCCTGTTCATCGGCTTCGTCGGCAGTATGGTGGCGCTGGTCGGTGTCGGCTTCGCCATGGTGCAGATCCCTGATGAGAACCTCGCCGCCAAGTCCCAGAACAACGTCTACTACTGGGCCGACCACACGCGGATGGTGGCGACGGGCACGGGCGTCAACCGGCAGAACGTCAACATCGATCAGATTCCCCCGGCCATGCGGTACGCGGTGATCTCTGCTGAGAACAAGTCCTTCTACCAGGATTCCGGCATTGATCCCATGGGCATTGCGCGAGCGGTGCTCAATATGGCACGAGGTGGTCAGACACAGGGTGGGTCGACGATCACCCAGCAGTACGTGAAGAACACGTACCTGAGTCAGGACCAGACCATCACCCGCAAGTTCAAGGAGTTGTTCATCTCCATAAAGGTGGGCACGAAGCTCAAGAAGGACCAGATCCTTCAGGGTTACCTGAACACCTCTTACTTCGGCCGCGGTGCGTACGGTATCCAGGCGGCGGCGCAGACCTACTACGGCAAGAACGCGGTCGACCTCAAACCGAGCGAGTGCGCCGTGCTCGCGGCGCTACTCAAGGGGCCTACGTACTATGACCCTGCAGGAGCCGTGGACCTCGACAGGTCGGCAACCCGGCAGGCCAACTACCAGCGCTCCCATGATCGCTGGGCCTGGATCCTCGGTGAGATGCACAAGGACAAGCATCTCACCGACGCCGAGTACCAGAAGGCCATCAAGAAATACCCCATGCCACAGGGCCGCAAGGCGACGAAGGGGATGACTGGCCAGATCAGTTACCTGGTCGACACAGCCAAGAAGTACGTCCTGAGCCACTCCAACATCACGGAGGCGCAGTTCGACCAGGGTGGCTACCAGGTCTACACCACCTTCCAGAAGGACAAGGTCGACGCGCTCAACGCGGCCGTAAAGAAGATCGAGAAGGCACGTATCGATCCGAAGAAGCCGAAGGACAAGTACGTCCAGTTCGGCGCGGCGTCAGTGGTACCCAATGACGGCGCGATCGTCGCGATCTACGGCGGCGCAGGGTACGAGCACGGCTACTTCAGCAACAATGCCAATACCTCGGGCGTCCCGGTTGGTTCGACATGGAAGCCGTTCGACCTCGCGGCGGCCATGGAGTACGGCACCTACTGGTCCGACGGCGTGGGTCTGTCGCCGATGAGCAAGTACAACGGTGACGACCTGATCAAGATCAAGAAACCGGACGGCAGCTATTACCTGAACAAGGACAACACCGTCTTCCGCCAGAAGAACGAGGGCCCCAAGGCCTGGGGTTACATCACCCTACGCAAGGCGATGGAGCAGTCGATCAACTCCCCGTTCGTCCAGCTCAGTGTGGATGTGGGGCTGTCGAAGGTGCGTAACGTCGCCAAGTCCGCCGGCATCCTGGACCAGAGCATGCCGAAATACCCTGATCCGTCGTTCGCCATTGGCACCTCGACTCCTAGCGCGATCCGCATGGCCGATGCCTATGCGACATTCGCTGCGCAAGGCAGGCACACCGACCCTTACTCGGTGACCTCTGTCACGCACGGAGGGGAGAATCTGCCCGGTTTTGCCAAGCCGAAGCCGAATCGGGTGATGCCCGCCAATGTGGCGAACAACGTCACAGACGTCCTGGAGAACGTCATCCAGAACGGTACGGCCCAGAACGCCAAGGCCATTGGCCGTACAGCGGCTGGCAAGACCGGTACTACGGACAAGAACAAGTCGGCCTGGTTCGTGGGATACACCCAGCAGCTTTCCACCGCGGTCACGATGTTCAGGGAGAACCCCAAGAAGAGCGGGCTGATCTCCATGTACGGCACAGCCGGCGTGGACTCCATCCACGGTGGTGACATCCCGACGCTGGTGTGGACCGACTACATGAAGGTCGCGCTGAAGGGCAAGTCCGATCCCGGATTCCCCGAGGCCACCGACATCGGAGAGGCCCAAGACGAGCCGGGTGCGCCCTCTCCGACTCCGACCGTAAGCATCACGCCGAGCGAAACGCCGAGCGAAACGCCGAGTCCGACTCCCAGCGAGACGGTCATCACCCCCTCCCCAACGCCGAGCCAGACCTGTCAGTGGGGCTGGGGCAGCAACTGCAACGGCAACGGAAACAGCAATGGCAATGGCGGCGGTGGCCTTGGTGGTGTGGGCGCTGGTGGTGCAACCGGAGATGCCAGTCCGACGCCCACTGGCACCGACACGACCACGGCAAGCACCACCCGAGGAAACGGCAATGGAGGAGGCATCCTCTCCGGACCGACCGGTTAGCCGTCGAACTGGTTGACATCCATATCGCCCACTGAGGGTGTTTCACGTGAAACATGGGCCGCCGCACCGACGAGGTGCGGCGGCCCTCGGCTCTTTCCAAGGCAGGTACGGCAGGATGTGGCCCATGCCCAGTGCAGAGATGACGCCCGCGAGCATGCCCAAGCCCGAGGCCGAACCGGTGCAGCCCACCAGAGAGGACGAGGTCGCCGCGGCTGGCAGCGAACTGATCGGCGGTCCCATCGGGCGGCGTGCCCTCTTCGGGACTTCCTGGTGGACTCCTGTACGGGTCGTTGTGCTCGTGGCCATCGCTATGTTCGCCCTCGGCCTGGTCCAGAAGGCGCCGTGCTACCAGAGCGCCTGGTTCTTCGGAGCGAGTAGCCAGTACACGCACGCCTGCTACTCGGACATCCCGCACCTCTACCAAGGCCGCGGGTTCGCCGACCACCTCGTGCCGTACTTCGACAAACTTCCTGGCGACATGGACTACCTCGAATATCCGGTACTGACCGGTGTATTCATGGAGGTGGCATCCTGGCTGACCCCGCACAGCGGCACCATCCAGCACCAGGAGCAGTGGTACTGGTTCGTCAACGCCGGGTTGCTGATGGTGTGCGCGGCTGTCATTGCCGTATGCGTGGCCCGGACCCATGGACGCCGTCCCTGGGACGGCCTGCTTGTCGCCCTGGCGCCCGCCTTCGCGTTGACGGCGACCATCAACTGGGACCTCTTCGCCGTCGCTTTCACCGCTGCCGCGATGCTCATGTGGTCACGGGGCCGGGCCCTCGCCTTCGGTGTCCTGCTCGGACTGGCCACGGCAGCCAAGCTCTATCCCGTTCTGCTGCTGGGCCCGCTACTCGTGCTGTGCTGGAGGGCCGCTCAATGGCGGCAGTTCTTCCAGGCCGTGGGCGGGGCAGTGGGCGCCTGGCTGGTGGTCAACCTGCCAGTGATGATCAATCACGACGCGACGGGTTTCCACATCCGCGAGGGGTGGGCCAAGTTCTACACCTTCAGCAAGGAGCGCGGTGTCGACTTCGGGTCGTTCTGGCTGATCTGGGCGCAGAACTCCAGTAACCCGCCCACTACCGACTTCGTGAACATCGCTGCCTCGGCGCTGATGGTGGTGTGCTTCCTCGGTATCGGCGCGCTGACGTTCACTGCTCCACGCCGACCGCGCTTCGCCCAACTGGCCTTTCTGATGGTGGCGGCGTTCATTGTCACCAACAAGGTCTATTCCCCGCAGTACGTCCTGTGGCTGGTGCCGCTGGCTGTCCTCGCCCGGCCCAAGTGGAGGGACTTCCTGATCTGGCAGGCGTGCGAGGTGGCGTATTTCCTCGGCATCTGGATGTACCTCGCCTACACGACCAGTGGAGACGCTCACAAAGGTCTGCCGACGCACGGCTATCACCTGGCGATCGTGCTGCACCTGCTGGGCACGCTTTACCTGTGCGCCGTCGTCGTGCGGGACATCCTCATGCCGGAGCGGGACGTTGTGCGGCGATCCGGCGACGACGACCCCTCGGGAGGGGTGCTCGACGGAGCCCAGGACGTCTTCGTGCTCGGCGCGGCGGCCCACCCACCACGGCACGCGGCCCATGCCGACAGGCCCCAGGTGGGCTGGGGTACGTCCGCACCGTTGCCCCACGAGGAGAGTTCGCTCTGAGGGAGCGGCTCTCGGGCCCTCATGAGGGAGGCCGTACACGAGCGATTCGTGTACGGCCCGTTGCCCGCCCGATACGGCTATTCCGGCCGGGCTCTTTCCGGTACGGCTGGCTGTCCTAGTAGTCCACGAGCCGGTCAAACTGTGTTGTCGTGTGCCGCAGATGGGCCACCAGTTCGTCACCGACCTTCGGCTCCGGGGCGTCCGAAGGGACGAAAAGGATCGACACCTGCATGTGCGGTGGCTCGGCGAACCAGCGCTGCTTGCCGCCCCAGACGAACGGCGAAAGATTCCGGTTGACCGTGGCGAGGCCGGCCCGGGCGACACCCTTGGCGCGCGGCATGACGCCGTGCAGAGCCTTCGGGGCCTCCAGACCCACCCCGTGTGACGTGCCGCCTGCCACCACCACCAGGTAGCCGTCCGAGGCCGCCTTCTGCTGCCGATAGCCGAACCGGTCACCTCTGGCCACGCGCGTGACGTCCAGGACCGTGCCGCGGTACTCGGTGGCCTCGTGGTCCCCCAGCCATAGCCGTGTGCCGATACGAGCGCGGAACCGGGTCTGCGGGAACTGTTGCTGGAGCCGGGCGAGTTCGTCAGCCTTGAGGTGGCTGACGAACATCGTGTGCAGCGGCAGCCTGGCTGCGCGCAGCCGGTCCATCCAGCCGATGACCTCTTCGACGGCGTCCGATCCGTCAGTGCGGTCCAGCGGCAGATGGATGGCGAAGCCCTCCAGCCGGACGTTCTCTATCGCCTGGTGCAGCTGCGGCAGGTCCTGCTCGCTGACGCCGTGCCGTTTCATCGAGGACATCACCTCGATGACGACACGGGCGCCGACGAGACCGTACACGCCGTCGATCGACGACACCGAACGCACCACCCGGTCGGGCAGTGGCACGGGCTCCTCACCGCGCCGGTACGGCGTCAGTACCAGAAGGTCCCCGCCGAACCAGTCCTTGATGCGCGCGGCCTCGTAGGTCGTGCCGACGGCGAGTAGGTCCGCACCGAGCCGCGTGGCCTCCTCGGCCAGCCTTTCGTGTCCGAAGCCGTAGCCGTTGCCCTTGCAGACCGGGACTAGACCCGGGAATTGCTCCTGCACGTGCTTGTGGTGCGCCCGCCAGCGCGCGGTGTCGACGTAGAGCGTGAGCGCCATGGCCGGACCCGGAACCTTTCTCGTGGCTGCGGTGTACTAGAGGTGCGAAAGCTATGAAGGCTATGGAATCAAACGCCCGCGGTTCAGCGGCGCGACATGTACATGTCGAGCGCTTTGTGGAGCAGCTTGTTCAGCGGGAAGTCCCACTCGCCGAGGTACTCGGCGGCCTGCCCGCCCGTGCCGACCTTGAACTGAATGAGGCCGAACAGGTGGTCCGTCTCGTCGAGCGAGTCGGAGATGCCGCGCAGGTCGTAGACCGTGGCGCCGAGCGCGTAGGCGTCGCACAGCATCCGCCATTGCATCGCGTTGGAGGGCCGGACCTCGCGGCCGATGTTGTCGGAGGCGCCGTAGGAGTACCACACGTGGCCGCCGACGATCAGCATCGTCGCCGCTGAAAGGTTTACGCCGTTGTGCCGGGCGAAGTACAGGCGCATGCGGTTGGGGTCCTCGGTGTTGAGGGCCGTCCACATGCGCTGGAAATAGGACAGCGGGCGGGGCCGGAAGTGGTCGCGTACCGCCGTGATCTCGTACAGCCGCTGCCACTCAGGCAGGTCCTGGTAACCACCCTGGACAACCTCGACGCCGGCCTTCTCGGCCTTCTTGATGTTGCGGCGCCAGAGTTGGTTGAAGTTCTTGTGCACTTCTTCGAGGGAGCGGTTGGCCAGCGGTACCTGGAACACATACCGGGGCTGCACGTCGCCGAAGCCGGCGCCGCCGTCCTCGCCCTGCTGCCAGCCCATGCGGCGCAGCTTGTCGGCCACCTCGAAGGCGCGCGGCTCAATGAAGTCGGCCTCCATGTCGCGTAGACGCTTGACGTCCGGGTCCTGGATGCCCTTCTTGATGGTCTCGGCGTTCCAGCGTCGGATGATCACCGGCGGGCCCATCTTCACCGAGAAGGCGCCCTGTTGCTTCAGATGAGCCAGCATCGGCTGGATCCAGTCGTCCAGGTTCGGCGCGAACCAGTTGATCACCGGACCCTCGGGGAGATAGGCGAGGTAGCGCTTGATCTTGGGCAATTGACGGTAGAGGACCAGACCCGCGCCGACCATTTCGCCCGTGCGCTCGTCGAACCAGCCGAGGCTCTCTGAGCGCCACTCTGCCTTCACGTCGGCCCAGGCCGGCACCTGCATGTGGCTCGCCGCCGGCAGGCTCTGGAGGTAGGCCAGATGCTGCTCGCGACTAATAGTCCTCAGGGTCAGGCTCATTCGGGGCTCCTCGGGCTGGTGTGTCCCCATGGGTACAGGGGCTCCGGCTCTAGCGCCGAAGCCTACTGCGCCGTGTGAGCGCGCTGACCGGGCGTGCCGCTCCTTCGCCCCGGTCGACGTGCTGTCCGGGGCGAAGGAGCGGGCGGCGAGAGGTGCCCGACGAGCGGGGAGAGGCGGGCGGCTAGAACAGCCCGCCGAACAGCCCGCCGTTCGCCATGCCGAGGAAGAAACCGACACCTGATGCGCCGAGCCCGAGGATCAGGCCGAAGCGCTCACGTGTGGTCTCCGAGATCCACTGCCCGTACGCCCCGGTCAGGATCCCCACCAGGCCGGCCCAGGACGCCAGCAGGTGAAGGCCGTCGAAAAAGCCGGTGATGAAGGCCGTCACGCCGAGTACGAGCGTGACCACCACCAGGGTGTCCTGAAGCGGATGGGGCTTGCCATCCGTGGCGAAGAGAGAACCGGCGGTGTTGGGTCGCAATGCCTGTGCCATGGGCACCTCCTGCGGAAGGCGGCGCATCGTAGCGCCGTACACACCCGATGTGTACAGATTGACGGCTCCCACCGCCGGATTTCAACCGCAAGCGGTGTGCGGGTACTCTGTACCGTCTGCACCGGTGTCTGTTCAGACCTGCCCGACAGGGCTGCGGTCACACTGCGGGGTCCCCGGCGGAACCCCGAGATTGTCAGTGGCGGCCGATACCGTTGCGTACGCATCACAACCCTCCTGCCACGGAACGACCGTGGCCGCTGAGTCCAAAGGAGGTGGGTTCCACATGCGTCACTACGAGGTGATGGTCATCCTCGACCCCGATCTCGAAGAGCGTGCTGTCTCCCCGCTGATCGAGAACTTCCTGTCCGTCGTTCGCGATGGCGGCGGCAAGGTTGAGAAGGTCGACACCTGGGGCCGTCGTCGTCTCTCGTACGAGATCAAGAAGAAGCCCGAGGGCATCTACTCGGTCATCGACCTGCAGGCCGAGCCTGCGGTCGTGAAGGAGCTCGACCGCCAGATGAACCTGAACGAGTCGGTCCTTCGGACCAAGGTCCTCCGCCCCGAGACCCACTGAGCCTTCCCGCTCAGCTGATCTCGGGATTCGAGTAGCAGCAAGCAGCCAGCAGCAAACCCGCCGAGAGGTTCCCCCATGGCAGGCGAGACCGTCATCACGGTCATCGGCAATCTTGTCGACGACCCCGAGCTGCGCTTCACCCCGTCCGGTGCGGCGGTCGCGAAGTTCCGCGTCGCGTCCACTCCTCGCACCTTCGACCGCCAGACGAACGAGTGGAAGGACGGCGAGAGCCTCTTCCTGACCTGCTCGGTCTGGCGTCAGGCGGCGGAGAACGTCGCTGAATCGCTCCAGCGAGGCATGCGCGTCATCGTGCAGGGCCGACTGAAGCAGCGGTCCTACGAGGACCGTGAGGGCGTCAAGCGCACGGTCTACGAACTGGACGTCGAGGAAGTCGGCGCCAGCCTGCGCAACGCCACGGCCAAGGTCACCAAGACCTCCGGTGGCGCTCGCGGTGGCCAGGGTGGTTACGGCGGCGGCCAGGGCGGCGGCTGGGGCGGAGGCCCCAGCGGCCCTCAGGGCGGTGGCCAAGGCGGTGCTCCCGCTGACGATCCGTGGGCTTCCGGCACCCCTGCCGGCGGCAACCAGGGCGGTGGCTGGGGCGGTGGCTCCGGCGGCGGTGGCGGCTACTCGGACGAGCCCCCCTTCTGAGCCTTCGGGCCGAGGGTGGGTCGTACCCAAACTTCTTGATCACACAGGAGAAACACCATGGCGAAGCCGCCTGTGCGCAAGCCGAAGAAGAAGGTCTGCGCTTTCTGCAAGGACAAGGTCACGTACGTGGACTACAAGGACACGAACATGCTGCGGAAGTTCATTTCCGACCGCGGCAAGATCCGTGCTCGCCGCGTGACCGGCAACTGCACGCAGCACCAGCGTGACGTCGCCACGGCCGTCAAGAACAGCCGTGAGATGGCGCTGCTGCCCTACACCTCCACCGCGCGCTAAGGGAAGGGTGACTGACACATGAAGATCATCCTCACCCACGAGGTCTCCGGCCTCGGCGCCGCGGGCGACGTCGTCGACGTCAAGGACGGTTACGCTCGCAACTACCTGATCCCGCGGAAGTTTGCCATCCGCTGGACCAAGGGTGGCGAGAAGGACGTCGAGCAAATCCGTCGCGCCCGCAAGATCCACGAGATCCAGACCATCGAGCAGGCCAGCCAGGTCAAGGCCCAGCTCGAGGGCGTGAAGGTCCGCCTGGCCGTCCGCTCCGGCGACTCTGGCCGTCTCTTCGGTTCCGTCACCCCGGCCGACATCGCTTCCGCGATCAAGGCTTCCGGTGGCCCCGAGGTCGACAAGCGCCGTATCGAGCTGTCCGCTCCGATCAAGACCCTGGGTGCCCACGAGACGTTCGTGCGTCTGCACCCCGAGGTTGCCGCCAAGGTCAACATCGAGGTCGTCGCGGGCTGACCGCTGTGCTCGCATGAGCCGATGAAGGGGCCGCACCATCTACGGGTGCGGCCCCCTTCTCGTGCTCCCCGTGACAGCGTTCCTACGCTCCGGTAACCGAAGCGTAGGAACGCTGTCACGGGGAGCACGTTTCACGTGAAACAGTCAGCGGGTGGCACCTGTCACGAGCCAGTGGCCGGAGCGGGCACGCCGCCACAGCGTCAGTAGGCGGATGGTCATCATCAACGTCATCGCTGTCCAGAGCGCGGTGAGGCCACCACCGACCACAGGGACGAGCAGCGCCATCGGCGCGAACACGGCCAAGGTGACAACCATGGCCCAAGCCAGGTACGGCCCGTCGCCTGCTCCCATCAGGACCCCGTCCAAGACGAAGACGATGCCGCAGACGGGTTGCGACAGTGCCACCATCAGCAGAGCGGGCAGTGCTGTGTCCGTCACCACTGGGTCGCTGGTAAACAGAGGCAGGACAAGCGGTCGCGCGGCCACCACGAGCAGGCCCAGGCCGACACCGGTCGTGATGCCCCACTGGATCATGCGGCGGCACGCCTCGCGGGCGCCCTGGGGGTCGTCCGAGCCGAGGTAGCGGCCGATGATGGCCTGTCCCGCGATCGCTATCGCGTCGAGGGCGAAGGCCAGCAGGCTCCACAGCGACAGGATGATTTGGTGGGCGGCCATGTCGGCGTCGCCGAGACGTGCTGCCACTGCCGTGGCTATGACCAGAATTGCACGCAGTGAAAGTGTGCGGACCAGGAGGGGAAGACCTGCTTGTGCCGATGCGAGGATGCCGGTGATGTCCGGGCGGAGGGAAGCGCCGTGCCGACGGGCACCACGTACGATCACGGTCAGATAGGCGGCCGCCATACTGCACTGGGCGATGACCGTACCCCAGGCCGACCCAGCGATGCCGAGACCGACGCCATAGACGAGCCCTGCGTTGAGTCCGGCGTTGGCGATGAATCCGGCGACGGCGACGTAGAGCGGAGTGTTGGTGTCCTGTAGGCCGCGCAGCACCCCCGTAGCCGCGAGCACCATGAGCATGGCCGGAATGCCAAGGGAGGAGATGCGCAGGTATGTCGTGGCGTATGGGGCCGCGGTCGGGGAGGCGCCGACGAGGTCCACGATGTCACCCGAGAACGGAAGGGCAATGGTGATTACGGCGACGCCGATTAGTAGTGCCAGCCAGATGCCGTCCATGCCTTGGCGGATGGCGGTCTGGAAGTCGCCGGCGCCGACGCGACGGGCCACGGCGGCCGTGGTCGCGTAGGCGAGGAAGACGAAGACACTCACGGCGGTGGTGAGCAGAGCCGAAGCCACGCCGAGGCCAGCGAGTTGGGCAGTTCCTAGATGGCCGACGATCGCACTGTCCGCCATGACGAAAAGGGGCTCGGCAACTAGCGCTCCGAAGGCCGGCACGGCCAGCGTGACGATCTCTCGGTCGTGCCGTCGGCGGACAGCTCGGGGTTTCGCGGGAGCCTCGGTCATGAGCGCTAATGTAATCGTCCACAGGTAAGTGATGCAAAGGCGTAGTGGCCCTTACTGGAAGGCGTGGACCGTGTCCTTTCGTGCTTCGTTCGAAGCGATCTTGGCTCGACGGGGGAAGTTTTTCTTCTACACAGCCGGTGGATGGTAAGTCCGCAGGTCGGAGCCACCTACTCGATGAGATCGAGGGCTTGTTCACAGCACTGTCCACCGTGTCGTGCACAGGTTTTGACGAGTTCTCCACAGTATCTGGGCGGTCGTCCACATGGCCTGTGGATAACCAGATTGGCTGACGGTGCCGACAGGCCTACCGTTGTCCGGCGCCCGCTCCTTCCCGCAGCCCGGGAAGAGTCTTTCCCGCGGCCCGGGAATCGTCACAAATCCGACGCGCCAGAACTGGAGTTGGGCCTCTTATTTGTCAGTGTCGTGTCGTACAAAAGAGGACACGGCGAGGTCCGCTCCGCGGACGGGAGGAGGTGGCTCGGTGAGCATTTCCGAGCCCTTGGACGATCCGTGGGCCGACAGCGGACCCAGCGATCGTCTGCCGGCCTCCCGCCGGCGTGATGACGGCGGCCGCGGCCGTGACGAGCAGCACGACCGGGGCCGGGACAACGCCTCGTGGGACGGCGCCGGTACCTCTTTCGAGCGAGTGCCCCCGCAAGACCTGGATGCCGAACAGTCCGTGCTGGGCGGCATGCTGCTGTCCAAGGACGCCATCGCAGACGTGGTCGAGATCCTCAAGGGCCACGACTTCTACAAACCCGCGCACGAGACCATCTTCCAAGCGATCCTGGACGTCTATGCCAAGGGCGAGCCAGCCGACCCGATCACCATCGCCGCCGAGCTCACCAAGCGCGGCGAGATCAACAAGGTCGGCGGCGCAGCCTATCTGCACAGTCTCGTCCAGACCGTGCCGACGGCGGCCAACGCCGAGTACTACGCGGAGATCGTCCACGAGCGGGCCGTTCTGCGGCGCCTAGTCGAAGCCGGCACACGCATCACACAGATGGGTTACGCGGCTGACGGGGACGTGGACGAGATCGTCAACCGCGCGCAAGCCGAGATCTACGCCGTCACCGAGCAGCGGACCAGCGAGGACTACCTGCCGCTCGGCGACATCATGGAGGGCGCCCTCGACGAGATCGAGGCGATCGGCTCGCGCAGCGGTGAGATGACGGGTGTGCCCACGGGGTTCACCGACTTCGACTCGTTGACCAACGGCCTGCACCCTGGGCAGATGATCGTCATTGCGGCCCGTCCGGCCATGGGTAAGTCGACCCTTGCGCTGGACTTCGCACGGGCCGCCTCGATCAAGCACAACCTCCCCAGCGTCGTCTTCTCGCTGGAAATGGGCCGGAACGAGATCGCGATGCGTCTCCTGTCGGCCGAGGCCCGGGTCGCCCTGCACCACATGCGATCCGGCACGATGACCGACGAGGACTGGACCAGGTTGGCCCGCCGCATGCCCGATGTCTCGGCCGCGCCGCTCTACATCGATGACTCCCCGAACCTGTCGATGATGGAGATCCGCGCCAAGTGCCGACGCCTGAAGCAGCGCAACGACCTGAAGCTGGTCGTCATCGACTACCTCCAGCTGATGCAGTCCGGTGGCTCCAAGCGCGCCGAGAGCCGTCAACAGGAGGTCTCGGACATGTCTCGTAACCTCAAGCTGCTCGCGAAGGAGCTGGAGATCCCGGTCATCGCACTCTCCCAGCTGAACCGAGGTCCCGAGCAGCGCACCGACAAGAAGCCGATGGTCTCCGACCTGCGTGAGTCCGGCTCCATTGAGCAGGACGCCGACATGGTCATCCTGCTGCACCGCGAGGACGCATACGAGAAGGAGTCTCCACGCGCGGGTGAGGCGGATCTGATCGTGGCCAAGCATCGAAACGGCCCGACAGCCACGATCACGGTTGCCTTCCAGGGTCACTACTCCCGCTTCGTGGACATGGCCCAGACCTGAAGCGAGGTTGTACGGTCTCGCATTTCGTGGGGGAAACTCGTCGATCTCGGCGGATTGCTGGGCCTCCGATGCCGGGCGCGGGGGACGCGGTTCCTTGAACGCACCGGCTGATCGACCGCCCAGGTACTTCCCTCCGGGGCACATCTCGGGTGTCTGCCGGCTGGCCTCCTACAGTGGACGCGAGGAGCAGTGGACTCCTCGCGAGGACATGCGATGGCGGAACAGACGAAGTCGGCCTCCGCCCTTCTCGGGTTCTAACGGTCCTCGCAACACCCATGATCGGTGGGAGTGGCGAGGACCGTTAGAACCCAAGGTGAAGGGGCCCACTGGCCCGTGTACCAGAACGGTTCTGGCCCGACGGGTGTGGCGCGGGCGCTGAGCGATCTGGCGATGTCGCCTAGGAACTGCGGGACGACCGCGACCCCCACCGGCCCGCGCGGTCAGTGAGCCAGCTCGGCCAGTGCTTCCCCGGTCTGGCCGGCCGGGGTGCTGTCCAGTGCGGCTGCAGACCGCAGGTCGCCAGCCGCCAGCCCGGTGCAGCCAGATACGCCACGACAGGCACGAACGGCAGCGTGTCCCCCGCGCAGGGCGACCGGGTCCGACTCCCTCGGCGCCCTGCGCGCAAACACAGCGGCGTCCAGTTCCGCCGCTCTCCGGGCCCCTTCCAGGGAGGTCCACGAGGCCATGCAGCAGAGTGCGCGTAGTGGATTCGACGTCCGCCGCCGTAGCAGGTGAACTGGGCCCATGACGACGTATCAGGAAGCGCTGCTCCCCGGAACCCGCCGTGCCTTGCTGCACCGGATTGCCCTTGCACAGGCCGAAGGCCGAGCGCCGTCGCTGGTCGCCGCCGTCGTGCGGGATGGGCAGGTCGTGTGGCACGGTGCACGGGCATCGGTGGATGGAGACGCACCGGGCGAGACCGTGCAGTACCGGATCGGGTCCATCACCAAGACCTTCACGGCTGTCCTGGTGATGCGCCTGCGTGACGAGGGGCTGCTCGACCTCAGCGATGCCCTGGAGAAACATGTGCCAGGTACTGGTGCTGGGGAGGCGACGATCGCCGATCTCCTCGCTCACACCGCGGGGCTGGCGGCCGAGTCGCCGGCGCCCTGGTGGGAACGGACCCCCGGCTCCCTGCGACCCGAGTTGAGTGATGTGCTCGGTGAGCAGCCCCTTCTCCATCCCGTCGGCCGACGGCACCACTACTCCAACCCCGGTTATACGTTGCTCGGCGCGCTGGTGGAGGAACTGCGTGGTGCTCCTTGGGAAGAGGTACTGCGCGGTGAAATCCTCGAACCGCTCGGCCTGCGCCGCACGAGTGCGCATCCGGAGCCCCCGCACGCGGGTGGGTGGGCCGTGCATCCATGGGCCGACGCGCTGCTGCCCGAGCCGCTGGAGGATCTCGGCAGGATGGCACCAGCCGGTCAGCTGTGGTCGACCACAGCTGACCTGGCACGGTTCGCCGCGTTTCTGACCCGCGGCGACCACCAGGTGCTGAGTGCCGAGTCGGTGAGGGAGATGCGGACCCCGGCGGCACCCACCGAAGCCGCCGATGTTGCGGGTGGAATCGCCTACGGACTAGGGATGCAGATCCAGCACCGCGACGGCAGGTTGCTGGTCGGGCATTCCGGATCGCTGCCGGGTTTCCTTGCGAACCTCACGATCAGCGTGGAGGACGATGTTGCCGCGGTAGTGCTTGCCAACTGCACCAGTGGACCGTTGCCCGGTGTGGTGGCCGCGGACCTCGTGCGGATCGTCGCCGAGGCGGAACCGCTCTTCCCTAAGCCCTGGCGGCCGTTGTATGACGTCGATCCGGCAGTACTGGAGCTGGCGGGGCAGTGGTACTGGGGACCCCATGCCTTCGGTCTGCGGGCCAGTGCCGACGGCCTGCTCGCACTGGGACCGCTCACCGGCAGCGGACGGCGTTCCCGGTTCCGCCCGAACGGCGACGGCACCTGGACCGGCCTGGAGGGCTACTACGCCGGAGAGCTGCTGCAGCCAGTTCGACGTGCGGACGGGACTCTGAGCCACCTTGACCTAGGGTCATTCGTGTTCACGCGGCAGCCGTACGACACCGATGCTCCGGTGCCCGGTGGAGTGGACCCGAAGGGGTGGCGGGGGATGCGCTAGCGACGAGAGGCAGGGCGGTGTGTTTCACGTGAAACACACCGCCCTGTTCTGCTCGTATCTGTGGTGCTGTTAGTGGGTGTTCTGCGAGAGTTCGGCGGTTCTCGTTGCGCTTGAGGGCGGGTTGTCCGGTTCCGGGGCTTCACGGTCAGCCAGGGGTGCGGTCTGCTGGGAAGCGTGGGCGGGCGCCAGCCGTACCCGAGTGATCTGCCGGATGAGGCATGGGAGCTGATCCGGCCGGCCATCACGGCCTGGAAGGCGAGGCACCCGTCGGTCAGCGGGCATGCGGGCCAGTACGCGATGCGGGAGATCGTCAACGCGATCCTGTACCAGGCCCGCACCGGCTGCCAGTGGCGTTACCTGCCGCATGACCTGCCACCGAAGAGCGCGGTGTACTACTACTTCGCCCTTGTGGCGGGATGACGGAACCGCCGAGACCATCCACGGCCTGCTGCGCTGGCAGGCCCGCGAAATGCGCAAGCGGCACGAGGATCCCACCGCCGTCGTCCTGGACTCGCAGACGGTGAAGGCCTCGGTGAACGCGCCGAAGGACACGACCGGGCTGGATCCGGGCAAGAAGAGCCCGGGCCGCAAGCGGGGCATCGCCACCGACGTCCTCGGCCTGATCATCGCCGTGGTCGTGGTCGCTGCGAGCGTGCACGACAACACCATCGGCATCGCCCTGCTGGACAAGGTCGCCGCCACCGCACCCACGGTGACCAAGAGCTGGGTGGACGCCGGGTTCAAGCAGGCCGTGGTCGAGCACGGCACCCGCCTCGGCATCGACGTGGAGATCGTCCAACGTGAGCCCGGGGCAAGAGGGTTCACCCCGGAACCCAAGAGATGGGTGGTGGAGCAGACGTTCGGCACCCTCCTGCTCCATCGCAGACTCGTGCGGGACTACGAGACCCGACCGGCCAGCTCGGTGGCGATGATCCACTGGTCCATAACCGACGTCATGCTCCGCCGCCTCACCCGCACCGCCACCCCGACCTGGCGCGATGCATCCCAGGCGAGCGGGAGCGGGCGGTGAGACAGCTCCTGGACAAGATCGAGGCCCGGCAGCGGCTGGTGCACGAGACCGCCGAACGGCTGCGTGAGCAGATCGCCGAACTCACCGAGCAACTCGCCGCCGCCGAGCACACTCTGGAGCGGCTGGAGACCACCCGCGAGACCGTGCTGGAACTGGCCACCGAGGACGGCGCCCCACCGCCCGAGCCGCTGCCGCCCGGCTACCGCGAGCTCCTGGCCCTCTTCGAGCACAACGGGGACGGGCTGCGCGCCAGGGATGTCTGCCGCACTCTCGGCACCGGCACCGAGCCGCGGCACACCGAAGGTATGCGCGCCAAGCTGAAACGCCTGGACAACCGAGGCATCCTCACCGAAGCTGAACCCGGCCTGTTCACCTTCACCCCGCCGGCACCGACCACCCCAGAGACCGACTCAAGCTGAAATCAGACGAAGACCCGCAGAACACCCACTTAGAGCTTCAGTTTGAAGCCCTCGTGCGAGGCATTGAAACCCAGGCGCTCATAGAAGCGATGAGCGTCGGTACGTGACTTGTCCGAAGTTAGCTGCACCATCCGGCAGCTGAGCCGCTGCGATGTGTCGATCGCCCACTTGATCAGCAGGCTGCCCAGCCCACTGCCCCGTTCGTCGGCATGGATGCGCACGGCCTCGATGAGCGCTCGGGTCGCCCCCTGATGAGAGAGACCGGGAATGATCGTGAGCTGGAGGGTGCCGATGACGCGGCCTTCCCGTACGGCGACGACGAGGTGCTGGTTCGGATCCATGGACAGGCGATCCAGCGCGGCTTGGTACGGGGCCAGGTCATGGGGTGACTCGCGTTGAGCGCCCAACGGATCGTCGGCGAGCAGGGCGACGATTGCCGACAGGTCGTCGGCCGTTGCGTAACGTATATCGAGTCCTTCCACACTCGCACCCTAGCGTTCGAGGGCTCAGCCCCACTCCAGTGTGGTTGGCTCGGCGTTCCGGGAGGAGACGTCCGGTAGCAGGGAACGTCTGGCCGCCCACTGGGCCCTGCCGCTTATCGTGGGCGCTCCGTCCCGGACGGACGCGTGGGCCCCACCCAGTGCCGCGGTGAGACCGGACCCGTCCTACGACGGCTCAGCCCGCCGCCACTGTCAGCGGTGCGAATCTCCGTGTCCAGTCGCCAGGAAGGTCCGTGATGCCGTAGACCATCACGGAGTTGAAGGCCACTGAGGCCAGCCCTTGGGCCTTCGCCCATGCCAGCAGCTCCTTGTGACGCACATCGATGTCGGTGCGCAGTGGACGGTCAGTATGGGCCGCTAGCGAGGCGATCAGGGCCTTTGCAGTCTCCGCTTCCTGGGCGATCAACGGGCCGACGACCTGGGTGTCCATATTGGGCCACGCAGCCGTGTAGCCGGTGATCCGGCCCTCCTCCTCGGCCACCCGTAGCTGGTCGGCGAAAGCAGGCAGCCGAGTGATGAGGGGAGTGCGGTCAGCACCGAACACCTCCTCGTCGAGACGCAGGATCGCCGGAAGGTCCTCCGCAGTAGCTGCGCGCGTTGGTACGCCTGAATCCCAATCCCCAGCAGTGAAGCGGCCTGTCAGCATTTCCGTTCGGCCTGTTGCCTTGAAGCCCAGCTCCTCGTACAAGGGACGGCCGTTGGGGGTGGCGTGCAGGGTCAGTGGCGTGGTTCCCATGACCGACAGCACATGCCGCATCAAGCGGCGGCCGACGCCCTGTCGAGAGTGGCGTTCTGCCACCAGAACCATGCCGATGGCGCCTAGATCCAGCCGCTCCGATGAGCCGTACTCCGTGACGACACAGGCGGCGATAAGCCCTCCTTGCGGGTCGTCAATGCCGAAGCCGTTTCCTGCTGTGAGGAGGAAGCCCCACTTGTGTTCTTCGCGTGGCCACCCCCGGTCTTCGGACAAGTCGGCGCAGGCAGTGAGATCGCGAAGCGTCAGACGGCGGATGGGAAGAGCGGCAAGGGAAGGAGTTGGCACGCAGGTCAGGCTGTCTGACCGGTGCCCTCGGCGTCCACCCGTTTCGGTGCAGACATACGTGCTTTTGGCCACGTTGTACTCATGCGTAAAGCCTGCGGACATGTGTGGGTGTTTCACGTGAAACGTCGCCAGCCGGATGGCCTCGTGGCCATGGCGAGACTCCATCTTTTCGATCTCGATGGCGCGTTGTTGCACGGGAGCACCGTGCCGGTGGAGATTTCCCGCCAGGTGGAGCTGGAAACGGAGACGGCGGCGTTGAACTATGCGATCGCGGAAGGGCGCATGGTCCGCCGGAGTGCGCGGCGCAAGTGTATGACCTAGAGATGGGGCTGACCGAGGCACATGTGAGCGTCGCATTCGATGCGGTCCCCCTGGCTGGACTGCATTCGCGAGGTCTGGGCGGCGACCAGGAGCGCGGGTGAATACTGCGCGGTGGTGGCGCTCTCACCCTCCCTTTTCGTTGAGGGTTTCCTGGAGTGGGGCGCTCGCGCGGCCCATGGATCCCGTTTTCCTGCGGTGCCGTTCACCGAGCCCCGTCGCTCCGTCCGGTGTGCTCAGCGCTGCGGCCAAGGTAACTATCGCGGACCACCTCTGTGAAGAGTTCGGCGTGGCACGGGCGGACTGTGCGGCGTACGGAGACTCGTCATCGGACAAGGAACAGTTTGCTGTCGTACCGGTTTCCGTGGCGGTCAATGCCGACGCTCACCTGGCCGGACTTGCGACTCCCTCCTCCACGGGACGAGATCTGTGGGAGGTCTATGAATTGGTCCGTGCATCAAGGTAGTTGAACAATCCACACAGTTCTTTCCCTGTTCGAGGGCAAGGGAAAGAAGGAGGGGACTTGTGCGTGCGGCGGCGGCCGGTAGGGTCGAATCCGGTTCACGTCCGGGACGGAGTGCGCGCGTCCCGAGCGGGCCGAGGCAGGGCAGCAGCCTAACGGGAGGGAGGGCTCGAAACCCATGTTTCCGGTTTCGTGACCAAGGCTTCCCAGGGGATGGGAAGCTGCGGAGCAAGCGTTGCGGCTGGCCGCCTGCCGGGGGAAAGCGGGCACCTTCCGAGGAGGAGGTGCGCAGACCAGAAGACGTTCGAGGCGAGGGCACACCATGGACGCTCCGACCACTACGTCGGGGGAGAACGGCATGTCGGGCGGGGGCAACTGGTTCACGCCGCGTAGGACATCATCGGCTCCGACCGCCTCGCAGGCGGCTGACACACCTGCCCCACGGTCATCTGAGGATGGTTCCGCGGTGGTGGCGGCCTCGCTGCCCGAGTCCCAGCAGCGGTCGGTGCCGACCACTCAGGAAGGCTCTCGGGATGCGATCCTCATCCGCCGCACGATGGCCGAGATCGGCCCCGTTGCCCACAAGGTCACCTCGTACTTCTACGCCCTCCTCTTCGTTCGTCACCCCGATCTGAGGTCTCTGTTCCCGGCCGCGATGGACGCGCAGCGAGACCGCCTGCTGAAGGCCTTACTTACGGCGGCCGAGTACCTGGACGACACCTCAGTCCTTGTCGACTACCTGCAGAACCTGGGCCGCGGACACCGCAAGTATGGAACGCGCGCTGAGCACTATCCGGCCGTGGGTGAATGCCTGATCGGTGCACTGACCAAGTACGCCGCTGCCGTCTGGAACCCGGAGATCGAAGCGGCCTGGGTGCGGGCATACACGACGATCTCCCAGGTCATGATCGACGCGGCGGCGGCAGACGAATTGCGCGCTCCCGCCTGGTGGCAGGCCGAGATCGTCACGCACGAGCTCAGGACCTCCGACATCGCGATTGTCACCGTACGTCCGAACCAGCCCTATCCTTTCCTTGCGGGCCAGTACACGAGCGTGGAGACGCCCTGGTGGCCCCGGGTGTGGCGGCACTACTCCTTCGCCTCCGCACCTCGATCGGACGGCATGCTGACCTTCCATGTGAAGGCTGTTCCAGCCGGATGGGTCTCCAACGCGCTGGTGCATCACGCGCGGCCGGGGGACGTCGTACGCCTAGGCCCCCCGGTCGGGTCGATGACCGTCGACCATTCGACCGACAGGGGGCTGCTCTGCCTGGGCGGTGGCACGGGCATAGCGCCCATCAAGGCCATGGTCGAGGACATTGCCGAGCGCGGAGAGCGCCGAACGGTCGAGGTGTTCTACGGCGCACGGACCGACCACGACCTGTACGACATCGACACCATGCTCAGGATTCAGCAGACTCATCCCTGGCTATCGGTCCGGGCCGTCATAGACCAGCAGACCAATCACCAGCTACCCGATGCCGTACGCGCCTACGGCCCCTGGCACGAGTACGACGCCTACCTCTCGGGGCCGCCCGGAATGATCCGCAGAGGAGTGGACACACTCCGGGACATCGGTGTCCCGTCCAACCGCATAAGGCACGACTCGATGGAGACACTGCTCGTTGTCGGAGGCTGACTGCGCTATCCGAGGTCGGGAGCGTGCATGGCGCGTACTCCCTCGATGTTGCCGTCCAGGTAATGGCGCAGCGACAGTGGGACCAGATGGACGGAGGCGATGCCGACGCGCGTGAACGGGACACGGACGATCTCGTACTCCCCGGTCGGCTCGTCCACTTCGGGGCCGTGCCGCAGGGATGGATTCATCGATTCCAGCCGGCAGACGAAGAAGTGTTGCACCTTTACGCCGGTGGCACCGCCGTCCTCACCGATGTGTTCCACGGTGTCCACGAAGCACGGCACCACATCGGTGATCTTGGCGCCCAGTTCCTCGTACACCTCACGGTGCAGGGCGTCCACGACGGTCGGGTCTCTGGGCTCGACCCCACCACCGGGCGTGACCCAGTAGGGATCCACACCGGGTTTGGTGCGCTTGATCAGGATGAGGTCGTCAGCGTCCAGGAGGACGGCGCGGGCGGTGCGCTTGACCACGGGTCGGACGGTCATGGGAGAAATGTGGCCCGGCTGGTTCCACGTGAAACATTGCGAAGCGTCACCATGCGAGCGCGGTCTGCGTATGCCGTGGAGAAAGGCCTCAGCGCCATGCCATCGCTGCCCGCTTCAGCCGCTCGTGGGCGCGGGCTATATGCGGCATCGCGAGGGTGCCGGTGCGTGCGACCAAGAAATAGGTGCGCAACGGTGGTACTGCCGGGTCGTGCAGAGTGACGATCGTGCCGCGATTGAGGGCCGGAGTGCAGAGATATCGGGGCAGCACCGCAAGCCCAGCGCCCGCGATCGCACAGGCGAGTACGGCTCGCAGGTCGGGTACGACGATCGTGCCCGAGGCCGTCGGGCGGGCTCCGAAGACGGAGGTCCAGTAGCGCGAGACGAAGGGCAGCGACTCGTGGACCTCGACGATGGGTAGGTTCTCCAGGGCGGGTGCCCCTCTCAGGCGTAGAGCGTCCGAACCGATCCTCTCCGCGCAGTGTGGGGCGGACACGAGCACGTGCTCTTCATCGCAGAGCGGGCTCGCGGTGAGCAGGGTTCCGCGTGGCCGGGCCGTGCTGATGGCCAGGTCATGGTGTCCGGCGGCCAGCCCTTCCAGGATCTCCTCCGCAATGCCGAAGGAGACACGCAGCGTGAGGCCGTGGCCGTTTTCGCCGGACAGCTCGGTAAGAGCGGGCAGGGCGCGTTCGGCGGTGAACTCCGGCGGACCGGCGAGATGCAGCGTCCGTGCCGGCGCTTCGTCGTCCAGGCTGCTTTCGGCAATTTCCAGCAGGGCGTCGAGGTGGGGTGCGGCCCTGTGCGCGAGTTCGTCGCCGATGGTCGTCGGGGTCACGCCGCGGGCCTGCCGGAGGAAAAGAGGTCTGCCCAGCTGGCGTTCCAGCGTGCGGATCTGTGAGGTGACGGCGGGCTGGGAGAGCCCGAGCAGTGCGGCGGCGCGAGTAAAGGAACCTGCCCGGTGAACGGTGACGAAGGTCCGCAGCAAGGCCAGATCCATGGCACGCCCTCCCCTGTCTCTGCCGTTCTCCGGCCTCTGGGCAGGCATCAACTATAAATAAGTCGATAGGACGCTGTCGCCTGCGTGATTGGACACTGACACAGGGTCAACTAGCCTTGGTCAAGCGGTTCTTCGCATGCGGAACCGGCGACGGTCCGAGCCACGAGGGGGGAGGCTCGGACCGTCCTGCTGTCTCGGCAGATGAAGGCGTCCCCGCTTACCCGGCCGACTCGTCCAGAGCACGCAGCAGGTCGGCCACCAGGTCCTTGGGGTCTTCGGCGCCGACGGACATGCGGATGAAGCCTTCCGGGACCGCGTCACCGCCCCAGCGGCGCCGGCGTTCGGCCGTGGAGCGAACGCCGCCGAAGCTCGTCGCGTCCTCGACCAGGTGCAGTGCCGCAAGGAAACGTTCGGCTCGCGCGCGTGTGGGCAGCGTGAAGGAGACGACACAGCCGTAGCGGAACATCTGCTGTGAAGCGATCTTGTGGGAGGGGTCGTCGGGCAGCCCCGGGTAGCGCAGGCCGGACACTGCGGGGTGTTGCCGCAGGACCTCGGCGACACGCAGGGCGGTGGTGTTCTGACGTTCGACGCGCAGCTGCAAGGTGGCGATGGACCGATGCGCGAGCCAGGCCTCCATGGGCCCGGAGATCGCTCCGGTGATCTTGCGCCAGCGCCGTACGGCGGCCATGGCCGTGGCGTCGCGGCCGGCGACGTAGCCCAGGAGGATGTCTCCGTGCCCGGTGAGTTGCTTGGTGCCGCTGGCGACGGAGAAATCTGCGCCCACCTCCAGCGGCCGCTGTCCGAGCGGCGTGGCGAGGGTGTTGTCCACGGCCACCAGGGCGCCCCGCGCGTGTGCCGCCTCCACCAGCCGTCGGATGTCGCACACGTCGAGTCCGGGGTTGGACGGGGACTCGATCCACAGCAGCCGGGCGTCGTCGAGGATCTTCAACTGGGCGTCACCACGCGTGGGTGCGGTGCGTACTTCGATGCCGTAGGCCTCCAATTGGGCGCGGACCAGTGACAGTACCTGGTAGCCGTCTGACGGCAGTACGACCGCGTCCCCGGCGCGCAGCTGGGAGAACAGCACCGCGGAGATCGCCGCCATGCCAGAGGCGAACACCAACGTCTCGACGTCCTGCCTGGGCGCTTCCAGCTCGCCGATGGCACGTTCCAGCAGTGTCCAGGTGGGGTTGTCGTCGCGTCCGTACGAGTACGGACCCGTCACGTCACCGGGCAGGTGGAAGTGGGCCGCGAACACCGGTCCGGGCATGGTCGGCTCGTGTTTCACAGGTTCGGGTAGTCCTGCCCGTACCGCTCGGGTGCCGTCGCCCGTGTGGCCCCCGCCCCTGGCGGCGTCGCTCATGCGGTTCGTCCTTCCAGTTCTGCGAGCACGGCGGCGAGCAGCCCGGTGCTCGCCGCCTCCACCATCTCAAGACACTCCTCGAAGTTGTCCCGGTCCCCGTAGTACGGGTCCGGTACGTCGAGTTCGTCACCGGCAGAGGGGTCGAAGGAGCGCAGCAGGCGGATCTTGCGTACGTCTTCCTCGGTTGGCGCGTGGCGGCGCAGGGCCTTGAGATGGCCGGTGTCGAGCGCGATCACCAGGTCGAGGCGGGGAAACCACGACGACTGGAACTGGCGGGCGATGTGTTCGGTGCCGTATCCGTGCTCCCCGAGGACCGAGGCGGCGCGCGGGTCGGCGGCCTCTCCTTCGTGCCAGCCGCCGGTGCCGGCGCTGTCGACCGTCACCAGTTCTGCGAGCCCGGCCTCCGCCACGCGCGCGTGGAAGACGGATTCGGCCATCGGTGAGCGGCAGATGTTGCCGGTGCACACGAAGCAGACGCGGTAGGTCATGGCGGGCTCAGTCCTCGTCGGGCAGGACGACGTGCAGTGCCCAGGAGACGATGGAGATGATCAGGCCGCCGACAACGGCCGTCCAGAAGCCCTGCACGTGGAAGTGAAGATCGGATTTACCACTCAGCCAGGAGGTCAGCAACAGCATCAGGGCGTTCACGACCAGAGTGATCAGCCCGAGAGTCAGGATGAACAGCGGGAAGGTGAGCACCTTCACGATGGGTTTGACCAGCCAGTTCACCAGGCCGAAGATCAGCGCGACGACGATGAGCGTGCCGGCCTTCTTGGCCGTGCTGTCGCCGGTCAGGGTGATCTTGTCGAGCAGCCATACGGCGACTGCCAGGGCGCCGGCGTTGGCGATCGTCTTGACTACAAAATTCTTCATGTGTCTGATCGTGGCAGACCGGGTCGGAAACGAGCAGTGGGATGAGGGCAGCAGCGGCGATGAAGGCATTCCGACTGGATGAACTCGAGGCGGAGCGCGCCGCCAACGAGGGCGCCTATCTCCAGTTCCTGCGGGAGCGGAACATGTCGGTGGGGCTGTATGCCCTCGATGCGGGTGAGCACGATCCGCAGAAGCCGCACCGTCAGGACGAGGTGTACTTCGTCGTGAGCGGCAGGGCGTCGATCACGGTGGGTCTGGAGACGAGCGAGGTAGCGCGGGGCAGCGTGGTGTACGTGCCCGCAGGGGTCGCCCACAAGTTCCACCACATCAGCGAGGACCTGCGTGTACTGGTCGTCTTCTCCCCGCCCGAGGCGTGAGCCGGTCCTCGGGGTTCCCTAGGGGACAGGTCAGGGGAGGACAAGGGATGCGAAGTCCCCACGAGTCCGATGGCGGTTCTAGCATCGGGTGGAGAACACAGACGACACACGAGAACGCAAAGGACGAGGGCGATGCGAGAGATCTTCGCGGGGCTGCCGTGGTGGGTGAAGTGGGTTGCGGTGCCGGTCATCGCCCTGGTCGTGTTTGGCGGCCTGATAGCGACCGTGGTCGGTTTTGTGATCAGTCTGCTGTTCAAGGCGCTGGTCTTCGTCGCTCTGGTCGGCGGGCTGATCTACATCGTGCGTAAGTTCATGTCGAACTCGTCGTCGCGCAGCGACTGGTGAAGGAAGTGGGGGCCGGTGCCCGGTAAAGGGACCACCGGTTCCCTCGCGGGAGGGAAGTTTCCCTGTGCGGCGGCCTGTGAGCGGTGGTGGACGGTTAGAGTCCGGACTTCCCCGGGTCCCGACCCCGGGGAGTCCGGACTCCAGCCGTGCCCTTCCTCGGCACGGGTTGACCCTCGCGCTTCGGGAGTGATCCTTGGCCACTGTCGGCACCGCATCCGCAGTACCCCATGCACCCCCCGTCCCATCGCGCTGCTGCCCAACTCCTGGCCATCGACCACCAGCGGTGGCTGTTCCCGGGCAACCGCATACTGCCGACCTGGTGGTGCAATCGAAGCCAGCGGACTCCTCCACGGCCCCACGGCCAGCAGATCTCTCGGATCGAGCGTCCCTCGTGGATGTCCCCGAACCACCGGCCACGACGCTCATCGGATCGGTCCAGCGTGCCATGCGCCTGCTGGAGACCGTTGCGGGTCACGCCCGCGGAGCCCCGGCCAAACAACTGGCCCGCGAGACCGGCCTCGCTTTGCCCACGGCGTACCACCTGCTGCGCACCTTGGTGTACGAGGGCTATCTGCGCCGTGAGAAGGGACTGTTCTTCCTCGGTGACGCGACGGAGCGCTTGAGCAGCAGTGGGGCGCAGCAAAAGCGTCGCAGCGCGATGGCGGACACGCTCGCACAGTGGCGCGATCTGATCGGTGTGCCGATGTACTACGCGATGTACCAGGACGGCGATATCGAGATCGTGTGCGTCTCCGACTCCCCAGAGACCCCCGCGGTCGAGGAGTGGGCGGATTTCCGGGAGACGGGTCATGCGCACGCCATCGGGCAGTGCCTGCTCTCCCAGTTGGACGAGGAGGCCCGGCGGGATCATCTCGCCCGCTATCCCGCGCAGGCCATCACGCCGTACACCGTGCGGGACAACAACGCCCTGCTGCGACGGCTGGCGCGGATGCGGCGTATGGAGCCGGTGGTGGAGCGCCAGGAGTACGCGCTCGGTACGGTCTGCGCGGCGGTGCCGATTACGGCCGGCACCACTGTGGCCACCGTGGCCATGTCATTGCCGATCCGCCAGGCCGACCGGCTGCTGCCCGCGGCCCACCGGTTGCAGGCGGAAATCGGGCGCTCCCTCAGTGCCCTCACTCTCTCTATCAGTATCTGAAAACTCACTCCTTGTGATGCCTCGTGTACGTTCAGCAAGATTTGACCACAGCTAGAAGGATCAATCCTGGCCAGTCGACGTCATATGACGAGGTAGGCGATGCGCGAGTCCGTACAGGCAGAAGTCATGATGAGTTTTCTGGTGTCGGAGGAACTCTCCTTCCGTATCCCGGTGGAGTTGCGCTACGAGGGCAATGATCCTTACGCCGTGCGGCTCACCTTCCATTTGCCCGGTGATGCCCCGGTGACCTGGACTTTCGGGCGTGAACTGCTGATCGACGGGGTCGGCAGGCCGTGCGGTGAAGGGGATGTGCACATTGCCCCCGCTGATCCGGAGGTGCTGGGTGAGGTCCTGATCCGCCTTCAGGTCGGGAGCGACCAGGCCCTGTTCCGTTCGTCGGCGCCTCCGCTCGTGGCCTTCCTCGATCGGACGGACAGGCTCGTACCGCTTGGTCAAGAGGGTGCGCTGGCTGATTTCGACGCCCATCTCGACGAGGCCCTGGATCGCATCTTGGCCGAGGAGCAGAGCGCCGGCTGAAGCGTCACAGCAAGGGCGTCGGGCGCCTTGCAAGGCGGTCTGGAAGCGTGCAGGAACGCTTCTGCATATGTGGTGCGAGCCCCGCCCGATCACCGTTTCCGGCGTCTGCCCCGGCGGCTACCGAGGGCCTGGGCGGGCTGCGCTCCGGCGGGCGCCGGGGTAGACGGCCCCGGCCGGTCGGCCGACACCACCAGCGCGGCGAGGGCGGTGGTGACCGGGACCGAGGCGACCAGGCCGATCGAGCCCACCAGAGTGCGCACGATCTCCTCGGCGACCAGCTCGCTGTTGGCCACGGTTGCCAGGCTGCTCTGCGCGATGGAGAACAGCAGCAGCAACGGCAGTGCAGCACCGGCGTACGCGAGGACGAGGGTGTTGACCACAGATGCGATGTGGTCGCGGCCGATGCGGATGCCGGCTCGGTAGAGTCCGCGCCAGCCCATCGACGGGTTGGCCTCATGCAGCTCCCAGACGGCTGAGGTCTGCGTCACGGTCACATCGTCCAGGACCCCGAGCGAACCGATGATGACACCGGCCAGCAGCAGACCGCTCATGTCGATCGACGGATACAGGCCGTGGATCAGGCCAGTGCTGTCATCCGTGTTGCCGGTGAGGGCAGCCCAATCGATGAACAGCGAGCCGAGCACACCGATCATCGCCAGCGAGATCAGAGTGCCGAGCACCGCCACTGAAGTCCGGGCCGACAGTCCATGGCACAGGTACAGGGCGATCAGCATGATGGCGCTCGCCCCGATGACCGCCACGACCAGTGGGTTCGATCCCTGCAGGATCGCCGGCAGGATGAACAGGGCCAGTATCAGGAAGCTCACGGCCAAGGCGATGAGTGCCATGACCCCACGCATCCGGCCCACCACTACGACGGCAAGAGCGAAGATGCCCGCGAGTAGCGCAACGGGAAGCTTTCGGTTCACATCGGTCACCGAGTACTGCAGGTCCTTGGGTGCCGAGGGCTCGTAGGCGACCACGACCTTTTCCCCTTGGTGCAGTTGCCGTGACTGGTCCGGTTGCACGATCTCGGTGAACCTACGCCCCCGGTCGTTGCCTGTGTCGACCCGGATGGTCGCCTTCCTGCAGATGCCGCCGGTCTCCCGTGCCGCCCGGTTGTCCCCGGTGGCCGATGTGCCGGCGGCCGGGGTGCCAGCGGAGGCGTTCGCCGAACCGCAGCTCACTTCGACCACTTTGGCGACGGTGGCCTGCTGGGTTTGCCGGTCGAAGCCGACCCCAGTGCGTTGGTGTGGTGGGGCACCCCCGGGCCAGAGCAGTACCAGAGCGACGATGACCGCCGCGCTGAACGGGACCAGGACCGCTGCGATGACCTTGCGCAGGTGTTTGGACACGGGCGTAGCGGGTCCATGGCTGTGACTGTGGCCGTGGTTGCGGTGGTGAGCGTGCTCGTGACCGCGTGAGTGGCCATGTCTGGGATTCCCACGGTGTCCGCTGCCCTGCTCCAAGCCGTCTTGCTGGAGCTGTTCTGGCGGCTGGTACGGGTGCTGCTCCATCCTGGTCACCGCCAGATCATTGCAAGAACGCCGGGGGCCCACTGTTCACCGCGCCACCCATGGCGCTAGCGTGGAGGCACCTTTGCACACGCGGGAGCTCGGAGCACCGGGCTGAGAGGGCGCTGACCTCCGTATACACGGTGTTTCACGTGAAACGAGCGACGTTTCGCAGGAAACATCGGAAGACGGAATCCGCTGCGTCGACCGCCGAACCTGTTACCGGGTAATGCCGGCGTAGGGAGTAGGTCTCATGACCAACAAGGACGCACGCACGCCTGCCTCTGTTCAGGACGAGGAGTCCCCGGAGGCCGGGAAGTCCGTCGGCTGGCACAAGGCGTATGTCGAGGGCACACGCCCCGACCTGCGCGTGCCGGTCCGTCAGGTGCACCTCACCAACGGGCAGTCGGTCACCCTCTATGACACGTCCGGCCCGTACACCGATCCATTCGTCGACACCGATGTACGCAGAGGCCTTATGCCTCTCCGAGAGAACTGGATCATCAGCCGCGGCGACACGGAGGAGTACGCCGGCCGCCCCGTCCGGCCTGAAGACGACGGGATCAAGCACACCTCGCCGCGCGGCGGGCTGCGGAACCTGGATGCGGTCTTCCCCGGTCGGCCGCGTCAGCCGCGGCGGGCCCGCAGCGGCCAGGCGGTGACGCAGCTCGCCTACGCGCGCAGGGGCGAGATCACGCCGGAGATGGAGTTCGTGGCCCTACGGGAGAACGTCTCCCCCGAGGTGGTCCGCGAGGAGATCGCGGCGGGCCGGGCGGTGTTGCCGGCCAATGTCAATCACCCGGAGATCGAGCCGATGATCATCGGTAAGCGGTTCTTGGTGAAGGTCAACGCCAACATCGGTAACTCCGCAGTGACGTCCTCCATCGAGGAGGAGGTCGAGAAGATGACCTGGGCGACCCGTTGGGGCGCTGACACGGTCATGGACCTGTCCACCGGCCGCAACATCCACACCACCCGTGAGTGGGTGCTGCGCAACTCCCCCGTGCCCATTGGTACGGTGCCGCTCTACCAGGCACTGGAGAAGGTTGACGGCAAGGCCGAGGAACTGACCTGGGAGATCTACAAGGACACCGTCATCGAGCAGGCTGAGCAGGGCGTGGACTACATGACCGTCCACGCTGGTGTGCGCCTGGCGTACGTACCGCTCACCGCCAACCGCAAGACCGGGATCGTCTCGCGCGGCGGATCGATCATGGCCGCATGGTGCCTGGCGCATCACAAGGAATCGTTCCTGTACGAGAACTTCGAGGAACTGTGCGAAATCCTCGCGGCCTATGACGTCACATACTCGCTGGGCGACGGTCTGCGGCCGGGGTCGATCGCGGATGCCAACGACGAGGCTCAGTTCGCGGAGCTGCGCACGCTCGGGGAACTCAACAGGATCGCCAGGCGTTTCAACGTACAGACCATGATCGAGGGCCCGGGTCACGTCCCGATGCACAAGATCAAGGAGAACATCGACCTCCAGCAGGAGATCTGTGATGAAGCTCCGTTCTATACGCTCGGCCCGCTAACGACGGACGTCGCTCCGGCGTACGACCACATCACCTCCGGCATCGGTGCCGCGATGATCGCTTGGTGGGGTACGGCGATGCTTTGCTACGTCACGCCGAAGGAGCACCTGGGCCTGCCCAACCGTGATGACGTCAAGACCGGCGTCATCACGTACAAGATCGCCGCACACGCTGCCGATCTTGCCAAGGGACACCCGGGTGCCCAGGAGTGGGATGACGCACTCTCCGACGCCCGCTTTGAGTTCCGCTGGGAAGACCAGTTCAACCTTGCTCTGGACCCGGACACGGCACGGGAGTTCCACGACGAGACCTTGCCCGCGGAGCCTGCCAAGACAGCTCACTTCTGTTCCATGTGCGGGCCCAAGTTCTGCAGCATGAAGATCAGCCAAAGCATCACCGAGCGGTTCGGCGGTGACATGGCCGAGGGCGCCACCGCCGAGGAGATCGCCGAGGGGATGCTGCAGAAGTCCAAGGAGTTCGCGGCGAGCGGGAACAGGGTCTATCTGCCGCTGGCGGACTGACGTACCTGGATCGGTGATGTTCCCTGGGCCTGCTGCCTGGGGAACATCACCACGATGCCACCACGCGGGACGCCATCGGAACGGATCGCCGCGCAGTGGCCACTGAGTGATGCCGGGCTCTCCGCATGAGCTCGCATGAGGTGGTCGATGCACTGGTCTTGGACATGGTGCATCCATCCCAACAAAGCGCCCCACAGGGTCCCTACGATCTCCCCATGAGCGCGTGGACTGACAGCCTTAACGCAGCAGGCATCCGGGACCCGGAGGTGCGGCGGGACTACGGTGCCCAGCGGTAATTGGTCTCGCGCTCCCGCCGTACTTCCTACCTGGCAGCCCAGACGCTGCTGCCGAGACCGCCGCCGTACCTCGTTGGCGCATCTGGCCGTGGGGAACGGCAAGACCCCCTCTGTTCCAGCTTGCAGGGGTACACGGCCAGGTCACGTCCCCTGTGGTGCACCACGATGGACCGGTAGCGAGGGCGGCGGGCGCGGTGAGGCGCGGCGGTCGGCGGCCGGCCTGACGGTCGCGCCGCTCCGGTTGCCGCCGTGTCCGCTCAGCGGGGGCTCGCGCTTTCTCCCGTCGGGCCCCACCGGGGCTATTCGGGCAGGTGCTCAGGACCGCCGAAGTCCGGGCTCGTGTAGTCCGGGCTCGTGTAGTCCGGACTAGTGAAGCTTGGCTGGCCGGAGCCGGCTCCGTCGTCGGGGCTGCTGAACCCGGGGCGGTCATAGCCCAGACGCGGTATACGACTGGCCGGGGCGGGCGGGCACGTGGGCTGCAGTGCGGCTGGGTCGGGTTCGGTGAGCGCGTTCCGGAGGAACGGCAGGATGCCGCGTTCCAGCAGAGCGTTCCGCCAGGCCTCTCTGGCGCCGGCCAGTTCCTCGTGCGCTGCGTCCCGCGCCCGGGCCTCGGGAGAGGTGCTGTTGCGCAGGGCGGTGAGCAGGAGTCCGACGGCGGCGACGAGGATCGCCGCGGCGGTCACGGCACCGAACACCCAGCCGGTGGTGATCATGGTCTCGGCGAAGGACTGCCCAGGAGCCAGCACCTTCAGTACGTAGCCCACGAGTAGAAAGATCGCCGCTGCGGTTCCGGCCAGGACGGGAGCCAGCACGGCGACGACGGCGATGGCGCCCGCGCCCGTGCTCCCGGCAGCTCTGCCGGGAGTGGTGGAGAGTTCCGTTGCGGTGGTGCCCGGGGCCGTGGTGCCGGAGTCCCCGCTGGCCGGAGGGCCGGACAGCGCTGGGTGGCGCAGTTCCTCGCGGATCTTCACATAGTGCTGGTACTCGGCCGCCGCGGCCCCAGTGATCAGGGCGGTGGCGTTGAGCGCCATGGTGCGCAGTTGTTCGGGGTTGAGCCGCTGTCCGAGTGCGGCCAGTTCCGGGCGGTGTGGTGCGGAGCGCAGCGCCTCATCGAGGAGCCGCTCGAATTCCTGGCGGTCCTCGCTCTGCAGGTGCTGCGGAACGCTGTTCATGTGCATCCCCCGATGCTCCGTAGGGCTTGGGGCTCGCACGCCGGCGAGCCGTCGGGCAGAAACGGAGGGGAGCCTGCTACGGATAAGCCGATGGTAGAGCCGTGACGGCATACGGTGACAGGGGGTTGCCGAAAATTACGTGCCGGTCCGCGCGTACTGTGCCGTGAGACGTCTTCTCCCGGAACCGTCAGCTTCCCAAGGGAAGTTGCTGGACCAGGAGTTTTCCGGCCATGGTCACTCCACCGTCCATGGCGATGGCGAGTCCGTCGGCGTAGACGTGCGGACCCTCGACGGCCGGACCGGTGTCCTCCTCGCCGTCCTCGGAGCCGACCTCGCCGAGCAGATAGGGGATGGGGCTGTGGCCGTGAACGACCCGGGTGCCGCCGTACGTATCAAGAAGGGACCGCACGGCGTCTGCACCGCCCTCGTCGCGGAAGGAGAAGCGCTTGGTGAACTTGCGGAACAGATCCCAGCACTCGTCGGCGTCGTTGCGGGTCAAGGTCTCGCGGATGGTGTCGTTGACCGCCTCGATCGAGTCGCCGTAGTCGAGGTAGGCGGTGGTATCGGAGTGGATCAGTAGATAGCCGTCGACTTCTTCGACGGCGTCCAGGCGGGCCATCCACTGCAGGTGGTGGTCCTGTAGGCGGTCCATGTCAGTCTTCTGGCCGCCGTTGAGCAGCCAGGCGGCCTCGAAAGTGGCCGTGCCGGCACCGGAGTTGACAGGGGTGTCGCCGAGCCGCTTGGCGCCGAGCAGTAGCAGTTCGTGGTTGCCCATAAGGGCCTTGCAGTAGCCGCCGGCCGCGGCGGCCTCGGCGGACAGCCGCATCACCAGGTCGATGACGCCGATGCCGTCCGGGCCCCGGTCGGTGAAGTCGCCCAGGAACCACAGCCGACTGGTACCCGCGCACCACTGGCCAGAGGAGTTGATCAACCCCTGTTCCTGCAGGGCGGCCAGCAGTTCGTCCAGGTATCCGTGTACGTCGCCGACGACGTACAGCGGTCCCGGGCCGTTCACCGGGTGGGGGGCCGTGGCGGCGGGGGCTGGGGCGACGGGGACCTGCAGGGTGTCCCCGCGGTTGATGACGGGCAGATCGCGCTGGGTGGGCGTATAGCCCTCCGGGTAGGTGTCGTCACCGGGTGGGACGGCACCGCTGGGGTGGGCGCCGTGAGTGTACGGACCGGTCTCGTGCACATACGCGGGCACCCGGAAGTCGCGCAGCGTCGCCGTGCGCTCCGCCTCGGGTCCTTGACCGGCCCCCTGAGTCATCAGACCCCTCCACCATCGCGCCGCATCTGCACCGCATCGGACTGCCTGGTCGCAGCGGTCCGCGGTGTCGTGGGCCCATCATAGGAATGCACGTCGCGCCGTGTGATGACCCAGGGGTGGTGAATCGGAACAAGACTCCAGCTCACCGCGGCTTTCGCCCCGTTTGGTCAGGTGTTCGGCAGGCTGTCGGCCGGACGCGGATGCTCGCCGGACTGTTCGCACCTGCGGCCGAGCGGTCCTCGGGATCCGGGCAACCGCGCGTAGGTCCGGCCGTGTGCCCCGGGTTCGGACGCCGGAATCTCGCCTGGCGACCGGAGTGCCCGGCTCCCAGGGGATCCGCCCCGGAGCCGGCACCGGACCGGACGCCGGCTTCCGCGCCTGGGAGCGGCTACCTGTCGTCTGGGGTCCGTGGCGGGCTGACCGTCGTGCGCGGGGGGCGTCGCTGGGAGGAGGTACGCACGATCAGCTCGGTCGGTATCACCTGCTCGACCGGATGGTCCGCATCGACGCCCTCGATGGCGTCGATGAGCAGCTGAACGACGGCCGTGCCGATGCGGCGCGGCTTCAGGGAGAGCGTGGTGATGGACGGCTCGGTGTTGGCGTACACGGTGGACTCGCTGCAGCACACCAGCAGCAGATCATCCGGCACGCGCAGTCCGTAGCGGCGGGCGGCGGCGAGTAGGTCGGTGCCGTTGGGGTCGAACAGGCCGTAGACGGCGTCGGGCCGGTCGGGTCGGGCGAGTAGCCGGTCGGCGGCGACGGCGCCTGCGCACGGATCGTGTGCGGGGTAGGCCTCGTATACCGGGTCCTGGCCGACCCGCTCACACCAGTGCAGGTAGGCGGTGGTGGACAGGTGGGTGTACGTGTCCGTGGTGGTGCCCGTGAGCAGGCCGATCCGGCGGGCACCGGCGTCGGCGAGATGGTCGAGGATGCCGAGCACTGCGGCCTCGTGGTCGTTGTCGACCCAGGCTGTGACCGGGAGCGTGCCGGCCGGGCGGCCGTCGGAGACGACGGGCACACCCTGTCGGACGAGTTCGCTGACGACCGGGTCCTGGTCGGAGGGGTCGATGACCACCGTGCCGTCCAGGGCGACGTTGGACCACACATCGTGGCGGGAGGTCGCGGGCAGGATGACAAGGGCGTAGCCGCGGGCGAGTGCCGCCGATGTGGCGGCCCGGGCCATTTCGGCGAAGTACGCGAACTCGGTGAAGGTGAAAGGTTCATCCCCGTACGTCGTCACGGTCAGGCCGATCAGTCCCGACTTGCCGGTACGGAGGGTACGGGCGGCGGCCGAGGGCCGGTACCCCAGCCGGTCCGCGACTTCGCGGACATGGCGCCGGGTGGCATCCGGGAGCCGGCCCTTGCCGTTTAGGGCATCGGAGACGGTCGTGATGGAGACTCCGGCGGCGGCGGCCACGTCTCTGATGCCCGCCCGGCTCGGCCGACTGCCTCGACGTGAGGTTTCCGCGCGGCTCACCTGGTGCTTCCCTGCTGCTGTCATGGCGAGCCGATAGTAGGGCTCATGCGGTGGGGTAGTGCGGACGCATATGCACGCCTTGGAAGGTACGTTTCTGCATGGTCGTATTGCAGCAACTTCCTTGGAAACTAAGGTAGTTGATGGTTTTGATGCCATGACCTGGCTTGTTGACGCGTGTGAACCTGCCAAGTAGTCGATGTCTCGAAGAGGTCTCAACTCACCTTCACGAGGGATGCGCGCCACGGCGCGAGCCACCGGCGCATAGATATATGTACAGTGCGCCCCCCGAAACGCACGCTTCGTACGGTGATGCCCGCGATGCCCAGGGGGCCATGAGGTTCATCTCTTGCCGTCCCGCACCTGTACGCAGCGGCGCCGAATCCTCATAAGGTGAGCAGTATTGGAAGCCGGCGGTGTCGACGGTCCGCTGGTGGTCGCGAGGAGGACTGCGGTGAGCGAGATGAGCCCCAAGCTGCGCGCCGAGCTGGAGGGCGTCCCCACCTACAAGCCGGGGCGGAGTATCCAATCTGCGGCTGCCGCTGGAGGCGCTGCGGCCGATGGTCCGGTCGCCTACAAGTTGTCCTCCAACGAGAACCCGTATCCGCCGCTGCCCGGCGTGATGGAGAGCGTGACTGCGGCTGCCCACAACTTCAACCGCTATCCGGACATGGCCTGCACCGGGCTGATGGGCGAGTTGTCGGAACGCTTCGGTGTCCCGGTCACTCACCTGGCCACCGGTACCGGCTCTGTGGGCGTCGCCCAGCAGCTGCTCCAGGCCACCAGTGGTCCGGGCGACGAGGTGATGTACGCCTGGCGGTCTTTCGAGGCCTACCCGATCATCACGCAGATCAGCGGCGCGCGGTCGGTGCGGGTGCCACTCACGCCGGGTGATGTGCACGACCTGGACGCGATGGCGGACGCGATTTCCGACCGGACGCGTCTGATCTTCGTTTGCAACCCCAATAACCCGACTGGCACGGTGGTGCGGCGGGCCGAGCTGGAGCGGTTCCTGGACCGGGTCCCCGGGGACGTATTGGTGGTGCTGGACGAGGCCTACCGGGAGTTCATCCGCGACCCCGAGGTGCCGGACGGCGTCGAGCTGTACCGGGAGCGGCCCAACGTCTGTGTGCTGCGCACGTTCTCCAAGGCCTACGGGCTCGCCGGGCTGCGTGTCGGTTTCGCGATCGCTCATGAGCCGGTGGCGGCGGCGCTGCGCAAGACGGCGGTGCCGTTCGGGGTGAGCCAGCTCGCGCAGGACGCGGCGGTGGCTTCACTACGGGCCGAGGACGAGTTGCTGGGCCGGGTCGGCTCCCTGGTGTGCGAGCGCACGCGCGTGGTCGACGCGCTGCGTGGCCAGGGCTGGACGGTGCCGGAGACACAAGCCAACTTCGTGTGGCTGCGGCTGGGGGAGCGTACGACTGCGTTCGCGCAGGCCTGTGAGGAGCACGGCGTGGTGGTCCGGCCGTTCCCGGGCGAGGGCGTGCGGGTGACGATCGGGGAGACCGAGGCGAACGACATCTTCCTGAGGGCGACGGAGGCGTTCCGTAAGGAGCTCTAGCTCCGCGGCCGGTCTACTCGACGATCAGTTCCACCAGTTCCATGTGTACGGGGTCGCCGTCTCGTACGGTCGCCAGGACATCGGCGTCCTCGTCCACGCCCCCGAGGAGATCGCAGGGGCTAGCGAGGGGGCATTCCGGGGTCCCCCCGAACTTCGTTCGGGGGGACCCCGGCCGTTGAGAGGCCAGGGTGGGGTCGTAAGGCAGGGCATGTGCGTCGCCGTCCGTGCAGAAGGCCACCGTGCCCGGGGCAGCATCTTCTGGGCATCCGTTTCACGTGAAACAGATACTCCTGTACAGAAATGTACCCATTCGCCCCATGTGTGCGTAGTAGAGGTGGCTGCCCACGCCTTGGCGGGAGCCGTGCGGTCGATGCCTCCCTGTCGGGGGCGCGGTGATGTTGCCCTTAGCCAAGGGATCGGTATCTGCACGGCATGAACTTCAACGAGATGTTGAAGCTGCAATCAAGGTCCTGACTCCCTGGTCGTAGGGCCACCCTGCCCTATCCGGCTGAAAATCGGTGGGTCATAATGACTTGTGAATGTGAACGCGTTCACAAGCGTGTCCCGGTTGCTCCCATGATGCATGTGGCAAAAGGGGCAAACTGCCGCTACCACGCGCGATGTAAGGAGCTGACGACGTGGAATTGGCTTTGGCGCCGGAGACACTGGCGCGCTGGCAGTTCGGCATCACCACCGTCTACCACTTTTTGTTCGTCCCGTTGACGATCTCCCTGGCTGCCCTCACGGCCGGACTGCAGACCGCCTGGGTGCGTACGGAGAAGGAGAAGTACCTCAGGGCCACGAAGTTCTGGGGCAAGCTTTTCTTGATCAATATTGCGATGGGTGTGGTCACCGGAATCGTGCAGGAGTTCCAGTTCGGCATGAACTGGTCCGACTACTCGCGCTTCGTCGGTGACATCTTCGGCGCCCCACTCGCCTTCGAGGCGCTGATCGCCTTCTTCTTCGAGTCCACGTTCATCGGGCTGTGGATCTTCGGATGGGACAAGTTGCCCAAGAAGATCCACTTGGCCTGCATCTGGATGGTCGCGATCGGCACGGTTCTGTCGGCGTACTTCATCCTCGCAGCCAACTCCTGGATGCAGCACCCGGTCGGCTACAAGATCGACAAGGCGAAGGGGCGCGCGGAGCTGACCGACTTCTGGGCCGTGCTGACCCAGAACACTGCGCTCAGCCAGGTCTTCCACACCCTGTCTGCGGCCTTCCTGACCGGTGGTGCCTTCATGGTCGGCATCGCCGCCTACCACCTGGCCCGCAAGAAGCACATCCGCGAGATGAAGACTTCGCTGCGGCTCGGCCTGGTTACGGTCGTCGTTGCCGGTCTGCTCACCGCGGTCAGCGGGGACGTGCTGGGTAAGGTCATGTTCAAGCAGCAGCCGATGAAGATGGCTGCTGCTGAGGCTCTCTGGAACGGCCAGGACTCCGCACCGTTCTCGATCTTCGCCTACGGTGATGTGGAAAAGGGCCACAACACGGTGGCCATAGAGATTCCCGGTCTCCTGTCCTTCCTCGCCAACGACGACTTCGGCTCGTACGTCCCTGGCATCAACGACGTCAACAAGGCCGAACAGCAGAAGTTCGGTCCCGGTGACTACCGGCCCAACATCCCGGTTGCCTTCTGGGGATTCCGCTGGATGATCGGCTTCGGCATGGCCTCCTTCGCCATCGGCCTGGCCGGGCTCTGGCTGACCCGCAAGAAGTTCATGCTGCCGCAGCACCTGCGGGTCGGTGATGACGAGGTACCGCATCTGGTGCTGTTCAAGAACAAGGCGCTTAGCCCCAAGCTGACCGTCTGGTACTGGCGCATCGCCGTCTGGACCCTGGCCTTCCCCCTGATCGCCAACTCGTGGGGCTGGATCTTCACCGAGATGGGTCGCCAGCCATGGGTCGTCTACGGAGTCCTACAGACCCGGAACGCGGTATCCCCCGGTGTCTCCCAGGGGGAGGTCCTCACCTCGATGATTGTTTTCACCGCGTTGTACGCGATCCTCGCCGTGGTCGAGATCAAGCTGCTCGCGAAGTACGTCAAGGCCGGCCCGCCCGAGCTGACCGAAGACGACCTCAACCCGCCCACGAAGATCGGCGGCGACATGGGTGACGCCGACAAGCCGATGGCCTTCTCGTACTAGGCCGAGGGGACAGTCATGGAACTTCACGACGTCTGGTTCGTCCTGATCGCCGTCCTGTGGACCGGCTACTTCTTCCTGGAGGGCTTCGATTTCGGGGTCGGTATCCTCACCAAACTGCTGGCCCGCAACCGGGCCGAGCGGCGGGTGCTCATCAACACCATCGGGCCTGTCTGGGACGGAAACGAGGTGTGGCTGCTCACAGCGGGCGGCGCAACCTTCGCTGCCTTCCCGGAGTGGTACGCGACACTCTTCTCCGGCTTCTATCTGCCCCTGCTGATCATCCTGGTCTGTCTGATCGTCCGGGGCGTCGCCTTCGAATACAGGGCGAAGCGGTCAGAGGAGAGCTGGCAACGTAACTGGGAGACAGCGATCTTCTGGACATCGCTGGTCCCGGCCTTGCTGTGGGGCGTTGCCTTCGGGAACATCGTGCGTGGTGTGAAGATCAACCAGCACTTCGAGTACGTCGGCAGCTTCTGGGACCTGCTCAACCCCTATGCCCTGCTGGGCGGTCTGGTGACGCTTACCCTGTTCACCTTCCACGGTGCGGTGTTCACCGCGCTCAAGACGGTGGGGGACATCCGGGCCCGGGCCCGGAAGCTGGCCTTGTGGGTCGGACTCACCACCGCTGTCCTAGCGCTCGCCTTCCTGTTGTGGACGCAGGCTGACAGTGGTGACGGCGAGAGCCTGGTGGCCCTGATCGTCGCGGCTGTTGCGCTGGTGGCCGCGCTGGTGGCCAATCAGTTCGGGCGCGAGGGATGGTCGTTCACTCTCTCCGGTGTCACCATCGTGGCTGCTGTGGCGATGCTGTTCCTGTCGCTCTTCCCGAACGTCATGCCGTCCACGCTCAACGGGGACTGGAGCCTGACGGTCAGCAACGCCTCGTCCAGCCCGTACACCCTGAAGATCATGACCTGGTGTGCGGCGGTCGCCACACCGATTGTCCTGCTCTACCAGGGTTGGACCTACTGGGTGTTCCGCAAGCGGATCGGTACACAACACATCGCCGAAATCGCGCACTGAGTCCGACAGGGGTGTGTTTCACGTGAAACACACCCCTGTGACCGAAAGACGTGTTCACGTGAAACCAATTGATCCGCGTCTCCTCCGCTACGCCCAGGCCACGCGTCTCTTCCTCGTGGCGGTCGTCGCCCTGGGAGCGGTTGGCGCCGGTCTGGTCATCGCCCAGGCCATGCTTGTCGCCGATGTCGTAGTCGGCGCCTTCCAGCGGGGCAGGACCGTCAGTGAACTGGCCACTCCCCTACTGCTCCTGGCGGGGATCGCCGGTGGCCGGGCACTAGTGTCCTGGCTTACCGAACTCGCCGCCCACCGGGCGAGCGCGGCGGTGAAGTCCGAACTGCGGGGACGGCTTCTCGACCAGGCGACTCTCCTCGGCCCCGGTTGGCTGGGCGGGCAGCGGACCGGCTCCCTGGTCACCCTGGCTACGCGCGGGGTTGACGCCCTGGACGACTATTTCTCCCGCTATCTCCCGCAACTGGGACTCGCGGTGGTCGTGCCAGTGGCGGTGCTGGCACGGATCGTGACCGAAGACTGGGTGTCAGCGGCGATCATCATCGGCACCCTGCCGCTCATCCCGCTCTTCATGATGCTGATCGGATGGGCCACCCAGTCCCGGATGGACCGGCAGTGGCGTCTGCTGTCCCGGCTGTCCGGACACTTCCTGGACGTGGTCGCGGGCCTGCCCACACTGAAGGTGTTCGGCCGGGCCAAGGCGCAGGCCGAGTCCATCCGCAGAATCACCGGTGAGTACCGCCAGGCCACGATGCGGACCCTGCGGATCGCCTTCCTCTCCTCTTTCGCGCTGGAGCTGCTCGCCACCTTGTCGGTCGCGCTGGTCGCCGTGGCGATCGGCATGCGGCTGGTGCACGGAGACATGGACCTGTACACCGGCCTGGTGATTCTCGTGCTCGCGCCCGAGGCCTATCTGCCGTTGCGTCAGGTGGGTGCGCAGTACCACGCGGCGGCTGAAGGGCTTGCCGCCGCGGAGGAGATCTTCACCGTGCTGGAGACGCCGGTCCCAGCGGCCGGCACCCGTGAGGCGCCGACGGGAGAGGTGGCCTTTGAAGGGGTCACCGTCCGCTATCCCGGCCGTTCCGCCGATGCCGTGACCGATGTGTCCTTCACCGTCGAGCCCGGCGAGACCGTCGCACTGGTCGGACCGAGCGGTGTGGGTAAGTCGACGCTGCTGAACGTGCTGTTGGGGTTCGTGCAGCCGACCGAGGGGCGCGTCCGAGTCGCTGGCACCGATCTCGCCGGCCTTGATCTGGAGGAATGGAGGTTGCGGATCGCCTGGGTGCCGCAACGGCCGCACCTGTACGCCGGGACCATTGCGGAGAACGTGCGGCTGGCTCGGCCCGATGCGGACGACAGCGCCGTACGCCGGGCACTGCGGGACGCCGGCGCACTGGAGTTCGTGGACACGCTGCCCGCCGGTGTCGACGCGGTGCTCGGGGAGGACGGGGTAGGCCTGTCGGCCGGGCAGCGGCAGCGGCTGGCCCTGGCTCGGGCATTTCTCGCGGATCGTCCCGTGCTCCTGTTGGACGAGCCGACGGCCGCACTGGACGGGGCGACGGAGGCCGAGGTCGTGGCCGCGGTACGGCGGCTCGCGGCCGGCCGCACGGTACTGCTGGTGGTGCACCGGCCGGCGCTGCTGGAAGTGGCGGACCGGGTGGTGCGCCTGGACGCGGTTGAGTTGCCGAGGACACTGGCCGGCGTGCGGCCGGCGCAGTTGGCCGCGCGGGAGACAGGGGGCAGTGAGAGCGCCGATGCCCGGGGGCGTGAGGGCGCCGAGGGGCAGACCGGTACCGAAGGCCGTGTCGAACCGGCGCTCGGGCCGCGTGGCATCCTCGCCCGGGTCCGGGCGATGGCCGGGCCCCGGCGCGGGCGGCTCGTCCTTGCCCTGCTGCTCGGTAGCCTGGCGTTCGGCAGCGCCGTCGGGCTGATGGCCACCTCCGGTTGGCTCATCTCGCGAGCCTCGCAGCAGCCTCCCGTGCTGTACCTGATGGTGGCTGTGACGGCGACGCGAGCCTTCGGCATCGGACGAGCCGTGTTCCGGTACGCCGAGCGGCTGGTGTCACACGACGCCGTGCTCCGGATGCTGGCCGATGTCCGGGGCGCGGTCTACCAGCGCCTGGAACGTCTCTCCCCAGTGGGGCTGCGCACTGCTCGCCGCGGCGATCTACTCACCCGGCTGGTCGCGGATGTGGACGCGTTTCAGGACTACTGGCTGCGCTGGCTGCTGCCTGCCGGCGTCGCCGCGGCCGTTTCTGCCGCCTCGGTCGGCTTTGCGGCATGGCTGCTGCCCGAGGCGGGGGCCGCCCTCGCGGTGGGCCTGCTAGCAGCCGGTGTCGGCGTACCCGTGGTGACCGCAACTGCGGCCCGGCGGACGGAGCGTCGACTGGCACCCGCCAGGGGGGTGCTGGCCACCCGGGTGACCGATCTGCTCACCGGCACCTCCGAGTTGGCCGTTGCCGGTGCGCTGCCTGCCCGGAGGAATGCTGCCCGGCAGGCCGACGGCACCCTCACCCGGATCGCCTCGCGCGCCGCGGCCATCACCGCGTTGGGCGACGGGCTCACCGCCCTGATCTCCGGCCTCACCGTCACGACCGCTGCGCTGCTCGGCACTCAGGCGGTGGCTGCGGGCCGGCTCTCCGGCGTGGCGATGGCCGTGGTTGTCCTTACCCCGTTGGCCGCGTTCGAAGCCGTGCTGGGGCTACCACTCGCAGTGCGCTATCGGCAGCGGGTGCGGCGGAGTGCAGAGCGCGTGTACGAGGTGCTGGACGCCCCGGAGCCCGTGCGGGAGCCCGAGCAGCCCCGGCAGGCACCCACCTCGCCGTTTCCAGTGGTGGTTGCGGGGGTGGCCGCACGGTATGAGGGGCAACGACGCAACGCGTTGGCCGGTTGCGATCTCACGCTGGAGGAGGGGCGGCGGATCGCGGTGGTCGGGGCGTCCGGTTCCGGCAAGACCACCCTCGCCCAAGTGTTGCTGCGCTTCCTCGACCCACTGGCCGGCTCGTACACGCTTGCTGGCGTGGACGCGTACGCGCTGGCCGGTGACGACGTACGGCGGTTGGTCGGGCTGTGTGCGCAGGACGCGCATCTCTTCGATAGTTCGGTGCGCGAGAATCTGCTGTTGGCCAGGAAGGACGCCACCGAGTCCGACCTGCGCCGGGTGCTGGCCCGGACCCGGCTGCTGGACTGGGCGGACGGGCTGCCCGATGGCCTCGACACGCTCATTGGCGAGCATGGTGCACGGCTGTCCGGCGGTCAGCGGCAGCGATTGGTGCTTGCTCGCGCGCTGCTCGCCGACTTCCCCGTGTTGGTCCTCGACGAACCCGCTGAACACCTGGACCTGGCGACGGCCGATGCGCTCACGGCCGATCTGCTGGCTGCCACGGAGGGCCGTACAACGCTGTTGATCACCCATCGGCTGGCGGGGCTGGACATGGTGGACGAGGTGATCGTGCTCGATGCGGGCCAGGTGGTGCAGCGGGGGTCGTACACGGAGCTGGTTGCGGTGGACGGGCCGCTGCGTGAGATGGCACGGCGGGAGGCGGAGGCGGAGATGCTGGTCGGTGCGGAGTGACCGTTGTCGCTCCGGCGGCCGGTTGGCCTCGGGGTGCAGGGATACCTCGGTGACCGGTTGCTGCGGGGGACGGGCTACCCCGATCACTGGTCGGGGCGGGACGGCGGATGCCCTGGCGGTCGCCTCGGGTCGTTGCGGCGACGAGGCGCCAAGGGCGACCCGTTGTTCCCGGGGCACGGCGGACACAGAGGCACGGGCCTCCACCGGGCAGACCAACGGCAGACCCACTGCGGGACGACGGCGGGACGAGAGCAATGCGGGAGACACCGTGCCCGGGGGAGGCGAATTCCAGGGGCCGTTGCCACACGAGTGATCAACTGGCTGATGTCAGGAGCTCGGCGAGACGCTCGGCTGGGGTGTTCCAGCAGAGGGTCCCGCGTGGGCGGCTGTTCGGTTCGGTGCCCACCGTCTCCCGTTCCCCGCTCGGCTTGCGGGACCCTTGTTCCTTCCGGCTCTCCTGAATCCTGAAGTCCATCGCATCCCTTGAGCTGGGGTGTTGCGGCGACCACCAGAGCGGAAGCAACGGGGAGCGGGGCCGGATGTAGAACTAGACGTGTGGTGTGAGCAGTTGCTCGATCACGAGCGCCACCCCGTCCTCGTTGTTGGCGACCGTACGGCCCGATGCTGCGGTGACGACGTCCGGATGGGCGTTGCCCATCGCATACGACCGGCCGGCCCACGTCAGCATCTCGACGTCGTTGGGCATGTCCCCGAAGGCCACGACTTCGTTGTGGGAGATGCCGCGCTCGGCGCAGCACAGGGCGAGGGTGCTGGCCTTGGAGACGCCGGCACCGCTCAGTTCCAGCAGGGCGCTCGGGCTGGAGCGGGTGACGTTGGCGTGACCGCCGATGGCCAGCCGGGCGAGAGCGAGGAAGGCGTCGGGGTCGAGGGCGGGGTGGTAGGCGAGGATCTTCAGCACGGGTTGGTCGGCGTCCGGCCCGCCGGAGGCGAGCAGTTCCTCGGCGGGCAGGAGATGATCCGGTATTTCCATGTGCAGTTTGGGATAGTTCGGCTCCTGGTGGAAACCGTACGTCTGCTCGACCGCGAACACTGTGCCGGGTGCCGCCTGGCGCAGCAGTTGTACGGCGTCCAGGGCCCTCTCCCGGGCCAGCTCGCGTACCTTCACGAACCGGTGGGCGCCGGGGCCGCCGTGCAGGTCGACCACGGCTGCCCCGTTGCCGCAGATTGCCAGGCCGTGGCCGTGGACGTGGTCACTGACGATGTCCATCCAGCGAGCCGGCCGGCCGGTGACGAAGAAGACCTCGATGCCCGCCTCCTCGGCGGCAGCCAGCGCGGCGACAGTCCGAGGGGAGACCGACTTGTCGTCGCGCAGCAGCGTTCCGTCGAGGTCGGTGGCAATCAGCCGCGGGGGCGGTGCGGCGGCAGGGGTTTCGGGCTGTCTGGTCGCTGAGGTCACCCGGTCATTCTCGCGCATATGCCCGCACGGCCGTGCGGCACTCCGCACAGATGAGACACAGATGACGCCTGGTGCGCCCCAGCGGACCGGGCGGGTGCCGCCGGGCCAATTCGCTCGAAGACCACCTCGGACCTTCTCGTTCCTGGCGAAACCGTTGTCCGGGACGGGCTGGTGCACGACGATCTCAGCGAAGCCCGGCTCCTGCCAGCGGTGGCGATGTTCATGACGGCGGCCCAGAGGCGACACCGGGCGGCTTCGAATCGGGCGAAACCGGTGAGCACGATCTTGTCCGGATCTGGCCTCGGCGCACCCGGGTGCGACCTGCACCTGGGGAATTCGCTTTGGGCCGGGGACGGCAACCGCACTTCCGCACTCAGATGCCGATGAGCCGGACTCGGTCACCGCACAGCCGGGCCATGTCGTCAACGTCGGACGTCAGTATGGCCACCGGCCCGGGCTGGCGCAGTGCCATCTCGGCGACAGTCGCGTCGATCGCGTACGTGTGGCCATGCAGACCTGCGGCCTTGAGTAGTTCCGCAGACGCTTTCGCTGCGTTCTCAGTCACCGGCTCGACCTTGACGCGGGACAGCACCCACCGCAGCCGGGGCATGTTCACCCGCGCATGGCTGACTTCCACAATGGTGTTGGCTCCGATGACGAAATCGGCACCCATGGCATGAAACACGTGGAACATCGCGAGGATCTTGCGGTGCTGGGCAATCCAGGCGGAGACCCCCTGGGAGTCCAGGACGACGGTCTCGACGTGCTTGTTCACGCCGCACTCGCCGACCCACCTGTGCCCGTCGTCCCGAAGATCCCGGAGCGGGCCTCTGCCAGCTCCTCCTCGGTGAAATCCCCGTGCTCCTCCTGGTGACGCAGCAGGTCGGCGCCGAGCAGCTGGTGCCGCAGCTGTCGTGCCACCGCCTCGGCAACATACCCGGAGACGTTGTCGGTGAGCTTTCTCAGCTCGGCGACCTGCTCGGTCGGCAGCGTCACCGTGAAGCGTGTCGTGTCCGCCATGACCTGAGCATACTGCGATATGCGCCCCGAGTCCTCGCGCTCGGTACACGTTGGCACGAGGTCGCAGATTACCCGGTACCACTGACACCGAAGCCGTACTCGCCGAAAAGGGACAGCCACCCGGCATCCGGGTTTGAGCAAGGCTGCCCTGCCCCGCCATGATGGGCCTGCCTGATAAGCGGGATGCGGTGAGGGCCGCATGGAAGACGATGGGGCAAAGAGCGTGGCACGGGTCGTCGTACGAGAACCACGTACCAACACGAGGGTCACACCACCACTCGCCGACCCGGAGGCAACCGCCTTCGCAGTTACCCTCCTGGACGGCGGCTGGGCGGCGGTGTTCCTGCCCGGCGAGCCTGCCCGCCTCGGACGGCTGCTGCTCTGGAAGCCCACCGGGGCAGCGGCGGCAGACGGCACAGTGCCCGCGAGCGTCCAACCCGAGTCGGTGGAACTGGTGCTGCCGCACGGCCGGTCGGTCCGGCGGCGCAGGGTGGAGGGCTACGCGCTCCCCGTCGCCCTCGCCGTGTCCGCCCTGGCCGGGGCGCAGCCACCGCACCCGTCCGCCGCCGCCTGGCAGGCCGCCGCCCGCTTCGCGCTAAGGCTGCTCGCCGACGGTCGTCTCCACCCGGCCCTCACCCCCGCTGGCTACGACACCTGGCAGGCAGGCCCTTTCACCGTCGCCCAGCGTCAGTCACTGGACACCCTTGTCTCCGCCCTCCCACCTCACGCTCACTGTCTGCCCGAGCCCGGCCCCGGCCCGCTACGGATCGCCGAACCAGGCACGCTGCTAAGGCAGTTCTGCGATGCGGTCGCGGACGACCTGGTCCGTACTCCGGCTTCGCCGCTCGGGATGGGAGCGCTGCCGTACGCCTGGCGCGAGGCGCGTGCCGTGCCCGCCCTGCGGGAGTGGGCTGAGGAGACCGTCGCCGCGTTCACCGCCGACGTCGGCGTCTCACTTCGGGTCGACGTACCCGAGGGGCGGCGTCGGCAGTTCCGGGCCGTGCTGCAGTTGCACACCGCGGCGGATCCGGCGCTCGTCGTAGAGGCCGCACGGCTGTGGAACGAGCCGTCCGAGACCGAGCGCCTCCTCGGGCCTCGCGCCGAGACCGAGGCGCTGCTCGCACTGCGCCGCGGCGCCCGCGTGTGGTCTCCACTCGGCCGGCTGCTGAAGGACGCCGCTCCGGACCAGCTGCGGCTGACCGACGACGAAGCCTTCGACCTGCTGGGCGACGCCACCGACACGCTGCGGGCCGCCGGCATCGACGTGCACTGGCCGCGTGAACTGGTCAAGACTCTCACCGCGACCGCGGAGATCGGACAGCGCACGGCACCCGGCTCCAGCGCCGGTGGCATGCTCGCCGCCGACGCCCTCCTCGACTTCCGCTGGCAGCTCTCGCTCGGCGGCGAGCCGCTCACCGAGGCCGAGATGGACGCCCTCGCCGAGGCGCGCCGCCCCCTTGTCCGGCTGCGCGACCAGTGGGTGGTCGCCGACCCGAAGCTGGTGGCCCGCGCCCGGCGCCGCCGGATGGGACCACTCACCCCCATGGAGGCACTGGGCGCCGCGCTGACCGGCGAGATCGAGCGGGACGGGGAGACGATCACCTGCGCGGCGGTCGGGGCACTCGGCGATCTCGTGGCTCGTATCCGCGCCCCCGAATCCCGTGCCCCCGCCGCCCAGCCCGCCGCTCTGAAGGCCACGCTGCGCGACTACCAGAAGCGCGGCCTGGCCTGGCTGGCCGAGATGTGCGGACTCGGCCTCGGCGGCTGCCTCGCCGATGACATGGGTTTGGGCAAGACCATCACCCTGCTCGCCCTGCACCTGCACCGCCAGACCGCCCCCGCCACCGCGGGTCCCACGCTCGTCGTCTGCCCCACCTCCTTGCTCGGCAACTGGCAGCGCGAGGCGGCCAGGTTCGCGCCGACCGTGCCAGTGCGCCGCTACCACGGCGGCGACCGCCACTTGAAGGACCTGGCCAACGACGAGATCGTCCTGGCCACATACGGGGTGCTGCGCCGCGACCGGGAGGCTCTCGCCGAGAACGCCTGGTCGCTGATCGCCGCCGACGAGGCCCAGCACGTCAAGAACCCCTACGCCGTCACCGCCCGCGAACTGCGCGCCCTGCCCGCCCGCGCCCGCGTCGCCCTCACCGGCACCCCCGTGGAGAACAACCTCTCCGAGTTGTGGGCGCTCCTCGACTGGACCACCCCTGGACTCCTCGGCCCGCTCACCGCCTTCCGCGACCGCCACGCCCGCGCGATCGAGTCGGGCGAAGACCCGCATGCCGCCGAACGGCTGTCCCGCCTCGTCCGTCCGTTCCTGCTGCGCCGCAGGAAGTCAGACCCGGGCATCGCGCCAGAACTGCCCGCCAAGACCGAGACCGATCGCGTCGTGCCGCTGACCGCCGAGCAGGCGAGCCTGTACGAAGCGGTGGTCCGCGAAACCATGGCGAAGATCGCCGAAGCCGACGGTATCTCCCGCCGCGGCCTGATCCTCAAGCTCCTCACCGCGCTGAAGCAGATCTGCAACCACCCCGCCCAGTACCTGCGTCAGTCCACACCGCTGCACGGCCGCTCGGGCAAACTCGACCTCCTCGACGAACTTGTCGACACCATCACCGCCGAGGGCGAGTCGGCGCTGGTCTTCACCCAGTACAAGCAGATGGCGACCCTCCTGGAGAAGCACCTCGCCGAGCGAGGCATCCCCACCCTCGTCCTGCACGGCGGCACGTCCGTCGCGCGGCGCGAGGAGATGGTGGAACGCTTCCAACGCGGTGAAGTGCCGGTTTTCCTGCTGTCGTTGAAGGCCGCGGGCACCGGACTCAACCTCACCCGCGCCACCCATGTCGTGCACTACGATCGCTGGTGGAACCCGGCCGTCGAGGACCAGGCCACCGACCGCGCCTACCGCATCGGCCAGGACAAGCCCGTACAGGTCCACAAGCTCATCGCCGAGGGCACCGTGGAGGACAGGGTGGCGAAGCTGCTGGAATCCAAGCGGGCGCTCGCCGACGCCGTCGTCGGTTCCGGCGAGGTCGCGCTGACCGAATTGTCCGACGCCGACCTCGCCGAACTCGTAGCCCTGGGGAGGCCCGCATGAGCCCCTCGCTCCCCGGCCCACGCCGCGCACCGGCCCGCGGCAGGCGCGCCTTCGCCGCCACCTGGTGGGGCCAGGCGTGGGTCACGGCCCTGGAGGACTCCACCCTGGACTCGGGACGCCTGTCCCGTGGGCGCACCTACGCCCGCCAGGGCATGGTCGGCCCCGTCACCGTCGCCCCCGGCCAGGTCAGAGCAGACGTTCAGGGCAGCCGTCCCCGCCCGTACCGCTCCGCCGTCCACCTGCCCGTCCTTGCCGACGCCCAGTGGGACACCCTCCTCGACACCGTCGCGGCTCGAGCCGGGCACCTCGCCGCACTCCTCGACGGCGAGATGCCCGCCGAACTCGTCGACGACGCCCGCCACGCCGGCGTCCCCCTGCTCCCGCAGCCCACCGAACTCGACCCCGAATGCTCATGCCCCGACTGGGGCCACCCCTGCAAACACGCCGCCGCGCTCTGCTACGCCATCGCCGCCACCATCGACGCCGACCCGTTCCTGCTGTTCGCGCTGCGGGGCCGCGGCCGGGACGAGGTTCTCGCGGAGTTGCGCGCACGCCGCACCGCGGGCCGGACCGTGGACACCCCGCCCACTCCGGCAGGTATCCACGCGGCCGGCGCCTACGCCGCGTGGGCCGCCCTGGCCGAGCACGCCCCGAGGCTGCCCAAGCTGCCCGAACCATCCGCCCTCGCCGCTGCGCTGCCGATTCCCGCGCCGACCGGCAGCGGTCTCACCAGCACGGACCTGGAGCGCCTGATGGCCGACGCCTCCGCGCGGGCGACGCGACTGCTGTCCGGCGACACCTCCACCCTGCGCCTGACCCAGCACCAGGACGCCGTACGCATCGCAGCGAGCGACCCTGGCCCCGAGTGGTTCCACCACCTGATCCAGAACACCGGCGCCAACCCGATCGCCTTCGCCCGCCTCACCCGCGCCTGGCGCCACGGCGGTCCGACCGGCGTCGCTGTTGCCGAACAGCCCCACAGCCCGGACCCGTCGGCGATGGCAGTGGCCCGTACCTCGCTGACCGCGGCCCTCGCCGAGATGACCGACGCCCCTGTGCGCATCAGGGCCTGGCGCAACCGTCTCACCCTCACCAACCGCGGCATCCAGTTGCGCCTCGGCCCAGACGCCCGCTGGTACCCCTACCTCCAGGAGAACGACGGCGAATGGTGGCCGGCGGCACCGGCCGCCACCGACCCCGTTGCCGCGCTCACCGCGGTCTGGCAGCGTACTGGGACGTGACGACAGCGCAGGTGCGCGTGGCGTCCGTTCACCGGACGTGAGAACGGGGGCGGGATGAGACTGGGCGACGCCGAGTACGTGGCAGCGCTGGACGAGACGATGGAGATCCTTCGGCGTTGGGCGTGGGAAGGCCGCACCGACGGCTGGTACAAGTCCCTCAGCGAAGCGCTGAAGGCGGAGGGACACCACGTCCACTACCGCGGCTCCATCATCAGCCACCTGCTGGCCGACGCGTGCCGCAGGGACAGCAAGGGGCCCAGGCCCATGCTCTCCGCCATCGTCATCCTCAAGGAGACCGGCAGGCCGGCCGGACAGTTCTTCGAGTTGGCCGGCGGGGCCCCGTTTCACCGGACAGCCGCAGACTGGACCTGGGAGCAGGAGCGCGCCCGCGTCTTCGAGCGTTACCGCGAGCGCTGAAGGCAGCCCCAGCCGGGGACGTCCAGTGCTGCCGTTGCCCCCGTCGCCAGAGCATAGGGTCGTGGGCATGCGACTGAGCACCGTAATCCTTCCCATCTACAGGTGGGGCGAAGGACAGAAGGTCTGGCAGCGTGCCGAAGACCTCGGCTTTCACGCCTCCTACACCTACGACCACCTCTCCTGGCGCAGCTTCCGGGACGGGCCGTGGTTCGGGGCGGTACCCACGCTGACCGCTGCGGCGACGGCTACGCAGAGTATGCGTTTGGGAACCCTCGTCACATCGCCCAACTTCCGCCACCCGGTGACCCTCGCCAAGGAACTGATCTCCCTGGACGACATCTCCGGCGGCCGGATCACCCTCGGTATCGGTGCGGGCGGCACCGGATTCGACGCCACGGCCCTCGGCCAGGAGCCGTGGACCCCGCGCGAGCGCGCCGACCGGCTCGCGGAGTTCGTGCCCCTACTCGACCGGCTGCTGACCGAGGGTGCGGTGTCGTACAAGGGCGACCACTACTCGGCGCACGAGGCGCGTAACGTCCCCGGCTGCGTCCAACGTCCCCGGCTGCCCTTCGCCGTGGCCGCGACGGGCCCGCGCGGGCTGAGGCTGGCCGCGCGGCACGGGCAGGCATGGGTCACCACAGGTGACCCGAAGCTGTATGAGACCGGCACTCCGGAACAGTCGGTTCAGGCCATCCGCGGGCAGATCGAGAAGCTCGGCAAGGCGTGTGTGGACGCCGGCCGGGACGTCACGACCCTGGACAAGATTCTGCTCACCGGTTTCACACCGGACCGTGGCCGTCCACTGGAGTCCCTGGACGCCTTCGTCGACTTCGCCGGACAGCACAGGGAGCTCGGGTTCACCGAGATCGTTGTCCACTGGCCGGTCCCGGACTCGGATTTCGCCGCGGACGAGGCCGTCTTCGAGCGCATCGCCAGGGAGGCGGTCGCACAGCTGGGCTGATGGAAGGCCCGCATCGGGGGAATGACATGGCCTGCCGGGGCCGTGCCGCACACCACTGATTGTCCTCGCCCGCGGCGCACACGTCAGCGTGGGCCGGGCAGGCGCAGGTAGCCCGGGGGCACGGCCCCGGTCAGCCAGACGCCGTTGGAGCTGACGCGGAACACGTAGCCGTCGTGGTGCATGGCGCCGGCCTCGACGGCGAGCACTACGGGTCGGCCGCGGCGGGCGCCCACGCGGGTGGCGGTTTGCCGGTCCGCGGACAGGTGTACATCGTTCCGGTCCATCGGGCGGATTCCCTCGGCCCGGATCGCATTCAGATTGCGGGCGACGGTCCCGTGGTAGAGATACGGCGGCGGGACCGCCTGGGGCAGGCCGAGGTCGACCTCGATGCTGTGGCCCTGGCTGGCGCGGATTCTTGTTCCCTCGATCTCGAAGCGCCGTTTGTCGTTGACAGCCACTACGTGGTCCAGCTCCTCACGGGTGAAACCGAATCCGTTGGCGGTGGCCGCGTTGATCAGTGCCTCGATTTCCACCCAGCCGCCCGGGTCCGGTGCGATTCCGATGAGCCGCGGCTGGTGGCGCAGGTGTTTGGAGAGGTACTTCGACATCTTGACGGCGCGTGTTTCGTCCATGCATCCAGACTGCGGCTGAGACGCGGATCACGCAGGTCATTTTTTGGCACCAGGTTTGATCCACAGTCAGGAAGGCTTATCCACAAAGGAATTGAAGCATCTGTGGACAACTGGCCATAGATTTCAGTGTGTTTGAGCAACTTTTCTGTTGCATAGACAAGTTAACCTCATTTTGTCCAACATTCTGGCCCAAAGCCCCTGTTCGGTGCTCAGTGAGCAGAATGCAGCAGCGTGTTCCCGACCAACAAGCCTTTCCATGGCAGTGATCGTCTCGGTGGCAAACTGGACGGGGCGCGTGCCGAGCTGCGGCTCCACCTCTTTGTCCACGGCAAGGTACGCACGGAGGTGATGTGGGGCGAACAGGTGTATGGCCCGGGCCGGTTCGGCACCAACGGTCTGCCGGGCCAGCGGGCGCAGCCGCCGTACGAGTGCGGCTGCGTCGGCCGCATGAGCGTCCGTACGGAGGCGCCGGATCGTCCAGATAGCGGGCGAAGACGTACTCGGTAGTGAACTCCAGGAAACGGGCGGCGATGTGTTGGACCTGCCCCTCAACTCCCCCAGGTGGCTGGAGTCTGCAGACCGCGGCACTCCGGCAGCATGCAACTCTGGTGCCACAGCCAGCTCGTGAGGACGGGGAACGCGGAAGCCCAGCCCGCCGCCGCACGGCCTGCGGCCGGGATGTTGCTCTGCACAGTACTGGCGTGAGCGCAGCGGTGTGACGTCCTGCTGCGGTCACAGCCTCGGCTCCAGCCGTGCTACGCGCCGCAACGCCCCGGGGAGGAAGCGGGACATGAGATGCGCTCCGCGTGCCTCGGGAGTCACCGGTACGACCGCCTTGTTACGGGCCACCGCGTCCAGAATCGCCGCGGCCACCTTCTCCGGCGGGTAGTTGCGCATCCCGTACAACCGGGCGGAGCTCTTCTGGCGGCGCCGTTCCTCGGCCTCATCGACGCCGGCGAAGCGGGCCGTGGCAGTGATGTTGGTGTTGACGAAGCCGGGGCAGATCGCGCTCACCCCGATTCCCTGACCGGCGAGTTCGGCGCGTAGGCACTCGGAGAGCATCAGCACTGCCGCTTTGGAGGTGCTGTAGGCGGACAGCGCCCGTGAGGGCTGGTATGCCGCTGCGGAGGCGGTGTTGACGATGTGACCGCCCTGACCCCGCTCGGCCATCCGCGCCCCGAAGAGGCGGCAACCGTGGAGCACGCCCCAGAGATTCACGTCCAAGATCCTGCGCCAGTCGTCGGTGGAGGTGGCGAAGAAGGAGCCGGACAGGCCGATGCCCGCGTTGTTGACCAGAACATCCAGCACGCCGTACGCGCGGTGGACCTTCTCCGCGAGCTTCTCCATGGCCTGCTCGTCGGAGACGTCGACCGTCTCGGCCCAGGCCTCGGGGGCGCCGGTCAGCCGGGACAGCTCGGCGGTGCGGGCCGCGGCCTCGGCGTCGCGGTCGACTGCCACCACACGTGCTCCGGCCTCGGCGAACGCGAAGGCCGTCGCCCGGCCGATCCCGCTGCCCGCCCCGGTGACCAGCACCAACTGCCCCCCGAAGCGCTCCGCATGGCGACCGGTGGCATGGGGGGCGGGACGCCCGCCCTCCACGGACATGATGAATTCCTCTATCCAGGAGACGAGTTGATCGGGTCGGGTACGCGGAATCCAGTGTTTCGCCGGGAGTGTGCGGCGGGTGAGCCGCGGTACCCACTGCTCCAGGTCGTCGTACAGGCGTTCCGAGAGGAACGCGTCCGCTTGGGGTGTGATGAGCTGCACGGGCGCATGTGCGAATGCATCCGTGCGGGGCCGGCGCATCCGGGCGCGGACGTTGTCCCGGTACAGCCAGGCGCCGTGCGCCGCGTCGGACGGCAGGGAGGCGGTGGGGTAGTCGTGCCCGGGGACCTTCTCGATCCGCTGCAGAATCCTGGGCCAGCGCTTGCCGAGCGGGCCACGCCAGGCCAGCTCGGGCAGGACCGGTGTGTGCAGCAGGTACACGTACCAGGACCTGGCGCCCTGGCCGAGGAGCTGGCCCACCCGGCGGGGCGTCGGCCGCTTCACGCGCGCGTTGATCCAGTGTCCGAAGTGGTCCAGGGAGGGTCCGGACATCGAGGTGAAGGACGCTATACGGCCCTCCGCGCGGCCGGACGTGACGAACTCCCAGGACTGCACCGAGCCCCAGTCGTGTCCGACCAGGTGCACGGGTCGGCCGGGGCTGACCGCGTCCGCGACGGCCAGGAAGTCGTCGGTGAGCTTGGCGAGGGTGAAGCCGCCGCGCAGTGGCATCGGAGCCGTGGAGCGGCCGTGGCCCCGGACGTCGTACAGGACCACGTGGAAGCGGTCCGCGAGGCGGCCTGCGACCTCCGACCAGACCTCCTTGCTGTCCGGGTAGCCGTGCACCAACACCACCGTCGGCTGCTCCGGGTCACCGAGTTCGGCCACGCACAGCTCCACCCCGCCGGTCCGCACCCAGCGCTCCCGCGCGTCTTCCAGTGTCACTTCTCCTCCGCCCAGCGCCGCACGTGCGGCAGATCGTCGTCCAGCCAGAAGGCGCTCTCCTCGGGGTCCCGGGAGTCGGTGACCACCAGGATCTCCTCGAACTTCGCGCCCGTGCCCCGGAAGCCGAGGTGAGGTTCGACCGCCCACAGGCCCGGCTGCGGTGGGTGGTCCGAGAAGCGGTGCGGCGACCACAGCGGTGACCAGCCCTCGCGGTGGCCGTGCAGCGCATCGGCGGCCAGGCCTTTCAGGGACTGGGTGCCGAACCCGAAGAGGTGGGTGGAGAAGCGGCGCTGCTTCACCCGGTCCACCTTGTGGGCGATCACACCGAAGGGGTAGGCGCGATGCCGGTTGGCATAGCCCTGGCGGACCATGAGCCGGTCCACGTTCTCGTAGATCTCGCGCAGCGAGCGCCGCTCGCGCACCTGGTGCAGGATGAGTTCCCGGTGCGCTTCTAGGTCGGCCATGAGCCGGTCCTGAACCGGGTTGGCACCGAGTGAGCCGGAGTAGCCGATGTCCGCCGTGCACCCCTCGTACACCGGCGCCATGTCCAGGATGAAGGGCATCCCGGGCTCCAGGGCCCGGCTCGTCGGGAAGAACTGCAGGGGTACGCGGAAGTTCACGAACGCCGTGCGGTCGCCGAACCAGGCGAAGGGCAGGTGGAACCAGTCCCGCACCCCGCGCTCGCGCAGCCACTCCCGCTGCATCCGCGCCGCCTCGCGTTCGGTCACGCCCGGTTCCAACCGTGCCGCGACCGCCTCCGCGCATTCGTAGGCGAGGTGTTGCACCCGCCTGAACCCCTGCAACTGCGCGGCGAGTCCGCCGCTCACTGCCGTCGTCATGCCGCCCTGTCCCGTCGTTGCGTCGACCGCGGTACGTGTCCGTAACTTGACACTGGTGAATGTGACAGTTGTTAGAGGCGGCGTCAATAGGCGGGAGGCGAGGCTGTGGACGGTGCCCGGTCGGTGGGTCGTGGACCGACCCGGTGGGGATCCCTAGGGGCCCGTCATACCTGGGTCGGACGCGAAGAGGGCTCTGAGGTCTGACGACGGACGTGGCCCGGATCACTACCGTCGACGGCGTGACTGTGATCGCGACCGAATGCCTGAGCAAGCGGTTCCCCCGGGTGACCGCGCTCGACCGGCTGTCCGTGGACATCGGGCCCGGTGTGACCGGACTCGTCGGAGCCAATGGCGCCGGCAAGTCCACCCTGATCAAGATCCTGCTGGGTCTATCCCCCGCCACGGAGGGCAGCGCCGAGGTGCTCGGACTCGACGTCGCCACCAAGGGTGCCGCCATCCGCGAGCGCGTCGGGTACATGCCGGAGCACGATTGCCTGCCGCCGGACGTGTCGGCCACCGAGTTCGTCGTCCACATGGCCCGCATGTCCGGTCTGCCACCTGCCGCCGCACGCGAGCGCACCGCGGACACCCTGCGTCACGTCGGCCTGTACGAGGAGCGCTACCGTCCGATCGGTGGCTATTCGACCGGCATGAAGCAGCGGGTGAAGCTCGCCCAGGCCCTGGTGCACGACCCGCGGCTGGTCTTCCTGGATGAGCCGACCAACGGCCTCGACCCGGTCGGCCGGGACGAGATGCTCGGTCTGATCCGCCGCATCCACACCGACTTCGGTATTTCGGTCCTGGTCACCTCGCACCTGCTCGGCGAACTGGAGCGCACCTGCGACCATGTCGTCGTCATCGACGGCGGCACGCTGCTGCGCTCCAGTTCCACCACCGACTTCACCCAGACCACGACCACCCTCGCGATCGAGGTCACCGACAGCGACGCCCATCCCGACGGCACCCGCGCCGTACGCGAGGCGCTTCATGCGCGGGGGGCAGACATCCACCCCGAGAGCGGGGGCCTGCCCGGTGCCGGACGCGTGCTGCTGCTGACCGCCGAGGGCGAGGAGACGTACGACATCGTCCGGGACGTGGTCGCCGACCTCGGACTCGGCCTGGTGCGCATGGAGCAGCGGCGACACCACATCTCCGAGGTGTTCACCAGCAGCGACGAGCAGCGGAAGGAGCCCGTCGGCCATGGCGGTTGAGCAGCCCCTGCACACAGCGGTCCCGCCCTCCGGCGACCAGACCCGCATCCACGACATCGGCTACCGCGGCTACGAAGGCCCGCGTCTCGGCCGTGCCTACGCCCGCCGATCGCTGTACTCGCAGTCCCTGCGCGGTGCTTACGGACTCGGCCGTTCGGTGAAGTCCAAGGTGCTCCCGATGCTGCTGTTCGTGGTGATGTGCCTGCCCGCCGCCATCATGGTGGCCGTGGCCGTGGCCACCAAGGCGCACGAACTCCCGGTCGTCTACACGCGTTACGCGATCATGCTGCAGGCCGTGATCAGCCTGTACGTCGCCTCGCAGGCGCCCCAGGCCGTCTCCCGCGATCTGCGTTTCAAGACCGTGCCGCTGTACTTCTCGCGGCCCATCGAGACCGCCGACTACGTCCGCGCGAAGTTCGCGGCGCTCGCCTCGGCGATCTTCGTCCTCACCGCCGCCCCGCTGCTCGTGATGTACGTCGGGGCGTTGTTGTCCAAACTGGGCTTCGCCCATCAGACGAAGGAATTCGCCGAGGGACTGGTCTCAGTGGCCCTGCTCTCCCTGCTGTTCGCCGGCATCAGCCTGGTCATCGCCGCCTTCACCCCGCGCCGGGGCTTCGGCATCGCCGCGGTGATCGCCGTGCTGATCATCTCCTACGGCGCGGTGTCCACGCTGCAGGCGATCGCCTACACCCACGGCAACACCGGTGCCGTCCCGTGGATCGGCCTGTTCTCGCCGGTCACGCTCATCGACGGCGTCCAGTCGGCCTTCCTGGGCGCGACCGCCCGCAATCCCGGAGCGGTCGACCCGTCAGTCGGGCAGGGTGTGGTCTACGTCCTGGTCGTCCTCGGTCTGATCGCCGGCAGTTACGGCCTCCTGATGCGCCGCTACCAGAAGGTGGGAATGTGACGACCCTCAGCCTCGACCACGTCTCCCGCTGGTTCGGCAACGTGGTCGCCGTCAACGACATCACCATGGCCATCGGACCGGGCGTCACCGGCCTGCTCGGGCCCAACGGCGCAGGAAAGTCCACCCTGATCAACATGATGGGCGGTTTCCTCGCCCCCTCCACCGGCACGGTCACCCTGGACGGGCAGCCGGTGTGGCGCAACGACGCCATCTACCGGCACATCGGCATTGTCCCCGAGCGGGAGGCGATGTACGACTTCCTCACCGGCCGCGAGTTCGTCGTGGCCAACGCGGAACTGCACGGCCTGGGCGAGAAGGCTGCCCAACGAGCCCTGGCAACGGTCGAGATGGAGTACGCGCAGGATCGGAAGATCTCCACCTACTCCAAAGGCATGCGGCAGCGCGTGAAGATGGCCTCCGCGCTCGTCCACGATCCGTCCCTGCTGCTGCTCGACGAGCCGTTCAACGGCATGGACCCGCGCCAGCGCATGCACCTCATGGATCTCCTGCGGAAGATGGGCGACGAGGGCCGCACGGTGCTGTTCTCCTCGCACATCCTCGAAGAAGTCGAGCAACTCGCCCGGCACATCGAGGTCGTCGTCGCCGGACGGCACGCGGCCAGCGGTGACTTCCGCCGGATCCGTCGGCTGATGACCGATCGTCCACACCGCTATCTGGTGCGGTCCAGCGACGATCGCGCGCTGGCGGCGGCACTGATCGCCGACCCGTCGACGTCCGGTATCGAGGTCGATCAGGCCGAGGGCGCGCTGCGCATCCAGGCCGTCGACTTCGGCCGCTTCACGGCCCTGCTGCCGAAGGTCGCCAGGGACCACGGCATTCGGCTGCTCACGGTCTCGCCGTCCGACGAGTCCCTGGAGTCCGTCTTCTCGTACCTGGTCGCGGCGTAGGAGGCCGAAGATGTACGACCCCACCGTCGCCCGGCTCACCTACCGGGCCCTGCTCGGCCGACGCCGGGCCCTCATTCTGGGCGCGCTGCCTCTGCTACTGATCGTCATCGCCGTGGCCGTACGCGGCCTGACCGGCGCTGATGACCAGACCGCCTCGGACGTCCTCGGCGGTTTCGCGATCGCCACCATGGTGCCGATCATCGGTGTCATCGCCGGCACCGGCGCGATCGGCCCCGAGATCGACGACGGTTCCGTCGTCTATCTGCTGTCCAAGCCGCTGAAGCGGCCGGCGATCATCTTCACCAAGCTGATCGTCGCCATCGCGGTGACCATGGTCTTCTCGGCGGTACCGACGCTGATCGCGGGCCTGATCCTGAACGGCAACGGCCAGCAGATCGCCGTGGCCTACACGGTCGCCGCGCTGGTTTCCTCCATCGCCTACTCGGCGCTCTTCCTGCTGCTGGGCACGGTCTCCCGGCACGCGGTGGTCTTCGGGCTCGTCTACGCACTGGTCTGGGAGGCGCTGTTCGGCTCCCTGGTGCCCGGCGCACGGACGCTGAGTGTCCAGCAGTGGTCGCTGGCCGTCGCTCACCAGGTCGCCGGTGGGGACCTGGTGACCTCCGACGTGGGGCTGTCCACAGCCACCGTGCTGCTGGTGGCGGTCACCGTCCTGGCCACCTGGTACGCGGGCCAGAAGCTGCGGGCGCTGACGCTGGCCGGCGAGGAGTAGGCCTTGTCTGCGGCCTTGTCTGCGGCCTTGACGGGGACTTCACTTCGGGCCGGGCACACTGGGGACGGCCGATGCACGGCTGGGAGGCCGCAGATGGGTGAGGAGATGCCGCAGCACGCGGCACGGGGACGATCCGCCGATGACGCCTGGGACGGCGTGGTGCTGGACGAGGCGTTCATACGGGCCGCCGCTGCGTCCGAGCCCTCCGCCCGGGCCCGGATGCTCGCCGCCCGCTGGCGGGGTGAGGCGCCGGAGCCGCAGCCGTGGCGTTCCGACGAGCCGCCGGCGGGCTGGTTCTTCAGCAAGGCTCGCAGGCGTCGGTGGCGGCGCCGGTAGGGCGTGTTTGTGGGTGAGGGCTCGCTGGTGGTGCGTATCCGCCGGCCGTGGCTCGCTGGTGGTGCGGTCCCGTCGGCGGTGAGGGCCCGCCGGTCGGTTCGTCGTCCAGCGGCTCCCTGCCGGTCAGCAGCGGTTGTGGAACTGATGCGATCGAGTCGGGCGGTACCGTCCTCGGCCCATTTCTGCAAGGCCGCCGCCGGTTAATTCGGTGGCGTCCCACTCGGCTCCAGGGCAGAGTGGTTGTACACCATCCGCCGGGAATGGCCCGGCACCACGAGCCGGGAGAGGAGCCGGGCGATGTCCCTGCACGACAGTACGTCCGGCTTCCGGCAGGGCGGCCCGGGGAGGGCTCCGGTGTAGTTGCCCCACCGTCGAGCCCGTACCGCACGGGAAGCTGCCCGGGGCGGCCGCTTCGAGCACGCGATGTCGCTCTCGCGTGGGCCGCCCACCCGGAGGATTGGCCGAGTGGTAAGGCACTGGCTTGCTCAGCCAAGGTCGGGCCTGGAAAGCCCGCGCACGTTCGATCCGTGCATCCTCCGCGAGACGCTGTCTACGGGATTCACGGGTTCCCGCTTCAGCAACGGCCCTGAACGAGTAGGCCGCACACGCGTTTCGCGGCCCGTGGTACCCGTTGCACATGCCCGGAATTCCTGGTTCCGAGCCATCTTCATCCCAGGAACCGCTCCAGAACCGCCGCGATGCCGTCCTCCTCGCTGGAGGCCGTCACCTCGTCGGCGACCGCCTTCAGCTCCTCGTGGGCGTTGGCCATCGCGACACCCCGGGCTGCCCAGCCGAACATGGGGATGTCGTTGGGCATGTCGCCGAACGCGATCGTGTCAGCGGCCTTCAGACCCAGGCGGCGGGCGGCGAGAGACAGCCCCGTGGCCTTGGACAGGCCGAGGGGCAGCAACTCCACGATGCCCTCGCCCGCCATGGCCACCGTGACGAAGCCCCCGGCCGCCTGCCGGGCGGTGTCCGCCAATTCGTCGTCGCCCAGCGTCGGATGCTGTACGTAGATCTTGTTGAGGGGAGCCGCCCACAGATCCGAGACATCCGTGAACGGGGTTGCGGGCAGCTTGCCGGTGACCGCGTAGCCGGGGCCCACCAGCACGTCGCCGTCGAGCCCGTCCCGGCTGGCCGCCAGGTACAGCGGGCCCACTTCGGCCTCGATCTTGGCCAGAGCCACGCCGGCCAACTGCCGGTCCAGGGTGACCGAGGTCAGCAGGCGGTGGGCGCCGGCGTCGTAGACCTGCGCGCCCTGGCCGCAGACGGCGAGGCCACGGTAATCGAGGTCGTCCAGGATGTGCCGGGTCCAGGGGACCGAACGGCCGGTGACGACGATGTGTGCGGCGCCCGCCGCGGTGGCCGCGGCGAGCGCGTCACGAGTGCGCTGCGAGACCGACTCGTCCGAGCGCAGGAGTGTGCCGTCGAGGTCGGTGGCGACCAGCCCGTACGGGAAGCTCACCGGGCCACCGGCTCCAGTACCTCCCGGCCTCCCAGGAACGGGCGCAGCACCTCGGGCACGCGGACCGAGCCGTCGGCCTGCTGGTGGTTCTCCAAGATGGCCACGATCGTGCGCGGCACGGCGCACAGGGTGCCGTTGAGCGTGGCCAGCGGCTTGATCTGCTTGCCGTCGCGGACGCGGATGGACAGGCGACGGGACTGGAACTCGGTGCAGTCCGAGGTGGAGGTGAGCTCCCGGTACTTGCCCTGGGTCGGGATCCACGCCTCGCAGTCGTACTTACGGGCGGCCGAGGCGCCGAGGTCGGCGGAGGCCACGTCGATGACGCGGAACGGCAGCTCCAGCGAGGTCAGCCACTGCTTCTCCCACTCCAGTAGGCGCTTGTGCTCCGCCTGCGAATCACCGGGGGAGACGTACGAGAACATCTCGACCTTGTCGAACTGGTGCACACGGAAGATGCCCCGGGTGTCCTTGCCGTGTGAGCCGGCCTCACGGCGGAAGCAGGGCGAGAAGCCCGCGTATCGCAGCGGCAGCCGGTCGGCGTCGATGATCTCGTCCATGTGGTAGGCCGCCAGCGGGACCTCGGAGGTGCCGACCAGGTACAGGTCGTCCTTGTCGAGGTGGTAGACGTCCTGGGCTGCCTGGCCGAGGAAACCGGTGCCTGCCATGGACTGCGGGCGCACCAGCGCCGGGGTGAGCATCGGTGTGAACCCGGCCGCAGTGGCCTGGGCGATCGCGGCGTTCACCAGGGCCAATTCGAGCAGGGCGCCGACGCCGGTGAGGAAGTAGAAGCGGGAGCCGGAAACTTTGGCCCCGCGCTCGACGTCGATCGCGCCGAGCAGCTGGCCGAGTTCCAGGTGGTCCTTGGGCTCGAAGCCCTCGGCGCCGAAGTCGCGGATGGCGCCGTGCGTCTCCAGAGTGACGAAGTCCTCCTCACCACCGACCGGTACGTCGGGGTGGACGAGGTTGCCGAGCTGGACCAGGAGCTGCTGGGTCTCGGTGTCGGCCGCATCGCGCTCGGCGTCGGCAGCCTTGACATCGGCCTTCAACTGCTCGGCACGTCCCAGCAGTTCGGCCTTCTCGTCCCCGGTGGCCTTGGGGATCAGCTTGCCGAGTTGCTTCTGCTCGGCACGTAGTTCGTCGAAGCGGACGCCGGAGGACCTGCGCCGCTCGTCGGCAGACAGGAGGGCGTCGACGAGCGCGACGTCCTCTCCACGGGCGCGCTGGGACGCGCGCACACGGTCGGGGTCCTCACGGAGCAGGCGAAGGTCAATCACGGGGCCAAGGCTACCGGTGCCGGGTTCCCGCTCACGAATCACTATTCCCGCGAGTGATTAGTTCGGATTCGCGGCTTACGTTCCGTTGTGTGGTAAATGCCGAGCGTGTCTTATCCGTCAAGGGGAAAGCGTCTCACTCCCTGGGACGAGGCAGGTGTCGGGCGCCCGGTTGACCGGACTCCCTTGCGTGGAGCGGGACTTGGGATCCCTGTTATCCACAGGGATCCATGCGCCCTGAAGAGTTATCCACAGGCTGTGTGGAAGTTCTGTGGATTTCGGAATTGATCACTCCGGAACTGATGGATGCGGTAAAGAATTCCCGGGTCAAACCCCACTGACACCCACGTTCGGGTGGAAAACGGTCGCTCCAAGAGATGAACCAAAGGAAACAGGTGGACGAAGTGTGAGTCATGCGCCGGTGGGTCGGCCTGGGGACCATAGGGCGATTTGTCGACCCGATGGCTCCTCGTTGTCGACTTGTCCCCAGATCGAGAAGAGCCCCTGTGGATAACCTCTGTGGATAACGATGATCTGCCGGTCTTACCACTTCACGGCTACGGACCGGCACCACGGCCGGTAGCGCCGATCGCGCCCAGGGGCCTGCCAGGAACGGCTGCGCCGGCACGCCCGCCTAGAACCGGCCGTCCTGGCAGCGTGCCACCCAGTCCGCCGCGGCCATGAACTCCTCGTCGGACGTGCCCGGAAACTTCGGCCGGGCCGCGTCCGGCGTGATGTCGGCGCGCGGATAGGAACCAAGGAAACGAACCTGGAGACAGATCCGCTTGAGCCCCATGAGCGCCTCGGCCATCCGTCGGTCGGCAATATGCCCCTCGGCGTCGATGCAGAAGCAGTAATGGCCGATGCCGGCGCCGGTCGGCCGGGACTGCAGCAACATGAGGTTGATGCCGCGCGAGGCGAATTCACCGAGCAGGTCGCGCAGAGCGCCCGGGTGGTCGTCGCGCTGCCACAGCACCACCGAGGTCTTGTCGGCGCCGGACGGCGCGGCGGGCCGGGCAGGGCGGCCGACCAGCACGAAACGGGTCTGTGCGTTCTCCGCGTCGTGGATCCCGGTCTCCAGGGCTTCAAGCCCGTACCGGGCCGCGGCGAACTCGCCGGCGAAGGCGGCGTCGTAGCGTCCCTCCTGGACCAGCCGGGCGGCGTCCGCGTTGGAGGCGGCCGACTCCCACACGGCGTCCGGGAGGTGTTTGCGCAGCCAGTTGCGCACCTGGGGCTGGGCTGCGGGGTGGGCGGAGACCGTCTTGACGTCGGCGAGCTTCGTGCCGGGCCGGACCAGGAGCGCGAAGGTGATCGACAGCAGCACCTCGCGGTAGATCATCAGCGGTTCGCCCGCGACCAGTTCGTCGAGGGTGGTGGTGATGCCGCCCTCGACGGAGTTCTCGATCGGCACGAAGGCCGCCTCGGCGTCGCCGGCCCGTACCGCGTCCAGTGCGGACTGCACCGACACGTAGGGAACCAGCTTCCGGGTGGCCGCTTCCGGAAGCGTGCGCAGGGCGACTTCGGTGAAGGTGCCCTCGGGACCGAGATACGCATAGCTCGCTGGCATGACCTCACCCTAATAGCGGCCCGGCGGCTCGGCGTATCCGTCTCACGAGAGCCACCCGACCGGGTGGTTTGAATCGCGACAGGACAGTCGGGACCGCCACCTCGCCTAGGGGATTCACCTGAGCCCGTCGCCACCACGGCCGCGATCAGCCTTCCAACAGCCGCTGTCCCACGTATTCCCCCTTTGCCGGGCCGCCCGGCACGGCAAAGAGACCGCTCGCCTCGTGCCGGATGAACGTCGACAGGGCGTCGCCCCGGTCGAGCTTGCGCTGCACTGGTACGAAGCCGCGCAGTGGGTCCGCCTGCCAGCAGATGAAGAGAAGACCGGCATCCGGCGTGCCGTCCGCGTCGAAGCCGTCGTGGTAGGAGAACGGGCGCCGCAGCATGGCCGCGCCACCGCTCTGATCGGGCCGAGTGATGCGGGCGTGCGCGTTGAGCGGGACCACGTACGCGCCCGTGGAGTCGGTCTTCTGCAGGTCCATCGGGGTCGCCTCGCCGCCCCCGGACAGCGGCGCCCCGTCGTCCTTGCGGCGCCCGATGACCTGTTCCTGGACGGACGGGGACAGTTTCTCCCAGTCGTCCAGGAGCATACGGATCCGACGTACGACGGCGTAGGAGCCGTTCGCCATCCAGGCGGGCTCGCCCGGAGCGGGCACGAAGATCCGCCGGTCGAAGTCGGGGTCGATCGGCTTCGGATTACCGGTGCCATCGATCTGGCCCATGAGGTTGCGGGCCGTCATGGGGTGGGCGGTGGCGCCCGGGGTGCGGTTGAAGCCGTTCATCTGCCAGCGCAGATGCGCCGTGCCGCCCGCGTCCTTCTGGACCGCACGCAGGGCGTGGAAGGCGACCAGGGGATCGTTCGCACCGATCTGGACCCACAGGTCGCCGTCACTGCGGGCTTTGTCGAGGTGATCGGAGGAGAAGTCCGGTAGCGGGTCGAGGGCGGTCGGTCGCTGCTTCTCCAGGCCGGTCCGCTGGAAGAAGCTGTGGCCGAAACCGAAGGTGATCGTCAGCGAGGACGGTCCCGCGTCCCGGGCCACATCGGTGTCGTCGTGCGCGGCAGCCTCGCCTGCCATCAGCCGCTCGGCCGTCGTGGACCAGCGGCGCAGCAGAGCCGTCGCCTCCTTGCGGCCCGCGCCCGCCACCAGGTCGAAGGCGGCGATGTGGCCGCGTGCCTGGAGCCCCTCGGTGATGCCGGACTGATGTTTCCCGTGAAACATCGCCCGCTCCGAGCCGATCGAGGTCAGTGGAGTGGGCGGGGCGGGCGCGGCGGCGTATCCGATGGCTCCGCCGGCCGAGCCCAGGACGATTCCGGTGGCTCCCGCGGTGCCGAGCAGTGTGCGTCGGGAGAGGCCTTCGCCGCTGCCGGCGACGGGCCCCCGCAGCGCGGAGCCGGGCGTACGGGATTCCTGGGGGGACTGGTCAGGCATGGTGTCGTTCAGCCGATCTGCGCGTTCTTGGAGACGGTGGTCTGGTCGATGTCGGAGGTGCGCACGGTGACGGCGATCTTCCAGTCGCCGGCCATCGGGATCTGCACCCCGCTCGCTGACCAGTGGCCGGTCGAGATGTGGTCGGGGGTGACGCGGAGCGGCCCGATCTCCTTCGCTTCGCATGTGAGGGAGATCTTCACCTCCGGAACGTCGAAAGCCTGACCGTTGGGCCGCTGGACGTACAGGTGCATCTCGTTTTCGCCCGGACGTGCGGGGTCGAGGACGACGCTGACGACGCCCTTGCCGTCGGCGCCGCCGGTGTCGAACTGCAGCTTCAGGGCCAATGCGTCCGGAGCATCGGCCGAGGCGGACACGGCGGACGACGTGGCGGCCTTGACTTCCTGTTCGGTACGACCCGGTTCGGTCTGGGTCAGCGCGGTGGTGATGGCAAGCAGCACGATCGCGACGCCCGCCTCGGCGAGCACCGAGCGGCGCAGCCCGAAGCGGATCGGGTCGGCGTCCCGCAGCCGCTTCTGCCGGGCGGCGTCCACGGCGGCCCGCTGCCGGGCGAGCTGGGCGGCCCGTCGGGAGTCACCGTCGCCGTTGCTCCGGCCGTCGTCCACGCTCGCGGCCTGGGCGCCTGTGCTGTCGCCGGAACGCGTGATCCTGGTGGCCTCGCCGTCCTCGGCGGGTCGCTGGGAGTCGTGCCCGGCCGCGACCGAGGACGCGTGCTCCTGCTGTGCACGCTCCGCGCGCGGTCCCGTGGGAGTGGCCGTGTCGACGAGTTGTGCCGTCCACCGCCGGGATGCCGACGCGATACCGACCAACAGTGCCACGAGTCCGATCTTGACCAGCAGCAGCTGGCCGTACCGGGTCCCGGTCAACGCCGACCAGGAGCCGAGCTGCCGCCAGGACTGGTAGATGCCGGTGGCGATCAGCGCGAGGACGGAACCGAAGGCCATCCGCGAGAAGCGGCGGACGGCTGCGGCCTCGACCGGGGTCTCGGCGGGGGCCCGGTACAGGGCGACCAGGAGACCGGCGAGACCGCCCAGCCACGCGGCCACAGCGAGGAGATGCACCACGTCGACCGGCATGGCGATGCCCGGCTGGAGCCCGACCGAGGCGTGTTCGGCCATCGCCCAGCTGGTCGCGAGCCCGACCGCCACGGCCATTCCACCGAGACTGAGCCCTAGGGTCAGGTCGCGCTTCCCCGCATCCTCCTCCCGCCGGGTGTGGGCGCCGAAGAGGACGGCGATGAACAGCGCGGCGGCGGCGAGCAACAGGAGCCGGGAGACCAGCGCGGTACCGGCCCTGGTCTGCGGGACCTGGCCGAGCAGGCCGAGGTCGAAGACGTCGGCGAGTTTTCCCGAGGTGGTGTACGAGCCGCGCAGGAGCAGCAGTGACAGGGTGGCCGCGGTGAGCGTCAGCCAGCCGCCGACCACCAGCCGCTGCAGGGCCCGAACATGGGCGCCGCGCTGCCAGCAGGCGAGCACGAAGGCTGCGCCGCCGGCGAGCAGGATGAAGCCGGCGTAGGAGGCGTACCGTCCGATGGCATAGAGCTCGCCCACGACTCCCCCACCCACGGTCGGCCCGTCACTGGGGACGACGGTCTGCGAGGGTGCCCCGATGGAGAAGGTGTAGGCGCCGGAGACCGGGTGGCTGTCGGCCGAGACGACCTGGTACGTGACCGTGTAGGTGCCGTGGGCCAGGCCGTTCCTGAGGCGCACGGCGTACGTCGTCCCGCTCACGTTGGCGGGCCGCCCGGTCTGGACCGGCTTGCCCCCGGGGTCGAGGACGCGCAGGGAGTCGTCGTTCGTCGCCACCTTCTCGGAGAAGGTGAGTGATACCCGGGTGGGTGCCTTCTGGACCACCACCCCCTGCCCGGGGGAGCTGCCGGTCAGTGCCGCGTGCGCGGAGGCCGGCCCCGCTCCCGCCAGCAGGGTGCCGGTGGCAGCGAGGAACAGCAGCATCAGAGTCCGCAAGCGAGGGGCGATGGTCCGCGTCAACGTGGTCCCTCCCTCAGCGGCCGGTCGACGGGACGGAGGTGGCGGACTTCACCGGCATGCTGATGGTGAGAGGACCGGACCCGGCGAACGTGAGCTTCACGGTGATCGTCTGGCCCTGCTTCGGCTTGCGCTTCAGCTTCTCGAACATCAGATGGTTGGCGCCGCTCCTGAACACGAGCCGACCGTGCGCCGGTATGACGAAGGAGGACTTCTCCTCCATGGCCCCGCCGACGGTGCTGTGCATCGTGACCTGGCCCGCGATGTCGCTGCTGACCGAGGTCAGTTCGTCCTTCGCACCCCCCTTGTTGGTGATCGTCAGGAAGCCTGCGGCCATGTCGGCGGAGACCGGCTGAGGCATGTACGGGGAACTGACGGACAGATCTGCCGTGCCGGAGCTGGAGCCGGAGCACCCGGCGAGGGCCAGGGAACCGGCGAGTGCGACCGCGGTCAGCGGGGCACGGCGCTTCACGGCTTCGCTCCCTTGACGAGCTTGGGCAGGTCCTTGGTGTAGTCATCCACCGTCGCCTGCTGGCCGTAGACGACGTATCCCGCGTCGGTCTTCGGCGAGAACGCGATGACCTGGGTGCCGTGCACCGACACGAGTTTGCCGTTCTTGTCCTTCTTGGTCGGCTCGATGGCGATGCCCAGTGAGCGGGCGGCGGTCCGGATGGTGGAGAAGTCGCCGGTCAGGCCGATGAACTGGGGGTCGATTCCATTGAGCCACGTGCCCAGTGCGGCAGGGGTGTCACGGCCGGGGTCGGTGGTGACGAACACGACCCTGAGGTCGTTCTGCTCCGCCTTGGGCAGGGCCTTCTTGGCGACGGCGATGTTGCTCATCGTCGTCGGACATTCGTCGGGGCAGTGGGTGTAGCCGAAGTAGACCAGGGTCGGGTGACCCTGGGTCTCCTTGCGGAGGTCGTACTTCTTGCCGTGCGTGTCGGTGAGGACGAGGTCCGGTTTCTCGAACGGCTGGTCGAGAACGGTCGCTGCCGTATCCGAGTCGGAATCCATGGAGACCACGGTGACCGGCGAAGTGTCATCGTTCCCGCTGCCACAGGCGGAGAGGGTCAGGGTGGCGGCGGCGAGCAGCGCGGCCGCGGCGAAGGTCTTCTTACGCATAGAGAAACATCCCAGATGTCGGAAACTCCGGCGCGTACCGGGGTCGCACGCAGCGTCGCACGACCCCTTGTACACGGGCGGAAGGCGGGCTCAGGCAGTGGTCCGGCGGCGGCCGGCGAAGACTCCGTAGGCGACCCCCGCGAGTCCGACGGCGATGCCGGTCGCGCCGAGCACGCGCGCGGTGGTGTCGCTGCCGCCGGGGTCCGTGGTGGTGGGTGTCGTCCCGGTCTCGCCGGTCCGGTCGGAGGCGTCCTGGGCGTTGACCGAGCCGTGGTGGTCATCGGCCGCGGCCGACAGCTCCAGTACCGGGGCCGGGTTCTCCGGCTCTTCCTGGCCCTCCTGCGGCACCTCGATCCAGCGCACGACCTCCTTGTTGGAGTACGTCTGGACCGCCTTGAACACCAACTGGCCGGTGTTCTCGGGAAGGGCGCCGATGGAGAGCGGGAACTTCTGGAAGTAGCCGGGCTGGATGCCCTTGCCGTCGGCGGTCCAGGTGACCTTGGAGACGACCTCGTTGATCTTCCTGCCGTGCAGGGCCAGTGGCTGGTCGAGCTTGGTCTTGGTGACCTTCACGGACCAGCCGGCCAGGGGTTCGGGCATGACTGAGGCCAGCGGGTGGCTGGCAGGGAAGTTCACCTCAAGCCTGGTGGTCGAGGCGTTGTCGCGCTCATTGGGGACCTTGAAGTCGACGACCGCGTAGCCGCCCTTGGCCGCGGTGCCCTCGGGCTGCACGGTGACGTGCGCGAACGCGGGGGCGGACAGGGTCAGGACGGTCACGCCCGCGACCGCGGCGGCGGCTGCGGCACGTGAGCCGATCCGGCGCGAGGTGGTACGTCGGGAGACGACGTGAGAAGCCTGCATGGCAGGAGCACTCCACTCCGTGTGAGTCCGGTGATGGTGAGAGATGCGCGTGCGGGTGGCCGGGGCACTCGGCTTCGTCGGCCGTGCGCACGCGTGCGAGCCGGGCGACGGCCGCCTCTCTCCACCGGTGGTGCGCAGTGGTCGGGGCGCGTCGCGTCAGGCCGCGAGGAGGAAGGCGCCAGCGGGCGGGCCGCGTCGGATCACCGTGTGCTGGAGCGCGGTGGTGTGCGGGGCGGGTGGGTCGTCCGAAGCGGTACGGCGGCCGTGTGCGGCCGGCCCGGCGACGGGCACCAGCCCGGTGCACAGGAGGTGTGTCAGCGTGAGCGCCGCACGCAGCGATCGTACGAGCGCAGCCTCGGCGACTCCGTGCGCCGACAGTCCGATCAGCCGCAGCACGGCCAGGTCACCTCGGCGCAGCAGCCAGCCTGCGGTCACCGCCGCGAGGACGTGGCCGAGCAGCATCGGCAGCGAGGGAAGCAGCGCCGAACAGCAGTCGGCGGCGGTGTCGCGTGCGTGCTGCAGGCTGCCCATGGCGGTCAGCGGTCGGCCCTGGCGGTCGATGAGGTGCGCATCGAGGAGTAGCCGGAAGGCGTGCCCGGGGGTGAGGGACGCTGAGCTCGATCCGCACAGCAGTCGCGAGGCCTGCTCGACGAGTGCCGTGTCGTTCAGCGAGGAGCCGGTGGCCACGCCCGCCGACTCCGCAGTGCCCGCCGATCCCGCAGTGCCCGCCGACCTTGCTGTGCCCAGAGCGACCGCCTGCTGACCCAGCCCGAACAGCGTGTGCAGGGTGATCTGGCCGAGTGCGAGGAGTGCGGCGATGCCCGGAAGCGACCGCGTCCGTCCGGCGAGCGGCACCACGAGCAGCAGGCAGCAGAGGAAACCCACGCCCAGCGTCCACAGCGGCACCCGTGCGCCGGAGGCCAGCGCGTGCCCGGCCGCAGCCAGCACGACGCAGACCGCGGCGAACACCGCGGCCCGCAGGATCCGGAGCCCGGCTCCGGGGTGCGCCGGGTGTGGGCGGGGGGCAGTCATGGCGGCCTCATCATCCCACTGCCCGTGACGGCGCCCTGCGGCAGGGCGCCGGAGGTACCCCACGTACACCGTTTTGCCCCTGGGCGCATCGGCCGTATGGGAGGGGTCACGTCAACGGAGTGCTTATGGCCGCCTACGGGGGCAATACCTATCGGTATGTCGAGCCGCGGCCAGGAGGCTGGAGCATGAGCATCTGGTGGTCACTCCATCTGCGCCGCGAGGCCGCGAGCGTGCCACTCGCCCGACGGCTGCTGATCGGTGCCATGGAGACGGCGGGCGTCGATCCGGAGATCTCCTACGACCTGTCCGTCGCATTAGGCGAGGCCTGTGCGAACGCCGTCGAGCACGGCGGGACCGTCACCGCCGTGGGCCCCTCGGAGGCGTACCGGGTGACCGCGTACCTGGACGGTGAGAAGTGCCGGATCGAAGTGGCCGACTCCGGTCCCGGACTCAGCGCCCGCGCCCGGGACATCCGGCCCGCCCACCCGGACGCCGAGCACGGCCGCGGACTCTGTCTGATCCGGGAACTGGCCGATCACGTGCACATCGGCAGGCCCGGTCGGGGTGGGACGGTGGTCAGTTTCGACAAGATCCTCAAGTGGCGGAAGGACGCGCCGCTGCTGGCGGTGTAGCGCTGGTGGCGGGCACGGAGGGAACGCTGCGGGATGGGGCGGAGGGCTGCCTCCAACCGGATGTTCCGGGACTGCGGCTGGTGCGGCGACGATGTCCGCAGCGGCCGTCGGTCCGGGCTCAGCAGCCGTCGTCCTCGGGCACGAAGGACATCCGGTCACCGACCTGAATCGCCAGGGCGCGCTGGTAGGTTCCCCTTCCGACCTGGTACCAGATCTCGTCCCTGGACTTCTTGCCGTTCACGTCGTCCAATTCGACGCACCAGCGTTCCGGGCGGATCACCTTGCGGTAGGTCTCCGTGCCCTGCCGCACCGTGCTGCACACGGTGGTGTGCTCAGTGGTGTACCAGGTGCGCTTCTTGCTGCCACGGCCAGAGGTGTGCCGCACCCGTGTGGTGCCAGGCCGGCAGCGTTTGACCATGCGGGGTCGGGTCGCGCGCCTGGTCTGCTGCGGGAGGTGCCGCGTACCGTCCAGTCGGCCCGAGACGCTGCTGGCTCCGGCGCAGGCGGTAAGGGCCGCCGCTGTCGCCAGGACCGCTAGGGCGAGCGCCGTCCGGCGTATGTGGTGCCGCACTTTTCTCCTTCGACTCGTCGGTCACCCTCGAGAGAACGAGCCCTTCGCGTCCGGCAGGTGGTGGAGCCCTCAGGAGTATTCCGGACACTGGCCGGATCCGGAATACACTGCAGGGCGCCTGGCTGTGCCCTGGCCGTCAAGGGGGGCCGAACCTGCAATGTCCGTGTGACGACCAGCCCGAACCCCGTCTACGCGGACGACGGCGCTCTGGGAACTGGTGCCCGTATCCCTGCCCACGTCGCCCACGACCACCGGGACGCTGCTCGTCCGGCCGGTGCCGCTTCCGGCGAACCGTCGGCTGACGGTCGTGTGGCGCCGAGGAATCGGGGCCCGTCCACCGGCTGACGCGGCTTGTCTCTCCTGAGGTCGGTGGTGCGACAGCCTCTAGGGTGCTGTGCATGCGTATCCAGACCGAGGAGATACCGGACGACGTGACGCTGCGGCTCCTCGCCCGCGGGGATGCGGACGCGCTCTGTGCGGCGTACGTGGAGAACCGCGGGCACCTCGAACCCTGGGAGCCGGTCAGACCGGAGTCGTTCTTCACTGCGGCAGGACAGTCCGAACGCGTGCACGGGCTGCTGCGGCAGTTCGCCGAGGGGTCCGCGGTGCCCCTGGTCCTCGTGGCGGCGGACGGCCGGATCGTCGGGACCATCACCCTGTCGGGAATTTCGCGGGGCCCCTTTTGCAGCGCACATCTGGGGTACTGGGTCGCCGCCGACCGGCAGAACCGTGGACTGGCCAGCTCTGCCGTGGAGGGCGTCTGCCGGATGGCGCGGGACACGGCGGGGCTGCACCGGATCGAGGCGTCCACGCTGCCGGACAACACCGGCTCGCAGCGGGTGCTGGCGAAATGCGGTTTCGAACCGATCGGTACGGCCCGGGGCTACCTGCACATCAACGGCGCCTGGCGGGACTGCCGGCTCTTCCAGCGGATCCTGCACGACCGTGGTCCGGCCCTGTGAGGGCGGTTCACGAGCACCCTCCCCCTAGGCACGTGAAGTCTGCACAGGCGTGCGGACGCGTCGATGGCCGGGCACCTCACGGGTGCCCGGCCATCAGTGTTCTCCCAGTCCTTCAGCCCTTCAGCGACGCCATCCACGCCTCGACCTCGTCGGAGCGGCGCGGCAGGCCCGCAGAGAGGTTTCGGTTGCCGTCCTCGGTGACGAGGATGTCGTCCTCGATGCGGACGCCGATGCCCCGGTACTCCTCCGGGACCGTCACGTCGTCGGCCTGGAAGTACAGGCCCGGTTCGACGGTGAGCACCATGCCCGGCTCCAGCGTGGCGTCCACGTAGGTCTCCGTCCGTGCGGCCGCGCAGTCGTGTACGTCCATGCCGAGCATGTGGCCGGTGCCGTGCAGGGTCCAGCGGCGCTGCAGGCCGAGCTCCAGGACGCGTTCGACCGGACCGTCGGCCAGGCCCCACTCGACGAGTTTCGCGGCGAGCACACGCTGGGCCGCGTCATGGAAGTCACGGTACTTGGCGCCCGGCCTGACGGCCGCGATACCGGCCTCCTGGGCCTCGAACACGGCGTCGTAGATCTTCTTCTGGATCTCGCTGTACGTGCCGTTGACCGGCAGCGTGCGGGTGACGTCGGCCGTGTACAACGTGTGCGTCTCCACGCCCGCGTCCAGCAGGAGCAGGTCGCCGGAGCGGACCGGGCCGTCGTTGCGGACCCAGTGCAGGGTGCAGGCGTGCGGGCCGGCCGCGCAGATGGAGCCGTAGCCGACGTCGTTGCCCTCCACGCGCGCGCGGAGGAAGAAGGTGCCTTCGATGTAGCGCTCGCTGGTCGCCTCCGCCTTGTCCAGGACCTTGACGACGTCCTTGAAGCCGCGCACCGTCGAGTCGACGGCCTTCTGCAGCTCACCGACCTCGAACTCGTCCTTGATCAGCCGGGCCTCGGAGAGGAAGACGCGCAGTTCCTCGTCGCGCTCGGCGGTGACCTTGTCGGTCAGCGCCGCTTCGATCCCCGCGTCGTAGCCGCGTACGACCCGTACCGGACCGGTGGCCTCGCGCAGCCGGTCGGCCAGTTCCCGCACGTCGGAGGCGGGGATGCCGTAGAGCCGTCCGGCCTCAGTGAGGGAGTGGCGGCGGCCCACCCACAGTTCGCCCTGACCGGAGAGCCAGAACTCACCGTTCTCGCGGTTGGAGCGCGGCAGCAGGTAGATCGTCTCCGTGTGGCCGTCGGCAGTGGGTTCCAGGACCAGCACGCCGTCCTCGGTCTGGTCGCCGGTGAGGTAGGTGTACTCGACGGAGGAGCGGAAGGGGTATTCAGTGTCGTTCGAGCGGGTCTTCAGGTTGCCCGCGGGGATCACCAGGCGCTCGCCCGGGAAGCGGGCGGAGAGCGCGGCACGGCGACGCGCGGTGTGCCCGGCCTGTTCGATCGGCTGCAGGTCACGCAGCTCTGTGTCGGCCCAACCGGACTTCATGTTCTCGGCCAGCTCGTCGGAGACACCCGGGTACAGGCCGTTCTTCCGCTGCTTGATGGGCTCGTCGGACTCAGTCTCCGGGGTCTCCGGGTTGAGTTCGTCGGACACGTGATCCTCCTCGGTACGCCATGTGATCTCCCCCGGGGCCCGGGACGCTCGTGCTTGTGGCCGAGCGGGGGCCTCCATCATCGTACGGTCGTACCGGGGCGGGGTCAGGGTTGGACGACCTGTTATGCCCGCTCATGCCAGCCGAGTGCTCAGTCGAAGCGCGCCGCCAGCAGCACCACGTCCTCGTCGCTGTCCGCCGTGTCCAGGCCGTCCGGTAGGAGTGCGCGCAGGACGTGGTCGACCATGGCGTTGGGATCGTGCCGCAGCGCGCGCGGGATGCCCGCGGCGGTCGCGTGCAGCCGGGCGAAGGCGCGGTCCATCGGCTCGCCGGTGCGCTGCAGCAGCCCGTCGGTGTAGAGCAGAACCGTCTCGCCGGGCTCGGCCCGGATCTCCACGCTGGGTGCCTCCCAACAGGCGAGCATGCCGAGCGGCGCGGAGACGGAGGTCTCGGCGAACTCGGTGCGCCGCTCGCCGATCAACAGGGGCGGGCTGTGCCCGGCACCGGCCAGGGTGACCCTGCGCAGGACGGGCTCGCAGTAGGCGAACAGGGCCGTCGCCGAGCGGGCTGGCTCGGTGAGCCGTAGCAGCAGTTCCAGGTCGGACAGGACGGCGACGGGATCCTCGCCCTCCATCACGGCGTAGGCGCGCAGCGATGCGCGCAGCCGGCCCATGGCGGCCACTGCGCTGGGCCCGGAGCCGGTGACCGAGCCGACGCAGAGGCCGAGGGCGGCGTCCGGCAGCGGCAGTGCGTCGTACCAGTCGCCGCCGCCGCGAGGGCCGGTGCGGTGTTGGGCGGCGAGTTGCACACCGGCCACGCGGGGCAGCCGGGAGGGCAGCAGTTCCTCGGTCACGGTCGCCACGTACGCGCGGGTCCGCTCCAGTTCCAGCAGTCGGGCGAGGTGCTCGACGGCGTGCCGGACGTAGAGCCCGGCGAGGTGCCGCTGCCGTTCGTGCGGCTCGGCCGGCTCGTCGTAGAGCCAAGCGGCGGTGCCGAGGTGCCCGGTGCCCTCGGTGGCCAGGGGGAGGGCGTAGCTGGCGGCGTAGCCCAGGCGGGCGGCCACGTCGCGGTGACGGGGGTCGAGGCCGTCCTCGGCGAGCAGATCCGAGTGGACGTTCTCGGCGCCCTCCCCCGTGCCGTACAGCAGTGAGCCGCGCGGGACGGTCTCGATGTGGCCGAGGTCGGCGCGGCCCAGGCCGAGCCCGACGGTGGTACGGGGGCCGAGCCCGTCACCGGGTTTCAGCACGACGAGGCCGCGGCGGGCGCCGACGAGGACGGCCCCGGCGCGCAGCAGTTCGTGCAATGCGGCGTCCAGCGCGTTGGTGCGGGAGAGACGCTCGGTGAGTTCGTGGAGGGTCGTGAGGTCGGAAACCCAGCTGGCCAGCCGGTCCTGGAGGAGGGTTCCGGGGGCCGGGGTGTTCGGCGCGGGCACGGGAGCGGCGCCCGGTGCGGGGGGAGAAGGCGCGACAGTGTGTGCGGGCGTCGGAACCGCTGGATCGATTCCGGCCACTTTCGCTGGGTGCGGGGCGTTCATGGCGTCCGGCCTTCAGACCAGTGCGTATTGCTGGGAAGCATCGCAAACCCCCATGTCATTCTGCGCCGCTAGCAGTGTCTCCACATGTACACGCACTCGTGAGGGGATGTCCAGCATTGTCCTGCTGGGATTCCTGGTGTCCATGGGCGGGAAGTGGGTTTCCTCGAACCCCTTGCCTTACTGTCAAGTTGGCTTGAAACTGCCTCGGGTAACGGTTCATTGCGGTCGACTGGCTCTGCTCCACAGAGCGTCACAGCGGTCGTGATGGGTACGTACTCGGAGAAGGCCAGGGGTGGTTGGGGGCCGCCCGGAACCTGGCGACGGACCCGGGCGTCATAGCCACCGACGGCCGAGCCCTATCCTCCCGTGGCGGAGGCGGAGAGACATACGTGCGACGGCAAACGCCATACTTCGCCACCCCCACGCCGCAGCCGTGCTTCTGACGGACGCACCATGGACGCGGACGCGGCCCATGCTCGACCCCCTGGGGTTCCCCTCGCGGTGCGCGGGGGCGTGATGCGCCAACAGGTACGCACGGTGAAGTGATCGACACATGGTGTGATGTGGCCCACGGTGTTGCCAGCGGTGCAACGGAAAGGAACGAGCGCTCATGCGCGAGATCCCCGGAAGGCGACGCAGGCTCCTGTCCAGGCGGAACGACGGGCAGCCTGAGCCGATCGGCGCGGCCCTGACCTTCGCGACGGAATGGCAGTGGCCGGTACTGCCGGGCGTGGCCCCGGACCCGCGCGGACAGGCCCGCTGCGCCTGCCCCGACCCGGAGTGCACGGTGCCCGGTGCACATCCCCTCGACCCCGGTCTGCTCGCCGCCACCACCGACGCGCGGATGGTGCGTTGGTGGTGGACCAATCGACCGAGCGCGTCGATCATCCTGGCCACCGGCGGCCAAGCGCCCTGCGCGGTCAGTCTGCCGGCCCTGGCCGCGTCCCGTGCCCTCGTGCTGCTCGACCGGCGCGGCATGCGCCTCGGTCCGGTGATCGCCTCGCCCACCCGCTGGGCGCTGCTGGTGGAGCCGTACTCCATGGAGCAGTTGGGCGAACTACTCTATGCCAGGGACTTCGTCCCCGGCTCCCTCCGTTTCCACGGTGAGGGCGGCTATCTCGCACTGCCGCCGTCCGAGACCGGTACGGGGGCCGTTCGCTGGGAACGTGCTCCGCTGCCGGGCTCCGCCACGCCGTGGGTGCCCGATGTGGAGGCCGTGGTGGACGCGGTCGTCGACGCCCTCACTCGTACGGGTGTGAGCGCGCCCGAGTTGTAGGGGTGTCCGGCGCGGAGGGGCGGGCGGGGCTCCGGCGCTCGATATCTTCCGCATATGCTGCGAATTTCCGGGCGGCACGGCAGACGGCTGCCGCTCCATAGCGGGCCGGGCCACCGAAAGCGCGGGCCGGCCCCCCGCAGGTTCCGTCTGGCCGCCCTCGTGGGTGCCGTGACGGCCGCCGTCGTGCTGCCGCTTGCCGTGGCGTCCGCGAGGCAGGTGGGCGACGCCGGCCGGGCCGTCGTGCCGGCCGCTCCCCGCGCTGCCGGCACCCGGGTTCGCCCGGTCACCGTCGGGCGTTCTCCCCGGCCGCTCGGCCCGGACCTGGCCACTGGTGCCCGTTGCGGGCCGGAACTCACCTCGCCGCAGGGCTTCGAGGCGCAGACCTGTGTGCTGACCCAGGGTGCCGAGACCTGGGCGCGCGCCTACTACCGCAATGCCACCGGGGAGCCGCTGGACGCGGAGCTGAGCTTGCTGGGGCCGGACGGTCGGACCGTGCAGATGCACTGCGTCACGGGGGCCGATGACGAGCCCGGCACCTGCGAGACGCCGCGCGAGCACACCAGGGGTGCGCCGGACACCTACCTGGCCGTCAGCGAGTTCGCCGTACCCGGGACCGATGGTGCGCTGCTGTTGCGCTCGGGCAGCAACGCCCCTGAGGGCAAAGGCAGTTGAGGCGTCACGGTACTTCGTTGCCGGGGCGGGGTCGCACCTGCGGACAGAGAAAGGCCCGGTTGCTGGCGACGGGGGATGCACCAGCAACCGGGCTATTGGAACGGTAACAAGAGATCGGCAGTTCGCAAATTCGATCTCGGTCATTCGGCCACCGAATTCCCTGTCACGAGGGGGAGTTGTGACGGGATTCACCTGCACACCGGACTGGCGTCACGGCTGACCGGCCAGTCAGCCGTGACGTCTCGTGTGGGACGTCAGCTGAGGGTTACCTGCCGGTTGGTCAGACCGCCGCGTGCCCGGCGTTCGTCCGCGGTGAGCGGCTCCTTGACGGCGAGGGCGGCTTCGAGTCGCTCGGCGAACTCGGCGGCCGGCTTCGCCACATCGTCCGCCGTGACCCGGCTCGGCAGGTCCCAAACCGGCACGGTGAGGCCGTGGGCACGGAAGGAGCCCACGAGCCGGGTACCCTCCCCGAGGCTGGAGCGGCCAGCGGCGTGCAGCCGTGCGAGAGCGTCCAGGAGCTGCTCCTCCGGGTGCGGCATCACCCAGCGCAAGTGGTTCTTCTCCGGGGTCTCGCACCAGTACGCGGCATTCAGGCCGACCAGTCTCACCGTTGGGATGGCGGCGGAGTTCGCCCGTTCCAGGGAGGCGGTCACCTCCGGGGTGGCGTTCTCCGCGTCCGGCACCCAGAACTCGAAGCCGTCGTGCACCACAGGCTCGAACGGCGCCTCGGCATCGAGCAGGTCCTGCAGTCGCGGACCCTCCGCGGGGGCGCGGCGTCCCTGCACCGGTGTGCCGGGCTCCGCCTCCAGAGCGCGCTGGAGAGTGTCGGCGAGGTCGCGGCTGATGTCGCCGGACGCCGTGTCGTTCTGCAGACCGATCAGGACCGAGCCGTCGTCGCGGCGCAGCGCCGGCCAGGCCATCGGCAGCACCGTGGCGAGGGTGACCGACGGGACGCCCTCGGGCAGGCCGTCCTTGAGGGTCAGCCGGACCGTGGCGGCCGGGACCAGCTCACGCAGTGCCACCCAGTCGCACTCGCCCGGCAGTCCCTCGAACGGACGCTGCACCAGTTCGGTCGCGGAATGTGCCGCGGATCGACCGTGGCACGCCTTGTAGCGCCGTCCGCTGCCGCAGGGGCAGGGCTCACGGGCGCCGACAACCGGGATCTCTCCGTCCGTGATCTGCGGGCGCTTGGCCTTCGTCTGGGGTCGCTTCTTGGCCATCGTGGGTGTCTCCCGGTTACGGCTCTTCTCGTACGGTCGGGAGCCTAGCCGTTTTGGCCATGACAGACGGGAACCTGTGGACAACGCCGACGCCGACGCCGACGCCGACGCCGCCGCCGACGGTGCGTACCCGTGGAGCATCCACCGGGGGCCGGCGTGCCGGAGGCCAGCCCGCGGCTCCGGCGCCCTCCCGGTGTCCCCGGGCCGGCCAGGCCTGCGGACCGGCCCGGGCGCTGGGTCCGGGGTTTGGGCCAACTCCTGGAACGTGTCCCGGGGTCAGGCCAGATCCTCGAACGCGTCTGCGAAGTCCAGGCCGGCCAGGTCCGGAAGAACGGTGTCCGGGAGCGTCCCGTCCGCAAGGGTCATGCCCGGGAGCGAGGGGACCGCGACGCGCGTAGTGAAGCCGTCGCGGTGGCACCCGGCATCCGGATCGTGGACGTCCCCGTGCACCACCACCCACACCGTCACCTCGCCCTGGACGTCGTCCCGGACACCCCACTCGTCGGCCAGAGCCGTGATGATGTTCAGGCCACGGCCGCCGTGCGCGGTCACCGACGGGGTGGCCGGCGCAGGGCGGGTCGGGCCGCCACCGTCCGTCACCTCGACGATGAGTCTGCCCCGGGCATCCACTCGCCACGCGGCACGGACATCACCGTGCCCGGACGGCATGTCCCCCAGGGGCCGTCCGTGCTTGCACGCATTGCTCAACAGTTCAGACAGGATCAGTACGGCATCGTCGATGACCGATTCCGATACGCCACCGCTGCGCAGTTGTATGCGCATCCGGTGCCTCGCCCGCCCCACGCCCGCAGGGCCATGAGGTACGGCCATGCTCGACGACGTGGGCACCTCCTGTGCCACCACCAACGCCACCCCCGAGACCTCCTTTGCCCCACGCCACGGTGTGGATGCCCCATTGGCCTGTACCGGAAACCGGCCAATCCTCTTCCGCTGACGCATTCCGAACGACTGTGCACGGAACGAACGCGCCGGAGCACTCCCGGTGACGAACGGCCGTGGTCGGCGGTCGTCGTCGGCTTTCCGTGGCTGGAATTCAGTGGTGTGGCCGAGAGTGGAGCATTCAGCAGGCGCGGTGCCGGGTCAAGGGTCGTGCACGGCTCCTTACCTACCTCTTGGGAGCCTTTCGGGCGCGCACCTTTCGGGGCCGCAGGGAGTCAGCGGCCGAGGTGTCCCAGCACCGCGCGGGGGCGGTTGGTGATGATGGCGTCGATGCCGAGGTCGACGCACAGGTCGACGTCCTCGGGCTCGTTCACGGTCCACACGTGGATCTGGTGACCGGCTCGTTTCAGCCGCTCCACGTACGTGGGGTGGTTGCGCACGATGCGGATCGACGGGCCCGCGATCCGTACCCCCGCGGGCAGCCGCCCGTCGCGCAGCCGGGGCGAGACGAACTGCATCAGGTAGACCGTGGGCAGTGTTGGCGCGGCGGCACGCACACGGTGCAGGGAACGTGCCGAGAAGCTCATGATCCGGACCGGGGAGTCAGGGGTGGAGGCCGGTGCGTCCAGGCCGAACCGCTTCAGCAGCATCAGTAGCCGTTCCTCGACCTGGCCCGCCCACCGTGTGGGGTGCTTGGTCTCGATGGCCAGCTCCACCCGGCGTCCGGAGTCGGCGACCAGCTCCAGCAGTCGCTCCAGGGTGAGCACGGAGGTGTCCGCCAGGTCCTCCGGCGGGGTCTCCCAGTCGGGCTCCTCGTCCCGTCCGCGCCATGCCTCGCGCGTCTTCCAGGAGCCGAAGTCGAGGGCGGCGAGGTCGGCCAGTTCCAGCGCGGAGACGGCTCCACGACCGTTGGAGGTCCGGTTCACCCGCCGGTCGTGGACACAGACGAGGTGGCCGTCGGCGGTTAGTCGTACATCGCACTCAAGCGCGTCCGCGCCGTCCTCAAGCGCTTTCCGGTAAGCAGCCAGGGTGTGTTCGGGCGCGTCCTCGGAGGCGCCCCGGTGGGCGACGACTTGAATGGATTGCTGTGGTGCGTGGGTCACTGCGTCATGGTGTCACCGTTGCGGGGTGGTGGCGGTGGCGAGGGTGCCTCTCTGTGGACGGTGGTGGCACACGCCATGCTCATTTATGTGACGTTTGCCTGGAAAATCCTATATAAAGGGTGGCCCTGGACCCACAGCCACCGCTTATGGTGCTCTGACGGCCCGTGGGAAAAGCTGACCGCGTACGACAGAAACACAGGACCATGCGCAGCTGCATCGAGACGGGCTCACGACGAGCGTGACCGCCCCGCCGAGCGTGAACGAGCGTGACCGAGTGCGACCGACGACAACAGCCGTGGATCGAGGAGAAGAGCTGTGAGCACCGAGAACGAGGGCAACGCGGTACCCCCGGCCCCGTCCGCACCTCCCGTGCCGGTGGCCTCTTCCGACAGTTCCCCCCAGGACCCTGCACCCGGGGGGAGCGCGCCGACGACTCCGCTGCCCCAGGTACCGCAGGACGCTCCGGCCACGCCGGGTACCCCGGCCGCACCCGAGCCGGCCTCCGCGCCCGCGGCGCCGGGCCACGGGCCCATGGCGGGGGAGGCAGGACCGTCCGGTCCCCCGCACGCTGCCGGCCCGGCCCCCGACGGCTCCTGGCCCCCTCCGCCGCCGCCCACCCCGGCCTACGGTGACGGCGCCTCCCACGGTGCTCCCTACGGCGCCGGTGCTGGCGGTGCCGGTTTCGGCGCTGGCGGCGGCTGGGGAGCGTCGTACCAGCAGCCCGCCCCCAAGCCGCGCAACGGTCGCGGCGGCCTGATCGCCGGTGTCCTGGTCGCCGCACTGATCGCCGGTGGCCTGGGCGGCGGCCTCGGATACACCCTGGCCAAGGACAGCGACTCCCGCGGCTCCACCACCGTCTCCGCTTCCGACAGCGGTGCCGCGCAGGTCAAGCGTGCGCCCGGCACGATCGCCAGCGTGGCCGCCAAGGCCCTGCCCAGCACGGTCACCATCGAGGCGGAGAGCAACAACGGCGAGGGCGGCACGGGCACCGGCTTCGTCTTCGACACCCAGGGCCACATCGTCACCAACAATCACGTGGTGGCCGACGCGGTGAACGGCGGCAAGCTCACGGCCACCTTCCCCAACGGCAAGAAGTACGACGCCGAGATCGTCGGCCACGCGCAGGGCTACGACGTCGCCGTCATCAAGCTCAAGAACGCGCCGTCCGACCTCAAGCCGCTGCCCCTCGGCAACTCCGACAAGGTGGCCGTCGGCGACGAGACCATCGCCATCGGTGCCCCCTTCGGCCTGTCCAACACGGTGACGACCGGCATCATCAGTGCCAAGAACCGCCCCGTGGCCTCCAGCGACGGCAGCGCCACCAGCAAGGCGTCGTACATGAGCGCGCTGCAGACCGATGCGTCCATCAACCCGGGCAACTCCGGCGGCCCGCTGCTGGACGCCACCGGTGCGGTCATCGGCATCAACTCGGCGATCCAGTCCACCAGCAACGGAGGCTTCGGCTCCGGTCAGTCCGGATCGATCGGCCTGGGCTTCGCCATCCCGATCAACCAGGCCAAGTACGTCGCCCAGCAGCTGATCAAGACGGGCAAGCCGGTGTACGCCAAGATCGGTGCCTCGGTCTCCCTGGAGAACACCACCGCCGGTGCGAAGATCACCGAGCAGGGCGCGGGCGGAGCCTCTGCGATCGAGCCGGGCGGTCCGGCCGACAAAGCGGGTCTCAAGCCCGGGGACGTCATCACCAAGCTCGACGACATGGTGATCGACAGCGGCCCGACCCTGATCGGTGAGATCTGGACCCACAAGCCGGGCGACAAGGTCACGATCACCTACAAACGGGGCGGCCAGGAACACACGGTGGACCTGACACTGGGCTCGCGGAACGGCGACAACTGACGCGCCGGCCCGCACACGCGTACGGGGGTGCCCGCACTGAGCGGCACCCCCTTCGCGCTGTCTCGCTCACAGCTTGAGCACACCGCACCAGGTCCATCCGGCGCCGACCCGTGTCCCGCAGGGGTTCCGCCATCTCCCGCGTGTCGAAGCGCAGGGCCTCGACCTTGTACGGGCGTCCGTCGGAGCCCCGCTCGTACCTCCACTGCCGGAACACCGCAGGTGCGTATCCGCGCCCGTACCGCTTGCCTCGCTGGCCGGCGGCCCGGGTCTGCCACCGCTCGTGCAGAGCGCGCACCTCGTTGCGCTCCGGGGTGAGGGCTGGGTGAGGGCCCGATCAGGAGGTGCCCCGAAACGCAGCCAGCGGACCCTTTGCCGGCCACGGACCCGCGCGAGGCCCGAGGCCGGTAGGCTGTAGCCGCTCCGCCCCAGGTGGGACGGGGCCGAGGTGGGTTGCCCGAGCGGCCTAAGGGAACGGTCTTGAAAACCGTCGTGGCGCGAGTCACCGTGGGTTCAAATCCCACACCCACCGCAGCAGCGAACGGCCCCTGACCAGGCGTTACGGTCGGGGGCCGTTGTCGTGCCCGCTGCCTGCCGGGCACCGCCGGAATCCGCGGTTTCCCGCGCTGACGGGCACGCGAGGGGCACGGCGGGGGCACGGACTCGCGGCGCGGTTCGAGCCGGTGCGGGGCTCCGGTAACGGTCGGTCGGCACCCCTGAGCCACAGCGCGTCTCTGACGGCGGGCGCGAACTGCGGCGGTTCATATCCTTGGAGCCATGCGGAACTCGGATGCTCTCCGCGCGGCGGTAAGGGCGCGGGCCACGGCCATGCTGGGCAACGAAGCGCCCGCGTACGACATGGGCTTGGAGATCCTGGGTCTCGCGAGCGTCGTGTTCCCTGCGGACGAGGGCGACGAAGCGAGCAGCGCGCTCCCGCTCCTCTGGGGCGAACTGACCGACTGGGTCGAGCTACATCCTGCGGAAGCGGGCCAGGCCGAGGCGTACATGGTCGACGCTGCCCGTGAGTGGCTGCTCGTCGAGGGCGACCGCGCGGCGGAGCGGCGCTACTTCGACCGGTGGCTTCACGATGTCCTCGGGTTCGAGCATCGTCCGGACGAACTCTGAGGCTGTCGGTGCCGTTCCCCTGCGGTCTGCTGGATATTTCACACCGGTGCGACCCGGTGTTCAGCGTGGGCCCGGTCAGGGATTGATCGGAATCTCGTAGACGATCTCGCAGTGCGCGGCGGGGATCACGATGTCCGCCGTCTCGACCGGTCGTCCCTGGTCGCTGTAGTACGTCCGCCGGATGTGCGTGACGAGCGCGGCCTTCTGGATGCCGAGAAGCGATGCCTCCTCGGCGGTCGCCTGCCTCGGTTCCGGGTGCTCCACGGCGTGGCTGACGGTGACTCCGATCGCGGCCATACGGTTCACGACCCCCGCGCCCGCGTGTGGCCCGCCCTCGGGAAGGACGACCAGAGAGCCTGCGGTGAGGTCGTACGGCTCCCAACTCGTCGACAGCTGAACCGGCCTGCCGTCCGCCAGGAACTCGTACGTCGTCCGGACGCACAGCTCGCCTTCGGTGATCCCGAGCCGCGCCGCGATATCGGCAGGCGCCGGCACCTTGGCATCCGTCCGGCTTTCCCAATCGCCCTGCCGACCAACAGCCTTCATGTCCGCCCGGAACGGTGACCCGCTGGGCTGCTCCCGCGCCGACGACCGTACGACCCGTACCCGCTGCCGGGGCTCCGCGACGTACGTGCCTGAACCGGCCCGTCCCTCCAGCACTCCTTGGGAGATCAGCAACTCCTGAGCCCTGCGCACCACGTTCTCGCCCACGCCGCACTCCTGGCCGATCTGGGCGCGCGAGGGAAGCCGGTCCCCCGGCTCCCATTCGTGCTCCGCGATCCGCCGCCGCAGTTCGTCGGCGATGCGGAGATAGGGCGGCTGCTCAGGCATATGGAAAATCTAGTCCACTAGCTCTAATCTAGTTAACTAGCTTCACTCAAAGTGATCGCCGAGTGACGGAGGCTGCCCTGTGCCCGCTTCGCGAGTGAGCGCGCAAGCCATCGCCGCCCGGCTGTCAGCCGCCGGGCTCACCACACGCGTGGACGAGCGCGACCGGTGCACGTCGATCGAGGCGGAGGTACCGGAATCACTCTCCGCCGAGACATGGCGGGAGGTCCTGGAAGCGCTGGCCGACGCCGACCGGTTCGGGCTTCTCGCCACCAACTTGAACGGCCGCACCCTCTGGGCGGTCGTACGCAAAGCGGTCCCCACGACGGGCGATGTCGGGGGACCGAGCCATCAGCGATAGGAGCTGAGCAGCGTGCTCAACCGTATCCGCCGCGCCGTCACGCTCGCCAGAGAGCGGTACGCCCCCAAGGGCAGGCACCGCCGCGCCCCGGAGCTGTCCCGGACGGCTGAAATGACGCCCACCGCGTTCGCCGCAGGACTACCGACCATCCCGGAGCGGAATCCGGGCACCCCGGACCACCTTCACCTGCTCCTGGACCAGGAAGACGTACTTGTCCGCCCCTACGTACTGACCCTGGAGGAGCGTGCACGGCGGCGTTCGTCGGTCATGGCGCCGCGCTGGTCGACTCAGGCACCGTCGACCATGGAGGCGGTCCACTGATGCCTCCACACCCACGACACCGCATCACGCAAACCTCGGTCGCCTCCTACCGCTCGGCCGCCTGCCGAATCGGCACCCACATCACCTGCACGGAAGCCGCTGCCTCCTCGACCCCGGTAGAGACCGGCCTGCCGGTGATTTACGAGACGTGCGACTGCCCTTGCCACTCGGCACCTGACCACTCCAAGCGATGGGAGGTGAAGCGGTGAGCAACTGGGCACCCGGGGGCGCTCTGGCATCCAACGTCGAGATCACAGCCGCCACCGTGCTGCGCGGCGACGTCATCCAAGTGGGCGGCCGGGCATGCCGGGTGAGAGACCTCTTCCAACTGCCCCAGGGCGCAAAGCAACTCCTCTTCGACTCGGGAGAGCTGCTGACCATCAACGGGCGAACCCGGCTCGTCGCCGTGCGGATGATGAGAAGGCGGTGACCGAGTCCATGACGTCTCGCCGCCTCATCGTCGCCGACGACCTGAGGCGCCAGATCACGACCGGATGCTTCGGGCCCGGCGACCGACTTCCTTCCGAATCCACTCTGGCGGACCGGTACAAGGTCAGTACGGCGACATTGCGCAGTGCCCTCGCGGCCCTCCAGGGCGAAGGCCTCGTCGAGAAGATCCACGGCAAGGGAAACTTCGTCCGCCGCCCTCTGCGTAAGGTCACGTACGTCGGAGGATGGGGCACGCTGGACCCCCGGACTGCCGCAGACGTGAATCTGCGCGTCACGGTCCGCACCACCGCGACCCAAGCCCGGGGACACCTGACGACGCTGCTGAGGGTCGCAGACGGAAGCCCACTGACCGAACTCCTCCACCTCAGTTACGAGGGGGACTCCCCTCACAGCCTGGCCCGCATCTACGTCCCCCGAGATCCGAGGTCGGCCACAGTGCCCGGCGTCAGATCCTCAAGGGCGTGGGCGGAAGCAAGCTTCTCCGTGCCGAACCCGCCGCCGGCCGAGGTCCGCGAAACGGTGTCCGCTCGGCTCCCGACTCCGGACGAGGTGTCGACCCTGCGGATCAACAAGACCTTGGCAGTCCTCGCGATCACTCGCGTTGCGACAGACAGCGCCGGACGGGTCCTCCAAGCCGCACTGATCGTCTTCCCGGGAGAGCGCGTCGACGCCGTCTTCACCACCCACCACGAGACTGACGAAAGGCAGGCGTACAGATGATGCCGCAGAACGAACTGCGACTTCTCCCGTGGTCGGGCCCGGACGGCAAGCCCTGCTACCTGAGCACCGATGACACCAGCGGCTTCATGTCCCGCCTGGCGGACAACATCGAAGCCGTACAGCTCGGGACGGCAGTCGAACTCCTGGAGCACGCGTTAGAAGTTCTCGGTGACCAGGACGCGTACCCCGATGACCTACGGCCCCTGCTGACCGAACTGACAAGAGCGCTCGGAGACGTGCTCCGCGTAGCAACCAGCCGCGGTCACCTCCTGGCGGTCGTCGAACCGCACGCTTGAGAGGAGCCGTCGAAGCCGCTGCCTGGGGTGCCCCTCACGGGCCTGTCTCCCCATCGGCGCTGTCGCTGAGCACCGGGAAGAAGCCCACGGCTCTGACCTCGTCGGACGCCGCGGGCTTCTGCCGTTGCTGGTTGGCCTCAGCTGGCCTTGGGCCGCTCAGCGGCGGCCGACCTCGGGCCTGTGGGTGCCGCTTCGTCATCGGAACAACTCGGGCCTCGGGCAGACCTCCAAAGGCTCGTCCGGCCGATCCGCCCAGCCCCACCAAGCATGTCCACAACCGCATCTGAGTAGCGACCGGCAGACGCGCCGGCCGTCGTCCTCCCGCCGGGAGAGCACCAAGCCACCAGGCTTCATGGGCTGATCGCACTCCGGGCACACCGGGGTGTCGTCGGTCATGTGGCGGACCATAGCGGAGGACCGCTCTGTCTCGAAGCGACCTGGGTGGACGTTCGGTCTTTGGGACGTCGTGCTCATTACATGCGCTGAGGGGCAGCAGGCCTCTGGGGCATCCGCCGTTGTTCGTTGGCGTGCGGCTTCCAGTGCGCGGGATCAGTGCACGTCAGCACAGTTCTCCGGGCTTAGGCATAGCCGTACCAGTGTCGCTGATGGAAGGGGGTGACCTGGGGCCGTCGTCCTGGACGCCTGTCACTGACGGTCGCCGCTGGTCACTGCTGAGCGGCCTCGGACGGCCCAGAGACGGCCCGAGAATCACGGCTTGCCCATGGTCTGACCAGCCAGCCTCTCGGCAAGGCTGTCACTCGCGCAAGATCTTCTCCAGATGCCGGATTGTGACCGCCATCTCCCGCTGAGTGAGAATGTGATCGAGCAATCGATCAACGCTGCGACCTGCGGCTTTGCTGTCGACGGTTGCCAGCGCTGGTTGTCGTTGACGGCCCCGGGTACGGCAACCAGTGCATGACTGTCGACCACCGGGATCACGAGATGTAGACATATCTGCACCTGGTAGGCAGGTGTGAGGCATGCTCGTCCACATGGATCCGATTACGGGCAGTGCAATGAGTGCCGCGCGAGGGTTTAGTGGCATAGCGGCTGCGGCCATCAATCGATACAAACCGGTTGGGGTCGTTCGATGTGGGAGTCCTGAGGACAGAGCACAGGCATATCGGCATTTCCTAGGAGCTCTCGCAGACCTAGACGTGACAAAGAGCGCCTGGGAGACGATAGGGAATGTCACCAATCCCGGTGATTTCAATCTCTTTGCGGACTTGACCGGCCGGTTCGTGTCGGCCAGCTCGGACGTTCTTGCGGCACTCCGCATCGTCCAACTCTGTGCGCCAGCGTATGTCATTGCCGCCGCGGAGGACGCCGTCGAGGCCCAGCTTAAAGACCAGGGGGTGAAGTTCAGGAAGGCGCAAGCACTTTTCATGGAAGCCGCGCGCCATGACCTCAACTACAACCCGAGTCGCTGGAATATCCTATCTCGACGCAAAGAGAAAAAGTACTTGAAGAGTGCTGGGCCACAGGAGAGTGAGCGGCGGCCCGACTGAGGTCGATGGAGTCACAGAGACTGCGCCAAGCTGACGGAGTCCCGTCCTTCGGCTGTGAACGGCGCCCCGAGCAGTCCTTGCGTCAGACTGCATCTCGGCGTGAACTACGAGCGGGGAGGTCGCTGAAGGCTCCTAGGCTCGTCGGACGGCCTGTGAGCGACACGTACGGTTGGAGTCGACGAGGTTGCTGTACTTCGCTGCTGCACAACCAGGACCGGTCACGACTGGCTGCAGCTGGTGGCTACAGTCAAGCGACAGTTGCGGGATTCCGGTGAAAGTCGTCAGACCAGGTATCTGCGGTGGCATACTTCGGTCATGGCTGAGATGACGAAATTGGAAGAACGTAAGATCCGTGACTACGTCGATTCCCAGACGTTGCCAGAATCTGGAGACGAAGTCACTATCGTGCAAAAAGTTGGTCGCCGAAGAGTAGCACGCGAAAATTACGATCTTTATGACGTTTGGATGTCAAGCGGTCAACGCTGGTGGGTCATCACAAATATGACCAACTTCTACCCTCAAGATGACTTCAAGGGCCTAGATCAGGCGTTCACATACCATCTCGGCCGCAACGCGGTTATTCGCGAGCAGTTCGCAGTACAGCCGGACGAAGAGCAAGTAGAGACCGTTGGGAAGCCCTGGCGCCGCTACGCTGGAGCTGTCGAAGCCTTGGCCACTGCCGAGGAAGCGGAGGACTTCCAGGCGGTAGGAATTCGATGTCGTGAGTCGCTGCTGGCTCTGGTGCGAGATAATATCGAAGCGTCCTGGGTTCGCGTCCACGGAGAACAGCCGCAAGTAGCTAACGCCAAAGCATGGTTTGCGATCTTCGCGAATAGTCTCAGCGCCAATAGCAAGCCGCGCGCATATTTCAAGTCGCTCGGCGAGCGAACTTGGGATCTCGCCGTGTGGCTGCAACATTACGTCGACGCATCGGCAATTGATGCAGAGATCGTACTTGGAGCGACACAAGAAGTACTCCGAACATTCGCCCTGCTGCAGGTCGATTACAGTCAACCAGTAGAACAGCGCTGCCCCAAATGCGACTCATATCAGGTCGTCGAGGAAAGTAGTAAGGTAATCGAAAAAGAAGGCGCTTTTGGCACGCTACTGCATGACGAATGTACGTCCTGCGGCTGGCGGTCCGAGCAGTCATTTGACGAGTGGCCCCGGGAGCGACTGCAGAGGCTGATCGACTACAAGACCGGCGCATGGAGCCCTCCCCGAAAATCGATGGAGGATCTTGAAGTCCGCGACGCCGACGAGGCGTCGTCATAGCGAAGGTCGGCGGAGCGGCTTTGGGCTGGAGCTGCTTTGGGGCGAGTGATCATGGCCCGTTAAGCTGACGGCGAGTCGGGCAGTCTGTGGACCTGACCGTTAAAGCACGACGTTGGGCCATGATCTTAGAGGCTCGCCCCAAAGTGGCTGCCTAAAGCCGTGGAGCCGACCGCCCCAGCCACAGCGGGTTTTCTCTGGCCTTCGCCCGCGTGCACGCAGCGCGCCGCCGGGCGCGGCCAGCCGGGGCGCAGACAGGAGGCAGGCCGCGCCGCAGAGGCGGCGTGCGCCCGCGCCGTGCGCGGGCCTTGATGAAGTAGGGAAAGTCTTATCCCGCTGGGATGAGGTGCTTGCCGTCGTGGCTGCGTACGTGGGGGCCGGCGCCGTCCAGGGCGTCCAGGAGTCTGATCGCGTAGACCTCGGACATGCGCTCGCTGACCTCGTCGGGTGTGAGCCAGGAGACGGCTGTGGACTCGCTCGATGTGCGTTCGGTGCCGCCGGATGGCTTGCAGCGGAAGACCAGGGCGACGATGCCTCGGGTGGTGTTCTTGTAGACGCCGGTGAGTTCGTCGACCTCGACGTGGATGCCTGTCTCTTCCCAGACTTCGCGGGCGACACCGGCTTCGGGGGTCTCGTCGAGTTCGAGTACGCCGCCGGGGAGTTCCCAGGTGCCGTTGTCGGCTCGGCGGATCGACAGGAGGCGTCCGTCTTCGCGCACGACCACTCCGGCTACGGATACGGAGTGCAGGGGTGGCGACGTGGCTTCCTGTGGTTGACTCATGTACAGGAGCATAGGAGGCAGGGAAGGGCTATGGGAACTGCGGTAGAGGGGGGCAGGTCCGGGCCTCGGTACGTGCAGATCGCGGACGAGATCGTGCGGCAGATCCGGGCGGGTGTGCTCAAGCCCGGTGACATGGTGCCGAGCGAATCGGAGCTGGTGGAGCGCTATGGCGTGTCCGGCGGCACGATCCGCAAGGCCATGGTCGAGGTGCGGGCGAGTGGGCTCGTGGAGACCCGGCACGGCAAGGGGTCGATCGTGAAGGACCGGCCGCCGGTGCGGCACCGTTCCTCCGATCGCTTCCGGCGTTCGCTCCGCCGAGGGGGGCAGGCCGCGTACCTCGCGGAGTCCGCGCAGTCCGGTGCCACTGCCAAGGTGAGCGTCCTCTACATCGGGCCCATGGAGGCCCCCGCGGACGCCGCCCAGCGGCTCGGTGTCCCGGTCGGCGCTCAGGTGCTCGCCCGGCGGCGCCTCTACTTCCGCAACGGGACCCCGGTCGAGACGGCCTCCTCGTATCTCCCGTGGGACGTCGTGAAGGAGATCCCGGAGCTGTTCGCCGAGAACCCCGGCGGCGGTGGGATCTACGCCCGACTCGAAGACCACGGGCACGAGTTCGCAGAGTTCGTCGAGACGTTGCAGGCGCGGCCGGCGTCCAAGGCGGAAGCCTCCGAACTGGCGCTCAGCCCGGGTGCCCCGGTGGTTCACCTCATCCGGGAGGCCCGTACGACGGCCGGGCTCGTGGTGGAGGTGTGCGACACGCTCATGGCTGCTGACCAGTTCGTTTTCGAGTACCGGATCCCGGCTGCCGACTGACGCTCGCTCAACTTCCCGCAACCCGTCGTGACTTCGATGTCGCGGCGGGTTGACTCATGTACAGGAGTGGTGCACTCTTCTTCATGTCACTCATGTACATGAGTGGCGGAGTTCGTCATCTATAGAGGAGTGATCCGCTGTGCGTCAGATCCCCGTCGACACCTCCGCCGCGACTGTGATGGTCGCCAAGACTCCGCAGCTCAAGGTCCGTGACCGCCGTACCGGTGAGATCGCCACCGACGCCGAGACCGGGGCGAAGCTGATGACCGTCGACGTGATGTTCGCGGCCAACGACGAGGTCGAGATCCTGTCCGTCACCGTCCCGGAGACCGGCATCTCCGGTGACCTGACCATGGGCACCCCGGCCGCGCTGACCGGGCTGATCGCCCGGCCGTGGGAGAACGAGTTCAACGGTCAGAAGCGGCACGGCATCGCCTTCCGCGCGGTCGCCGTGACCTCGCTGGCCACTGCGGGCACGGGTTCGAAGGCGGCCTGAGCCATGACATGGCCGACGGTCTTACTGCTGGTGGTCGTCGCCGCTGCGGGTCTCCTGCGGTGGCGGCGTCCCGCCTGGTACTGGCTGACCTTCGGGGTCGTCTTCGCCGGTGTGCGCGTCCTGGTCCGCTACGCCTCCGTTATGGAGGCCTGCGGGCTGACGGTTCCGCCCTCGCGCTGGCGGCTGATGCTGGCCCGGATGGGCAACCGCCCGGCGCCGGAATCCCGCGCGCCGCGCATCCTGCGGCTGCGGCCCACCTACACCGGCCTGGTCCTCAGGCTCAAACTCCGCCCGGGGCAGGACGCCTTCGACGTCGCTGCCGCCTCGGACCGGTTGCGCCACTCCTTCGGTATGTACGGCGTGACCTCCCGTGAGCTGCGTTCCGGTGTGGTCGAGATCCGGATGACCGGCTACGACGTGCTCAAGCGGGTGCAGATGCCCGCCAAGACCGACACCCGGCCGATGCGCATCCCGGTCGCGCTGCGGGAGGACGGCTCCGTCCACTACCGCGACTACCGTGCCGTCCCGCACGGTCTGACCCTCGGGGCCACTGAGTCCGGCAAGTCCGTCTATCAGCGCAACCTCGTCGCCGGGCTCGCCCCGCACCACGTCGCATTGGTCGGCATCGACTGCAAGCAAGGCGTCGAACTCTTCCCGCTGGCCCTCCGGTTCTCCGCGCTCGCCGACAACCCCGACACCGCACTGGAGCTGCTGGAAGCGCTGGTGTCCCACATGCAGGACGTGTATCAGCTCATCCGCGCCGAGCAGCGGATCAGCGTCGCCGTGCCGGACGCGGAGATCGCCGCCGACATCTGGGACCTGCCCGAGGATCTGCGGCCGGTACCGGTCGTCGTGCTGGTCGACGAGGTCGCTGAACTCGCCCTCTTCGCGAGCAAGGAGGAAGAGAAGCGGCGGGACAGGATCATCACCGCCCTGGTCCGCCTCGCCCAACTCGGCCGTGCGGCCGGCGTCTACCTGGAGATCTGCGGGCAGCGCTTCGGCTCCGAACTGGGCAAGGGCATCACCATGCTCCGCGCCCAGCTCACCGGCCGCACCGCACACCGCGTCAACGACGAGACGTCCGCGAACATGGCCTTCGGCGACATCGCCCCGGACGCCGTCCTCGCCGCCATCCAGATTCCCGCCGAGACGCGCGGCATCGCCATCGCCGCTGACTCCACCGGCGGCTGGCACCGCATCCGCGCCCCGCACACCTCACTGCGCCAGGCCGTGAACATCTGCAACAAGCACGCCGACCGCACTCCCGAAGTGCCCGCCCTCGCGCCCTTCCGGCCTGCGGTCGCCTCGCTGCCCTCGGTCCGCGTCCGGCTGTCGAAGACGGCCCCAGCGACCGCCTGACTCGCACACCCCCACACCCGACACCCCACCCCCGCCCCACGGTCGGCGCGACCGTCCTCCGCGCCATGTCCCTACCCCCGCCATGCCCGATGACAGGAAGGAGCCGTGATGGCCCGCCCCGCTCTCCGTGTCGACGCCGTACTTGTCCAGGCCGTCATCGCCGGGGCGCTGTCCTTCGCCCACCTGCATGACCTTGCCGCCGCTGCCGGGCAGACCGGGTGGAAGGCCTGGGCCTACCCGGTCTCCGTCGACCTGCTCCTGGTCGCTTCCTGGCGTCGGCTGCGTGCCGACGGGCCGTCCCGGCTGGCCTGGTGCTGGTTCGTCGTCGCCCTGGTCGCATCCCTCGGCGCCAACGTCGCCACCGCCGGGCTCCTCGACGTGAACGCCGTCCCGGCCTGGCTGCGCATCCTCGTCGCTGCCTGGCCCGCGCTGGCCTTCATGGGCGGCACTCTTCTCGCCCACTCACCCACGGGCCCCGCCCCGGCCCCCTCGACATCCTCCGCCCCGGCCCCGGCCCCGGCCCCGGTCCTGGCCCCGGACGCCGCACCCGAAGGCGGCGTGTCCGAGCCGGCCACCACCCCGCAGCCCGAGCAAGCCCCTGCCCCGCCCCCAGCAGTGCCGGTCCCGGCCGCGCTGATCGAACACGCCCGCAAGGTCGCCGACGACCACCACGCCCGCACCGGCACACGCATCGACACCGAAACCCTCCGCGCCCGCCTCGGCGTCCCGCCACCCCTCGCCGACGCCATCGCCGCCCAACTCACCTGACCAGGAAGCGAGACACACCGTGACCCGTGACCCGGCCGACCTGACCGCAGCCGACTACCTCGACAGCGCCCGCGAGATGACCGCCGCCGACCGGCCCTACCTCGCCCACCTGCTCGCCGAGGAAGCCGCCCGACGCACCACCGATCCGGCCACCGCCGCCCGTATCCGCGCGGCCTACCCCGACCCGACCGCAACCCGACAGGAGACCGACTGACATGCCCGCCCGCGACTTCTTCCACTCCGTCATGCGGATCGGCCCCGTGCAGATCGGCACCCACCGCGACCGCCGAGGCCGGACCAAACACGCCGCCGTCTGCACCAACGACCGCTGCGGCTGGTCCGCCGACTACTCCAGCCAGTCCGCCGCCCAGCTCGCCGCCCGCACCCACCGCTGCCGCGTCAGCTAGGAGGCCGCCCCCGATGAACGTTCCGCTCTGGCTCGCCCTGCTCGCCGTCGGCTACCTCGGCGTCAAGCTCATCCGCCCGCCCTGGTGGCTCATCGCCGTACTCCTCCTCGGCGGCTTCCTCCTCGCCCACAGCGTTCTGGCCCCCGTCGTCAACGGCTTCGTCAAGTAGCACGGCCCGAAGGGAGAACACCGATGCTCCGCCCGAAGATCCCGACCAACCCCACGCCCACCGGCCACGTCACACCGCCCGCGATCACCGAGCCGACCAGCGTCGCACCGAGCGTTCAGGTTCCGCCCGCTGCTCCGGTCGCCCCGATGCCGTCCCGGCCTTCGGTGCAGCTCACCCCGGGCACCGCCCTCGCCCTCGTCTGCGGCGGAACGGCCGTCGTCCTGGTCGTCGGCGCCGTCCTGGTCTCCCTGCTCCTGGCAGTCGCCGTCACCGGCGCCTCGGTTGCCGTCTGCGCCCTGGTGATCCGTTCCCTCGTCCACGCCGACGCCGACGCCAAGCGACGCTGACCGGCCCCCGGGCGGCCTCGATACCGCCAAGCATCCGCCGCCCGGGAGCCGTCCCTGTCCGATCTCACAACCGGAAGGAAGACCCCAGCATGGCGCATCGCGCCTCTGCCGTGCCCGCTGCCCCGCCGCTCGACCCGACCACCCTCAAAGACCTCCTACGGGTCGCCTCGGCCCCCGACTACACCCGCTGGGAGGACCAGATCCGCCGCACCGGCGGCTGCTCCGACCCCATCCACCTCACCGGCTGGACCCTCCACAAGGACAAGACCACCGGCGAGACCCTGCACCACTACACCACCGCCACCGAACCCGGCGGACGCCTCCGGCTCGCCTGCGGCAACCGCCGCGCCTCCCGCTGTCCTTCCTGCGCCTGGACCTACGCGGGCGACACCTACCACCTCATCCGCGCGGGCCTGGCCGGAGACGACCGCCGCGACATCCCCACCACCGTCCGCGACCACCCCCGCGTGTTCGCTACTCTCACCGCCCCCTCCTTCGGCCCGGTCCACAACCGACCCGACCGTGGCGCCTGTCGCTGCGGTGTACAGCACGCCTCGGACGCCCCGGAACTGGGCACCGCCCTCGACCCCGCCACGTACGACTACGCGGGTGCCGTCCTCTTCAACAACCACGCCGGACAGCTCTGGCAGCGCTTCACCACCCGCCTGCGCCGTGAACTCGCCGCCCGCATCGGCCTCACCCGCCGAGAACTCGCCGACCGACTCCGCGTCTCCTACGGCAAGGTCGCCGAGTTCCAGAAGCGCGGTGCCCTGCACTTCCACGCAGTGATCCGGCTCGACGGGCCGGACGGACCCGGAACACCGCCACCCGCCTGGGCCACGGCCGACCTCCTCGCCGACGCGATCCACGCAGCGGCGGCGCACTCCTACACGTCCGTCTCCGTCCCGTCCGCCGGGGACCAACCGGCCCGCTCCTTCAGCTGGGGCACGCAACTCGACGTCCGTCCAGTGAAGGCGTTCGGTGACGGCTCCGACATCACCGAACAAGCCGTCGCCTCGTACGTCGCCAAGTACTCCACGAAGGCGGCAGAGAACACCGGCACCCTCGACCGGCGCATCGGCGAGCTTGCCGAACTCGACCGCCACGACATCCCGGACCACACCCGCCGACTCATCACCGCATGCCGCGACCTGGACCGGCTGTACCCGGACCGGCGCCTGTGGGCCTGGGCTCACATGCTCGGCTTCCGCGGCCACTTCTCCTCCAAGTCCCGCCGCTACTCGACCACCCTGGGTGCCCTGCGCCAGGCACGTGCCGACTACCGGGCCGCGCAAGAGGCCACGCCCCTGGGACTGGACGACCGCGAGCCGGACACCGTGCTCGTCCTCACCGACTGGCAGTACGCCGGACACGGCCACACCCCTGGTGAATCCGCCCTCGCCGCCACCATCGCGCGAGGAATCCAGCTCAACCGCGAGACCGCCCGTGACGCCCTGTCCGGGCAGCCCGCAGACGAGGGGGAGTGGTGACCATGGACCGCCTTCTCACCGTGGACCAGGTCGCGGAACGCCTCGGCACCGGGGCCCGCTTCCCCCGGCGCCTCATTGAAGAACGCCGCATCACCTTCGTGAAGGTGGGCCGACACGTCCGCATCCCGGAGACCGCCGTGGAGGCGTACGTGAGCGACAACACCGTGGAACCGATCCGCCTGCGGCCCGCCGGGCTGAGGAGGGCTGCCTGATGGCCGGCAAGCGCAAGTCCCGCCGGGGCTTCGGCCGTGTCCGCAAGCTCCCGTCCGGTCGATTCCAAGTGCGCTACCCCGGGCCGGATGGAGTGCTGCGCCCTGCCGACCGGACCTTCGCCACGACCACGGACGCCGACCGCTGGCTCATGCGGAAGCGCATCGAGATCGAGGAAGGGCGTTGGCTGGACCCGGCCGAGGGGCAGACGACCGTGCGCGACTGGTCCGCCCGGTGGCTTGCCGCTGTGTCGCCGCAGCTCAAGCACAAGACTCAGGCATCGTACAAATCCTTGATCAACTCGCTGATCAATCCGGCACTCGGAGATCGTGAACTCTCCAGCCTCCGGCCGATCACGATCACGGAGTGGGTCGGTGCGATGCGGACCAAGGGGCTCAGCGCCTCGCGCATCCGCCAGGCGTACCGGGTGCTGTCGCAGATCACGCAGTCCGCCGTCGACAACGACATGATCCCTCAGACACCGTGTCGGGGCGTGAAGCTGCCCCGTATGCCGCAGACCGAGCCGCACATCCTCACGCCGCTCGAAGCGTCGCGCATCGTCAAGAGCGCGACCAAGCCGCATGACCTGCTGATCGCCCTCCTTGCGTACGCGGGCCTGCGGGTGGGTGAGGCGTTCGCCCTGCGGCGCGTGGACATCGATGTGTCCGGCGGTTTCGTCCTGGTCGACGAGAACCTGGCCGAAGCGAACGGCGCTCTGGTCTTCGACACTCCCAAGTCGCATCAGAAGCGGTTGCTCCGCGTGGGCCCGTCCCTCGCCAAGCGGCTCGGCCGGCACCTGGAGACTCTGCCCGGCGGGGAGGACGCGCTCCTCTTCACGACCCCAGGTGGCAAGCCCCTGCGCTACAACCAGTGGCGTAAGGCGTACTTCGACCCCGCGGTGTCGGCGGCTGGGCTGACCGACGTGACCCCGCACGATCTCCGTGCCTCACACGGCAAGTGGGTCGCGGACCGGTACGGCGTGATGACCGCTGCCCATCGGCTCGGTCACTCGAACGCGAGCGTCACCACTCGGCACTACGCCCGGCCGGTCGCCGGTCGCGATGATCAGGTGGCCGAGGCGGCAGATGCATGGCTCGGAGAGGAGGGAGAGGGCGGCAACTCTGAGGTTCACCAGCCGCATTGAATGTCCCTGATGCGCTGACGCCCCTGGCCAGGAACATGGTCAGGGGCATCGCGTTGCGCGGCAGACAAATGGTCACGCCCTGCTTCCTGCCCCGTGGCGGACCTCAACGGCTCGAAGGTCTGGGGCTCGACCTGGCCGATTCCCGCCTTTGCTCAACGCATATGCATAACTACTCTGCGTGCTCATGGGGAAAGTAGTGCGTCTGTACTGGGGATGCATGGTGGCTGCTGCCTTGGTCGTTGCATGGACCCAGCGGTGGGCGTTGCCGGTGATCGTGGCTCTCTCGGTCGGCGTCTCGGCCTACGTCGCCTTCCAGGTGCCGGTCTGGTGCGGGGCGGTCAACCGGGACGGCCAGACCTACTGCCGCAACAACGCCTATGGCCTCTTGATGGGTTGCTCGAAGCGTCAGCACCGGTGGCAGAAGATCAAGATGATCGTCCTGCGCAACAAGGTCGGGAACGTGGGGCGGTCCGTGTTTCCCACAGCCAAAGACAAGTTCAATGGCGTTCTTGCTGTGGGGGGCCTGCTGTCGGCAATCGCCGCGGTGATCGTTCCCGTTGTGACTGGCGGCTGAGCGGGCACGGCCATGCGTTGGGGCACGCAGAGGGCACGGTGAGCGTGGTTGCGGCCGTGGCGAAGCCGCTTCGCCGGTCTGACCTGCGCGGGAGCGGAGAAGGCCTCTGACCGGCGAAAGGTCTTGAAAACCGTCGTGGCGCGAGTCACCGTGGGTTCAAATCCCACACCCACCGCGCAGCAGGTCAGAGACGTGCAGGTCAGAAGGGGCACCCCTTCTGCATGTGTATCCGTCTCCCCTTGATCCGGCGGTGCTCGGCCGTCGGCCGGTGCACGCGGCCAGCCTGGCCAGGGTCCAGGACGCCTTGCTCTCGCTCTTGCTCTCCTGCCCTTGTGCCGGGTGCGACGCTTCGGCACAGTGAGAATGACTTCCGGGAGCGAACAGCCGTGAAGGCCCTACGCAGAATCGACGCGACGCTGCCACGAGACCGGCATCCAGAACGGGTCTGGTACACGTCCTACGGTTCCAACACGCACCTGGACCGGCTCGCCGCCTATATTCGGGGCGGGCGCCCGCCGGGCGCGGCGAGGGAGTATCCGGGGTGCCGCGACCCTGCCATGCCGGTGCGGTCGATTCCGGTGGAACTGCCCGGAGCGATGTACTTCGCAACCGAGTCTCCCGTGTGGGGAGGTGGAAGGGCCTTCTACGATCCGCGAGCGGACGGGCGGGTACTGGCCAGGGCGTACTCGGTGACCACCGGCCAGTTCGCCGACATCGCGGCCCAGGAGATGTACCGCACGCCAGGTCCGAGCGTGGCCCTGGACCTGGACGTGATCGACGTTCTCACGACTGGGCGCGCCGAACTGGGCGAAGGCCGCTACGAGACGCTCGTGTGCGCAGGTCAGGTGGACGGCATACCGGTGCTGACGTTCACCGCACCGTGGGGGGTGAACGACGTGCCGTGGGTGCCCCCGTCCGCTGCCTACGTCCGCTTCCTGGCGGCGGGTCTCCTGTCCGCTGGTGCATGGGACCTGGATGCAGTGGCCTCATACGTGGCGAGCCGCCCCGGAGCGGTCGACCACTGGACGGCTCAGGACGTCGCCGACCTGGTCCATGGCGGAGGGTGACGAAGTCCCGGTCCTGGGCGGAGCGGGACGGGACGGTGCACGGCGCGGCACGAGTTCGGACCGGACACCTGGGTGCAGGATCAGTTCCGCAGCGGATCAACCACGGTGCGGAGCCTCGCGTGCCACCCGAGTGCACGCATATCGGCGCACCGGCGCGTTTGCGGCCACAACCGACGCAGGAGTTCGCAGCAGGGAGCGTGCCCCGACGGAGGGGAACGACGCTTCGGCGAGCTCCGATCCGCTGGCGGTGGTGATCAAGACGTGGATGTCGAGACGTGGTTGTCGAGACGTGGTTGTCGAGACGTGCAAGTAGGGGCGTCCGCCGAGGTGCTCCTGTCCGCTCGTGGGCCGACGCGCTCAGGCGCGGTGCTCCAAGCCCCTCGGCCGGCTGACGCAAGCCGGGCCCGGCGTCGTCGGCGCCGCCCGGGCAGCCCGCCGGGGTGCCGTGTCCGGCAGCGCCCCGGATGTCACGGCCGGTGCCCCGTCATCCGGGCCGCCGAGGCGATGGTCGCGCGGGCCTCTCGTTCCGGCAGGCCGGTGGCGATGGCCGCCTCGGCGAGGGGTGCGGCCAGGGCGGGACCGATGCCGTTGTCGTAGGCGCGGCAGGCCGCCCAGAACAAGCGGGTGTTGCGCTGCCCCGGGTGGGCGGAGAGGACGAACTGGACCAGGCCGCGGCCGTGGTCTCCGGACGCGGAGGGAGGTGCGGGCGCGGAGGGAGGTGCGGGCGGAGCTGGACGGTTGGTACGGGGCGGGGGCAGCAGCAGGCGCAGGAGGGACGGCGGACAGGCGGCGGGAGTCAGGTGCGCGGTGCCGGGGGCGATGGTGTAGACACCGTGGTCGGTGCGGGAGCCGGGGCCCACGAGGTAGCCGCCGGCGCCCCTGATGTCGATGCCGGGGGCGAGCCGGCCGGCCGAGTTCGGTACGACGACACCGGCCGGGCCGGTCAGCCAGAGGTGGCGACCACCGCTCGGGGTGCGGACGACGACCGTCTCCGGGATGGTGAACAGGTGGCGTAGCGCCAGCTCACGCAGGGTGGCGGCGGAGTCCGTGCTCGGCTTGGTGTCCAGGTCGACACCGATCAGGTGGTACGGCGGCAGCCCGCAGGCGATGCCGTAGCCGGTGGCCCAGGGCGCGGCGGCGAACAGCTCACGGATGCGGACCGGATCGGTGGAGGCGTCGTACACGCCGTGGCCGAAACGGCCGCACTCGCCGTGACAGCGCGGCTCGGCCGATGCCTGATCGATGTGGTGCGGGGAGCGCAGGGCGGGGTGCTTCGTCTGGGACAGCGGGATGACGGCCAGGCCGCGCTCGGCGGCCGAGAGGGCGTTTGCGAGGGCCGGCGTCCTGGCCTGCCGTTCGATGGTGGCCATGACTCCATGTTCGTACCTGTGTTCGAAAATGGGAAGAGGGGGGTTCGTGGCGTGTCGGCGGTGTGGTGATGTGCCGGGCGGTGTGACGAAACGATTCACCCCTTGCGCTGCTTGCTCGGGGGGCGGTGCGGCCATGTCCGTCGGTGGGGCGGGATTCCCAAAGATGGTGATGATGGTTTATCGACTTGTCATCACGCTTGCGTGCGAATCAGGGGTTCCGGGATGGTTCGGTGGGGATTCGCTGGGCAACTCTGGAGGCGCGACGTCGTCCACGACCGTCGGGGTGGTTGGCCAACCACCCCGACACAAGCCGTAGTTCGTGCACTTGAGGCCTGGGGCCGATGAGTGCTTGGTTCTGGAGGAACAGCATGGCAAGTATCCGTACCGCCCGCGTTTTCGCCGCCGTCGCCGCGCTCCCGCTCGCAGCCACCGTCTTCACCGGTGTTGCGGCCGCGGACAACGGTGCCTTCGCGGGCGACGGATCGAACGCGGGCGTGGCGAGTGTCATCGGTAGCGGGGTCGGCCACGACAACAACGGCAACTCATCCACCACGCAGCAGAACGCGGTCGGCCCCGGCGCCTCGAACCAGAGCAACACCGCGCAGGTGAACGGTTCCGCGTTCGCGGCCATTCAGCAGGGCAACGAGAACGTGCTCATCCACTTCGTCCACCTGTGGTGAGCCTGGGGCGAGGGCGCTCCTGACGAGCGTTCTCGCAGGGTGTGCTTCGGGGGCGCGACATGTCAGCGCGGCGGCACTTCGGTGCCGCCGCGCAGGCGTTCTCGGCCGGGCGCGGTTCGCAGTGAACGGTCTTGACAGAGACTCGGAACTGACGGAGAGTCAGAAACTGTCAGTGGTAGAGAAGGCGAGGCTGCGCACGACGAATCGGTGGGCGCGGGTACCGCGTACGCCGGCACGTGCCCGGCACGGACGTTGCGGCGGGCCGGCCCGTTCGGGGCCGCGGGCGGTGACCGGGACGGCGAGCCGGGTCGACCGGACAGGGCGGCGCACATCGACACGTTCGGGGTGGGGTGAGCGAGGTGCAGGCGGGTGATCGTCGCGACGCTGCGGTTCGGGACGACCGGGGGCGGCGGTGAGCGAGGAGAGGGGGACCGGGATGAGCGCCGAGGACGGTACCGCGGGCACGGACCCTGATGAGCGGGAATCGCGGCTCAAGGCGTACCAGGGGCGTCCGGCCGCCGTCGCCCGTATGGGTAGGGACCCGGTGAACCTGCCGATGATCCGGCACTGGTGCGAGGCGATGGGCGATACCAGCCCGGCGTACTCCGGCCCGGACGCCATCGCCCCGCCCACCATGCTCCAGGCGTGGACGATGACCGGCCTCTCGGCGTACACCGGCCGGGCGGATGCCTACGCCGAACTGCTGGCCCTGCTAGACGAGTCGGGATGCACGTCCGTGGTGGCCACCGACTGCGAGCAGGAGTACCTGCGGCCCCTGCGCCCGGGCGACGAGGTCACCTTCGACTCGGTGATCGAGTCCGTCTCCAGCCGCAAGAAGACGAAGCTGGGCACCGGCCACTTCGTCACGACCCGCACGGACGTACGGGTCGCCGGCGAACTGGTGGGCAGGCACCGTTTCCGCATCCTCAAATTTGCCCCGACGGCCGTTTCGAACTCTGCCCCGGAGCCTGACTCGCAGACCGCTCCGCAAGGCTTCTCCCGGGAGGCTGCCGAGTCCGCTACCGAGGACGCCTCCAGGAGCTCCACCGCACGCACCGGGTCCGGTGCGCGGCGCCCCCGCCCGGTCGTCAACCGGGACAACGAGGGCTTCTGGCAGGGCGTGGCCGAACACAGACTCCTGATCCAGCGCTGCACGGCTTGCGGGACCCTGCGCCACCCCTGGCTGCCGGGGTGCAACGCCTGCGGCTGTCTGGACTGGGACACGATCGAGGCGAGCGGCGCGGGCACGGTCCACTCGTACGTGATCATGCACCATCCGCCCTTCCCGGCCTTCGAGCCCCCGTACGCCGTCGGCCTGATCCAGCTCGCGGAGGGTGTGCGCATGGTGAGCAACGTGGTGGGGGTGCCGTACGACAAGGTGCGCATCGGGCTGCCGGTGCGGGCGGAGTTCCGGCGGTACGAGGTCGCAGGAGCCGGCGCGGGGGAGCTGGACCTCCCGGTCTTCAGGGCCGTCGAAGGCGAGGGATGACGTGGATCTGCTGCGGGGAGGCATGACGGGGAACCGGAGACGGAGCCGGACGGGGACTGTGATGGGGAGCCGGACGGGGCGCAGCGCGGGGAGTGAGGCATGACGACGGCACTGAGGGTGGGCGCCGAACTGCTCCCGCTGGAGATTCCCGTCACCCGCACGTTGATCGTGGCCGGGGCGATCGCCTCCCGGGACTACCACGATGTGCACCACGACGCGGAAGCCGCCCGGCGGAAGGGCTCACCGGACGTCTTCATGAACATCCTGACCACGAACGGCCTGGTCGGCAGGTACATCACGGACCACTTCGGTCCGACAGCGGTGCTCCGCAAGGTCGCCATCCGGCTGGGGGCACCCAACTATCCGGGGGACACCATGGTGCTGACCGGCAGGATCACCGCGGTCGACGGCGACACGGCCACCGTGCACGTCGTCGGTGCGAACGGCATCGGCACACATGTGAAGGGCACGGTCACGGTCACGGTCCCGGCCCGCGTCCCGGCTCCGGCTCCGGAGGCCGCGCCGTGAGCCCTCGCACCCCGGACACCCTTGGCGGCCGGGCGGCGATCGTCGGTGTCGGGGCCACCGAATTCTCCAAGGACTCCGGTCGCAGCGAGCTGCGGCTGGCGGTGGAGGCGGTGCGGGCCGCGCTCGACGACGCGGGTCTCGCCCCGAGCGACGTGGACGGGATGGTGACGTTCACGATGGACACCAGCCCGGAGATCACGGTGGCCCAGGCCTGCGGGATGGGCGAGCTGTCCTTCTTCTCCCGGATCCACTACGGGGGTGGGGCGGCTTGTGCCACGGTTCTGCAGGCGGCTCTCGCGGTGGCGGCGGGCGTGGCGGAGGTGGTGGTCTGCTACCGGGCCTTCAACGAGCGCTCGGGCCGCAGGTTCGGCGCGGGTGTGCAGCACCGGGAGCCGTCGGCGGAGGGCGTGGCGCTCGGCTGGGTGCTGCCGTTCGGGTTGCTCACCCCGGCGTCCTGGGTGGCGATGGCGGCCCAGCGGTATCTGCACGTGCACGGGCTGACGCCGGACGCGTTCGGGCACGTGGCCGTGCTGGATCGCATGTACGCGGCGACGAATCCGGCGGCGTACTTCCACGGCCGCCCGATCACTCTCGCCGAGCACGCCGCGTCCCGTTGGATCGCGGAACCACTGAGGCTGCTGGACTGCTGCCAGGAGACCGACGGTGGGCAGGCGATCGTCGTCACCTCGCTGGAGCGGGCCCGGGACCTTCCGCATCCGCCCGCCGTGATCGTGGCGGCCGCGCAAGGGGCCGGCCGGGCGCAGGAGCAGATGACCAGTTTCTACCGGGACGATGTGACCGGGCTGCCGGAAATGGGTGTGGTGGCCCGGCGGCTCTGGCGGACGTCCGGGCTCGGTCCGGCCGACATCGACGTGGGGATCCTCTACGACCACTTCACGCCGTTCGTGCTGATGCAGCTGGAAGAGTTCGGATTCTGTGGGAGGGGGGAGGCGGCGGACTTCGTGGCCCGGCAGCGACTGCCGCTCAACACGCACGGGGGACAGCTCGGGGAGGCGTACCTGCACGGGATGAACGGCCTCGCGGAGGCGGTGCGCCAGCTGCGCGGCACGGCCGTGAACCAGATACCGGGGGCGGCCCGGGTCCTGGTGACGGCCGGCACGGGGGTGCCGACCTCGGGGCTGGTACTGGGGTCGGACACGTGACGACACGGGCCTGGGCCCGTGGGGGGTGCCTCTATGTCTTTCGTCAAGGCGCCTGTGTCGGGTTTGGGTGGTTTGGCGTTGCTGGGGTCACGCGGCGAGCTCGACGTCCTTCGGATCGCGGGGTTCGTAGAAGGTGCCGTCGCGGAGCATCGCGAACAGGACGCTGATGCGTTGGCGGGCGAGGCGTAGGAGGGCCTGGGTGTGGGTCTTGTTGCGGTCGCGTTGCTTGTCGTAGTAGGTGCGGGAGGCGGGGTCGTGCAGGGCGGCGAACGCGGACAGGAACATCGCGCGTTTGAGCTGCCGATTGCCGCCTCTGGGGGCATGTTCGCCGTGGATCGACGTTCCGGACGACTTGGTGACCGGGGCCAGGCCCGCGTAGGAGGCCAGGTGGGCGGCGGTGGGGAAGCTGGTGCCGTCGCCGACGGTGACCAGCAGGACGGCGGCGGTCCTGACGCCGACGCCGGGCATCGACGTCAGGACCTTGGAAAGAGGGTGGGCCTCCAGCAGGGCGTTGATCTGGGCTTCCAGGGCCCGGCGCTGTTCGTGGACAGCGGCGAGCGAGCGGGCCAGGGAGGGCACGACGATGTCGAGGGTGCCGGTGCCCGGGACCACGACGGTCTGCTCGTCCAATGCCTCGAAGACGTCGTCGATCAGCCGCTGGGCCATGCGCGGGGCCTTGGGCCGGATGAGCTCGACGAGCCTGCGGCGTCCGGCTTTGCGCAGTGCGGCCGGGGAGCCGTAGCGTTCCAGCAGCCAGGTGACGGCCTGGTGGTCGAGGCGGGGACCCAGAACGCGCTCCAGGCTGGGGTGGAACTGGGTGAGCAGTCCGCGTATCCGGTTGCTGGTGCGGGTGGCCTCGGCGGCGAGGTCCTGGTCGAAGCCGACGAGGACCGTGAGTTCGGCGGTGATCTCGTCGGTGAGCTCCAGCGAGCGCAGGGTGTGCGGCATGGTGCGGGCCGCATCCGCGATGACCGCGGCGTCCTTCGCGTCGGTCTTGGCTTCGCCCGGGTAGAGGTCGGCGATCCGCCGCATCGCGAGTCCGGGCAGGTAGGCGACGGTGCAGCCTGTGTCCCGGGCGACAGTCAGGGGCAGGGCGCCGATGGAGGCGGGCTGGTCCACGATCACCAGCACGGTGCCGAACTTCGCGGCCAGTTTGTCGAACACGGCCCGCAGTTTCGGCTCGCTGTTCGGCAGCTGCTTGTCGAGGACCTTCTTGCCGGCCGGCGTGAGCGCGTGGCCGTGGTGGGTCGTCTTGCCGACGTCCAGGCCGAGGAACACGCCCACGTCTTCGGTGTCGAACATCGCGCCCTTCCCAGGGAGTTGAACGTGCCGACCTCGGCAGCGGTGTCGTACGCGCGCATCCACGTTATGCAGACCTGCCGCCCGCGAACTGCCCGGCATTGCGCCGGACCGGACGGTGGCCGGACCTCTCATCAGCGTCTCCGACGAACACCTCCCGGGCCCGGTGACACCACCCCCCAGGTCATCCGTTCGACAGGGGGACACAGTCATGCCGGGCCCGGAGGCCAGCGGTCCTCTTGCAGGACCGCCAAGAACATAACGGGGGCGGGCTTGGACCCGTGCACGAAGCTGGCGGCGGACCCGCAGACGGGATGCGCCCGCAGTCCACCTTCAGGAGGTGCAAGTGCCGCCTGCCCTACAACCTGAGAGGGACCCCGCTTCGGGACCTGCGGCCGATCCGGTGGGGCGGGAGCCCTTCTAGCGTGGAGCCATGACCACACCCGTCTGCGCCAGCGCCTCGGCGTCCGCCGCACCAGCGCGGCAGACCCGCCCGTACCCGTCGTTCGCGTCGTACGTGAGGGCCCGCCAACCGGTCCTGCTGCGCACCGCGCGCTCGCTCACCGCGAACCCCAGTGATGCCGAGGACCTGCTGCAGACCGCGCTCGCCAAGACCTACCTGGCATGGGAGCGGATCGAGGACCACCGGGCGCTCGATGGGTATGTGCGCCGGGCGCTGCTGAACACGCGGACCTCGCAGTGGCGCAGGCGCCGGGTGGACGAGTTCGTGTGCGACGAACTGCCCGAGCCGGAGCCGGTGTCCGGCGACGCTGACCCGGCGGAACGGCAGGCGTTGCACGACGCGATGTGGCGGGCGATCACCAAGCTGCCGACGCGGCAGCGGGCGATGGTCGTCCTGCGGTACTACGAGGACCTCAGCGAGGCCCAGACCGCCGAGGTGCTCGGGGTGTCCGTGGGTACGGTGAAGTCGGCGGTGTCCCGGGCTCTCGGCAAACTGCGCGAGGATCCCGAGCTGGTGCTGGTGCGCTGAGGGCCTTCCGCTCCCGGCGTCTTCCGGCGCCCCCTCGTGGCTTGCCCCTCCGCTTCCCCCGCCAGGCCTCCTTACCCTCTCCGCCGGACACCTGGTAGCCCGAATTTCTCCTCCCCTAGTGACATACCGCTTGGTATGTGCGCAGAATCAGCGGAACCTCTACTACCGCGTAGGCGATGTCGCCCGGGAGGACGCCGTGCTGAGCACCATGCAGGACGTACCGCTGCTGATCTCCAGGATTCTGACCCACGGGTCGACGGTCCACGGGCGATCGCGGGTGACCACCTGGACCGGCGAGGCTGAGCCGCAGCGGCGCAGCTTCGCCGACATCGGAGCCCGATCGGCCCAGCTGGCGCACGCCCTCCGCGACGAACTGGGGGTTCGGGACGACGAGCGGGTGGCAACGCTCATGTGGAACAACGCCGACCACGTCGAGGCGTACTTCGCGATCCCGTCCATGGGCGCGGTGCTGCACACCCTCAATCTGCGGCTGCCCGCTGAGCAGCTGCTGTGGATCGTCCACCACGCCGCCGACCGCGTGATCATCGTCAACGGCTCGCTGATACCGCTGCTCGCGCCGTTGCTGTCCAGGTTGTCGACCGTGGAGCACATCGTGGTCTCCGGTCCCGGCGACCGTTCTGCCCTGACGGGCGCGGACGCGCGGGTGCACGAGTACGAAGAGCTGATTGCCGACCGCCCCACCGCCTACGACTGGCCGGAGCTGGACGAACGCCAGGCCGCGGCCATGTGCTACACCTCGGGCACGACCGGTGACCCCAAGGGGGTGGTGTACAGCCACCGCTCGATCTACCTGCACTCCATGCAGGTCAACATGGCCCAGTCGATGGGGCTGACCGACCAGGACACCTCGCTCGTCGTGGTGCCCCAGTTCCACGTCAACGCCTGGGGCTTGCCGCACGCCACCTTCATGACGGGCGTCAACATGCTGATGCCGGACCGCTTCCTGCAGCCCGCACCACTCGCCGAGATGATCGAGCGGGAGAAGCCGACCCATGCCGCGGCCGTTCCGACCATCTGGCAGGGCCTGCTCGCCGAACTCCAGGCCAGGCCCCGGGACGTTTCCTCCCTCTCCCAGGTCACCATCGGCGGCTCGGCCTGCCCACCCTCCCTCATGGCGGCCTTCGACGAGCTCGGCATGCGGGTGTGCCACGCCTGGGGCATGACCGAGACCTCTCCGCTCGGCACGGTGGCCCGTCCGCCGGCCCACGCGATCGGCACCGAGGAGGAGTTCGCCTACCGCCTCACCCAGGGCCGCTTCCCGGCCAGTGTCGAGGCCCGTCTCACCGGACCCGACGGCGAACGCCTCCCCTGGGACGGCGAGACGGCCGGCGAACTCGAAGTCCGCGGCCCGTGGATCGCCGGCGCCTATTACAACGGCCCCGACGCCGAACCCCTGCGTCCCGCTGACAAGATCAGCGAGGACGGCTGGCTGAAGACCGGCGACGTGGGCATCATCTCCCCCGACGGCTTCCTCACCCTCACCGACCGAGCCAAGGACGTCATCAAGTCCGGTGGCGAGTGGATCTCCTCGGTGGAGCTGGAGAACGCCCTGATGTCCCACCCGGACGTCGCCGAGGCTGCCGTGGTCGCCGTGCCCGACGAGAAGTGGGGCGAGCGCCCGCTGGCCACCGTTGTCCTCAGGGAGGGAGCCACCGCGGACTTCGAGGCCCTACGCGCCTTCCTCGCCGAGGAAGGGCACATCGCCAGGTGGCAACTGCCCGAGCGCTGGACGGTGATCGAGTCGGTGCCGAAGACGAGTGTGGGCAAGTTCGACAAGAAGGTGCTGCGCCGGCAGTACGCGGACGGCCGGCTGGACATCACCCGCCTCTGATGGCCGCCGGTCGCCCGAGCCCGGGGGCTTCACCGGTGCACCGAGCGGTCACTGTGGGCCGAGGCTGACAACCAACCGAGCAACAGCCACACCCCGGCCACCGCGCACACCCCGCCCCAGCCCCAGTGGCCGAAGGCGGGACCCGCGGCGGCCGAGGCGAGGGCACCACCGGCGAAGCCGGAGACGACGTGGGCGGTGTTCGCGGTGGCCGGGGCGGAGGTCGTGGTCAGGGCGAGGGTCTGGTTGGCGACGTGGGAGGCGACCAGAGCGTCGGTGATCACCCGGGGCGTGATCACCGACGTGATCCCGCCCGGTGACCTGTTGCTGCTGCTGGTCGCCCTCGCCAACTGGACCGCCGTGGTCCCGCAGATGGGGCGCATCCTCACGGGTACGCAGGACGCCGACCGCGACCGCCTGCGGGCCTCGATCAAGGAGGCGGCCCGCCGGCTGGTCGCCCGCTGAAGGTTCAGCGGCTCGGCTGGGCGGCGTTCAGTTCGTCCCGATCCTGGCCAGCAGATCCACGATCCGTGACTGCACCTCGCTGCTGGTGGACCGTTCGGCTAGGAACAGCACGGCTTCGCCCGAGGCCAGTCGGGGCAGATCGGCCTGGTCGACGGCGGCGGTGTAGACGACCAGCGGGGTGCGGTTGAGCTGCCCGTTCGCGCGCAGCCAGTCCACGATCCCGGACCGCCGCCCGTGTACCTGCATCAGGTCCATCACCACCAGGTTCGGCCGGAACTGCCCCGCCAGCGTCACCGCGTCGTTGTCGCTCGCGGCCCGTGCCACCTGCATCCCGCGCCGCTCCAGCGTCGCGGTCAGCGCCAGCGCGATCTCCGCGTGCTCCTCGATGAGGAGCACCCGCGACGGGTGTTGCTCGCTGTCCCGAGGGGCGAGCGCCTTCAGCAGTATGGCCGGGTCGGCACCGTAGGCCGCCTCACGCGTCGCCTGCCCGAGCCCTGCCGTGACCAGTACCGGCACCTCGGCCGCGACGGCGGCCTGTCGCAGCGCCTGCAGCGCCGTGCGGGTGATGGGCCCGGTCAGCGGATCCACGAACAGCGCGGCAGGGAAGGCCGCGATCTGCGCATCGACCTCCTCGCGGGAGTGCACGATCACCGGTCGGTAGCCACAGTCGCTCAGCGCCTGCTGGGTCGTCACGTCCGGAGCCGGCCACACCAGCAGCCGACGCGGGTTGTCCAGTGGTTCCGGAGGCAGCTCGTCGTCCAGCGGCTGCGGACGCGGGCTGTCCGCGATCTCGACGGCACCGCCGGGACCGTCCAGCGGTTCGGGACCCTCGGCGGCTCCGGGCCCCGGGGCGCCTATCGCGTACGACCGTCCGGCACCCTCCGTGCCCGGCGCGAGCCGGGACTGCCCACCGGGCGATGCGGGCGCGGGGTCGGTCTGCGGATGCGGCCGGGCCGCCTGTCCCGGCTGCGGCTCCGGGCGGTTGGCCGGGTCGGGGGGTGTGCCCAACTTGCGGCGGCGGCCGGAACCGCCGGGTGTGTGCGGGGGCGGCGTCGCCGTCGGCTGCTGAGCCTGACCGGCCTGCCGTGCGAACGGCACGCCTTGGCCCAGCGTCCGGACGTTGATCGCTCGGCCCTGCGTCGAGTCCGGGTCGATCCGGACCTCCGCGGACTCAGCAGGCAGCGGCTGGGCGGCCTGCTGCGGCTGGGCACCGGTGTGCTCGGCAGGCGGCCGGGTGCCGGGTGCTGGAGTGCCGGTCGGGCGTGCCTGAAGTGCGGGCGTGCCCGAGCCGGAGGTGCCGTCGGCACCGGGCCACTGCTGGGAGGCGGCGTCCGCGGAGGCCGTGCCGGTGGGTGGCGTCGGCGCCCGGCCGGAAGCCGACTCCGCGGGCAGCGGCTGAGGGGTCGGGGGCGCCACCGGGGTGCCGGTGGCGGGGGTGCCGGGCTGTGCCGCCGGGGCCTGTCCCGCCTGGGCGGGCACAACCGGTTGGACGGGTGCCACTGGTTGGACGGGTGCCACTGGCTGGATAGGTGCCGGCTGCTCCGAGGGGACCGGCAGGGGGCGGCCAGCAGGTCCCTGCGCGGGAACAGCGGCCCGTGCGACCTGTGCGGTATGCGGTGCGGCCGTCTGTGTGCCGGGGACGGGGAGATCGGGCTGGGGCGGCACGGCTGCCGGGGCCCCGGCAGGGGCTCGGTCGGCCCTTGTCGAGGGGCTGGCTTGGGCCGGGACAGCCGGACCGGCCGTACCCTGTGCCGGAACGCCGTGAACCGGAGATCCCTGGCCCGAAGCCGACTGTGCCGCTGCAGCTTGGGGAACCCGGGGAGCGGCCGGAACCGGAACCGCTTGAGACCGATTCGCCGGCACCGGCACTGCCTGGTCCCGAACGGCCGGGGCCTGCACAGCCTGATGCGCATCGGCTTGATCCGGACCGGGCTCACCCGTTACGGCCTGCTCAACCGCGGCAGCCGGTTGTCCCGGGGCCGCCGGCACCGCCACCGGCTGCGCGGCAGCCGCAGCGACCTCGGGAGCCGCCTCCGGTGCCACCGCTTGGACGGCATCCGCTGACTGGGCCGAGGCCCGGCGGCGCCGACCGGTCGGAGTGCTGGTGGGATGCGGCTGCGGCGGCGTGTGGTCCTCGGCCTGGTCGAGCGGCACGGCATCGTGGCGGCCGTCGTCGCCGGGGCCGCCGTCCGCGGACACCGCCACCTGTGCGGGCAACGGCCCGGCAACCGGACCGGGCGCCTGCCCTGGTTCCGGGACCGCATCCGGAACCGGCTTGGGTCCTGGAGTCTGCCCCGGGGCCTGCCCTGGGACAGGGCCTGCAAGCTGCTGTGGCCCTTCAGTACTTGAGCCCCTCGTGGTGTCCGAGGGGACACCGGGCGCTGACTCCGCAGGCACAGCGGACTCCGACCCGGTGGAGACGTCGGGTGCCGTCCCCTTCCCGAGGTCGGTGGCGGCGTTCGCCGACTCCGGCGAGCGGTCGGCCTCGGCCGGCGGCAGCGCGAAGACCGTGCGGGCACCGCCCGCCTCCTGGGCTGCGGCGCGTTCCGCCGCCGCGGCCAGTGCGCGCCGGCGCCGCCCGGTCGGCTGGGTCCCCTCGGCCGGATCGGCTCCGGACCCCGGAACCGCCTCCGGGCCCTGCACGGTCTCGCTGCTGGCCATGGGCAGGGCGGGCGGCAGGGCTGCCGCCTGCGGTGCGGCGGAGCCGTGGCGGGCACCTCGGCCACTGGGCGCGGGCACGCCCTGCGGCGGCACCGCGCTGCCGAGACCCGTACCGGAGGCCGCAGCCCCCGCGGCGTGCTCGGCCGCGGTCACCACCGCGCCCTCGGACACCCCCAGGCCGTCACCGGCGTCGCTCTCGGCGGGCCGTCCACGGCGTCGCCCGGTGCCGCTGGACGCGGTTCCCGTGCCCTCGGCCGGAACCGGGCCGGCCTCCTCGGCGGGCGCTGCGGCGCGCCTGCGACGCCGCCCGGTCGGCGCCGGAGCCTTCGTGCCGTCGGCGCCGGGCACATCACTCTCCAGGAAGGCATCGGTGGAAGCCCGCCGGGCCCGCCGACGTCCACCACCCGGGCCCACGGCGCCCTGCTCGCCGGCGCCGGTCTCCTGCACGGGCTGCTCCCGCACCGACGGATCCTGCTCGGCCGCCTCTCGCGCGGGCGCCTCACCCGCGCGTGGAAGCTGCGCGGCGCCAGCACCGGCGACCGCCGTGCCCGCGGTCTCCGAGGCGGACGTTTCGGCGACCGTCCCGGCGCCGCTGCCCAGCGGCACCTCCAGCACGTATGCGCTGCCGCTCATGCCGGGCACCTCGTGCGTCTGCAGCACACCGCCGTGAGCACGCACGATGCCGCGCACGATCGGCTCGTGGACCGGGTCTCCACCGCTGTACGGCCCGCGCACCTCGATCCGTGCGACTTCGCCGCGCTGCGCGGCGGCGACCACGACGGTGTTGTCCAGGTAACCGCCCGCCGAGACAGAGGTGTTGCCGGTGGCATCGACCCCGGCGACGTCGGCCACCAGATGTGCGAGCGCGGTGGCGAGCCGCTGGGGATCGACCTCCGCCTCGATGGGCGGCGCGTGTACGGCGAACTGCACCCGACCGGGACCGATCAGCTCCACCGCTCCGTCCACGCCGGCGGTGACCACGGCGTCCAGCATCACCTTCGTACGGGTGATGTCCTCGCAGCCCTCGTCCAGCCGCTGGTAGCCGAGGACGTTGTCGATGAGCGTCGTGATCCGCGAGTACCCGGCCGAAAGGTGATGCAGCACCTGGTTGGCCTCGGGCCACAGCTGCCCGGCGTCGTCGGCGGCCAGCGCGGCCAGTTCGCGTCGCAGTTCGTCCAGCGGCCCGCGCAGGGAACGCGCGAGCAGGCTGAGCAGCTGCTCGTGCCGCCCGGCGAGGGCCTCGAACCGGTCCTTCTCCCGCTCGGCGAGCGCCGCGTACCGTTCCTCGCCGGCCGTCAGCTCCTCCGCGTGCTTCTCGCGCAGCTCGTCGAGCTCGGTCACATGCTGCTGGCGCAGCGCGGTCAGATCGGAGGCGTGCTCCTCGGAGAGCCGCTCCAGCTCCGCAGCGTGCGCCTTCTCCAGCGCTGACTTCTCCTCGGCGAGGGAGTCGAAGGGGCGCCGGTCGGTGAAGGTCATCACGGCACCGACGAGCTGATCGCCGTCCCGCACCGGGGCGGTGGTCAGATCGACCGGTACCTTTTCATCTCCTTTGGACCACAGCACCTGCCCGCGCACCCGGTGCTTGCGGCCGGAGCGCAGGGTGTCGGCGAGCGGTGAATCCCCGTAGGGGAAGGGGGACCCGTCGGGACGCGAGTGCAGCACCAGGGTGTGCAGCTCCCTGCCGCCGAGTTCACCCGCCCGGTACCCCAGCATCTGCGCGGCGGCCGGGTTGACGAGCACGATTCGCCCGTCGGTGTCGGTGCCCACGACCCCTTCCGCCGCGGCGCGCAGGATCATCTCCGTCTGCCGCTGCGACCGGGCCAGCTCCGCCTCGGTGTCGACGGTCCCGGACAGGTCCCGGACCACGAGCATCAGCAGCTCGTCACCGGTGTAGCCGTAACTGTCGTACGCCTGCTGCCCGTTCTCGAGATTCGCGCTAGTGACCTCGACCGGGAACTCGGTCCCGTCGGTCCGCCGGGCGACCATCCGGGTCGGCTTGGTCCGCCCGCGCGGGTCCATGTGATCGGGCCGCCGCATGGAGCCGGGGATGAGTCTGGAGTCGAACTGCGGGAGCAGGTCGAGCAGCCCGCGCCCGACGAGTGCGGTCCCCGGCGCTTCGAAAGCCTCCAGCGCGATGGTGTTGGCGTTGACGACGGTTCCGTTGGCGTTGACCAGGACCAACGCGTCCGGAAGGGCGTCGAGTATGGCTGCGAGGCGAGCAGCGCCTCGGGATGGCCTGCTGCTCACGAGACGCTTCCTCCCTGTTACTGCTCCTTGCCGACCGCTCGGGCCATCTTGCCAACCGGCCCGCGGCGTGTCACGGGAGGGAGTCTAAAGGCATGCGTCGCGCTCGCGATGCCGGATGAGAGGGAGGTCCCACGTGCAAGTGACGACGAACGCGTGACCGCCTGCTCAGGCTCCGCGGTCTCTCCGCGGGACTCTTGCCGTGCCGTGGGTTCCGCCGGGGAGGCACCGAGGACGGTACAGACGGTGAGGATCGTGAGAACCGGGGTGGAGATCGGTACGTCGGTAAGGGAGACCCGGGAGCGTCAGCCGAGTCCGCCGACCTTCGGCAGCAGCGGCACCATCCGGTCCCACCGCCCGATCTCGCATCCGTTGCTGCGGTCGTACGAGGCGTCGACCGGCCGGCCTGCCCAGGTGCCGGTGACATGGGCGGTGGCCGGTCCGCCGTACAGCATGGTGCAGACGCTGCCGGGCGCCACCGGAGCGAAGGGGTCCTGTCCCCAGCGGGTGTGGGAGTCGAGGACCCGGCAGGCCCCGGCCGGGTCGGGATGAAGGCCGGCATCGGGGTGACAGAAGACCTCGTACGCTCCGTCCTGCCCGGCTCCGGCGTGCCGGACGACGACGATGAGGTGATCGCCGTGCCGCTCCGTGCCCCGGTCCCCGGGCCGGAGGGGCGGTGCCACGGCACCGGCTGCCACGGCGGGCACGGCGGAGAACGGGACGAGGGAGGCGACAGCGGCGAGCGACGATACGAGAAGCCGCCGTCCGACGGCAGGAAGGACAGGAACCATGCCCTGTCCAACGCCGGTACCCGCCGGACGTTGCGCAGCCGGTCGTCCCCACGGTCAGCAGCCGGCTCGGGCCCTGCGTCCCCGCTGCTTGTCCGCCCGCTCGCCGACTGCACGTCGCCCGGCGCCCCGCCGCGGAAGGCCTTTGCCCTGTGGCCCGACTGCCTAGTACCGTGGGGGGCGATTGGTGACACCGCACTCGACTGTGTCATCATCTGCACGCACCGATCGCGCGCTTGCGCGAGCGGTTGTGCTGGAGGCGTCGCCTAGTCCGGTCTATGGCGCCGCACTGCTAATGCGGTTTGGGGTTTACCCCCCATCGAGGGTTCAAATCCCTCCGCCTCCGCACTGATCCCGAAGCCCCGGTCCTCAGGACCGGGGCTTCGGCGTGTGCGCCCAGCATGGGCGATTGCTTGGGGGTGGAAGTCCCCTGGGGGAAGAGGTGGTGCTAACCCCGAGCCGGAGGCAAGGGCGTCATCGTGAGGTGGGGTCTGGAGGAAGCCCGAGGCGAGACCTGGGTACCGAGGAACACGAACCGTGTATGAGGCGTACTGGTCGGGTGAGTCTTCTGGCAGCCCAGTGTGAGAGGAGGGACGGGCGACCCGTCCCTCCTACTCGATTCCCCGGCTCGCTCCCCGGCCCTCGCTGCCAGGCATTTCCGCAGGTCACAACGGGTGTGCGGATCGGATTTCACATGACGGCGGCAGTCATGTAATGTTCTTCCTGTCGCCGCGAGCGGGCCGAAAGGGCCGGGAGCGAAGATGAAAAATAAGAAACAAGCACTCGTAGCTTAACGGATAGAGCATCTGACTACGGATCAGAAGGTTGCAGGTTCGAATCCTGCCGAGTGCACAACAGTTCAGAGGCCCTGTGGAGAGATCCACAGGGCCTCTGGCTTTTGCCTTGACGGCAGTGTTTGACGGCAACCGCCTCCGCCTCGAAGTTCGTGGTGCAGTCGACCCTGATCATGACCGTCATGCGGGAGTATGGACGGCGGGTGTCCAGCAGGTCGGCCTTTGTCCTCGGCGGGACGCCATCCTGCCCTCGGCCGCCAGGCCCCGATCTGCGACTCCCGCGCTCGATGGCGTGTGGGTGTGCCGGGGAAGCTTCGCAGTCGGATCGTCCCTGTCGCCCTGGTGCTCGGTGTGGATGGCACGGATCTCGGCGACGGCCGCCGCCTCGCGCACCTGGCGTTCGGCGCGCGCCTCTTCTGTGGCCTGGTGCCGGTAGGAGCCGGAGCGGGAGACCTCTAGGACCCGGCACAGCCGCTTGACGCCGAAGTTGGCGCGATGGTCGGAGATGAAGTCCCAGCGGCAGGCCTTCACTTCACCTCCCTGGCGAAATAGGCTGCCGCTCGGCGCAGGATTTCGCGCTCCAGCTGCCACTGCTTTTCGGCCTTCAGGAGCCTGGCGTTCTCGGCCCGCAGCCGGCCAGCTCGTCGGTCTGATTCTCCGGGCCGCTCCGGCCCCGGACGGCCGACATGTTCGCCCCGGTGTCCTTGCGGACCCACGTGCGCAGTGTCTCCCCGGTGATCCCGGGCTCGGCGGCCACGGCCGCGTACGTGCGCTTGCCGCCACCCGCGCGAAACAGCGCGACGGCGTCCCTCCGGAACTCCTCCGGGTACGGAGACTGGCATCCCACCCGGAGATCCCTTCCTGGACCATCAAGACCCATTGTCAGGGTGTCCACTCCAAGGGATCAGGCTCAAACCTCCGGCCGCGTAGTCCGTCCCACGTGGGCGCTCACACAGGGGATACGGCCGTCGCATGGCGACGCGTTCAGGTAGTGCCCGCGCCCCAGATCTGCGCTTGGTTGACGACCGAGAGCGGTTTGGACCGCTTATCGATCTCGGTGGATGAGGCGTCCATGGAGGCGAGCACGCCTGACCGCTGGTCCAGCAACATCAGGTTCTGTCCTGACCAAGCCACCGCGAATGTCTGATCAAGGTCGCCGGCGTTGGTGGTGGGCAACGCGTCGACTTCATGGCAGGTGCCCTGGTCCAGGTCGAGGACTGCCAGGTGGTTGGATCGGAGGACACTCGCATACCAGCGTCCACTCGGATCGAGTGTGCCCACGCCCACGGTGTCGCCGCCCTTGCACGAGGGAGCGTGGTCGCTCTTGGGCTTGTCCACATCGTAGGAGTGTGTGCAACTTCCCGTGTTGCACGCGTCGTCGCGCCAGATCACGCGGTTGCTTGCAGCGGCGACCACACTGGCGTTGGTGGCGATGGTCTTTGTGGCTGTGTCGGCTCGGGCGTTGAGAACCACGATGTTGGTCACCGCTCGACCGCCCGTGCCGGTTCCACCTGTGTCGCCAGTGGTGCGTTCGGCGAGCAAGCCCCGAGACGTGTCAGCGACTGGCCGCATGCCGCAGGGCAGCGTCAGTTTGGTGCGGGACGGGTGACCGGAGGTTTCGTACTTGCTGACGGTAAAGCGGGCCGAGACCGACTGCGGCAGTTCTTGGCCGGCGCAGGCAGTATCGGCTGACTCTTCGGTGACGGCCCACAGCTGCTTGCCGTCGGCGCTGGGGAACCATGCGCTGGCTTGACCAAGGAGAACCGCTCGTCCAGGGGTGCTCGGCTCTATGGCGACAACCCCGCCGTCGCGGATGCCAACGACTTCGCCCGAGGCAAGCTGGCGCGGGCTGTCCAAACGATAGGCGTCGGCATTCTCGGCTCCGGCCGGCCGCGAACCCACGATCCGGGGATGAGAGTTCAGGTCCTTCAGGACGGCCACTTCGCCACCCAGATCGACCACGACATCGTGAGGGGCCGAGGACTGGCTACCATCGCCAGGCCCGCACGCGGCAGCCAAGGCGGCGAGGACCCCCATACCGACCAGGGCACCACGTCGACGCGCGCGAACAGTGGCGTGAGTCAACTTCCGGACCATCGGGCCTTCCCCCAGCGTAGTCAGAGGTTCCGTAGTATGCCGGGACGAGCGGTCAACCCGCCCCGGCAGTCGCAGCGTTACGGCTTGGGCGTGCACGCGCTCTTGGCCGTGCACTCTGAGAAAAAGGGATAGGCGGTGATTCCGCCCAGGGTTCCCACGTTACCGAGGAAGCGCGCGCCGCACCTGGCAGTGTCCTGCCATTTCTCAATCGTGAACTTACGTCGCTCGATCTTCGGTGTGGTGTATCCGTATCTTTTGGCCGGAACGTTGATGGTGTTCGATACCGTCTTGCCTCTGGTGGTCGACTTGGTGATGTCGTACTTCGTCTTGGACTCGACCTGGCCGACTCCAAAGTCCAGGCTTCCCCCGAGCTCGGCGCTCCAGGTCGTCTGCTTCGACTTGGAGGTGGTCAGGTCGTAGCGCAGAATGGCCGATGTCGGACTCGCGTTGTACTTGCCTGCGGTGCTACCGATCGCTTCGTACGAAGCGCCCGATGACACCACCTTGTACCAGACGTCCGGTGGGCAACCCTGAGGAATGCTCTCGGCCGCTGTGGCAGACGGCGCGAGCAGCAGCCCTGCCCCCAATGTCATCGCTCCGGCCACAGCGAATCTCCGCAGGCCAATCTGCATGGTGGATCCCCCCCCATGAAGTGGTGAATTACTTGGTCTGGTCA